>NZ_JANQOI010000043.1 GCF_028289705.1 Pelagibius sp.
AAAAGGCGATGCGCTCGCAGAAGCCGTCTACCGCGTCGGCGAGGCCGGAGGCCGCGACCTCCGGCATCATGGCGACCACGGCGTCGATGTAATCCTCCGGCCGGTTCTCGAACTCCGGCGGCAGGGCATGGGCGCCCAGGAAGGTGGTGCGCACGGAGACGCCGTCGTGTTCGCCGAGACGGCGGGCGACCCGCAGCATCTTCAGTTCCGGCTCCAGCGCCAGGCCGTAGCCGGACTTGATCTCGACGGTGGTCACCGCTTCGGCCATGAGGGCGCTGAGACGCGGCAGGGCGGCGGCGTAGAGGGCCTCGTCGTCGGCTTCGCGGGTCTGCGCGACGGTGGAGCGGATGCCGCCGCCGGCGCGGGCGATCTCCTCGTAGGAGGCCCCTTCCAGGCGCAGCTCGAACTCCCGCGCCCGGTCGCCGCCGTAGACCAGATGGGTGTGGCAGTCGATCAGTCCCGGCGTGATCCAGCGCCCCGCGCAGTCGTGGACGCGCCTGGCCAGGCTCTCCGGCGCGTCGGGCAGGGCACTCTCGGGCCCGACCCAGGCGATCTGCCCTTCGGCCACCGCCAGCGCGCCGGCCTCGATGGCGCCATAGGGCGTGGCACCGCCGCCGGCCTTCGCGGCGGCGCCGTGGCGCGCTCTCTCGCTCGCCGCTTCTCCAGCCGCCATGGTGGCCAGGCGGGCGCCGGTCCAGATGTCATCCCACATGAAAGCCGCTTTCCCAAATCACGGCATAAGTTGTATAGACAACCTGCAGGGCTTTGCCGTGCAACCCCATCTCGTACGTCAAAGCCTCTCTTCTCATAGCAGGTCGCGATGACAAGCCATACGCTTTTTGCGCCGCAGGCCCTTCTCACCGACGGTTGGGCGGAAAATGTGCTCCTGGAGGTTGATGAGGCCGGCAGCCTTCGTCAGATCGCGCGAGGCGCCCAGGCAGATGGCGCCGAGCGGCTCGCCGGACCGGTGGTGCCGGGCATGCCGAACCTGCACAGCCACGCCTTCCAGCGCGCCATTGCCGGCCACGGCGAGCATGCCGATCAAGCGGGTGGGCGGGACGATTCCTTCTGGACCTGGCGGGAAATCATGTACCGCTTCGTCGGCCGGCTGACGCCGGCGCAGGTCCAGGCCATTGCCGCCCAGCTCTATGTCGAGATGCTGAAGGCCGGCTACACGGCGGTGGGCGAGTTCCACTACCTGCACCACCGGCCGGACGGCGGGCCCTACGACGACCGGGCGGAGATGTCGCGGCGCACCATCGCCGCCGCACAGCAGACCGGCATCGGCATCACCCAGCTTCCGGTGCTCTACGGCTACGGCGGTTTCGGCGCCGAACCGGCGGGCGAGGGCCAGCGGCGCTTCCTGAACACGCCCGGTGAATTGTTGGGAATCATCGAGGCGCTTCAGAATTCCCATCAGGGCGATCCCCAGGTGCGCATCGGCCTCGCCCCCCATTCCCTGCGCGCCGTCACCCTGGAGACCCTCACAGAAGCCGTGGCGGGACTGACGTCCCTGGACGCCGAGGCGCCGGTCCACCTCCATATCGCCGAGCAGATCAAGGAGGTGGAGGACTGTCTTCAGTGGTCCCACAAGCGTCCCGTGGAGTGGCTGCTGGGGCACTGCCCGCCGGACCGGCGCTGGTGCCTGATCCACGCCACCCACATGAGCCCGCGGGAAACCGCCGACATGGCGGCGACCGGCGCGGTGGCGGGGCTCTGTCCGACCA
>NZ_JANQOI010000079.1 GCF_028289705.1 Pelagibius sp.
TTCCACCTGCGCCAGGGTGGTGCCGGGCAGGTTGCCGTCGCCATGCATGTCGATGGTGGTGTGGCAGTCCTGGCAGAGCATGCCGCCTTCGGGATTGCCCGGGCGCGACTGCACCTGGTGATGCAGGTCGTCCTTGATGAAGAGATAGTTCTTGGTGTGCAGCTTGGGCTGCTTGCCGCCGGTCGCCGTGTAGGGCGAGCCGTAGGGGAACTCCATGATGCCCTGATAGCTCACGCCGATGCGCTTGCCGCGGTTGTGGCAGGAGTTGCAGGTCTCCGCCGGAATGCCGGAGTAGGTGAGATCGCCGACCTGCACCTTGGACTTGCGTGAGCCCTGCATGCGGTGGACCAGCAGCTTGCCGGGCTGGTCCTTGGCGATGGTCGGGTCGCCGCCTTCGTAGAGGCCTTCGTTGGAATAGGGCACGTGGCAGGAGGAGCAGCCGGCGCCGCGATAGTCGCCGCGCTTCTCGCGCCCGTTGACGCCGACGTGGCAGCGCTGGCACTGCTGACGCGAATAGGTGATGCCGGCCATGTTCGGGTGGTCGGGGATCACGTTCACGTCCACCGGCGGGACCTGCTTCATCTCAGACGGCATCTGATCGGGATGGGCCGCTACGTAGGCGGTCATGTATTCGATGTAAGCCTCGGTGCCGACGATGGGCTCCGGCCCGTCTTCGTCCACGAGGTCGTAGTTGCCCCAGACCACCTTGTGGTCCTCCTGCAGGCCCCAGGACCAGAGATTGCCCTGCAGCTTGCCGGCCTCGGTGTTCATGAGGGACTTGGTGAGCCGCTCGGCGTAGCCGTCGTGGCACTGGCCGCAGGCCTTGTCCGCCACGGTGATGGCGCCGGGGTCTGGATAGAAGAGGTGTGGGCCGCCGGCCTCGACGAGGTCTGTGGGGCTGCCCTGGTGGGCGGCTTCCGCCGTGGTCGCGCCGGGCGTACCGCCGTGGCAGACGACACAGCCCGCGGGATCGTTGAAGTCGGCGCCCATGGCCTCGATCTGCTCGATCATCGGTCCGTCGGTGAACTTCTCGATGCCGTCGTGGCAGGCGAGGCAGCCTTTTTCGGCGGCGGTCTGCGCGTCGACCGTGTCCTGCGCGGCAGCGCCGGTCGCGAAAGCAGCGGTTCCGAAGCAGAGCGTGACTAGAGCGAATAAGGCCGTTCTCATCCCAACCTCCCGGATGCGGGCAAATGACGACACCGGACTCTCCTCGGCATCGTCGTGTGCCAACGCTAGTGGGATTCGAATGCCGCCGCTCTGACCTTTGTCAGAAATCCCCCAGAGTGATTATGGATTTGAGCCGATTGCGGATTTCGTCGGTGGAATGCGGCTGCACATGAGGTGCGGCTGGGTTGTTGATCCACCTCAATGCCGGGGCCGCCGGTATTCCTATGCTGCACTGCAAGAACTTCGGGGGTCGGCCTGCAGGACAAGAGTCCGGGCCGGCGGGCGTTGGGGGGACTGCGATGGAGTGTTGCCTTTGGGGTGACAGCTACGACGGGGCCGGTTCCGGAGCAGCGGAAATGGCCTCGGGGAAGCTCGCCGGCGGAGCGGGCGGACCGTTTCGCAGTTGCGCCAACGGGATCTGCGGGCTTCTGGACGGGGGACCGCCGCTGCCGCGGCTGCGCAGCATGGAGCGTGGCGAGCGTCTGGACACAGGCACCGGGCTGAAGCTCTGGACGGTGTTGGGCGGCATCGTCGCGCTCTGTACCTCCCTTGCCGACGGCCGGCGCCAGATCGTCGGTCTCTCTACGCCCGGCAATCTCTTCTGTCCGCCGGACGAGACCGAACGTCTCGACTTCTGGATCGAGGCCCTGGCGCCCAGCCAGCTTTGCGAACTCGATCTCTCCTCCCACGCGCGCACCATCGCCGGCAATGCAACTCTGGCCTCCGAACTGTTCCGGGCCGCGCAAGGCCAGGCGCGCTCCATCTATGCCCATCTGGTGACCCTCGGGCGTCTCGACGGAATGGAGCGGGTCTGCCTGTTCCTCGCCGACATGGCCTGGCGGATCGGCGAGCGGACGCCGGAGGGCTGCCGCGTGCGCCTGCCTATGGCCCGTGAGGACATCGCCGACTATCTCGGCCTCAATGCCGAGACCGTCAGCCGGATCTTCAGCCGCGTGAAAAAGGCCCGGCTGGCCGACTTCCGCTCGCCGACGGAGTATGTGGTCCAGGACATCGCCGCCTTGCAGAGCCGCGCGCCGATCCCGGCACCCCATCGCCCTGCCGGTCTCGAGTTCGAGGAGAGGGAGGTGGCGCTGTCATGACCGATCTGGCCTCCGGAATAGCCCCTGGGATGATCGTCGAATTCGGCCACTTCGCGCTCTGCCTGGCGCTGATCGTCGCGGCGCTGCAGTGCGCGGTGCCGCTCATCGGCCTGCAGCGGGATTCGCTGAACGCATTGCGCTTCGCCGATGCCGGGGCGCAGGTGCAGTTCCTGGCGACCGCCTGCGCCATGGCGGCGCTGACCTATGCCTACGTGGTCTCGGACTTCTCCGTCGCCAACGTGGCGATGAACTCCCACTCCGGCAAGCCGTTGCTCTATAAGGTGACCGGCGTCTGGGCCAACCACGAAGGCTCGATGCTGCTCTGGGTCCTCATGCTGACCCTCTTCGGCGCCTTGATCTCGCTCTTCGGCCGCTCGGTACCGACGGCCATGCGGGCCACGGTGCTGGCGGTGCAGGGCGGCATTGCCGTCGGCTTCTTCGCCTACATCCTGCTGACTTCGAACCCCTTCGCGCGGCTTGCGGTGCCGCCGCTGGACGGGCAGGGGATGAACCCGCTGCTCCAGGACCCGGGCGTCGCCTTCCACCCGCCTATGCTCTATCTCGGCTACGTCGGTTTTTCGACGGCCTTCTCCTTTGCCGTCGCCGCGCTGATCCGCGGCCGTGTCGACCCGGCCTGGGCGCGTTGGGTCAGGCCTTGGATTCTCGTTGCCTGGGCGGCGCTGACCCTGGGCATCGCTCTGGGGAGCTGGTGGGCCTACTACGAACTGGGCTGGGGCGGCTTCTGGTTCTGGGACCCGGTGGAGAACGCCAGCTTCATGCCCTGGCTGCTGGCCACCGCGCTGCTGCACTCGGCCATCGTCGTCGAGAAGCGCGAAGCGCTGCAGAAGTGGACCATCCTGCTGGCCATCCTGACTTTCGCGCTCAGCCTCATCGGCACCTTCCTGGTGCGTTCGGGCATTCTCTCCTCGGTGCATTCCTTCGCCACCGACCCGGAGCGCGGCGTCTTCATCCTGGCGCTGTTGTTCCTGCAGGTCGGCGGTGCCCTGGCGCTTTTCGCCTGGCGGGCGCCGATGATGCGGGACGGCGGCTACTTCGCGCCGGTCTCGCGGGAAGGGGCCCTGCTGCTGAACAACGCGCTGCTGGCGGCGGCGACCGGTGTGGTCTTCATCGGCACCCTCTATCCGCTGTTCCTGGAACTGATGACCGGCGAGAAGATCACCGTCGGCGCGCCTTACTTCAACCAGACCTTCCTGCCGATCTTCGCGGTGACCGCCGCCGTCGCCGCCGCGGGACCCTTCCTGAGCTGGAAGCGGGCGGACCTGCGCGGGCTTCTGCAGCGCCTGCGCGCTGCCTTCGCCGTGGCGGTTGTGGCGGCGGTCGTGCTGGCGCTGTTCGGCTGGCGGGAGCCCCTGGGGCTGACGGGGCTGGCGCTCGCCGCCTGGCTCGCCAGCGCGACCCTGGCGGACCTGCTGGCACGGAT
>NZ_JANQOI010000080.1 GCF_028289705.1 Pelagibius sp.
GCCATGAAGGCGGGATGGGCGCGGGAGAGGAAGATCTGCGGCCCGCGCGATTCCCGGCGGACGTCATAGATATAGGCCCGCACCCGGTCGCCGGTGCGGAAGGATTCCCGCGGCAGGCTTTCGTCGCGGCGCATCAGCGCCTCGGCGCGGCCCAGGTCGACGGTCACGTTGCCGAACTCGTTGCGCTTGACGATGCCGTTGACGACCTCGCCGACGCGGTCCTTGTACTCCTCGAACTGGCGCTTGCGCTCGGCCTCGCGGACCTTCTGGACGATCACCTGCTTGGCGGTCTGGGCGGCGATACGGCCGAGGTCGATGGGCGGCAGTTCCTCGATGATAAAGTCGCCGGGGCCGACGCCGTCCTGGCGCGCCTGGGCATCCTTGGTCAGGATCTGCGTGAACTCGTTCTCAACCTCGTCGGTGACCTCGCGGTAGCGGCGCAGCCGCACCTCGCCGGACTTGCGGTCGATCTCCGCGCGGATGTCGTGTTCGTGGCCGTACTTGGCGCGGCCGGCCTTGGAGATGGCCTGTTCCATCGCCTCCAGGACTTCGTCCCGTTCGATGGACTTCTCGCGGGCCACGGCATCGGCCACCTGAAGGAGTTCGGTTCGTGCTAGAGCGCTGGTGTCCATCGCTGTCTTCTCAGTCCCAAGAATGCTCGTCTTCGATCGGAGGGGTCCGGCCACGCCGCCCTCCGAAGCGTCAGTTCAGTCTGTCCGCGGGGCCATCGGCCTCCGCCGTCCGGGGGGCCTGGCCTTCCGGTCCGGGGCGCCCCGCAATCAAATCGTCGGTCAGCAGCAGCTTCGCCTTCTGCATATCGGCGAAGGGCAAAGCCACCTCGCCCTCTTCGCAGGCCAGCACCACGGCCTCCCCGCGGGTTCCGCAGAGGCGGCCGGAAAAACGCCGGCGCCCCTCGATGGGATGGACCATCTCGACCCTGCCGTCGAAGCCGGCGAAGCGGTCGAAGTCCGCCAGGCGGGTCAGCGGCCGGTCGATGCCGGGCGAGCTGACTTCCAGGGTGTAGGCCGCATCGATCGGGTCCTCGACGTCCAGGATGGCCGCCACGGCGCGGCTGACCTCGGCACAGTCGTCGACGTTCATGCCGCCGTCGGACTGCCGCTCCGCCATGATCTGCAGGCGCAGGCGCTCGCCGCCGGACAGCAGGACCCGGACAATGTCGTAGCCCATGGCCTGAAGCGCCGGCGCGATCAAGGCTTCGACCTCCGCGGCCTTGCCTTCACTGGTTTTCGCCAGCGGCAAACCGGCCTGTTGCAAGGCCCCAGACACTGCCAATGCTCCCCTAGAGGTGGTGCTCAAACAAAAAAAGCGGGCCAGAGGCCCACCGCTTTGGTAGCCCGACGATCCCTGTTACTCCGGTATCGCCACTTTGACTAGCCGGGACATTACGCCCGCAACCCTTGGCCTGCAAGGCATTTTTCCGCCTCCGGAGGCCCGAATCACCGCGCTTCAGCGGCCCTCGGCAGGGTCGGTTCGCGGCGCCTCAGACGAACGCGCAAGGCGGCGAAACCGCAGATAGGCCGGCCGCCGCCCGGCGGCGAGAGCCTTTTCCTCATAGCGGGTCGGCGGCCAGTCCGCCGGGCGCCGGCGCCAATCCATCGGCCCCGCCACCTGCCAGCGCAACTGGGGGTGGGTGGTCAGACAGGCCAGGGCCCAGGCCAGATAGCCCGGATCGTCGGTGGCGAAGCGCAGTTCCCCCCGGTCTTTCAGCAGGCGCACCAGGGAATCGACGGTGGCGGGCTGGATCAGCCGCCGCTTGTGGTGGCGGCGCTTGGGCCAGGGATCGGGAAACAGGATGAAAATCTTATCGAACAGGGCATCGGTAAGGCGGTCCATGAGATCCCGCGCATCGCCGATGTAGATCCGCAGGCGCGCGCTGTCCGGTTCCTCGGGCCACTGCTGAAGCAGGCTTGCGACGCCGGTCATGAAGTATTCGGCGCCGAGGAGCCCGAGGTCCGGCTGCCCGGCGGCATGCCAGGCGAGGTGTTCGCCGCCACCGAACCCGATCTCCAGGAACAGCCGCGGCGGCGGCGGGTCGAACAGCGCAGACACCTGCAGCCTGCCGTCGTCCTCGGGAAGAGCGATCTGCAGCGCCGGCAGGCGCTCTTCCAGAAGCGCGCGGCGGGTCGCCCGCAGGGGACGGCCGTGGCGCCGGCCGTAGATGTTGCGCCGGCCCGACGACACGCTCGGCCCGCTGACTGCTGGCGAAGACGAAAAGCGGCGGCGCCTATGCGCCGAAAGCGACGCGCAGGGGATCGACGAGGTCGGTCCGCTCCCAGGAGAAGCCGCCGTCGGCATCGGGGGAGCGGCCAAAGTGACCGTAAGCGGCGGTGCGCGCATAGATCGGCCGCGACAGCGACAGGTGCTCGCGGATGCCGCGGGGCGAGAGGTCCATCAGCTCCTGTAGGGTCTTGGCCAGCTTGCCCTCGTCGACTTTGGCCGTACCCAGGCCGTTGACATAGACCGACAGCGGCTTGGACACGCCGATGGCGTAGGAGAGCTGGATGGTGCAGCGCTCGGCCAGATCGGCGGCGACCACGTTCTTCGCCAGATAGCGCGCCGCATAGGCGGCGGAGCGGTCGACCTTGGTGGGGTCCTTGCCGGAGAAGGCGCCGCCGCCGTGGGGCGCGGCGCCGCCGTAGGTGTCGACAATGATCTTGCGGCCGGTGAGCCCGGCATCGCCGTCCGGCCCGCCGATCACAAAGCGGCCGGTAGGGTTCACATAGAACTCCTCCTCCGGGCACATCCATCCCTCGGGCAGCACGTTGACCACATGCGGGCGCACGATCTCGCGCACCTGGTCCTGGTCGAGGTTTTCGCCGTGCTGGGTGGAGACCACAATCGAGGTCGCGCGGGTCGGCTGGCCGTCGATGTACTCCAGGGTCACCTGGCTCTTGGCGTCCGGCAGCAGTCCGGGCTCCGCACCGGAATGGCGCGCTTCGGCAAGAGACCGCAGGATGTTGTGGGAGAAGTAGATCGGGGCGGGCATGAAGCCCTCGGTCTCGCGGCAGGCGAAGCCGAACATGATCCCCTGGTCGCCGGCGCCCTCGTCCTTGTTCCCTGCCGCGTCGACGCCCTGGGCGATATCGGCGGACTGCTCGTGGATGAAGTTGTCCACGGCCATCTTCTTCCAGTGGAAGCCTTCCTGCTCGTAGCCGATCTCCTTCACCGCGTGGCGGGCCACCTCTTCGATCAACTCTCCGGTGACCGCGGCGGGCCCGCGCACCTCTCCGGCGAGGACGATGCGATTGGTCGTCGACAGGGTTTCCACCGCGACGCGCGAGTGAGGATCGTGAGTCAGAAAGGTATCGACGATGGCATCGGAGACACGGTCGCAGACCTTGTCGGGATGACCTTCGGAGACTGACTCGCTGGTGAAGAGATAGCTGCCGTTACGCACCGCCATGCTCCCGTTCGTTCGGGCTGATGAATAGCCCGCTGGGAATAACGGTGCGGCCAGTCAATTGCAAGCGAACATGCAAGGGCAAAAGACCTGGACGGCACGCCCCCACCAAAGGCCTGTGCCTCCAGCTATGTCACAGGGGCACGAAGGGGGTGCAGGCTGGCACCGTTCCACTTAAGTGGAAGACGCTCTAGTCCTCGCCCTTGGCTCCGCTGCTTGCAGCGGCCAGGGCCTTGGTCATTTCGAAGAGGCGCTTGCGCACGCTGGCGTCTTCGATCTTGTAGTAAGCGCGCACCAGTTCCAGGGTCTCGCGCTTCACCAGAGGATCGAGTTCCTGTTCCGGTGCCGGCTTGCCCACCCCGGGGCGCTGCGCCGGAGAGCTGGCAGCCACTTCCTTCGGCATCTCGTCGAAGAAAAAGCTGACCGGAACATCAAGTACTCGCGATAAGTCGAACAGACGACTTGCCCCGACGCGATTGGCACCGCGTTCGTACTTCTGCACCTGCTGGAAGGTGAGTCCAATAGCCTCACCGAGTTTTTCTTGGCTCATGCCAAGGAGCGTTCGCCGCAAACGAACGCGACCTCCGACATGAACATCGACTGGGTTAGGCCCGCTCGTTCGGCGATCGCCCACCGCCGCGCTCTGTCGCGCCATTCGCACCAACCTTTATCAGAAATCAGTAGAAACGTAGGACTATAGGCATACTCATGTATGCCAACAGGTGGTTGATTCGTCAAGGGCCCTAAGTCTAAGTCGGTCAAACAAAACGCCGCAACACAAATATTGCACAAGTACACAGAATTAATTCCACAAGATATAGCAAATTACCCGCATTGGAATAGAGCGTTCGACCTTCGGCAGCCTCGGGTAGTTCTGCATCAATAATGCCTCGATCATTGAGATTAATTTGGTGGAGCACTCGACCATAGGAGTCCACAACTGCCGAAAGTCCGTTATTGGCAACACGAACCAATGGAATGCCTTCTTCAACTGTGCGCATACGTGCCGATGCAAAATGTTGGTAGGGCCCGCTCGAGTCGCCGAACCAGGCGTCATTGGTCACATTGAGTAGCCAGCGGGGCGCCTTGGCCGATTCGGCCTTCACCTTGCCGGGAAAGATCACCTCGTAGCAGATCAGCGGACTGAAGGCCGGCAGGCCGGGCAGCGCGATGGTCTGCAGCCCAGGGCCAGCCGAGAAGTCGCGGCTGCCGGCGGTCAGCTTGGCGAGGCCCAGCCAGTCGCGCAGCGGGGTGTATTCGCCGAAAGGCACGAGGTGCACCTTATCGAAGGTGGCCGCGACCCGGCCGGCGGAATCGAGCGCGTAGAGGGAATTCCAGATCGGCCCCTGCGGATCCTCCGGCCGAACGCGCGGCGCCCCGGCGATAAGATATCCGCCGGGCGGCACGATCTGCGCCAGTTCCTGCTGCAGCACGGGCAGGGCGGAGAGGAGATAGGGAACGGCGGTCTCCGCCCAGATGATGTGGGTGCGGGTTTCGTGGCCCGGCGCCAGGGACATGCGCATCTGGCTGCGCACATGCTCGGCGCGCAGATCGCTGCGCCACTTCAACGCTTGGGGAATACTCGGCTGGACGAGGCGCAGGCGCACCCCCTCCACCACGTCGCTCCCAGCTGCCGGAGCGCCGGCGAGGCGCGCGGCGCCGTAACCCCAGGACACCGCCGGCAGCAGCAGAGCCAGAAGCACGAAGGCATAGCCGCGGCCGTTGCGGGCCGCCGGCGTGCCGAGGATTGCCGGCGCCGTGGCGGCGATCACGGTGATCAAACTGAGCAGCCAGACGCCGCCCAGGGACGCAAGCTGCAGGGCTTCGGCCGAGAGCGTCCAGACCGAGCCCATGAGGTTCCAGGGAAAGCCGGTCAGAACCCAGCTGCGCAGCCCCTCGCCCAGCAGCCAGGCGGCGGCGAAGGCGACCACCGCGGCAGCACCGCCCAGCCGGGCCCGCGCCACGGCCTGGGCGGTGATCCAGAACGACAGGGCCGGAAACAGCGCCAGCCCCCCCGCCAGGCCGACGACGGCGAAAGGCATGGCGAAACCAAAGCGCTCGGCGTCCACCAGAAAGGCATGGCCCACCCAGTAGAGCCCGAGGGCAAAGTGGCCGGCGCCGAAGGCCCAGCCGACCAGGGCCGCCGCACGCCCGCTGCCGGCCCCCTGCAGCAACCAGAAGGCGACGACGAAAGCCGGGATCAACAGCGGCAGGACATGGTAGGGCGGCATGGCGAGGGCGGCCGCCGCGCCGCAGAGCGCGGCCAGGACCATCCGGCGCCAGCCGGTGAGCGCCGTCAGCTTTTGGGCCCAGCCCTCAGTCTTACCTGTTTGCGCGCGCTGCCCGCTCTCAGCCGTCATCGTCGTGACGGCGCCTGCGGTCGGCGAGGTTGTGAACCCGAACGCGCTTGACCCGGCGCGGGTCGGCCTCGAGGACTTCGAAGCTCATCCCGCTGTGCTCGTGCTCGACCAGCTCGCCGCGGCCGGGCACCCGGCCGGCCAGGGCGAAGACGAGGCCGCCGAGCGTATCGATGTCTTCTTCGCGCTCCTCATCGGACAGCACCGGGCCGACCTTCTCCTCGAACTCCTCGATGGTGGCGCGCGCGTCGGCAACCAGGCCGCCGTCGGGCCGGTCGATGAGCTTCGGCCCCTCGGCGACGTCGTGCTCGTCCTCGATCTCGCCGACGATCTCCTCCACCAGATCCTCGATGGTGATCAAACCGTCGATGCCGCCGAACTCGTCGACGACCAGCGCCATGTGAACCCGCGAGAGGCGCATCTCCAGCAGAAGGTCGAGCACCCGCATCGATGGGGCCACGACCAGGATGCGCCGCACCAGGTCGACCAGATCGAAGGTGCGCTCGCCCTTCATATAGGTCAGCACGTCCTTGATGTGGACGATGCCGATCACTTCGTCGAGGGTCTCGCGGTAGACCGGCAGCCGCGAATGGCCGGCCTCGCTCATGACATCGATCAATGCCTCGATGGGCGTGTCCAGATCGACGGCGACGATATCGGCGCGCGGCACCATGGCGTCGTAGGCGGTGAGATGGCGCAGGCGCAGGATGTTGGACAGCATGACGCGCTCGTCGCTGCTGATCGGCGCCGTCAGCTCCTCCTCGCCCTCGACCTCCTTGATCTCATCGATGATCTCTTCGATGGTTTCGCGCAGTTGCGCTTCGCCCTGGCGCGACTTGACGAAGCCGCGCAGACGTTGCCAGAGCCCGCCGCCGTTCTGGCCGTTGCCGCGCGGACCGCGCCCGTTGCCCGAGGTCTCCGCCATGGCTCAGCGCCCCTCCGCCAGACAGCCGACCGGGTCTGGCGCGGCCTCGGCATAGGGGTCGGGCAGGCCGAGTTTGGCCAGGATCGCCGTCTCCAGGGCTTCCATTTCCGCGGCTTCGGACGCGCTCTCGTGGTCGTAGCCCAAGAGGTGGAGCAGGCCATGGACCAGAAGATGGGCGGTGTGGGCTGCGGGGCTCTTGCCCTGCGCCCCGGCCTCGCGCAGCACCGTCTGACGTGCCAGCACCACGTCGCCGAGCAGACGCGGCTGGCCCGCCGGTGCGCCAGCCTGTTCCATGTTCGGGCCAGGCTGCTCCATGTTCGGAAATGACAGCACGTTGGTCGGCCCCTGGCGGCCACGATAGGCTGCGTTCAGCTCGGCCACGGCGGCATCATCGGCAAACAGCAGGCTGACCTCCACCGCGCCCTGCAGAGCATACTCGGGGGCGGCCTCGCGAAGGCATCGCAGCGCCGTCTCGATCGACCGCTGCGCCATCTCTTCCAGGTCTTCCAGTTCCTCGCCCCAGGCTGCATCTTGCAGCGAAACGGCGACCTCCAACTGGCAGGGTCCAGGCTCGTCGTTCATCGTTCGGGTGATCTCGGCAGACGCTCAGCGCTGCGGATCGAAGAGATCTCCTTCTCCAGAGCGGTTGGCGTCAAAGGCCGCATAGGCGCGCACGATCCGCGTCACCAGCGAATGGCGCACCACATCGGCGGCGGTAAACTGAACGAAGGCCACCCCCTCGAGGTCGGCCAGGATGTTGCTGGCCTCGCGCAGGCCCGAGGGCGCGCCCTTGGGCAGGTCGATCTGCGAGAGATCGCCGGTAACCACCATGCGGCTGTTTTCGCCGAGGCGCGTCAGGGCCATCTTCATCTGCACCGGGGTGGTGTTCTGGGCTTCGTCCAGGATGATGAAGGCATTGGTCAGGGTGCGGCCGCGCATGAAGGCGAGCGGCGCCACCTCGATTTCGCCGTTGGACAGCCGGCTGGCCACCTGATTGGCCGGCAGCATGTCGTAGAGCGCGTCGTAGAGCGGGCGCAGGTAGGGGTCCACCTTTTCGCTGAGGTCGCCCGGCAGGAAGCCCAGACGTTCGCCGGCCTCCACCGCGGGACGCGACAGGATGATGCGCTCGACGGCCCCCTCCAGCAGCATGGAGACAGCCATGGCCGCGGCGAGATAGGTCTTGCCGGTGCCCGCGGGGCCGATGCCGAAGACCATCTCGTGGTCGCGCAGCGCCTGGATGTAAGCCTTCTGGCCCGGCGAGCGCGGGGCGACCCGGCGCTTGCGGGTGACGATGGCCAGATCGTCGGAATGCACCGCCGCCGCGCCGCTGTGCCCGCCTTCGTGGTCCGGCGCCTGCACCGCCATGCGAATGACCGCATCGACCTCGCCGTCGCCCACGTCCATGCCCTTGCGCAGACGTTCATAGAGCGCCGTCAGAGCGGCATTGGCAGCCTCGACCGAGTCGGCCGGGCCGGAAATGGCCAGGCGGTTGCCGCGCGAGGCCAGGCTCACGCCGAGCTGCTGTTCGATGCGCAGAAGGTTCTGGTCGTGCTCGCCGTAGAGCAGCGGCAGGAGACTGTTGTCGTCGAACTGCAGGAAGGTTGGCTCACTTTTGCGGCCGGCTGCCGTGCCGCTGAAACTGTCTGAGCTCAAGCTGAGATCCTTGCTCTTGTCGAAGCGTCGGGGGCCACAGAGGCCGCGCTGCAGGGACGCAGATCGCCGGCGAGCGGCAGGCGGCCTGCCAGAGAGTTGGGATGCGCCGCTTCGATCTCCACATCGAGCAGCGCCCCGATCAGGCGTTGCTGCGCCACCTCGGGCACCGAAAGGTGGACGGCCTGCATGTAAGGACTGCGCCCCACCAGTTGGCCGGGCTTGCGCCCAGCGCGTTCCAGCAGGACCGGAAGGGTCCTGCCGACACAACCGGCGTTGAAGGCGACAGCCTGCTCGCCCAGCAACTGCTGCAGGCCGGCGAGGCGTTCCGCCTTGACCGCTTCCGGAAGCTGCTGTGCTTCGGACGCCGCCGGCGTGCCCGGCCGCGGGCTGTATTTGAAGGAATAGGCCTGGGCATAGCCGACCTCGGTCACCAGCCGCAGGGTGTCGGCGAAGTCGGCATCGCTTTCGCCGGGAAAGCCGACGATGAAGTCCGAGGAGAGGGCGATGTCCGGACGCGCCTTGCGCAGCCGTTCGACGATGCGCAGATAGTCGCCCGCCGTATGCCGCCGGTTCATCGCCGCCAGGATCCGGTCGGAGCCCGACTGCACGGGAAGATGCAGGTAGGGCATGAGCTTGGGTTCATCCGCATGGGCGGCGATCAGTTCATCGTCCATGTCGCGGGGATGCGAGGTGGTGTAGCGCAGGCGCGTGATCCCCTCGATCTCCGCCAGGGCGCGCAGCAGGCGGCCAAGCCCCCAGATGCCCCCGGTCGCCGCCTCACCGTGGTAGGCGTTCACGTTCTGCCCGAGGAGGGTGATTTCCTGGACCCCCGCCGCCGCCAGGCGCCGCGCCTCGGCCAGCACTGCCGCCACCGGCCGGGAGAACTCCGCGCCCCGGGTATAGGGCACCACGCAGAAGCTGCAGAACTTGTCGCAGCCCTCCTGGACGGAAAGAAAGGCAGAAGCGCCGGGATTGATGGTCTCCTCCGGCAGGTAGTCGAACTTCGATTCCACCGGAAAGTCGATGTCCAGCTCGCCGCCACCCTTTCGGGCCGCGCGCGCGATCATCTCCGGCAGGCGGTGGTAGGTCTGCGGGCCGAAGACCAGGTCGACCTGGGGCGCCCGCCTGAGGATTTCCTCGCCCTCGGCCTGGGCGACACAGCCGGCCACGGCCAGGACCATCTCCGCGCCCTCTGCCCGGCGCTCGTCCTTGAAGGCGCGCAGCCGGCCGAGTTCGGAAAAGACCTTCTCAGAAGCCTTCTCGCGGATGTGGCAGGTGTTCAGGATCACCATGTCGGCGCCGCGCGGGCTATCGACTGCCTCGTATCCCAGGGGCGCCAGCACATCGGCCATGCGCGCGGAATCGTAGACGTTCATCTGACAGCCGTAGGTCTTGATGAAGAGCCGTTTTTTGCCTTTCTGCTTCACCGCTTTCCTATGTTTCCCGCCGCTCCCCGGCGAAGGGCCACCGCAGGGACCCCTTGCAACCGCCGAGAGCAAAATTCCATGCTACCACAGATCCTCTTCCCGGGCCTGCCCCGGTCCCGCCCTGTCCGGCACGTGCCAATGCCACGCTCAACCGGCCTGCGGCAGGGCCTGAACCGCCCTGGACCGACCCGAGAGGGCCACCGCCACGCCACCGGACACCACCGCATGGCAGTGGTCGCAGAGCGCCTTGCGCGACCCGAAACGCTCAAGCGTGACCGGCTCGTGGAACTCCACAACCACGGTCACATAACCAAGACTCAAGGCATGCCAGAGATGAGGACCCAGATCCATATCGCCATACCAGGCGAAGAACGGCCTTAAATAGCGGCCCAGAGGCACGCCGTCGAGTCTGGTATAGCTGATCGATACTGGCTGAACGGTTAACGCCTGTCCCTTGGGCCGGCGCTCCGCCACCGAGAAGAGGGCGCTCTTGAACGGCAGGATGCCGTTGCCGTCGCCCGAGGTGCCTTCGGCGAAGAGCACCAGATCGTCGCCGGCCTCCAACCGGCTCGCGATCTCGTCGCGATGATCGGCGGTGCGCTGGGCGCGCCGTTCGACAAAGACGGTTTCCTGCAGCTTCGCCAGCCAGGAGAAGAAGGGCCAGGTGGCGACCTCCGCCTTGGCGACGAAGGACACCGGCGTCAGCGCACCCAGTACCTCGACGTCGAAGTAGGACACGTGGTTGGCGACGAAGAGGGTGGGATGGCGGGGGGACCTCCTGCCGCGCGATTCGATCCGGATACCCAAGATCCGGCAGGTGCGCCGGTGGTACCAGTGAGGCAGGCTCTTGCGCAGCGGCCAGCGGAAGGTCACCGCAAGAGCCTGCAGCGGCATCATCGCGGCGGTGAAGGCGAAGTAGACGAGGCCGCGCCCCAATGCGGTGAGCGGGGAGCCGAAGTGAGGAGTGGGCATCGGGGTCGGATCGCCCTCCGGATCAGGGCGATCTGCGAAGGCGGCGGGCGGCCGCGGCCGCGCCGGGCCCGGAAGCGGCAGCGCCCTCCTCGCGCTTGTAGTGGCGCAGGTACTTCTCCGTCACCCAGTCGGTCTTGACCACGACGCAGACGTCCGTGGTCCCGAAGTCGTGGTCGACCACGGCCCCGTCGCCGACGAAACCGCCGAGGCGCAGGTAGCCCTTGACCAGAGGCGGCAGGCTCTGCCGGGCTTCGGCGATGTTGACCTCCTCAACCGGCAGGATGTCCATGGCGACATGACGCTCAGGCACAGCCCGTGCCCGCAGCGCCGGCGGTGCCAGGTGGTGATGGTAGAGGTAGGACAGCGGCAGCTTCAGCTGCTCGGGATCGGTGCCCGGCAGGCTGGCGCAGCCGAACATGATGTGGATGTCGTAATAGAAAACGTACTCGGCGATGCCGCGCCAAAGCAATTGCATGGCCGCGCCGCTACGGCTCGTCGGATCGACGCAGGACCGGCCCAGTTCCAGCACCGCGCCGGGATAGCTCTCCAGGTTGGAGATCTCATACTCGTCGCTGGTGTAGAACTGGCCGCGCCGCGCCGCGCCTTCGCGCCGCATCACCCGATAGGTGCCGACCACGGCCTCCGGGCCGCTGCCGCGCTCTTCGTCGAAGACCAGCAGGTGGTCGCAGTAATCGTCGAAGGAATCGAAGTCGCGCCGCGCCGCCCGCATCTCCGGCGTCGGGCTCGCCGCCATCTGCTCGTAGAACACGCGGTAACGCAAAGCCTGCGCGGCCCGCACCTCGGCCACGGCCTCGGCCAGGCGGATTCGCAGGTTTCCGCCGACCACATCGACGGGGCGATCAGGCTTGTTCTCCGCAAGGCTCATGTCACACCCTTAGTCGCAGCAGCGCCGGTAGGTAATGGACGATCAAGACAATCGCCGGCGCGTCGTTACAGTTGCTTCTGACGTTCCCAATGCTGGCCGAAACGCTGGCCCAATGCTGGCGCAGCTACTTCGGCTCGTCCTTGTTGTTGCCCTCTTCGCGCACGCCGTAAAGCTCCAGGCGGTGGTCGACGAGGCGATAACCCAGGGACTTGGCCACCTCTTTCTGCAAACGCTCAATCTCTTCGTTGGTGAACTCGACGACCTCGCCGGTCTTTACGTCGATCAAGTGGTCGTGGTGTTCGTCCGGCCGCTCCTCGTAGCGCGCGCGGCCATCGCCGAAATCGTGGCGCTCGAGAATACTGGCTTCCTCGAAGAGTTTCACCGTCCGGTAAACGGTCGCGATGGAAATCCGCGAATCGCGTGCCGAGGCCCGTTGATAGACCATCTCCACGTCCGGATGATCGGTCGACTCCGAGAGCACCCGTGCGATCACACGCCGCTGCTCGGTCATCTTCAAACCCTTTTCAATGCAGAGCTTTTCCAAGCGATCGGGCATGCCTTCCCAAGATCCCCAATGCCGTTACCGCGCGTGTGTTTCTGTCTTTATACCGTTCAGCCGCGAACGGCCGAAGCCGTCAGTATAACTGAAGAAGCGCCGCTCGCCTAATCGGCGACGGCGCCCCTTCTGTCGGCAAAACCGCCCGGACGCGCAACCCTGCCTCGGCCCGGGCGAACAAAGACGTTTGGGCGATCACTTGCGCCGGGCGCGCGTCCCCAGGCCGATCTGCTTGGCCAGCTTGCTGCGCTGCTTGGCGTAGTTGGGGGCCACCATGGGATAGTCCGCGGGCAATCCCCAGCGCTCGCGGTAATCCTCCGGCGACATGTCGTACGCGGTCTTGAGGTGCCGTTTCAGCATCTTCAACTTCTTGCCGTCCTCAAGACAGACGATGTGGTCCGGCGTTACCGACTTTTTGATCGGCACCGCCGGCGACGGCCGTTCGGGTTCCCGCTCGTGGGTGGTGCCCACGTTGGACAGCGTTTCGTAGACGTCGCGGATGATCGTCGGCAGATCA
The DNA here is from genome assembly GCF_028289705.1 of Pelagibius sp. Lineage (GTDB taxonomy): Bacteria > Pseudomonadota > Alphaproteobacteria > Kiloniellales > Kiloniellaceae > Pelagibius. The sequence goes on from NZ_JANQOI010000080.1 coordinate 12,715, forward strand.
GTGACCGCGACCGAATTATTTGACACGTGTGCTGCGACGATGTTGGTCGTCAAGGAAAGCAACTCACTTTGCTTCGCTTGCTCAGACATTGACCTCTTGAACTCCTCCACAATGCTGTGGCCTATATAAGAAATCTCCGCAAGAGAATCAACAATTCTTCAATACGAAAAGAGTAGTTTATGTAAGCCAGCTTGTCATTGACTTTTTTTATTTCTCCAAAGCCTGCCGATTTAGTTCAAAAATGGATACAGTTTGAAGACGGCAGCCGAATCCAACGGTTCTTCGCGCTTCGACCGATCCGGACCCGCGGCTAGGCGCCTGCCAAGGGCTTTGCCAGGATCAAGGCGTCGATCGCGGCACCGGTCTGGTCTCGGTAGTAGGCGGTGCGGCGCCCGATTCGGGCAAAGCCGTTGCTCGCATAAAACGTGTGCGCGCTATGGTTGATTTCTGCGACCTCAAGAAGAAACCTCCCGACCCCCCGCTCGGTAGCCAGGTCCATCGCCGTCTGCAGCAGCCTGCGGCCGTGGCCGGCACGGCGGTGCGACGGCAAGACTCCCAGGCTCAATACTTCCGCCTCGTCGACCAGCACCTGGGCCAGGAGAAACCCGATCGGCTGGGAGGGGAGCGCCGCGATCAGCGCGAAGCTGCCGGGCATCGCCAGAACCTCGGCCCAGGCGCGCGCGCTCCAGGGCTCCCCGACATAGGCGCCGCCCGTCTCGTCCGCGCCGGGTACTGGTGCAAAGCAGGCGGCCTGCATGCTCGCCAGCAGGATCACATCGCAGGGCGAAGCGGCGCGGATCTCGCCGCCGCTCAAGACGCACCTCCGCGCTTCGGCGGGGTCACGTCGGGCGGGCGCAGATAAAGCGGCTCCGCCCCCCCGGCCGCGTCCCCCAGCCCCTGTTGGAGGCGCCAGGCCGCGCGCGCGGCCAGCACGCCGGCATCGCCCGGCCCGGCGGCATCGGCTGGCACCGCATCCGGACGCCCCGCAGCCTGCAGGGCCGCCAAGCCGGCGCCCGCGGCGTCGCCGGTCAGGAGCAGCGGGCCCGCCGGCAGCGCCGTGGCAAGTGCGCCGAGCGACAATTCCGCCGGCGCCGTGCTCGGCCCGAGTTCCGCATCGAAGGTCTGGACGAAGACATCGTCGCGCTTCGAATCGATCAGGGCCACCACCGTCCGACCCGCCCGTTCGGCCTCGCCCGCGGCGGCCGCAGCCACTTCGAAGGAGGAGATCCCCAGCAGCGGCAAGCGCCTGGCCAGCGCCAGGCCGCGGGCGGTTGCCAGGCCGATGCGCACGCCGGTGAAGCCGCCGGGGCCGGTGGTCACGGCGATGGCATCGAGGGTGTCGAAGGACCCGCCCCAGTCTGCCATGACCGCCGCGATCATCGGCACCAACTGCTCCGACTGGCCGCGGGCCATAAGCTGATGGCGCCGCGCGGCCAGGGCGCCGGAGGCCCAGACAGCGGCGGAACAGGCGCCGCCGGCGCTGTCCATGGCAAGGATTGCCGGATCCGGCAAAGCTGACGTCGAGGGGGTCACAGAGGCCGATCCGCGGCCCTGTTCGCCGGCCGCCGCATCGTGCTAACAGGAAGGCTAGAGACGATTTCCCGCAATCTGCCCGACCGAGAATCGCCACCGCCATGACCCTGACGCCGATCGCCGCGCCCGACTTCGATGTCGAGATCGCCCTGGCCTATGCCACCGCCGACAACGTGACCGGCAAGCCGATCTACGGCCGTGCCGAGGCTCAGCTTCATCCCCGTGCCGCCGCCGCCCTCACGCGGGCCATCGCCCTGGCCACGCCCCTCGGCTTGCGGTTCAAGATCTTCGACGCCTACCGCCCGGTCGCAGCCCAATGGGTGTTGTGGAACAGCTTTCCCGATCCGGACTTCATCGCCGATCCCCGGGTCGGCTCCAACCATTCCCGCGGCATCGCCGTCGACCTCACCCTGGTCGACGCGGCCAGCGGCGCGGAACTGGACATGGGCACGCCCTTCGACGACTTCCGCCCGCAGGCCCACCATGGGCGCCTGGACCTCCCCGTCGAGGTACAGCGCAACCGCGCCCTCCTGCTGGGTCTGATGACTGCGGCCGGCTGGGACTGGTATCAATACGAGTGGTGGCACTATCAGCTCTTCGATCCGCTCAGCTATCCCCTATTGCACGATGCCGCCGTGCCGCGGCCGCTCATGCCGGCGAGCGCTGCCTAGGGGGTGTTCGACTTGCGTCGAATTCGGTGCCGGCCCACTCCCCCACCCGGCCACCCACTAGGATAATCGAATTGGGTGGCCGGGTGGGGGAGCGGGCCGGTGCCGTCAAACATGAAAGTCTCTAGGAGGTCAAGTCCGCTCCGGCCAGGAGCACCGGCGCCCTTCGCTACAGGAGCTGGCAGGCCTCGTCGAACTCCAGGCGCGGCGAGCGGGGACGGAGCTGCTCCGGATCGCCGTGGCCGAGGTTGCACAGGAAGTTCGAGTGCCAGGCGGTTCCGCCGAAGAACTCCGCATCCACCTTTGCGCGGTCGAAGCCCGACATGGGCCCGCAGTCCAGACCCAGGGCGCGGGCGGCGATGATGAAATAGGCCCCCTGCAGGCTGCCGTTGCGCTGGGCCGTCTCCTCGATGAGAGCGTCCTTGCCGGCGAACCAGGCGCGCGCATCGGTGTGCGGAAAGAGCGCCGGCAGCTTCTCGTAGAACTCCAGGTCGTAGGCGATGATCGCCGTCGCCGGGGCCGCCATGGTCTTCTCGACATTGCCCTCGGCAAGGGCCGGACGCAGGCGCTCCTTCGCCTCCGTGCTGCGCAGAAACAGGATCCGCATAGGGCTGCAGTTGGCGCTGGTCGGGCCCATCTTGGCAAGGTCGTAGACCGCTTCCAACAATACGTCGCTAATGCCGCTTTCCTGCCAGGCCGAATGGGTTCTCGCGTGGCGAAAAATCTGGTCAAGACCCGCATCGCTCAAGATTTCACTCACGGTTTATCCCTTTCTTAAGCTCAAGTCGCCACGCTCAGCCGTTATCAGGGCCAAGAGGCCCTACCTTGGCCCCTGGAGGTGGTGGCGGCAAGCCCGATACGCCCAGCCGATTGCCAGGTACCGGCCGGAGTGCCGGTCTTGAGAGGCGTATCCGGAAGACCAGGATGTCGCATGCCGCGCCGCTTCGCCGGGGTGCGCACAACAGGGATCGTCTAGCAGGGAATCGACGGAGGAAAACGACATGGGTGCCGCAATGGGCGCTGGCCGCAGCACTGTCTTTCTGAACGATGGCTCTTTGGGCGATGGCTCTTTGGGCGATGGCTCTTTGGGCGATGGCTCTCTGGGCAAAAATCGCAAACGGCTTGCGCCGGTAATCAGGGCGGGCCTTGGCTTGCTCGGGCTCGCCTGGGTCGGCACCGCCGCGGCGCAGGAAGCAACCGAGCCACGGGCTGTGGCCCAGCTCGACGCCGCCGCGCACCGCGGCGCCGTGGTTCTGATGTACCACCGCTTCGGCGAGGACAGCCTGCCGTCCACCAGCGTCCGTCTGACCCAGTTCGAGGCGCACCTCGATGAGCTGACCTCCGGCGGCTACAGTGTCCTGCCTCTGGCCGAGATCCTGGATGCCATGCAGGCGGGCCGGGCCCTGCCGGACCGGACTGTCGCCATCACCATCGACGACGGCGCCCGCTCGGTCTACACCGAGGCCTGGCCGCGGCTGCGCGCGCGCAACCTGCCGTTCACGATCTTCGTTTCCAGCGAGCCCCTCGACCACGGCCTGCCCGGCTATATCTCCTGGGATCAGCTCCGCGAGATGCGGGCCGGCGGGGGCGTCACCATCGGCAACCACGGCCACCGTCACAGCCACATGGTGGGCCTGGACGCCGAGCAGCAGCGCGCCAACATCGCCAAGGCCGCACAGCGCTTCCGCGAAGAACTGGGCACCGAGCCGGATGTCTTCGCCTATCCCTACGGAGAGATCTCCGCCGCCTTGCGGACGGCCGTCGAGGAGGCCGGGTTCACCGCCGCCTTCGGCCAGCACTCCGGTGCCATAGGCCCGATGTCCGACCGTTTCTCCCTGGCGCGGTTTCCGATCAACGAGGCCTACGGCGACATGGAGCGCTTTCGCCTGGTCGCCAACACGCTGCCGCTGCCGGTGCGCGAGGTGACCCCCACCGACCCCTTCCTGCGCTATGCCTCTCAGAACCCGCCGAACTTCGGCTTCACCGTGGCCGGCGAGGTGGAAGACCTGCGCAACCTCAACTGCTTCGCCCGCAACGGCGAGCCCCTGCTGACGCGTCTGGACAACCGGATCGAACTCCGGCTGCCCGAGGCGCTGCCCGCGGGGCGCGCGCGGATCAACTGCACCCTGCGCGCAGGGGACGGACGCTGGCGCTGGTTCGGCACCCAGTTCGTCGTCGCCGATCAGGCGGTTCCGGCAGCACCTGCCGCCGACCAGCCGGCACCGGAATTCCGCTAAGTACTTCTCTGTCTTTGCGGCACCGGCCCGCTCCCCCGCCCGGCCACCCAGCGACAGTATCCTAATGGGTGGCCGGACGGGGGAGCGGGCCGGAACCGATTCGACATAAGTCGAAATCGCTTTAGGAACCGCGCAGGCGCTCCAGACGCAGACCGTCCAGGGTCCGCAGGTCGTTGCTGGTGATGAGCTCGCGCAGGGCCGCGACGTAGGCGGCCCCTTCTTCTGAATAGCTGGTGAGACTGCCGGCCAGATCCAGGGAACTGGCAGCCGTGCCGACGGCCCGGGCACGGGCACGGCGCGCGCGCAGGTCCGCATAGGCGCGGTGGCTGTTGAGGTTATGCAGATAGGCCCGCACGCCGCTCATCAGGTCGGGAAAGGCACGGACCCGGAAGTTGTCCTGGTCGGCCTCCTTGGGCGCGAGGCCCGGCTGGCCCTCGCCCCAGGTGCGCTGGCCGAAGAGGGCATTGGCGTCGCGGGCGAAGCGCGAGCGGCCCCAGCCACTCTCCTGCGCGGCCTGCGCCAGTGCCAGGCTCGGCGGCACCTGATCGATGCGGCGGAGGATGTCAGCAGCGTCCTCAGGATCGGCGCCGTACCAGGCGGCGACCTGTTCGAGCCAGAGGGAATCGACCGCCCCCAGACGGCCGGCGGCCCGCGCATCCAGAGCGGCGGTAACCTTGCCGCGAATACGGGCGATCTCGGCATTGGCCTGCAGGACCAGCGGCAGCAGGCTGCGCAGGAACAGCGCCTTGCGGGCGGCGCTGTCGATCAGGTCGTCGATATCGCGCGGCAGACGGGCCACTGCCAGGCGCGGCACAGCGGCTCCCCCGGAGAGCCGGGTCAGGGTGTAACCCCGCTCATCGAACAAGTCTTGCAACGCGGCGGCATCGCGCTGTGCGACAAGCCGCAATGCGGGGCTGTCGGACAGCAGGCCAAGTTCCTGCCAGGCCGAGGGCGGCAACGGCTTGGCGCCCTGCCAGAGGGCCAGCAAGAGGGCGAGCGCAAAGACCAGCGTGAGGGACGCAAGGCGCCCGCCAAGACTGCCGTTCACACGAAGAAGAAATGCAACAACCTGGGGACGGCGATCGTTGATCAGATCAAGGACCAGGGTCGACATCCGTGCCACCATTGCCTCAAAGCCTCCCGATAGAGTGCAACGTAGCCCCGACGGCAGGCACGATAGCCGCGCCTTCCCAAAGATTCCGTTATTGCGCAGCGGGAAGCGCGCGCCGGAAGGCGCTTTGCTGTGATTTCGGTGGGACTTCTTGCGTCAAACAAATCCGCCGCGCGGCAGCAACGGGCTGCTGCGGAGCGAACCGCCGGCTCAGGCGACGGGGCGGACCTCGACGACTTCCGGGATGTAGTGACGCAGCATGTTCTCGATGCCCATCTTCAAGGTCGCTGTGGAGCTGGGGCAGCCGGCGCAGGCACCCTGCATGTGCAGATAGACGACCCCCTTGTCGAACCCGCGGAAGACGATGTCGCCGCCGTCCTGGGCCACCGCCGGACGCACCCGGGTGTCCAGCAGTTCCTTGATCTGACCGACCACCTCGTCGTCCTCGGCATCGCCGCTGTGGCCCTCGTCGCCGGCGGCGGAGTCGGGGTTGAGCACCGGCCGTCCCGCGGTGAAGTGCTCCATGATGACGCCCAGAATGGCTGGCTTCAGCAGATACCATTCGCGGTCATGGTCCTTGGTGACGGAGACGAAGTCGGTGCCGAAGAACACGCCGACAATGCCCTCGATCCCGAAAAGCCGTTCCGCCAGCGGCGAACGCGCCGCCGAGTCCGCATCGGGAAAATTGGCGGTGCCGCTGTCCAGCACGCTGCGGCCCGGCAGGAACTTCAGGGTCGCCGGATTGGGGGTCTGTTCGGTCTGAATGAACATCGGGCATCGCTCCTTGATCTTCGCCGCGATTGGGATCTGCTCCCAAATGGCGGGCCCTCCTGCCCGGAACAGGACCCCAGGACAGAGGGTTGCGGGAGGCCTGCTCCCATCTTTGCGCTCAATTTGGGCAACTTAGGCCCGGGCTTCAAGCGCAATCGGCCAAATCTGACCAATTTAATCAAGTTTTTGGCCTGTGGCGCCGACGATTGCCTGGCCGGGGCTTCAGGTGACCGCGTCGATCTCCTCGACGGTCATGGAATCCGGCACCACGGTGACCGGAATGTGCAGGCGCCCCAGGAACTTGCCGGTCATGGCCGACACCAGGGGGCCGGGCCCGCCGCGCTTGCGGGTGGATGCCCCCAGCACCAGGATGGAGATGTTGGGCTCCTCATCCAGCAGAGCCAGGAGTTCGTCCCGCCGGTCGCCTTCGCGTACGAAAAGGACCGGCAGGGAGCCGCAGAGATCGCTGACCTCCGACGCCAGGCGCTGCAGCACCTGCTCGGCCTCGGTGCGCGCTTCCTCGCGCATCAGATCGCCCACTGACATCCAATGCTGGAATTCCGAGGGCTCGACGACATAGAGCATGGCCACCTTGCCGCCGGTGCTGCGGGCCCGCAGCGCCGCGAAACGCAGGGCCACGCGCATCTCCTCCGTCTCGTCGACCACGACGAGGAATACCCGGGGCTCCGTCGCCGTCGATGCCGCCTCTTGGGCCTCTGCCATGCCGATTACCCCTTGGTTCTTGTCCGGAATGCACGCTCCCCCAACCGGAATGCTGCCATCACCGGCCTTCGCGGCGCAATCGCCACGTGCGCAGGCGTGCTCTGCGGGCGGCGCGGATGTGAGTTTTTGGGCGCTTTCGACTTGCGTCGAATTCGGTGCCGGCCCACTCCCCCTCCCGGCCACCCAATGCGATTATCCTAGTGGGTGGCCGGGAGGGGGAGCGGGCTGGTGCCGTCACTACGTGAAACACTCTAGGGTCTCAAGAACCCAACGATATCATAGACTTCCGCAAGGATCGGATCGGCCAGGGCGCGGGCCCGCTCGGCGCCGTCGCGCAACACCGAGTCGACAAAGGCCGGATCGTCGACCATGCGCTTCATCTCCGCGCCGATCTGCCCCATGGTTCCGACCGCGACCTCGGTCATCTCCTTCTTGAAGTCGGCGAAGCCCTTGCCCTCGAAGTCGCCGACAACGGCGGCGAGATCGCGGTTGGTGAGAGCCGCGAAGATGGTGAGCAGGTTGGCGGCCTCCGGCCGCGCCTGGCGGAAGTCCTCGGCGAACTGCCCGTCGGCGCCGACCACCGAGGGGTCGGGCAGCAGCTCGGAATCGCTGGTGGCGCGGCGCACCTTCTTGGCCACCGCATCGGCATCGTCGGTCATGTTGATGCGCGAGGCGTCCGAGGCGTCGGAAGAACTCATCTTCTTGCTGCCGTCGCGCAGCGACATGACCCGCGTGGCGGTGCCCTGGATCAGCGGCTCGACGATGGGAAAGAACTCGACCCCGAAATCGTTGTTGAACTTCTGGGCGATGTCGCGGGTCAGCTCCAGATGCTGCTTCTGGTTCTCGCCCACCGGCACGTGGGTGCCCTTGTAGACCAGGATGTCGGCGGCCATGAGGTTGGGATAGACGTAGAGCCCGGAGGAGGCTTTCTCACGGTTCTTGCCGGCCTTGTCCTTGAACTGGGTCATGCGGTTCAGCCAGCCGATGCGGGCCACGCAGTTGAACACCCAGGCGAGCTGCGCGTGGGCGGCAACCTGCGACTGGTTGAAGATGATCGAGGTCTTCGGATCGATGCCGGCCGCCAGATAGCCGGCAGTCACCTCCCGCGTGCGCTGGCGCAGTTCCGCCGGGTCCTGCCACAGGGTGATGGCGTGCTGATCGACGACGCAGTAAATGCAGTCGTTGTCCTGTTGCAGGGTTACGAAATTGCGGATCGCCCCGAGGTAATTGCCGAGGTGGAGGTTGCCGGAGGGCTGGACGCCGGAGAAGATGCGTTTCATCGGATATGATCTGGCTAAGAGACGCGCTGGAGGTGAGGCGCGGTTATCGCTGGCCGGCTGCCGGGGGTCAAGGCCCGTCAGGGTCGGGCTCCGCTACCGGGCGGCGGCGCAGGGCGGCCAGCAGCTCGCGGCGGGAGACGGCACCGAGGGCGAAGCTCAAGGCGCCGTAGACCGCGAGGCCCGCCGCCACCAGCAGGGCCAGGGCCAGAACCCGCTCGGCGAAGCTGTCCGCCAGCCAGACCCCGAGGCCGGCCTGCAGGCCCCAGAGCAGCGCCCCCATGCCGGCGCAGGCGGCGAGGATGCGGGGCAGGCGCTGGCGAAACCGCTGGTCCAGGGCCCAGAAACCCCGGCGGCGCAGGGCGACCACCAGCAGCGCGGTGTTCAGCCAGGCGGCCAGCGCCGTCGCCAGGGCGATGCCGACGTGCTTCAGCGACAGGAAGAGCACGAGGCTGAGGCCGATGTTGGCCACCACCGAGACCACCGAGAAGCGGAACGGCGTCATCGTGTCCTCGCGGGCGTAAAAGGCCGGCTGCAGGATCTTCACCAGCACATAGGCGGGCAGGCCGCCGGCGAAAGCCGCCAGGGCGGCGGCGGTGGCCTCGGCATCGGCGCGCCCGAAGGCGCCGTGCTCGAACAGCCCGCCGACGATGGCCCCGGGGATCACCAGCAGTGCCACGGTGGCGGGCAGGGTCAGCAGCAGCGCGAACTCGAGGCCGCGGTTGAGGCTCTCCCCCGCCGCGGCTTCGGCGCCGGCGCGCAGCTTGCGCGCCATATCCGGCAGCAGGACGATGCCGATGGCGATGCCGATCAGCCCCAGGGGCAACTGATAGACCCGGTCGGCGTAGTAGAGATAGGAGAAGGCGCCCTCCTGCCAACTGGCGATGGAGGAGCCGACGAAGATGTTGATCTGCAGGGCCCCGGCGGACAGGACCCCCGGCCCCAGGAGTACCAGCAGGCGCCGCACACCGGGGGTGAAACGCGGCCAGGGCAGCCGCAGCGCCATGCCGGCCCGCGAGGCGGCCACCACCAGGAAGACCATCTGCGCCGCCCCGGCAAGGCAGACGGTCCAGGCCATGAGATGGGCCGGCGCGCCGGTGAAGGGCAGCACCAGGGTGAGCGCCAGGATGAACAGGATGTTCAGCAGGATCGGCGCCGCCGCCGCCGCCGCGAAGCGGTAGAGGGAGTTCAGGACCCCGCTCAGCAGCGCCACCACCGCCATAAAGAGGAGGTAGGGGAAGGTGATGCGCGAGAGATCGATGGCCAGGGCCAGCTTTTCTGGGTCCTGGGAAAAGCCGGAGCCGATGACGTAGATGAACCAGGGCATGCCGGCCATGGCGGCGGCGGAGAGGATGAGCAGCCCTGTCACCAGCACCGAGAGCGCCTCCTCGGCGAAGCGCCGCGCCGCGGCTTCCCCCTCCTGCTCCAGGCGCCGCGCGAAGAGCGGCACGAAGGCGGCGTTGAAAGCGCCCTCGGCGAACAGCCGGCGGAACAGGTTGGGGAGGCGGAAGGCGGCGAAAAAGGCGTCGGCGACCGGGCTGGCGCCGACCACGTTGGCGATCAGAATGTCGCGGATAAAGCCGAGAACCCGGCTGATGCCGGTATAGCCGCCGACCGTGGCGATGGACCGAAGCAGAGACATGCCGGGAGATAACTAAAGAAATGTGGCGCGCGAAGGAAGAACTTAGGGCCGGGCTGAGATCGGCACGCACCATCACATCAACGGCCAATACCTCAACAGCTATGCCAATGAGATGGCATTGCACGAGGACAATCGGCGGGAGACCAACGGTGATCAGTTCGTGATGATCGTGGCTGCTTCGCTAGCGCATCCGGTCAGTCGTCAGTGGAAAGGGTATGGGCAACGCTAGTGTCTGTGCGGCCACTAGTAACGAGGGTTGCACAATGCATGCTAGTGTTGGTAGCAATGCTCACATGCCCTGGGGGAGGGTCCGTTGAAGTTAATTGATCAACCGGGCGGCTCTATTTGGGTCACGGATGCGCCCGATTGGAATAGCAGTGACCCACACGCCACTCATCGAATCGCGGTTACGCCTGAGAGCCTGCACGCGCGCGCGGAGAGAGGATTACGGCATGTTCTCGGCCAAATGTATGGCGTCATGTGCCCTGGCTTAATCATGGCCGAGCATGTTTTCCAGGGTTTGAAGCGTGGCATGTCTGTTGGCGACGATCACGATGCAGCGGCTAACAAACTAGCCATCACATGGGCGGCGCAGCGTGACGCCACCCTTACTGGAGACAAATTTAACCCTACTTTGTCCTTTGTGGATGCTCCACCAAACCGGGTATTCGTTGTTTACGTGTCTCCCAACGAAATGTTAAAAGAGTTCCCGTCAGTATTTGGATGGGGGGAGCGCTGGACATGGGTCGCCGCAGACCCGGATTTGCCCGGCGCCCCCATTGATTCTGAAACCCGTTACGATTCAAGGCTTTGGTCTAGGCACGCTTAGCCTGGGCCGACCCAAGGAGGGGATTCAGTGATGCAGCAGAACGCTGTAGCGTGGCCAAAGGAAGTCGAGATTTCGACCTTCCGGCCAGTGGCGTATTATGACAAGCACATGGATTGTATCTATGTGATGACCCATGATCGCAGCGTTACCGAGCACCGCATCAACGAGTTTTTCACGGTCCACGAGTGTAATCACCGAGGCCCTCTGGACCCTGAATATGTTGGCTTTACGATCAAAGGGGTTCGCAAGCTTTTCAAGGAATTAGAGCTGCCACTGGAGGGCGTCTATACTCTTGCTAGCTTGATTGATCAGATCGTGCGGAGTCGCCCTGGGTCTATTGTTTCTGAAACTCTCAAGCTCATCTACCGAGAGTATACGGTTGCAGGCGACCTAGAAATCGACCTGAAGAACGCCGCTTAGGCTACCGTACTAAGCTCCACCGCTTGCGCTGCCCCGGTCCTGCCTCAGACCGCATCAGCCCCTTCTCCCGCATAGTCCTGAGGCTTGACCCGATCCGCTTGCCGATGGTGCGCACTAGCGCCTTGTCAGCCGTGTTCAAGCCTCTTTCGGCCATGAAGTGCTGGGCTAGGACTTGGGCTGTCATGCCCGCTGGCGAGGCCCTGAGCGCGTCCAGGATTAGCCTTGAGACTTCGCCCTGGAATGCCGCATGGCGTGGTGGTAGGGGCTTGGGCCTGATCTCTTCAAGGTCGATGTCCGGGACGTAGAGCCTGAGCGTGGCGTCTACGTGATCCAGGTCGATGATGAGTTGGTGCACTTGAGTCTGTGCGGCTTCTAGCTGGCCTGCGATCTCCGCACGCATGCAGATGAGGGCAGTCACAACATGGGGTCTCGCCATAGCTGGCAAACCAGCGATACATCGCCATACGGGACAGGTGCCCCAAGGTGCGTTTGCTACCTAGTGCCGGAGATTTACTTGGCGGTTTTCGCCGCCTTGACCGGCCGGGCGCTCGCGCGGGGCGCCGCCTTGGCCAGCGGCTTGGCCGATCCTTTCGGGCCTGCCGCCTTCGGCGTCTTCTTGGCGATCGTGCAGTCGCCCTCCTCGAGGGCGGCGATGAGTTTCTTTTCGATCTGCCGCAGCTTGATCTTGTTCTCGATCTTCCCGCCCAGCGCATCCTGCACATAGAAGACGTCGACGGCGCGCTCGCCGAAGGTGGCGATGCGCGCCGACTTGATGATCAGGTTGAGCCGGGTCAGCGCCAGGGTCACCTGGTAGAGCAGGCCCGGGCGGTCGCGGCCGTTGACCTCCACCACGGTGTGGTTGCGGCTGGCCTTGTTGTCGATGAGCACCCGCGGCGAGACCTTGAACACGCGAAAGCGGCTGGGGATCGGCGACTTCTGGTCCTCCAGGGCCTGCAGCGGCCGCATGCGGCCCGCCAGGCACTGTTCGATGGCCGCCGAGAGGCGGGCCAGCTTGCCGGGCTGGTCGAAGGGCCCACCGCTGGCGTCTTCCACATAGAAGGAATCCAGGGCCATCCCGTTGCGCAGGGTGAAGATCCGCGCGGCGGTGATGGAGGCCCCGGCCACCGCCATGGCCCCGGCGATGCGGCTGAACAGCCCCGGGTGGTCGGCGGCATAGACGGTGACCTCGGTAGCCTCGCGGTAACGGTCGACCCGGGTGTCGATGGTCAGCGGCGAGGCGTTCTGCTCGGCCTCGCGCACCAGGCTGGCATGGCGCAGATGGGCCTCGCCGTCCAGGCCGGTCCAGTAGGAGGGATAGCCACGGCGCAGGTGGGCGGTGATCTCCCTGGCGGTCCAGCCGGCCTCCTGCAGCTTGGCTTTCAGAGCCTCCTTGGCCGCCTTAACCCGGGTATCGCGCCCCTCGACGGCCAGGCCGCCGGAGAGCAGGGCCTCGGTGCGCCAGTAGAGGTCGCGCAGCAGCGCCGCCTTCCAGGCCGACCAGACGCCGGGCCCGACGGCGCGGATGTCGGCCACCGTCAGCACCAGGAGGAGGCGCAGGCGCTCCGGCGACTGCACCAGATCGGCGAAGTCCTGAATGGTCTTGGGGTCGTCGATGTCGCGCTTGAAGGCGGTGTCGCTCATGGAGAGGTGATAGAGCACCAGCCAGGCCACGGTCTCGGTCTCCGCCTCGGTGAAGCCGAAGCGCGGGCAGACCTTCTCGGCCACCTCGGCGCCCAGTTCCGAATGGTCGCCCTGGCGGCCCTTGGCGATGTCGTGCAGCAGCACCGCCATGTAGAGCACCCGGCGGGAGAGCACCTTGTGCACCACGTCGCTGGCGATCGGCGCCTCGGTGGCGAGCTCACCCTGTTCGATGGCGTGCAGAATGCCGATGGCGAAGATGGTGTGCTCGTCCACGGTGTAGTGGTGGTACATGTTGTATTGCATCTGGGCGACGACGCGGCCGAAGTCCGGCAGGAAGCGGCCGAACACGCCGGCCTCGTTGAGGCGCCGCAGGGTCGTCTCCGGGTCGTGCTTGGAGGTCAGCATCTCCATGAACAGCTCGTTGGCCCGGGGCTCGGCGCGCAGCGCCTTGTCGATGCGTTTCAGATGCCGGGTCATCCAGCGCAGCGCCTGGGGATGGATATCCAGTTCGTGCTTCTGCGCCACGCGGAAGATGCGCAGCATCTCCAGCGGCTTTTCGGCAAAGACCTCGCCGGAGCTGACGGTCAGGCGGTCGCCCTCCAGGCCGAAACCGTCGATCCGCCGGCGCCGCCGGAGGGTCGGCAGGCGAAAGCGCGAGCGCCGGTCGTGCTCGGCTTCGATGGCGGCGCAGAAGATCCGCGTCAGGTCCCCCACCTCCTTGGCCACCAGGAAGTAGCGCTTCATGAAGCGCTCGACGTCCATCAGGCCGGCATGGGCGGTGAAGCCCATGAGGGGGGCGAGTTCCTTTTGCATGTCGAAGGTCAGGCGCTCGTCGGCGCGCCCGGCGCGGTAGTGCATGTGGCAGCGCAGGGTCCAGAGGAAGTTCTGCGCCTTCTCGAAGCGCCGCACCTCCGCCGCGGTGAAGACCTTGCGCTGGACCAGCTTGGCGATGTCGTCGACGTCGTAGAGGTACTTGGCGATCCAGAACAGGGTGTGGAGGTCGCGCAGGCCGCCCTTGCCCTCCTTGATGTTGGGCTCCAGGGTGTAGCGCGATCCGCCGAAACGCTTGTGCCGCTCCGACCGCTCAGTGAGCTTGGCCTCGATGAACTTGGCCTTGCCGCCGGCCTCCACCTCGCGCACGAAACGCTTGCGCAGCTCGCCGAAGAGCGGCTGGTCGCCCCACAGCCAGCGCGCCTCCAGAAGCGCGGTGCAGATGGTGATGTCGCTCTTGGCGAGACGGATGCACTCGGTCACCGAGCGGGTGGCGTGGCCGACCTTGAAGCCGAGGTCCCAGAGGAAATAGAGCATCTCCTCCACCACCTGCTCGCTGCGCGGCGTCAGCTTGTAGGGCAGCAGGAACAGGAGATCGATGTCCGACTGCGGCGCCAGCTCGCCGCGCCCGAAGCCGCCGACGGCGACCAGGCTGAGGCGCTCCCCGGTGGAGGGGTTGGCCAGGGGATAGAGGCGCTCGCCGACATGGTCGTAGACCACGCGCACGAGCTGATCGACCAGATAGGATTCGGCGCGCACCG
>NZ_JANQOI010000099.1 GCF_028289705.1 Pelagibius sp.
GTTCAGGCGTCCGGGCCGCCAGGAGCGGTCCGAAAAGCGTAGCGGGGACTACGGTTGAGGACCGCGACGCCGCGGACGGGCGCCTGAACACGACGCAGACCGTGGAGGGGGGGAGAAGTGCGGGCTAAGCTTCCGTTTCCTGGATAGCCCCCGGGCAAATCGATATCCTGGGGCATGTCCTCAGCACCCTCGGACATACCTCAGGCTCCAGCCGACACCACGGTGCGGCGCGATACTGCGAGCCTTCTGACCCGCGGGCTGATCCGATTTCAGGCCGATCACGGACTGGCCTGCCTGCCGGAGTTCACCCTGCGCTCCGGCCGGCGCGCCGATCTCATGTGTCTGGATGGCAAGGGCGGCCTGACGATCATCGAGATCAAATCCAGCGTCGAGGACTTCCGCGCCGACCACAAGTGGCAGGACTATCTGGAGTACTGCGACCGCTTTTACTTCGCTGTGCCGGAGGACTTCCCCCAGCACTTGATCCCCGAAGATCAGGGTTTGCTGGTCGCCGATGCCTACGGTGCCATCGTGATCCGCGAGGCCGAGGCGCGGGCGCTCAATGCCGCGCGGCGCCGCGCCGTCACCCTGCGCTTCGCCCAGCTCGCCGCCCGCCGCCTGACCAGCCTCGTCGATCCGGACGCTCTGACGCCCGGCCCCTAAGGTCCTTGTCGTTTTGACGGCACCGGCCCGCTTCGACGCAAGTCGGGAGGACCCTAACCCCCGCCGGCGAGGCGCTCGATCGTCGCGCTGGTCGAGTGACCGGGCGAGAGATCGGCCAGCACGACCCGTCCGCCGTAGCGGCGGACCTCCTCCGCGCCGACCACCTGGTCGAGGCGATAGTCGGCCCCCTTGACCAGGACCTCCGGCCGCAGCGCCTCGATCAGGGCCAGCGGCGTGTCCTCGCCGAAGATCACCACCCGGCTGACGCTGGCGAGGGAAGCCAGGACCGCGGCGCGGGCAGCCTCGCCCTGTATGGGCCGCTCCGCCCCCTTCAGGCGGCGCACCGAAGCGTCGCTGTTGAGCCCCACCACCAACCGGTCGCAGGCCGCTTCCGCCTGCTGCAGCAGCGAAACATGCCCGGGGTGCAGAAGGTCGAAACAGCCGTTGGTGAAGCCGACCCTGAGTCCGGCGCCGCGCCAGCGCGCAGCCTGCTCCAGCAGGCTCTCGAGATCCACGACCTTGGATTCGGCGTCCATCAGTTCGGAGGTATGGAGCGCCCGGGCAATCTCTCCGGCACGCGCCACGGCGGTCCCCAGCTTGCCCACCACGATGGCCGCCGCCGCATTGGCCAGGCCCGCCGCCTGGACCGGCTGCAGCCCCGCGCCAAGGGCGGCGGCAAAGACCGCGACCACCGTATCGCCGGCCCCGGACACATCATAGACCTCGCGCGCGCGGGCCTTGAGGTGGTGCACCGCCATCGCCTCGTCGCCGTCCAGCGGCCCCACCAGGGTCATCCCCTGTTCGCTGCGTGTCGCCAGGATCCCCCCGACCTCGGCCTCATCGATGACCTTGCGGCAGGCGGCGACAAGCTCCGCCTCGGTGCCGGTCGGACGAGCGCTGGCGTCCTGCAGTTCGCGGCGGTTGGGCGTCACCCAGCCGGCGCCCCGGTAGCGGGCGAAGTCGCGGCCCTTGGGGTCGACCACCAGGGGGCAGCCCCGCTGCCGGGCCGCGTCAACCACCGTCTTAATCAGGGCAGGGCTCAACAAGCCCTTGCCGTAGTCGGAAAGGACAACCGCTGCGGCCCCCTCCAGCGCTGCCAGCGCCGCCTCGATGGCCGCCGCCTCCTGCGCCGCGTCCTGCGCCGCGTCCAATCCGCCTACCAGCTCCCGATCAGCGCGCAGCAACTGCTGGCCGCCGGCGATGAAGCGCTCCTTGATGGTGCTGGGCCGCCCGGGCTGGCGCAGCAGCGCCAGGCGCCCCTCAACCGCGGCCAGGCAGTCCCGGGCCAGGATCTCGACCTCGCGGCCGGCGTCGTCGTCGCCGACGGCGGCAACCACATGGGGGCAGGCCCCGAGAGCGGCCAGGTTGCGCAGCACGTTCCCCGCACCGCCCAGCATTGCCGTCTCCCGCGCGATCCGCATCACCGGGATCGGCGCTTCCGGCGAGATCCGCTCGACGGCGCCGTAGATGAAGCGGTCGAGCATTATGTCGCCCACCACCAGGACCGGAACACCCCTCAGGCGCTCCACAAGACCCGCCAGTTCGCCGCTTTCGGTCATGGATTTCTGCCGGTCATCCCCTGATGCCCCTGCCGCTTCAGCATTTGGAATACATTCTCACGGCACCCCCTTCGGCACCATGATGGACACGCGATGACGCCTTTGTCGCTATGGTTGAATTCCTAGAACTACTCACCTCGGATCAACTGTAACGCGTAAAAAATTTGGAGTTCCTAATACCTTAACCAAATCGCAATCCGTCAAAGGCTAGATAACCTAAGAGCCTACCGAATTCGCGCATATGTTGGGAGACCCCGTCCGTCATGCCGCCCTCCGCCAACCGCCAACAAATAATGCAGGAACAGGCTCTGCTCAACCACATCAAGCGCCTGGAGCGGGGTGGCGAGGATCATCTTGTGGCTCAGGTTCACCTCTCCAGCCTGGCCGCCTTCGAACAGCTTCCCGAATGCCTGGCCGTCGCACGCACCATTGCCGACCGGGCGGCCAAGACCCACGATGCAAGCCTCTACCCGCTGTTCAATCACGATCTCTTCCTGATCTACAACCGCGAGAGCGCCCCGCATATCGAAAAGGTCATCGATCGGCTGTGCGGGGTGCTGAAGGAAGACCCCTTCTTCGCCAGTGGCGTGGACGCCGAGGCCGCCTTCTGCAGCCGTTTCGACCTGGCCACCGACTACGGCGAGCTGGTCCAACGGGCCGAAGACCTGAACGCGCAGAAAGCCGAACAGGACGCCGCCGTGCGCCTCGGCCGCGGCAAGCGGACGAACAAGAAGCCCCTGAACCTCGCCGGCCTTGCCGCTGTCGAGAAGGCCATCGCACAGGCCGACCTCTCCGCCATGACCAGCCGCCAGCCGATCTGCGAATTCGGCGAGGATGGCAAGCCGCGGCCGCTGTTCTACGAGCTCTTCACCTCGATCTCCGCCCTCAGCGACACGCTGCTGCCGGACCAGGACGTGTTTTCCGACCGCTGGCTGTTCCAGTACCTCACCGCCAAGCTGGATCACCGCATGCTGGCCTGGCTGGATAAGAACGACGACTCGACGCTGAAGCATTCCTTCAGCCTGAACATCAACATCGCCTCGCTGCTGTCGCCGCGTTTCCTCGAGTTCGATGAGAGCCTCGACCAGGCGCGCCGCAACACCATCATCGTGGAACTGCAGATGCACGATGTCTTCGCCGACATCGCGCGCTACCTCTTCGCCCGGGAGTTCCTGCTGGACCGCGGCTACCGCATCGCCCTCGACGGTGTCACGGAGCTCTCGCTGCCGCTGGTCGACCGGGTCATGCTGGGGGCCGAGCTGGTCAAGCTGCAGTGGTCGTACAATCTGCGCGGACATATCGAAGGCCGCTTCGGCGACCGCCTGCGCGGCGCCATCGAGAAGATCGACCCCAAGCGCATCATCTTCACCCGCTGCGAAAGCGACGATGCCGTAGAGCTCGGCCACGAACTGGGCGTCGTGCTGTTCCAGGGCTACTTCCTGGACCACCTGCTGAGCGAGAAGATCTCCCGCGAAGAGGCGGTCGAGCGTCTCAGCGCGGCACTTGCGCGCCACCGCCGCATGGCGGTGCCCAGCGCAGCCGCTAGTTCCTAGGCGCGTACTTCGCCAGAATGCGCTGCAGGGTACGGCGGTGCATGCGTAAGCGCCGGGCCGTCTCCGACACATTGCGATCGCACTGCTCGTAGACCCGCTGGATATGCTCCCAGCGCACCCGGTCCGCGCTCATGGGATTGCAGGGCGGCGGCGGCAAGACCTCTTCCTGTTCCAGCAGCGCGGCTTCGACCTGGTCGGCATCGGCCGGCTTGGGCAGATAGTCCGTCGCCCCGACCTTCACCGCCGCCACCGCGGTCGCGATGTTGCCGTAACCGGTCAAGACGATGATCCTGGCATCGTCGCGGGCATCGCGCAGCGCCTGCACTACCTCCAGGCCCGAGCCGTCGCCCAGGCGCAGATCGACCACCGCATAGCCGGGGGCACCGCGTTGCGCCAGGGTCAGGCCTTCGGCCACGGAATAGGCGGTCTGAACGGCAAAGCCCCGGCGCTCCATGGCCCGGGCGAGGCGGTCGCAGAAGCGTTGATCGTCATCGACGATCACCAAGTCGCGCGGCGCTTCGACAGCTTTGGCTTCACTCAGCATCTCTCTTACCTTTCGTCACTCCGGTCCCCGGGCGGCGGCGCGGCCTCGGGCCTCACCTCCAGGCGATGGCGCGGCCAGCGGATTTCGACCACGGCGCCGCCGGTAATCTCATTGGAAAACTCTATGCCGGCGCCGAGGTGCGCCAAGAGGGTGCGGGCGATAAAGATGCCCAGGCCCATGTGCTGGCTTTCGCCGCGGCGGCGGTCGCGCGGCCCCGTGGAGTAGTAGGGCTCGCCCAGCCGGCTGAGCACGGTCACGTCGAAGCCGGGCCCATCGTCGGCGATGCGCAGCATGACCGATTCTTCATCCCAGGTCAGGTCGACGACCACCTTCTGGCGGGCGAACTGCACGGCGTTCTGGATCAGCGTTCCCAGGCCGTGCAGCACCTCGGCGTTGCGGGTGACGATGGGCTGGTCGGCGTCGCTGTCGATGGCCGGGCCGGCGTTAATCTCCAGGGTCACGCCATCGCGCCGATGGGCCGCCGCCGCGGCCTCCACCAAAGCGACCATGGGCAGGCGGTGATAGGGCGATCCGTCGTCCCAGGCCGGCCGTTCGGCCAGGCCGGCGAGGATCGAGCGGCAGCGCAGCGATTCCGTATGCAACAGTTCGATGTCCTCGCGCAGGCGCGAGTCGTCCGGGAACTCCCGCTGGAGCTCGCGCGCCACCACGGCGATGGTGGCCAGCGGCGTGCCCAATTCGTGGGCCGCCGCCGCCGCCAGGCCGCCCAGGGCCGAAAGTTGCTGTTCGCGGGCCAGTGCCAGGCTGGTCGCCTCGAGCGCTTGGGACATCCGTCTGTTCTCCTGCGCGACGGAGGAGACATAGGAA
Source organism: Pelagibius sp. (assembly GCF_028289705.1). Lineage (GTDB taxonomy): Bacteria > Pseudomonadota > Alphaproteobacteria > Kiloniellales > Kiloniellaceae > Pelagibius. The sequence goes on from NZ_JANQOI010000099.1 coordinate 5,145, forward strand.
GCGATGAAGACCACCGCAATCACCAGCGCCGTCCACACGCCCGCGATGTAGACCGGCGAAAGCAGGATGCCGCTTTCCGGCCAGGGCAGCGGCAGGTGCCAGAAGGCGAGAATGGAGACCAGCAGCAGCGACAGGGCGGAGATGATCAGCGTGCTGCGGCGCGACAGCGCCCATCCGGAAATCACCACCGGCGCCAGGATGAGCATGGCGAAGGGGTTCTGGAGGCCGCCGGTCAGGCCCAGCAGGATCGCCAGTTGCACCACGTCGAAGCAGAGATTCAGGGTCGCCTCGCGGTCGCTGGCCCAGGTGGCGCTGGGGCGGACCACCGAGAGGACGACGTTCAGCACCCCGGCCAGGGCGATCACGGTCATGGCCGGCACAAAGAGGATCTGGTAGCCGAAGCCGAAGTAGACGACGGAAAGGGTGATGGCCTGCCCCAGCAGGGCGATCCAGCGGATCACCACGAGGGTGCGCAGCCGCAGCCGGCCGCCGCGCGCCGGGGCGGTCACCGACGCGCTCTCCGGAGAATGCCCCGGGGCACGCTCCGGTACACCCTCTGGGATCGACGGCAGGGTCTCGGCCATGGCGCAGAGTCTGGCGCCGCATTCGGGAAAGGCAAGACCCCTGGAAACGGCGGGTTTCCGGGAATTATCGGCCGGAAGACAGGGGCGCCGGCGGCACGCCCTGGATCAATCCGCCCCGTCGGGCCCCGACACCCCGGCCTCGGCGAAGGTCGCCATGCCGTTGTGGCAGGCGACCGCCGCCTTCAGGAGCAGCACCGCAGTCATCGCGCCGGAGGCTTCCCCGAGACGCAGCTTGAGGTCGATCAGGGCCTCTTTGCCGAGGCGTTCGAGCAGACGGGCATGGCCCGGCTCCGCAGAGACGTGGGAGACCCAGCAGTGGTCGATGGCGGCGGGCTGCAAGGCGTGGATCACCGCCGCCGCCGCGGTGCAGGCATAGCCGTCGAGCAGCACCGGGGTGCGGGCCATGCGGGCGGCGAGGATGGCCCTGGCGATGGCCGCCAACTCCCGCCCGCCGACGCGGCGCAGAACC
>NZ_JANQOI010000104.1 GCF_028289705.1 Pelagibius sp.
GGCCGCAGCCGCAAGACCGGCTGCACCCGCTGCCTGGACGTCTGCCCAACCTCGGCCATCACCTCCGCCGGCGACACGGTGGAGATCGATCCGCTGGTCTGCGCCGGCTGCGGGTCCTGCGCTTCGGTCTGCCCCACCGGCGCCGCCACCTATCAGCTCCCCGCCGGCGACAGCCTCTTCGAGCGGCTGCGCAGCCTCCTGGGCGCCTACCGCAAGGCCGGAGGAGCGGCACCGCTGCTGCTGCTCCACGACGATACCCATGGGGCGGAGGTGATCGCGCTTTCCGCGCGCCTGGGCCGCGGCCTGCCGGCCCGCGTCCTGCCGTTCCCGCTGAACGAGGTGACCCAGGTGGGGATCGATTTCCTCGCCGCCGCCTTCGCTTACGGCGCCGAGCAGGTGGTCGTCCTGGCCGACCCGAAGAAGCGCGACGAGCTGGGCGGCCTCGCCGGGCAGATCGGCCTCGCCGAGACCGTGCTCAGCGGCCTCGGCTACGGCGGCGGACGCCTGCAGGTGATCGAGGCGGACGATCCGGAAGCGGTGGAAGCGCAGCTCTATACCCTGGCGCCGCCGGAGCAAAGCATGGCGGGGGGCAACTTCCTGCCCCTCGGTGGCAAGCGCAGCCGCGCCTTTCTGGCGCTGCGCCACCTGCACGAGAAGGCGCCGCAGCCGGTCGACCTGCTGCCCCTGCCGCCGGGCGCGCCCTTCGGTGCCGTGAAAGTCGACACCGAAGGCTGCACCCTCTGCCTGGCCTGCGTCGGCGCCTGCCCCACCGGCGCCCTGCTGGACGACGAGACCAAACCCTGGCTGGGGTTCAAGGAGGATGCCTGCGTGCAGTGCGGGCTCTGCCGCACCACCTGCCCGGAATCGGTGATCAGCCTGGAGCCGCGGCTCAACTTCACCGCCGAGGCCATGAGTGCGGTGATGCTGAACGAGGCCGAGCCCTTCCACTGTATCCGCTGCGGCAAGCCCTTCGGCGTGCGCCAGTCCATCGAGCGCATCGCCGAACAGCTCGCGGGCAAGCACCACATGTTCCAGGGCAGCGACCAGATCGAGCGCATCATGATGTGCGAGGACTGCCGCGTCGTGGTGCAGTTCGAAAGCCCCGACGACCCCTTCGGCGCCGGCCCGCGCCCGACCCCGCGCACCACCGACGACTACCTGCGTGAGCGCGAGATCGAGGAGGCGCGCCAGAAGCTCCTGGCCGAACGCGCCGCCGCCAAGAACGGCGGCTCGCAGGACGGCTGACGGGTTAATCGCCTTTTCACGGGCGGCGCGCTAGGCTCTGCCCATGACCGAGCTCGACCCGCGCCTCAACGCCTATCGCGCCGACCTGGCGGCAGTAGCCCTCGAAGGCCGGGTGCCGGCTTCGCGCTTCACCGAAGGCCGCCCGGCCGGTATCGCGCGCGGTATCGTCGATCTGCGGCGGGCGCCGGACGCGCGCGCCGGCCTCGACACCCAGCTCCTCTTTGGCGAGGCGGTCACGGTCTACGACGAAGCCGACGGCTGGGCCTGGGTGCAGAACGAAACCGACGGCTATGTCGGCTACCTGGAAAGCGCCACCCTGGGCGCGGCGCCACCCGAGCCGACCCATCGGGTCACCGCCCTGCGCAGCTATCTCTTCCCCGAACCGAACCTGAAGGCGCCGCCGCTGGACTGCCTCAGCATCGCCTCGCCGCTCTCCGTGACCGGCATGGAAGGCGACTATGCGGTCCTGGCCGGCGGCGGCTTCGTCTATGGCAAGCACATCGCGCCGCTTGAAGATATGGAGCCTGACTTCGTGGCGACGGCTTTGCGGTTCCTCGGCACGCCCTACTACTGGGGCGGGCGCAGCAGCGTCGGGCTGGACTGCTCAACCCTGGTTCAACTTTCTCTCTCCTGTGCGGGCATTGCCCTACGTCGCGACTCCTACCAGCAGGCAAGCACCGTGGGCGAAGCGCTCAACGGTCTGCCCGGGGAGATCGCGCTTGAGCGCGGCGACCTCGTCTATTCGCCGGGGCACGTGGCCATCATGCTGGACGCCGAGCGGGTCGTGCACGCCAACGCCTTCACCATGAGCGTGGCCGTCGAAACGCTGGCGGCGCTGGAGGGGCGGGTGCGCGCGGAGACCGGCGGCGGCTTCACCGCGGTGCGGCGTATTCCCTCAGATCGCTGAAAGCCCTACTGCGCCGGCAAGGGCGGCGGACCGCCACCGCCCTGCTGCGCCTCACAGAGAGCCTCGGCCCGGCTCTTGAACAGGCTCGCCTGCGCCTGGGTGATGGTTCCCTCCTCGGCCATGCGGTCGATGTCGGCGGCCCGCTCGGCCAGGCAGCGCGCCACCGGATCGTTCGCCGCCGGCGCCGCGCTTTCGGGCGGCGGGAAGAGGTCGTCGCGGTGCATCCAGGCCAAGGCGGCGGCCATCAGCAGCGCCACGCCCAGCGCGACGACGCGCGCTGCGGGACGGTCTAGAAAAGAGACCTGTTCGGAAGATTCGGCCATTCGCCCGACGCTAACGGGCCCGGAGAAGACCCGCAAGCCGCTGATTTACAGCGCTGAACGGCACCTCGCCGAATGGTGTTTGCCCGTACAAAAGTTGGGGGCGACGTGGCGGCCCCTTGCTATTATTTTGTTAAGGAGCAATGAACTCCGGCCCGACCGGGCTCAGGTTGGGCCGGTCTGCGTTGGAACGAGAGGGTTGGGAGAGCGTTGATGGCCGAGATGATCGATCCCTTCGGGCGGGCGATCACCTATCTGCGCGTATCGGTGACGGATCGTTGTGATTTCCGCTGTGTCTACTGCATGGCGGAAAACATGACCTTCCTGCCGAAGGCGGAGATCCTCAGCCTGGAAGAGCTGGACCGGGTGTGCAGTGCCTTCGTGCGCCGCGGCGTGAAGAAGCTGCGCATGACCGGCGGCGAACCGCTGGTGCGCCGCGACATCATGACCCTCTTCCGCTCCCTCGCGCGCCATCTGGAGAGCGGCGCCCTGGAGGAGCTGACCCTCACCACCAACGGCAGCCAGTTGGGCCGCTTCGCCCATGAGCTGGCGGACATCGGCGTGAGGCGCGTGAACGTCTCCCTCGACACCCTGAACCCCGACAAGTTCACCGCCATCACCCGCTGGGGCAAACTCGACCAGGTGATGGAGGGACTGGAGGCCGCCAGGCGCGCCGGTCTGCAGATCAAGATCAACACCGTGGCCCTGCGCGGCGTCAACGACGACGAGGTGCACCGGCTGATCGCGTGGTGCGGCGACGAAGGCTATGACCTCACCTTCATCGAAGTGATGCCCATGGGCGACATTGGCGGCGAGACCCGGGTCGATCAGTACTGGCCGCTGTCCATGCTACGCGGCGAACTGGCCGAGAAGTGGACGCTGGACGAGATCGACTACAAGACCGGCGGTCCGGCCCGCTATGTGCGGGTCAAGGAGACCGGCGGGCGCCTCGGCTTCATCACGCCGATGACCCATAACTTCTGCGAAAGCTGCAACCGGGTGCGGCTCACCTGCACCGGCACGCTTTACATGTGCCTGGGCCAGGAAGATGCCGCCGACCTGCGCGCGCCCCTGCGCGCCAGCGACGACGACGCGCTGCTCGACGCGGCTGTCACCGAGGCCATCGCCCGCAAGCCCAAGGGCCACGATTTCGTCATCGACCGCCGCCGCAAGCAGCCCGCCGTCTCCCGCCACATGAGCGTCACCGGCGGCTGATCGGCTCCCGCCGCTTCGCTATTCGCCCACCTTCCCTACTGGCCCCGCCTCCCTACTGAATGGAGACCTGGTGCGCGAACTCGCGGCCGTTGGAGATGGTGATCTGCTTGAAGCCCATCATCTTCACCAGATCGAAGAAGGTGAAGTAGTCCTCCACGCCGAGCTCGGTGAAGATCGGCAGCAGCCGGGCCACCGCCGTCATCTGGGCGAAGATCGCCCGGGCGCGGTAGACCGTGTCGATGCGCTCGTCGCTCAGGGCGACGATGATCAGCTTCTCGGCCTCGGTTCCCTTGGCGAAGATGGCCGCCGTCGGCGGATAGGGCGCCTTGTTCTGCTCGCTGGTGATGCCGGTGACGAAGGCGATGCGGGCCTTGCGGGAGGCTTCCGGCAGGGTGTAGGCGCGTGCCTCATAGACTTCGCGGGAGGTCGGCTCGGGATAGTAGTAGCCGGCATGACGGTCGGCCGCCTGCGCCGGTCCCGCCGCGAGGCTTCCCAGAATCACGGCCAGGGCCGGCAGGCTCCTCGCCGCCGCCCGCCATTGCCGTCCGAGCCGTCGCCAGATGTGCATAGACTGTCTCCCAGTTCGCAGCGTCGTTCTTGATTGATCCGCAGCCTGCGGGAGACCCGCGGCTTTGGCAAGGCCGGCATCGCACGGGGACGAGGGTTCACTCCGAACCGGCCGCACCTGCGCGGGCTGGCGCGCCCCGCAGGCGGCGCTATACTCCTGCTCTACCGGCCAGGCGCCCGGACACCAGACCCATCAGGACTCATCAGCGCAGATACCCATTCCCCGACCATTTTCCCCCGAGAGGACAGCCCGGCCGTGACGGATCCGAAATTTGCGCTCGTCGCCAGCGATACGCCTGAAGCGGCGGAGGCCTTGCAGCGCCTGCAGAAGCGCTACGGCACCGGCGACCCGGAGACGGCCGAGGTCGTCGTTGCCCTGGGGGGCGACGGCCTGATGCTGGAAACGCTGCACCGCTTCCTCGACCGGGGCCTGCCCATCTATGGGATGAACTGCGGCACCGTCGGCTTCCTGATGAACCAGTATCACGAGGACGACCTGCCCGAGCGGCTGGCGGCCGCGGAGCAGGCGACCCTGCATCCCCTGCGCATGGAGGTGGAGCGCTCCAACGGCGAGACCTGCGATGCCATCGCCATCAACGAGGTCTCGCTGCTGCGCGAGGGGCGCCAGGCGGCCAAGGTCGGTATCTCGATCGACGGCGTCCAGCGCATGGAGGAGCTGATCTGCGACGGCGTTCTGGTGGCCACCCCCGCCGGCAGCACCGCCTACAACCTCTCCGCCCATGGCCCCATCGTGCCCATCGGCGGGCAGCTTCTGGCCCTGACGCCGATCAGCGCCTTTCGCCCGCGGCGCTGGCGCGGCGCCCTCCTCCCCGCCTCTGCCGAGGTGATCTTCGAAGTGCATGAAGCCGCCAAGCGGCCGGTCTCGGCAACGGCGGACTTCACCGAGGTGCGCGATGTAAAGCGGGTGCGGGTACGCGAGGACAAGAGCGTCGATCTGCACCTGCTCTTCGACCCCGAGCACGACCTGGAAGAGCGCATCATCAAGGAACAGTTCCAGCCCTAGGAGCGCGCGAAGACAGCCTCGACCCAGGCCGCCACCGCCTTGATCCGCGGCAGAACGGCGAGCTCCGCATGGACCAGCAGCCAGACTTCGCGCTGCGGCCCTTTCATGCCCCTCGGGAATGGCAGTTTCCTGAGGCGCCGATCCCGGGCCGCGACCAGGGACGGCAACAAGGACCGTCCGCAGCCGCCGGCGACCGCCTCATGGGCTGTCTCCACGTCGTTGACCCGCAAGGGCGCGGCCTTTGAGCCTTCCTTGCGGATCGCCGCCTCCAGCCAGCGCGCCTGGGGGAGGTGGGCCATGGTCTCGTCGTAGGTAATCCAGGGCTGGGATCGCGCCGCGTCGTTTGACTGCTCCGCAGCCGTGTAGGCAGCGAAGTCCAGCCGGCCGACAAGGCGTGTCTTGACCTGCATGCCCCCGCCGCGCGGCCGCGCGAAACGCAGTGCCATGTCGGCCTCGCGCCGCGTGAGGCTGAGGTCGCGGCTCTCCGCGATCAGCTCAAGCCCGAGACCTGCATGACGTCCGGCGAGTTTCGGCACTTCCGGGATCAGCACTCGGTTGGTGATGTAAGGAACGCTCGTCAGCCGCACCACGCCGGTCACTTCGTCCACGCCGACATCGCCGGGCCCGATCTCTGCGAGATCGCGCTCCATACGCTCAGCGACAGCGCAGAGGGACCGGCCTGCCTCCGTCAGTTCGAGGCGGCCGTCCAGCTGTCTCTGATAGAGCCTTTGCCCAAGGGCCGCCTGCAGTGCGGTCAGCCGGCGCGTCACGGTCGTGGCGTCGACGCCGAGCTGCCGGGCTGCGGCGGCCAGCCGCCCGGCACGGCCGACGGCCAGGACATAGCGCAGATCGTTCCAGTTCACATTCTGCAATTCTGCAGTTTCTATCTCAGAAGTTCGGATAGCTCCTGCAAGAATGCAGCTATAGGCTTGGCGGTCAAGACAAGCCTATCGGGAGAGACCGCATGCTTTACGTGGTGCTGTTCGAAGACAACGAGGAGCGGGGCACTGAACTGCGCCGGGAGCATCTGCCGGCCCACCTGGAGTTCCTTGAGCGATCCAAGGATCGCATCACCGCGGCCGGCCCCCTGCTCTCCGCCGCGAGCGCCGCCGAGGGCGGTCTCTGGCTGGTCGAGGCGAGAGACCGGGAGGCCGTCGAACGGTTGGTGAAGGACGACCCCTTCTGGCCAACCGGCTTGCGGCGCTCCTATCGCATTGCCGTCTGGAAGCAGGTCTTCGCCGCCGGGCATCGGTTGGTCTAGAACTGATCATGTCGTGACGGAACCGGCACTAGCCGGAATGGGCCAGGATGTTGAGAACCCGGCCGAAGGGATCGCGGACATAGAACCGCCGCACGCCCCAGGGCTCGTCGACGATGTCGTAAACGATGTCCATGTCCGCCGCCTTCGCCCGCTCATAGACGCGGTCCACGTCGTCGACCTCGATGGAGAGATCGGGAACGCTGGTGCCCGACCCGCCCTCGCTGGCAAAGCTCAGTTGCGGGGCGGCCGCGCCGTCGGAGGCCAGGGTCACGATCCAGCCGAAGTCCATGACGACCTTGAGACCGAGCAGCTCTTCATAGAAGGCGCGGGCGCGGGCCGGGTCGGCGGCAGCGACATTGGCGACGATGCGCTTGACGGTCATACGGTCTCCTTGGGTCGAGAGGTAGCCCCCCTGGAATCCTAAAGTGTTTCATGTTTTGACGGAACCAGCCCACGCCCCTTCCAGTGGTTTCGGATGCAAACCGCGGGGAATGCGGCTATGGGAGGAGCATGGAGAAAATCCTGGTCAGTGCCTGCCTCCTCGGCCGGCCCGTCCGCTACGACGGCGGCAGCAAGCGGCTGGACGACGCACTGCTGGAAACCTGGAACGCAGAGGGCCGGCTGGTGCCGGTCTGCCCGGAAGTGATGGCCGGCCTGCCCACACCGCGCCCGCCCGCCGAGATCGAAGGCGGCCGCAACGGCGCGGCGGTGCTGGCGGGCGAAGCGCGCATCCTCGAAGACAGCGGCGGCGATGTTACAAAGGAGTTCCGCGCCGGAGCTCAAGCAGCGTTGTACGCGGCCGTCGAAAGCGGCTGCCGCTACGCCCTGCTGACCGACGGCAGCCCCTCCTGCGGCTCCGGCTTCATCCACAGCGGCGCCTTCGACGGGCGAACTGTGGCGGGCTTCGGCGTAGTGACCGCTCTGTTGCAGGAACATGGGATCACCGTGTTCTCCGAGAAACAGATCAACGCGCTGGCGCAAGCGCTGGACACGAACGGATAGAAACTACGACCCTTCACATCGCTCCCCCTCGGCGCCATCTCTAGTGAAAGCCCGGCGCCCCCGCGTCGCAGAAAAACAGGGAGAGTGACGATGCCGAAGAGCTCTCATCCGAACGCCGATCCCGAAGGCAAACGCCTGCCGATCAAGCTCGATTCCACCTCAAACGGCGAGTTCGTGCCGGTTCCGCTGGATGCGGTGAACCGCCGCGCCAACCGCCTGGCCCAGGACTGGGCGGGGGAGCATGCGAAGCGGCGCGGCCTTAGCCGCCGCGACTTCATGGTCTCGACCTGTGGCGCGGCCAGCACGCTGCTCGCCTTCAACGCCGCCAACGCCGCGGCGGGGCGGACCGGCGGCTACTTCGAACTGGAGCAAACGGTGGCCCTCGATCCGGAGATCGCGGCGGAGCGCCTGGGCGGGCGAGAGTTCGTCTTCGACGTCCAGGGCCACTTCGTCGGTGCCAACGGCATCGGGCGCACCGGTCTTGGGAATTCCAAGCAGTTCATCAAGGACATCTTCCTCGACTCCGACACCGACATGATGGTGCTTTCCTTCATCCCCTCGCGGCGCGAGAAGGAGCTGCTGTCCATCCAGGAGGCCGACGAGACCCGGCGCATCATCGACGAGATGGAGGGCACCAAGCGCCTTCTGATCCACGGCCGGGCCAACCCCAATCAGCCGGGCGACCTGGAGGGCATGGACGAGCTTGCCGAGACCTGGGGCGTGGTGGCCTGGAAGTGCTACACCCAGTGGGGACCGGGCGGCACCCCCGGCTTCTTCCTGCACGACGACATCGGGCTTCAGATGATCGAGAAGGCGCGGGCGCTGGGCGTGAAGAACATCTGCGTCCACAAGGGCCTGCCCTTCGGGCGGCAATCCTACGAACACTCCATCTGCAGCGACATCGGCGTGGTCGCCAAGATGTACCCCGACGTGAACTTTCTGGTCTACCACTCCGGCTTCATCAGCGGGCAGACGGAAGGCCCCTACGATCCCGACCGCGGCGAAGGCGTCGACGCGCTGATCCGCTCGGTGGAGGACAACGGCATCGGCCGCAACGCCAACGTCTATGCCGAGCTCGGCAGCACCTGGCGCTTTGCCATGCGCGACCCCGACAGCGCCGCCCACATCGTCGGCAAGCTGGTGAAGCACATCGGCGAGAAGAACGTGCTCTACGGCTCCGACTGCATCTGGTACGGCTCGCCCCAGGACCAGATCCAGGCCCTGCGCAGCTTCCAGATTTCAGAGGAACTGCAGGAGCGCCATGGCTATCCGAAGATCACCGACCGCCTGCGCGCCCAGGTCTTCGGCCTGAACGCCGCCCGCCCCTACAGCATCGACGTCGAGGAGGTGATGCAGCGCGCCCGCAACGACCGGGTGGAGCAGCGCCGAACGGCCTACCGCGAAACCCCGGACCCGCACTTCCTCACCTTCGGTCCGAAGACGCGAAGGGAGTTCCTCGCCAACCTGAAAGCCCGCGGCGGCTCGCCTGTTTAGAGTCCCAGTTCCGCCCTTTGCTTCCTGGTCAGCTTGGCGGCGATGATTTTGTGGGCTTGCTCGACGTAGGCCTTGATGTCGGTGTCGCTCATGGCGTCCTTGGTCTGGAGTTGCACCCATTTGGCGCGGGCGAGGTAAGGGGCGGGGGCGATGCCCGGCTGCTCACAGAGCAGGGTGTAGGAGAGCTCGCTGCACTTGAAGCTGATCTTCTGCTGCTCGCCCGGACCGAGGTGGGAGCAGATGGCGAAGATCTTGCCGCCCACCTTCCACACCGAGGAATTGCCCCACTGCACCACGTGGGTGGTGGCCGGAAGCCCCTTGCAGAAGCGGTCGAACTGATCGCGCGTCACGTCGCCCCCTCCCTCATCAGAAAATCCCCGCATCGAGGCCATAGGCCATGGCCGCGCCCAGCTCGCGGCAGTCCTCGACGAAGCGCTCCTGCCACTCCCCGCGCAATACCAGCGGCTCCTGCACCGCGCGCCAGCGCAGGCCGGTGGTAATGCTCTCCACCGCGCGGCGGGTGCCGGTGCCGTCGTGGCCGGCGCGGATGTAGAGGCAGTAGGGCAACCCTTGCGTCTTATCCAGGCAGGGATAGTAGCTGCGGTCGAAGAAGTCTTTGAGGGCGCCGCTCATGTAACCCAGGTTCTCGGTGGTGCCGAGGATGACCGCCTGGGCCGCCAGCACGTCGTCGGGGCCGGCCTCGAAGGGCGTCAGCGCCCGGACCTCCAGGCTCTCGGTCTCGCAGGTCTCCGCCGCCGCCGCCACCGCCTGCTTCAGCCGAAGGGTGTTGGGCGAGGGCACATGGGCGACGATGAGCAGGCGCCTCTGGCTCATGGCAGCTCAGACCCCGACAGTCAGGCTCCAGAGCAATTCCGGTGGAATGCGGCCCATGCTCAGCCGGCCTGCTTGCCCAGGCGGGCCGCCAGGGCGCGGACGTAGCGCAGGTCGGCGGCAGTGAACTCGCCCTCGGCGATGTCCTCCTTGTAGCCTTCCAGCTCTTCCTTCAGGGCGTCGGAGCGGCCCGGCGCAGCCAGCAGCTTGTCGATCAGGGCCAGGGCTTCCGAGTTCCGGGTCTTGCGCTGATCGGGTGTGAGGTCCTCGTCCTCCGCTTCGTCTTCGGTCTCGTCGAGGGCCTCTTCCTCGTCGTCGTCCTCCTCATCCTCCTCTGCGAAGTCCTCTTCCGACGGCTCGGGAACGATCAGTTCGTCCCAGGAGACCTCCGCCGCCTCCACGTCGGCATGCAGTTGACGGGCTGCGGTCAGCACCTCCTCGTCGTCCGCGCTGCCCAGTTTCGACAGCAGCTCGAGCAGAGCATCCCGCTGCAGCGGTTCGGTCATAATCGGCCCCTTGCAATGGCTTTGCGACTCCGCGCCGAGACTAGCGGGTTTTCCCGGAAAGCTACAGACCCCTGCAGTTTGGACGCCCGCTCCGGAACGGAAAATGTAGCGCCCCATAGGCCACCGGAAACGGCCATCCAGCGGAATCGCCGAGTGCGGCCAGAACAACCACTGCGGTATCGATACTTCGCAGTTTTCTATCGTTCTGATAGCCTGCCGAGCAGTCATATCGTCCGTGAAGGGAGACCGCGATGCCTAAGGGCAGTTTGGTTTTGGCTGTGATGGCTGTTGCTCTGGCAGCCTGCCAGACTACGGGTCAGGAGACGGCACAAGTCGCCGCACAGCAGGTTGTCTTCAACGAGCCGGTGGCGAACACCGGCAACTATCAGGTCTTCTGTCCGGACCAGTCGCTCGATGCCGTCGCGCGCTTTTTCAAGCAGCCGAAGGAGCTGAGTGGCTATCTCGCATCGGGCAGCTACTTCTCCAGCCGCAGCGAGAGCAACGTCACGATCAAGGACAGCAGCATCACCCATCAGGCTCCCAAGATCGCTGCGGTATATTTTTTCAAGGAAGGAACCGACAAAGGCCGCGACGGGGTGTTCATCCTCGCAAAGGGATTCTTCGACGAGCAAAACCGCGGCCGCTGGGAGCCCATGATCGCGGTCGACCCGAGGGCGCTGGAGGGCGATGCCTGCTACACCCTGAACAGTTAGCTGTCACGAATCTCCCGGTTCTCGAGAAACGGGCCGCCCGTCGGGGGCGGCCCGCTTTCTGGCGTCGGTGCTGGCAGGTTCAGCGCGACCAGTGGGGCTTGGCGGCCATCGCGCGCATATCCTCGGCGGTGAGGCCGACATCGCGGAGCTGATGGTCGTTGAGCTGGGTCAGGGAGGCCCGCTCCTCGGCACGAAGCTGCCAGTCGATCATCAGATCGAGCAGCAGGACCGGCGCACGCAGCAGGGCCTTCAGCAGCCCGCCGTGGGTCACCTTGGGACTGGACGGGAGCAGCGCGGCTCCCTTTGTGACTGCGTTTGACATGGTAGCTTTCCTTATTCGAAAAAAGTTGGCCGGGAATCGCTCCTGAACCCCTGGAAACCTGGGTTTCCCCTTATCTCTTAGCCAAAGATTTAAGGAAGATTGCGGCCGCCCGCAAACGATGATATCTCATGGTTATCATCAGCAAATCTAATGCGAAAACATGGCCCGGAAACTGCCGCCTTTGAAGGCCCTGCGGGCGTTCGAGGCCGCCGCCCGCCACCTGTCCTTTACCCAGGCCGCCGCCGAGCTTCACGTGACCCAGGCGGCCATCAGCCACCAGGTGAAGATCCTGGAGGACCGGCTCGGCTTGTCCCTGTTTCGCCGCCTAAACCGGCGCCTGGTGCTGACCGAGGCTGGACAGATCTACCTGCCGGTGCTGCGCGATGCCTTCGACCGCATCGCCGCCGGCACCAGCCAGCTTTACAAGGACGAGGACAGCGGCCCCCTGCGTGTCAGCGTACTGCCGTCGCTGGCCGCCAAATGGCTGCTGCCGCGGATGTCGCGCTTCCGCGACCGCCACCCGGACTTCGACGTGATGATCTCGGCCAACAACAAGCTGATCGATTTCTCCGACGACTCGGTGGAGATGGGCATCCGCTACGGCGCCGGGAACTACCCCGGCCTGCAGGTCGACCTGCTGCTCAGCGACGAGGTCTTTCCGGTCTGCAGCCCCAGCATCATCAGCGACAGGGCCCCGCTGGAGGCCCCAGAGGACCTGCGCCACCACACGCTGCTGCATGACGAGGTCTCCCGCGAGGACGAGAGCCCGGACTGGCGCAACTGGCTGCAGGCCGCCCGGGTCAGCCGCGTCGACTGGAGCCGCGGGCCCGGCTTCAGCGACTCCTCCATGGTGCTGGAGGCCGCCGCCGCCGGCCACGGCGTCGCCCTGGCCCACTGCTGGCTCGCCCAGGCGGACCTGGAGAGCGGCCGCCTGATCCAGCCCTTCGGGCCCAGCATCCCCTCCAAGCACGCCTACTACATCGTCTGTCCGCCGGCCCTGGCCGAGCGGCGCCGGGTCCGCCTGTTCCGCGAGTGGCTGTTGGAGGAGGCCGAGAGGACTGGCGCCGAAAGTGCCGCTCTGTCATCCTTGGGCCCCGCCCAAAGGCCCGCCGACAAATCCGTCCAGCAACCGTGACCTCTTGCCCGGGAGTGGAGATCCCTTGCCTGCCGACGTGAACGCCCCTGCCGATCCGCATGCCGGTGAGCCGGCGATCCGGCCGGAAACCCGTGCGATGATCGAGCGCCTCATCGCCTTCGACACCACCAGCCGCAACTCCAACCTCGACCTGATCCACGACGTGCGCGACTACCTGGCGGGGCTGGGCGTGCGGGCCAGCCTGGTGCACGACCCGGAAGGCCGCAAAGCCAACCTCTACGCCACCCTGGGGCCGGAGGACCGCGGCGGCATCGCGCTCTCCGGCCACACCGACGTGGTGCCCATCGACGATCAGGACTGGAGCGTCGATCCCTGGCAGGTCAGCGAGGCCGGCGGGCGCCTCTACGGGCGTGGCACCACCGACATGAAGAGCTTCCTCGCCGTTGCCCTGGCCTACGCGCCGCGCTTCCTGGCGGGCGAGATGAAAACCCCGATCCACCTTTGCCTGTCCTACGACGAGGAGGTCGGCTGCCGCGGCGTGCCCGCCCTGATCTCCTTCCTGGCCGAACAGCCGGTGCGCCCGAAGCTCTGTATCGTCGGCGAACCGACGGAGATGAAGGTGGTCACCGCCCACAAGGGCAAGCTCTCCATCGCCTGCCAGGTGCGCGGCAAGGAGGCGCACTCCTCCCTCGCGCCCCACGGGGTCAACGCGGTTCAGGCCGCGGCCCGGGTGATCGCCCGCCTGACCGAGATGGCCGAGGAGAAAGCGCAGGAAGGGCCCTTCGACAGCGACTACGACGTCCCTTACACGACCATCCACACCGGCGTCATCCACGGCGGCACCCAACTGAACATCGTCCCCGGCCATTGCCGCTTTGAGTTCGAGTTCCGCCACCTGCCGGAGGATTCGCCCCAGGCGTTGCTGGCCGCCGTGAAACGCTATGCCGCGGAAGAGCTCGCCCCGGCCATGCAGGCGGTCGACCCCGGCAGCGGTTTCGCCTGGGAGGAGGTGTCCAGCTTTCCCGGCCTGAATCTGGCGCCGGATGCCGAGGTCGTCGACCTGGCCAAGGCGCTCTCCGGCGGCAACGCCACCGGCAAGGTGGCGTTCGGCACCGAGGCCGGCCTCTTCGACGCGGGAGGCATCCCAGCCGTGGTCTGCGGCCCGGGCTCCATCGACCAGGCCCACAAGCCCGACGAGTTCGTCACTCTGGAGCAGATCGCGCTCTGCGAACGCTTCATGGAGCGCCTGGAAGCCCGCGTCCGCCAGGGGGAACCCGCCGATGCCTGACCCGCAGCGCGGCGCGCCCGTCGAGGCCGCGGTCTTCGATGTCGGCGGCGTGCTCATCGACTGGGACCCGCGCCACCTCTATCGCAAGATCTTCGACGACGAGGCGGCGATGGAGCGCTTCCTCGCCGAGGTCTGCTCCCATGCCTGGAACGAGCAGGCCGATGCCGGCCGGCCGATCGCCGAAATCACCGCGGAGCTCTGCGCCGAGCACCCTGACAAGCGCGACCTCATCGAGAGCTACTACGCGCGCTTCCCCGAGATGATGAAGGACGCCCTGCACGGCACCGTGGCCCTCCTTGAGCGGCTGCACGGCACGGGCCTGCCGCTCTACGTGCTTTCCAACTTCTCCGCCGAGACCTTCCCCATCGCGCGCCAGCGGTTCGGTTTTTTCGAACGCTTCAGGGGCCTGGTGATCTCAGGCGCCGAAGGCATGAAGAAGCCGGACCCGCGGATCTACCACCTGCTGATCGAGCGCTTCGCCCTGCGGCCCGCGCAGACCCTCTTCATCGACGACCGGGCCGACAATGCCCAGGCCGCCGTCGATGCCGGCTGGCAGGCGCTGCGTTTCGCGTCGCCCGAGAAGCTGGAAGTCGACCTCCAGTCCCTCGGCCTGCTGGCATGAGCCGGGGGTTCAAGGCGCGGAGCCGGCGCCATGACACACCAGCCGGCGGAGTCGCGAACCGCTGATGGCGAAACCCAAAGCCCCGAAACCCAAGGCCCCTCCGCCGCCGATTCACAAGATCCTCCTGGCCCTCACCATCGGTGCCCTCGGCGGCTGGCTGGCGAGCCTGCTGCAGGGTCCGCTGGCCTGGATGATTGGCGCCATGTGCGCCACCACCGTGGCCGCCATGTGCGGCCTGCCCGTCGCGTTGCCCATCGTCTTCCGCACCGCCATGGTCGCCGTGCTCGGCGTCATGCTGGGCAGCGGCTTCGCCCCGGAGATTCTCGACCGCATCGGCGATTGGGTCCTCTCGCTCCTGGGTCTTGCGGCCTACACCCTGGTCGCCACCGCCGTGGTTGCCGTCTTCCTGCGCAAGGTCGCCGGCTACGACCCGATCACCGCCTACTTCTCCGCCGCCCCCGGCGGCCTCTCGGAGATGATGATCATCGGCGGCGAGAAGGGCGGCGACGAGCGCATCATCTCCCTCACCCACACCTCCCGCATTCTGCTGGTGGTGCTGACCCTGCCCTTCGTCCTGCAGTGGATCTTCGGCTTCACGCCGGGCCCGCGCCCGCCCGGCGGCATTCCCCTGGCCGAGGCCCAGGCCGGCGACATGCTGGTACTGACGGTCTGTGGGCTCGTCGGCTTCGTCCTGGCCAAGCTGGCCCGGCTGCCGGCGGCGGCGATCCTCGGCCCCATGATCGTCTCGGCGGCGGTCCATCTCGCCGGCTGGAGCGACGCCAAGCCGCCCAACGAACTGGTGGCCGCCGCCCAGGTGGTGGTGGGCACCACCATCGGCTGCCGCTTTGCCGGCGTCGGCCTGAAGCTGGTGGGGCGAACCCTGCTGGCCGCCCTGGGCAGCACCTTTCTGCTGGTCGGCAGTTGCCTGCTTTTCGCAGTGCTGCTGAGCCCGATCACCGATCTGCCGACCATCGCCCTCTTCCTGGCCTACGCCCCCGGCGGCGTCGCCGAGATGAGCCTCATCGCCCTGGCGCTTTCCGTCGACGCGGCCCTGGTCGCCACCCATCACATCGTGCGCATCTTCTTCATCGTCGCCTGCACCCCGCTGCTGTTCCAGCTGCTGCCCGCGCGCATCATGCCGCGGCCGGCGAACCCGGCAGTCAAACCGTCCCCCGAACCACCGCTCCCTGGGCCGCCCCCCGGGCCGCCCCCCAGGCCGCCCAAGGACGACTGAGCCCCGTCCACAAAGCGGTACCGAGATGACACACACCTGTCACGCCGGCGGCGGCAGGCTTGGGCCGATTTCTTGACGGGGGCCCTCAGGCTGTCATGTCCGACCGTTTCCTGGCCGTAGTGCTGGCGCTTTGCCTGGCCTTGCCGCTGTGCCTCAGTTTGGACGACGATCTCTTCGAGACTCGTGACACCGTCGAGGACAAGGCGGCGCTGCAGCTGCCGCCGCTTTCGGACAGCGAGAACCTGACCGAAGAAAGCGCCCCGAGCCCCGAAGCCGAAGCCGCGGCACGGCGCTTCTCCGAGCTCGCCGTCGAGGCCCTGGAGCGGGAGGCCGAGGGCCTGGAAGGCGCCATCACCTGGCGGCCCTATCCTCCGAAACCACAGAGCTCACCGCCGACCGACCGCTGAAACGGTGTGAACATCCGGCGCTTGGCTCGCGGGATTGAGCCAACCCATTGATCTTCATGGAAGATTCGCGAAAGCAAGGCTTCATTAAGCACCTAGTTCTATAGACTAGGGCTATGACAGAATTCCGCACTCAACCTATCGCTGAATAGCTGCAACAACGAAGGTCAATACAACCTTTCGGATTATAGCCGGTGTGGCGCCACACCACCGTACCTACCGATTACTTAAGTCTCGGGAACGGTCACTTGAGGGTGCGCAGACAGGATTGTCCGATCTCAAGAGGATTAAAAAAATGCCAAAACTACAGCAATCTGGTGTAACTAAGAGTACTGCGGAAAGCGAGAGCCCCGCGGCCGGCCCCAGCGGGTCCGCCGCCGGATTTCTCGGCTTCCTGAGCAACATCAAGATCTCGTCGCGGGTCTTCGGCGGCTTCGGGATCGTCCTGTCGCTGCTCGCCCTGCTCGGCGGTATCTCGATCTTCTCGCTCGACCAGTCAAACGGCATCTTCACCGAGTACAGGAGCCTGGCGCGCCAGGCCAACGCGGTCGGCCGTGTGCAGGCCAACCTGCTGATGACCCGGATGAACGTGAAGGACTTCATCATCACCAAGTCCGACAAGGACAAGAACGAGGTCTTTCATTTCGAGGAAAAGACGTCGTCCCTGATCGACGAGGCCCTCGCCCTGGTCACCGACCCTGAGCGCCGCGCCCTGCTGGAAGGCATGAAGGCGGAGATGGATGAGTACAAGGGATACTTCGAAGACGTCATCGCGCTGAACGACAAGCGCAGTCAGATCGTCCACGACGTGCTGAACAAGGCCGGCCCGCAGATCGAGAAGGACCTGACGGCGATCATGGAGAGCGCCTACAGGGACGGTGACGCCGAAGCCGCCTTCAACGCCGGCATGGTGCTCCGCAACCTGTTGCTCGCGCGGCTCTATGCCACCAAGTTCCTGGTCGACAACCAGGAAGACTCCTACAACCGGGTGAAGCAGGAGTTCACTCAGCTTGACGAGCGCTCCGGCGAACTGCTGACGAGCCTGCAGAACCCGCGCCGGCGTCAGCTCGCCCAATCGGTGGTCACCAACGTCAAGACCTATGAGGCCTCCTTCGACGAGGTCAACACGGTCATCAACGAGCGCAACAGCGTGATCCGCGAGAAGCTCGACAAGATCGGTCCGGCCGTGGCCAAGGAGATCGAGGACTACAAGCTCTCGGTGAAGAGCCGCCAGGACGAGATCGGTCCCCAGGCCGCGGCTGACATGGCCAACTCCGTCTATCTCGACACGGTCATCACCGTCGTTGGCATCGTGATCGGCGTGCTGGTTGCCTGGATCATCGGCATGGGCGTTTCCCGTCCGATCAACCGCATCACCACGACCATGTCGGAACTGGCCCAGGGCAACAAGACCATCGACGTGCCCTTCCAGGGTCAGAAGGACGAGATCGGCGCCATGGCCGGTGCGGTCCAGGTCTTCAAGGAAAACGCCCTGGAAGTGGACCGGATGGCTGCCGAGCAGGCCGAGCGGGAGAAGAAGGCGGAGGAAGAGAAGCAACGCGCCATGATGCAGCTCGCCAACGACTTCGAGGCTTCGGTCAAGGCAGTGGTCGACTCGGTTTCCTCGGCCTCCAACGAGATCAAGTCTTCCGCTCAGAACCTGACCGCAGCGGCAGAGGATGCGACCAGCAAGTCGACCGCTGTCGCCGCGGCGGCGGAGCAGGCCACCTCCAGCGTGCAGACCGTGGCCGCCTCCTCCGAGGAGATGGCCAGCTCGATCAGCGAGATCGCCCGCCAGGTGACGGAATCGACCCGCAGCACGGGCGAGGCCAAGAACGAGGTGGAATCCACCGACTCGGTGGTCCGCGAACTGGCGGCGGCGGCCCAGAAGATCGGCGAGGTGGTCACCCTGATCTCCGATATCGCCGAGCAGACCAATCTGCTGGCCCTGAACGCCACCATCGAGGCCGCCCGCGCCGGAGAGGCCGGCAAGGGCTTCGCGGTGGTCGCCTCGGAGGTGAAGAGCCTGGCCCAGCAGACCGCCAAGGCCACCGAGGAGATCTCGGAGCAGATCGACGGCGTTCAGTCGACCACGGACTCCGCGGTCACGGCCATCGGCCGGATCAAGGAGACCATCGTCAAGGTCGACGAGATCGCCGGCTCGATCTCGGCCGCCATCGAGGAGCAGACGGCCGCCGTTTCGGAGATTTCCAACAACACCCAGCAGGCCGCATCCGGCACGCAGGAGGTCTCCACCAACATCAGCGACGTGCGCAAGGGTGCGGAAGAAACCGGATCCGCCGCGCGCCAAGCCCTCGAGGCCGCCACCGGACTGGCTCAGCAGTCGGTGGAGCTGAACAAGAAGGTCGAGGAGTTCCTGGGCCGCGTCCGCGCGGCGTAGAAGCCCTCAGGCTCTATCTGTACCTGCCCGAAGGGGCGTCCGGCATTGCCTGCCGGGCGCCCTTTCTCTTTGCCGGCGCCGGCGGTCACGCAAACTTGGCGGTGATCCCCCCGTCGACGATCAGTTCGGTGCCGGTGACGTACTTCGACTCCTCCGAGGCCAGGAAGAGAGCGGCATAGGCCACGTCCCAGGCATCGCCCATCTTGCCGGTGGGGCACTGCGCATCGCGCCGGCGCACCATCTCTTCCACGTCGCCTTCGGCATAGGCGTCCTTCAGCGGCTCGACGATCATCGGTGTGTTCATCAGCCCCGGCAGGATGGCGTTGGCGCGGATGCCCTTGCGGGCGTACTGCAGCGCCACTGAACGGGTGAAGGGCACGACCGCCCCCTTGCTGGTGGAATAGGAGATGTAGGGCACGCCGGTATCTCGGATGCCGGCGATGGACGCGATGTTGACGATGACGCCGCCGCCCTGGCGCTCCATCACCGGCAGCACGTGCTTGCAGGTGAGGAACATGGATTTGAGGTTGACGGCCATGACCCGGTCCCAGCCCGCCTCGCTGGTCTCGACGGGGCCGCCCACCTCCAGGATGCCGACGTTGTTCTCCAGCACGTCGATGCGCCCGTAGACCTCGAGGCAGCGCATGACCATGGCTTCCACCGCCGCGGCATCCGATACGTCGGCCTGATGCGCTGTCGCCTCGCCGCCCTCGCCGCGGATGATCGCCACCGTCTCCTCGGCGGCGCCGAGATTGATATCGATGCAGAAGAGTTTCGCGCCCTCGCGGGCGAAGAGCACCGCCGCCGCCTTGCCGTTGCCCCAGCCGGGCCCGGAGGAGCCCGCCCCCACCACCATGGCCACCTTGCCCGCGAGCCGTCCCGCCTTCTGATCCGCCACTTGCGCCTCCCCTCACTGGAAGCCGCCTTGATGCCAGAACACGGCGGACGGCACCAGCGCTTGGGCGCTGTGCCGGGGAGCCAAAGTAGGCCCCCGCGGGCCGCGGTGGGGTGGTGGAGGTAACCGCGGCCCGCGGGGGTGGCCGGCAGGCTGGGCTCAGCTGTGGGAGAGTCTGATCACCCCGCCGGCCGCTGCAACGGGGAGGAGGACTGGCAGCGCCCTCCCCGGCGCTCCTTTCAGTCGTCCGCCAGGCCGCCGCGGTTCAATCGGATCTGCAGACGCGGCCGCCTTGGCCGCCGGCCGCCGTCTCGGTCTCATCCCGGCACCGGGGTGCGCCGCTGCCCATGTGCCCGGCCGAAGAAGCCGGGCAGCCGGTACGCATCAAGGACGGCGCGCCGGAGCTGCCGCGCACCGCCTCCCCTTGCCTCCCGGCAGGCCGTGAGGCACAAGGAAAGCGCCTGATCCCGTCGCAATGCCCGCTTGATGGAATTGGTAGACATACGAGACTTAAAATCTCGGGACCGAAGGGTCGTGCCGGTTCGAGTCCGGCAGCGGGCACCATGGCATACTGACATATTGGTTCAGAACGAATCACATGAATAAAGAAACCACCCAATGAAAAAAGTAGCTTACATACTCTCTACCAAAAAACAAAGCTATAGCGGCAACCAATACGCCAAACAATGAACAGTATAATCTGATTTTACTTATTCTATCTCTGTTATTTTCTTTCTCATATTCTTCCGCTTGTATCAAAAAACTCTCGATATCTTTCTCAATAGTCAGCAAATGGGAAACATCATCGTGCAGCTCTGTAAGCAACTGGTCAAAGTCATTACCAAGGACACTGGTGATTCGAGACAGCTTCCTGCCGATACGTTCTATTGTATCATCCAGCAACTCTTGTATCTCGTTTCTTGCCGGCGCACGATCAATTTTTTCCCGACCAGAGTATTGCTCCTTACGGGATGCATATTTATCCAGATCAGCATTAATTCGATCAGAAATACTGACGTGCCTTCTCAACGGTAGAAGATACGCTTCTAGCAACAATTGGTCTGCTCTTTGAAAGGACTGGGATCTTTGATTATCTGGGACTCCGCTCTTCGTTGCGTCAGCGAGCTTATCTAAGAACCCTATAGCGTCGAAGTCCGATTTATTCACCAGACCGGAGCGCGCCAAGCTTACGGTTAGTTTCTCGTAGCTGCCATATATGCGAAGTAGGCCCAGTAGAATTTGTTGGTGTTCTTCCAAGAAGACACCGTTTTCTTCAGCGCTGTCGCGCATTCTTAGATGAACTCTAAGCGGATTAGATTCTTTGCTTTGTCAGATAGATCAATCAGGAGGGGATTTGGACTCTGAGCCCTTAACCTGTTCGTTTGACTCACCAAGTAATTCAAGCTTCTTTTTACGTATAAACTCATCAGTAACTTCGGCGACGGGCACCTCATAAACAGCCGCTATTCTCTCACGAAAGAAATCGTGCAGAGTCGAGGCTCTCTTTTTATTATTGATATTGTGAGTTGGCATATCAGTAGCTGTGGCTTGCACCTTATTTCCCCCCAATTGCCGGCCAGACTATGCTGCTTGGATTAAATCTCAGTATTTTTTCTTGGTTAATCCCCCCAGAATTCTGGTTAACGTTTCTTTAACTGCAATTTAGGTAACGGTATTTGGGTTGTCAAGAGCCGCTCATTTTATACACTTAGTTGAGTATGGCACGTTACATGCGCCCTGACGCTACTTCAAAGGCCGCAAGCGAATGCTATGCGGTTTTTTTGTAGAAAAACAACTAAGGATTGTTTTCTCTTTTCAGCAACGTGCCGGAGAGATGTTCACCGGCTGATATTCTACGTCCAGATCGAAGCTCCGAAAATCACGATCCAGTGTAAGCGTTAGACCCTGAAGGGTGCGGCAACATACTCATTGGATAACCTTGGTTAACAAAAGGCAGAAGTGCTTGGCTGGGTTTGTTTGCCATCCGTAAATTGGTTCAGGGTGGGCCTTCAACTCGGCGCCGATGGCGGTTATCGCAGCGCTGTTCATTGTGACAGCGCGTTCCTCTTCTCGGTTAATGATTGCCTGCTCCGCCCCAACGCGGTCGGCAGGCAAAGGCCGTCAGTCAGCAAGTCATCGCGAGAAGGAAGGGTTCGGCAGGGCTAAAGCGCTAACAGTTCGGCCGAATATTCGGAAATCCTGGTTCCGGCCGAATCGCGAAAAATGAGTCTGGCCGATCAGTGAACACTGTGACCTTATATGATCGTGCGTCAGGCTCCGAGTGTCTCAAACAATCGGTTCGAAGTTTCTCCGCTTGAGCGCACCACAGTCCAGTCCGTTAAGGCTCCTCCGATCCGGCGGACCGCAGGCGGTCGTCACAACTCCCTCACCAAGCTGTGTCTGGCCGTGCCGCGGCCCTGCCCCCATCTGCTGGCCAGCGCGGGGTGAACGCGCGGGACTGCGAAGGGGAACATCATGGCCGCACAACCGGTTACCCTTACTCTCTACCGCTGGGCCGGGGCCTGGGGGCCCTTCAAGGTGAAGATTCCCTGCGGCGAGTGCTCGCTGACCCTCGACGTCATCAAGGACACCCTGGAACACGAGCTCGACGGCATCCCCGTCGAGGTGGAGGTGCGCGAGTGGCTGAGCGAGTGGTGGAAGCCGCTGCCCAAGGGCGGCTGGCACGCCCCCATCGTCATGGTCGAGGGGCGCATCGTCAGCCAGGGCCATGCCCTCAACCGCGGCGTCCTCACCGAGGCCATCATCGACGCCCATGCCCGCCGCGCGCCGGTTTCCGGCAACCACCTCTTCGGCAAGGCGACCTGCCCGCACTGCGTGCGCGCCAAGGGCTATCTGGAGGCCGCCGGCATCGACTACCGCTACCACGACGTGGTGAAGGAGCCGCGCTCGCTCTACGAGATGCTGGCCCGCGTGAAGCGCCCCAAGACGCCCATCACCGTGCCGCAGATCTGGATCGACGGCGAATACGTCGGCGGCGCCGACCAGTTGAGCCAACTGATCCACCAGGAGGTCGAGCCCAACCCCGAACGCGGTCAGTGTTCGCTCTCCCCCGGCGGGCTCTCCGCCGCCGGCACCGGCTAGGCATTACCGGCCCTTCGTGCCGAGGCGGCGCGGGCCGCGCGGCTGCGGGCGGGCCGGCACCGGCGCCAGGCGGGGGACCATCTGCAGGACCTGCGGCTCGACGGCACGCTCCCGCGCCTTCAGCCCGCCGACCGCGCGCGGGGCGGCGCCGGGCTCATGGCGGTCCGGGCTCGCCTCGTCGAAGGGCTGCCAGCGGCAGACCGCCACATACAGCCGGTTCGTGAGCGAAGCGATGATGGCGTCGTCCTCGTTGGTGACGTTGAAGTTCAGGCGCACGTGCAGCCGCGGGGTCGGGGCGGGGGCCGATGGATTGGCGATGTCCCACTCCAGCGCATAGTCGGCACCCATCAGGACCTTCTCGCCGTGGGTGATGCTGTAGGCCCGGGGCGGCGAGATGTAGCCCTGGCCGACGAAGGCGGCGTAGCCGGAGAAGGGCCCGCGCCCCTCCAGGAGGCCGACAAGCTTCAGCGACGCCGGGCAGACCCAGTCGCGCAGCCGCACCTCGCCCTGCTCGACAAAGCGCATCGTCAGCCTCGGCGGGATGTTGGCGGTCAGGTCGTCGGGGCCGCCTTCCACGCATTCCATGGTGTACTCGGCCCAGTCGGTCCTGAAGTCATGGCTGACGCCGACGATGCGCACGAAACCGGACTCCGCCCAGTCCATGCCGGTTTCCGGGTCGTAGTTGTTGGCGATCTCGTACCAGTGGCTGAAGGTCGCGGTCTTGGACTCGCCGGTGTTGACGGTCCAGAGCTGGCTGGTCTTGCCCTCCTGGTTCCTGTAGCGGAAGCTCACATCGACATTCTTGCGGTCGGTGGTGATCCAGCCGTCGAGGCGGATCTTGCAGAGCCCGCTGATGCCGTACTGCTCCAGGATGGAGAGCCCCTTGTTCACCACATTGGTGGGGATCGAGGGTTCGCTGGCCACACCGTCGTGGAAGCCGGCGAGCGGCCACTTCTTGCAGATCACCATGACCTTCCTATGGGCCGGCCAGGTGACGCCTTCTTCGACGATGCTGCCGCTGCCGGCGCCGGTGGTGTCGGCGCTGATGTCCGGCACCACGGCCAGTTCGATGCCGCGGTCCTGTCCGAAGATCTCGTCGTCGTCCTTGCCCTGGGTCCGCAGTTCGTCGGCCAGCGCGTTGCAGCGGTCCATGACGAAGGCGTCCCAGGCCACCGCCGGCACGACCAGCCGCTCGGTGCGGTCGACCCATCGCGGCCGGTCGTACCAGGGATAGCTCTTCGAATAACCGTATTCGGGGAAATGGATGTCCGTGCCGTCCTCATCCATCAGACCGATCTTGATCCCCCAGCTCTTCACCCGGCCGACATCGCCGGTGTCGACCTGCGCCCGGACGTCGGCAACCAGATTGGCCAGATGGTTCACCTGGTGATAGCGGCTGCCATCGCTCTCCACGGCGATGTACTGGGTGGTCAGATTCGTCACCGTCGCGGACATGGAGTCCCAGGCGGCGGCAGTTCCCGGGAGCAGGACGCTCAAGGCCGCGGCAGCGGTGATCAGGCGGGGGCAACTGAGTATGGGTTGCGGCAACATGGGATCACCCTCTCTGAAGTGATGCGTGGCGACCGGGGAACCGGCCCTTTCCCATTGGTCGCTCCAGACCCAAAAGAGGTTCACCCCAGGTGTTTTTGTCAGACATATCAGTGAATTATCGAAGCTCTCTGCAAGCCAACGGCAACCGCAAGAGTGAAAGGGCGCCGGCGATTTCCTAATCGCTGGCGCCCTCCCCGTGGGCTCGGACCTTAGTCGACCGGGCCGCCTTTCAGGTGCCTGGCCGCTTCAGCCGGCGCCCTTCTATCAGCGTCCGGCGCAGGCTCTGCGGCATCTTGGACGCAGCCGGCGCCTTCAGGATCTGCAACGGGGCGACGGCGCTAGGGGCCTTCAAGCCGGTCGTTCCCCTCACCACGGCAGCGGAATTGCCGGGCGCCAGGGTCAGGTCGCTGTCGACCTGAAGCCCCGGAGTCACCATTGGCAGTTTGCACTCCAGGAACACCGTCTTCTTGGGCAGGGACGCGATCACCACGTTGTTCTCGTTGGTGACGTTGAAGGCGAACTCCCGGGCTTGGGCGAGCGGGGCCGCCGCCGGCGGGGCCGGCAGGTCGTCCCAGTCCAGGGCAGCCTCGGCGCCGACGATGACCTTCTGGCCGTGGGTGACGCTGTAGTCCCGCAAGGGCGAGAGGTAGCCGGGTCCGTAAAACAGGGCCTGGCCGGAGAAATTGCCCTGCCCGGTCAACACGCCGACCAGCTTCACCACCGCCGGGCAGATCCGGCCGTGCACCATCACCTGGCCCTGCGGGACCACGGCAAAACTCAGCTTCGGCGGATCGTTGGACACCAGGCCGTCGGGCCCGCCCTCGACGCAGTTCAGGCTGTAGCCGGCGAACGCGCTCTGGAAGTCGTGGCTGACGCCCTCCATCCAGACATGGCCGTACTCCCCGCCGCCGGGATTGTTCGGCACGTCGTACCAGTGGCTGAAGGTGGCGGTCTTGGACTCGCCGCTGTTCACCTCGTGGATCTGGCTCACTTGGCCGTCCAGGCTCTTGTAGCGGAAGCTGATCTTGGCGTTCTTCTGGTTCGCGGTGATCCAGCCGTCGAGGCGGATCTTGCAGGCACCGTTCACGGTGGACACCTCGACCAGCGAGAGACCGTGATCGACCAACTGGGCCGGCTCGTAGGTCAAGCCGCTGGCGGCCTGCGGGATTGCCGGCCCCGACCACTTCTTGCAAACCACCTCGACCTTCTCCCAGTCGCCCCAGCCGTCCGCCTGCTCCAGCGGCCCGATGATGGTGTCGGGCCCCAGGAAGTTCACCTTCAGGGACGGCCTGACAGCCAGCTCCAGGCTGCGGTCCTGGCCAAAGATCGTGTCGTCGCTGACGTCGTCGGCGCGCAGGTCGTCGGCCAGCTTGTTGCAGCGGGCGACGACGAAATGCTCATAGAGGTTTGCGGGGACCGAAAGCGTAACCGTGCGATCGACAGACTTGGGCAACTCGTTCCAGGGATAGTCCTTGCTGAAGCCTGCATCCGAGAGATGAATCCGCGTGCCGCTTTCGTGCTGGAGAATCAGATAGACACTCCAGTCCTCGACTCGGCCCCAGACACCGGCATCGGCCTGGACACGGACGTCGGCGGCCAGGCTGGTTTGGGGCACCATCTGCGTGTAGCTGGTGCCGTTGCTGGCAACCGCGATTTTCTGGGTCTGCAGGTCGGTGACAGTGGCTTCCTGGCTGTCGGCCAGGGCGGCAGCGGGCAGGAATGCGCTCAGGGCCGCGGCCGCGATCAAGAGATGCGGGCGGCGGACGATGGATGGGGGCGACATGGAACGATCCTCTCCGTGCAGACGTAGGACGGCCGATGAAGCCGCCCTTTCCCGTCAGTCGCCGGAGAGGCAGACCCGGTTCAAAACTCGCTTTGGAGAGGGAAAAAATTCGAAAGGCGCCGTCAGCCTTCCGGCAAGGGGATGAAATCGTCGTCGCCCGGCACCTTTGGGAAGCGCCCGGCTTTCCAGTCCGCCTTGGCCTGCTCGATGCGCTCCTTCGTCGAGGCGACGAAGTTCCACCAGATGTGCCGTTCGCCGTCGATGGGCGCGCCGCCCAGCAGCATCACGCGGCTGGCCGCCGGCGCCGTGATCTCGACCGGCGCAGCCGTCCTGAACACCGCCATGCTGTTGGCCGCATAGACCTCCCCGGCAACGGCGATCTCGCCGCTCACCACATAGATCGCCCGCTCCGCATGGTCGTCCGGCAGACGGAGGCTTGCGCCCTCGGCCAGTTCCGCATGGAGGTAGAACATCTCCGAGAAGACGCTCACCGGCGAGCACTGGCCGTAGGCGGAGCCGGCGATGAGGCGCATCCACACGCCTGGACGTTCGATCTCCGGCAACGCGGCCGTCGGGGTGTGCGCAAAGCTGGGCTCGGCGTCCTCATGGGCCAGCGGCAGGGCGATCCAGGATTGCATGCCGTGCAGGCGGGCGTCCCTGGCGCGCTCGCCGTCTCCGCTGCGTTCGGAATGCACGATGCCCCTGCCGGCGGTCATCCAGTTGACGGCGCCGGGCTGGATCGCCTGGGCAAAGCCGAGGCTGTCGCGATGCATGATCTCGCCTTCGAAGAGATAGGTCACCGTCGCCAGGCCGATGTGCGGATGCGGGCGCACGTCGATGCCGTGGCCGGCGGGAAAGGCAGCGGGGCCCATCTCGTCGAGAAAAATGAAGGGTCCGACCAGCCGGCGCTTGGCGAAGGGCAGGATGCGGCGAACCGAGAAGCCGCCCAGGTCCCGCGAGCGCGCCGCGATGACCAGCTCGACAGGGTTTTCGCCAGCGGCAAGACCCGCTTCGCTCATCGCTGTCTCTCCCGTGAAAGGGTCAGCGCTCGTTTTCCTTGAGCTGACCGGAACGGGTCACCTTCAGGCGCCACATCTCAAAGAGCCCGAAACAGATCGGAACCAGGGCGCCGAGAATGAGCGCCAGGCCCGCGGTTTCAGGGTCGAGGCGCCGCACGATGAGAGCGGTGGCATAGAACTCGTCGATGACCGGCTGCCCCCAATCCTCGTAGCGCAGGCAGGCGATGCCCCAGGCGACCAGACAGAAGGCGGCGCAAAACAGCGTCAGGACCCGAATGGTCGTGCGCGCCAGATCGAGGCTTCCCAAGGCCAGCACATAAGCCACCAAGGCAGTGATGAAAAGCAACGGCAGGATTTCCATCGCCTTCGGCCCTTCTCTCTCCCCCGGCACCGCCGCCAGGGGCTCGGTTGCCCGCTTCCGGTTTCACTGCGCCGCCCAGCGCGTCGCACAGACCCTCGCGTCACACAGACCCTGTCGCCCTTTCTTCGGTCACCCGGCCAGGCTGATCCGGCCGTGCCGCGCTCCGCCCATCGCCGCCCGCGCCACTTGCGGGCTCCCAGACGCCGCGGCTTCCGAGGTCTTCAATCAAGCGGTCGACCGCCGCAGCCGCCTGGTCGAGCCGCGCCTCGTCGGTCGAGCGCAAAACCAGCCGCACGGCGAAACGACCTTCCCGGGTGAAGGGGTAGCTGCCAATCTCTACGTCGGCGAAACGCTCCTGGACCACTGCCAGGGGTTGGGCAAGGGTGCCCTCGCCCAGCGGCACGGTCACGGTCCTGGAGCGCAAGGGTTCGCCCCCGGCAAGGCGGTGACGCAGGCTCTGAAACATGGCCTGCATGATCACCGGGATTCCGGCCATCACGAAGACGTTGCCCATCTGAAAGGCCGGCGCCTTGCTGACCGGGTTTTCGATCAGGCTGGCCCCCTCCGGCGTGCGGGCCATGCGCAGGCGCGCTTCGTTGAGCTCGCCCGGCTTGTAGTGCGCTTCGAGGATCGCCCGCGCCTCCGGGTTGACGATCAGCGGCACGCCGAAGGCCTTGGCCACGCAGTCGGCGGTGATGTCGTCGTGGGTCGGGCCGATGCCGCCGGTGGTGAAGACGTAGTCGAAGGCCGGGCGCACGTCGTTGAGGGTCCGCACGATCACCTCTTCGATATCCGGGACGACCCGGACCTCCATCAGGCGCACGCCCAGTTCGTTCAACTGCTCCCCGATGTAGGCCAGGTTCTTGTCCTGGGTCCGCCCGGACAGAATCTCGTTGCCGATGATCAGCAGGCAGGCGGTGACGGTGCTGTCGGCCATCGCCCTCAGAATTCCAGCCGCGGCAGCACGGTGTCGGTGCGCACGTAGCCCTTGGCTTCCATGCAGCCGGTCATCAGCGAACCGCGCCGGTTGCGCAGGTCGAACTCGTCGACCCGCTGGCGCAGCGCCGAATAGCGGGACTCGCTGGTCAGGGTGTCGATGCCGGCATTGCGGTCGTCGGTGATCTGGGCGTCGCGGCGGGTCTGGGCCAGGGCGTAGGCATGGCAGTCCTCTATGTCGGCCCGATAGGCTTCCTCGTCTTCGGCGCGCTGGACCGACCAGGTGGTGCCGTCGGGGCCCTTCAGGATCACCGGGCTATCGCCCGCCTCGGTGCCGCCCTCGCCCTCAGACGGTGCAGCAGCCTGGGAGGAGCCGGCCGGCACGCCCGCATCGCCGTCCGTGGCCGGCGGCGGCAAGGCCCGCCCCGCCTCGATCGCGCTTGCCGCACCGCTGTCCTCGCTGCCCGGCGGCGGCGCCGCGCCGCTGGGTTCGCCGCCGAGACCCGCGAAGTCGGAGGAACAGGCCGCAAGCAACAGCAGGCCGGCTGCGCAGAGCGGGATGGTGAGGTCGGTGCGGCGGAGAAGCTGGGCAGGCATCGAACGTTCCTTAGGGCGGAGGGCTCTCAGGGCCAGGCCGGAACAGCCTTGGCCGGAAAAGCCTTCGGTCGAGAGGGCCAGGATCCACTGCGGGACTGGCCCCCCTGTGGTGGCCCCGGTACAGTGGCGCCCCGGACAGCAAGTTGCAAGCCCGTGTCGTCAAAGCTTCGTACGCGTATCACACCTGGGGGTTGCGTGTCATAAAGGAGCACCTAGAGCGCCCGAATGCGATTTCCAGCCCCCTTGATCGAAGGCCGCCTCGTTAGAAGATACAAACGCTTTCTCAGCGATGTTGAGATGGCCAACGGTACGGTCGTAACCGCCCACTGCGCCAATCCGGGATCCATGATGGGACTGGCGACTCCCGGTCTGGTTGCATGGCTCTCGGCAGCCACCAACCCGGCCAGAAAGCTGAAGTTTTCCTGGGAGTTGGTGGAAACGGAGGGGGCTCTGGTCGGCATCAACACCGGGCGCGCCAATGCCCTGGTGGCCGAGGCGCTGGACCAGGGCCGGCTGGCAGAGCTTGGACCGTTCCGGACGGTGCGGCGCGAGGTGCCCTTCGGCGAGCGCAGCCGTGTCGACTTCCTGCTTGAGCGCGAGGGCGCGCCCGATTGTTACCTGGAGGTCAAGTCGGTCACCCTGCGGCGCAACGGCCCGCTGGCGGAGTTCCCCGATTCCGTCACCGCCCGCGGCACCCGCCATCTGGAGGAGCTGGCCCGGATCGCCCGGGGCGGCGAGCGCGCGGTGCTGCTGTTCCTGGTCCAGCGCGGCGACTGCCAGGCGGTTGCCGTGGCCGCCGACATCGATCCCGCCTATGCCGACTCGCTAAACAAGGCTATGGCCCAGGGGGTTGAAGTCCTATGCTATAGTTGCGAGGTATCACCAGAGGCGGTTGCATTGGACGCAGCCTTGCCTTTGGCGCTATAAGCGGGCGCCGGCGGAGCGGCAGGAGTCGCCCCCGCCTCAGGACCAACGGCTTGGCTAGGTGGGGCCCCCGGGCGGGGGTCGAAGAGATGAAGCAAGGTTTCAGCGCAGAGCGCGTCAGTCCCCAGGACGGCGGCTATGTGGTTCACGACGAGGCGGGCTTCGAGGGCATGCGCCGCGCCGGCCGTCTGGCGGCCGAAACCCTCGACATGATCACGCCCGAGGTGAAGCCCGGCGTCACCACCGAAGACCTCAACCGGCTCTGCCATGACTTCATCGAGGGCCACGGCGCCATTCCCGCGCCGCTGAACTACCGCGGCTTTCCCAAGTCCATCTGCACCTCGGTGAACCACGTGGTCTGCCACGGCATTCCCAGCACCGACAAGCGGCTGGAAAACGGCGACATCCTCAACATCGACGTCACCGTGATCGTCGACGGCTGGCACGGCGACACCAGCCGCATGTTCTTCGTCGGCGAACCCAGGATTAAAGCCCGCCGCCTCGTCGAGGTGACCTACGAATCGATGATGCGCGGCATCGAGGTGGTGAAGCCGGGGGCCACCCTGGGCGACATCGGCCACGCCATCCAGAGCTTCGCGGAGAAGCAGCGCTTTTCGGTGGTGCGGGACTTCTGCGGCCACGGCCTCGGCCGCGTCTTTCACGACGCCCCCAGCGTCGTCCACTACGGACGCGCCGGCGAAGGCATCGCCCTGAGAGAGGGCATGTTCTTCACCATCGAGCCGATGATCAACGCCGGCCGCGCGGAGGTGAAGGTGCTGCAGGACGGCTGGACGGCGGTGACCCGCGACATGAAGCTCTCGGCCCAGTTCGAGCACTCCATCGCGGTGACGGCCAGCGGCTACGAGATCTTCACTCTCTCCCCCAAGGGCTGGCACGCGCCGCCTTACTCGGCCTAAGCCCCCCGCAGAGCAGTTGGCGGCGATGCCGGGCGGATGGCTCCGCCCGGCACCTGATGGGCTGCCCCAGGCAGCCGGCCTAGAAGATTTCAACGCGCAGCAGCGAGCGCACGTGCTGGATGTGGTTCAGGATCGTCACCTGCGGCGAGCCGGCGAAGAGCAGCCCCACCGCAAAATTGTCGCGGTCGGCCACCAGCGAACCGGAATCGCCGGGGGCGGACATCGGCGTGGTCAGGATCTGGTCGCGGAAGCGGGCGATCCTGCCGTTGCCGAAGTTCACATCGATGGTCGCGTTGGTGGAGGTGATGCGGCCGGTCGTGTAGTTGGTGGTCCGCCCGGTCTTGTGCAGCATCGTTCCCACCGTGACCTGCTGGCGCGAGCGCCAGCCGCGCAGATGGCCGACCCAGTGAATCTCCCGCTTCAGGTCGTGGAACTCGCCCTCGGCGACGGCGGCATCCACCAGATTGCGATGGAAGGCCCGGGGCACCGGCGGCTCGAAGGTGATCGGCACGAAGCGGCTGAGCGTGGCGATGCGGTCCGCCGGGTCGGTGCCGCCGTCGAAGGGGCCGGGCTGCAGCACCGCGTCGCCGGGTGTCGCGCTGTTGCTGTTGGCGAGCACGTGGTTGTTGGAGAGAATGTAGTAGTGGCCGGGGATGCCCACCGGGTCGCCCGGCGTCCCGACCATGTCGTAGACGCAGGTGCCCAGGGTACCGGCGGTTATGTTCCTGTGCCCCACGCTGCTGCCGCCTGGTGCCGGGCGGGAGCGTTCGGCCAGCGTCTGAACCCCGACCTCCAAAGGCTCCGCCTGGCCGGCAAAGGGCTGGCCCACGGCCAGGACATCGGTGTCCATGTCACCGATCTTCTTCGGCACCATGTCACCCGCGGTCAGTTCCTGCTTGTCGAGCTTCTGGGAGACCAGGGCCAGAAGCGCCGCCTTTCCCGTGGGCTCGCCCTTGCTCCACTTCACGCCATAGCCGACGCCGACCACGTTGGCGGGGCTCTTCTCAGGCTCCAGGAACTCATCCACCTGCTTGGAAAGGGCCTGCTGCGCCTTTTGAGCGGTCGCGGGATCCAGAATCGCTTTTTGCGGATCAATCATGATCGTTTCTCCCAGATGGGCACGGCCTAATGGGCCGTGATTTCGCCGATCTCCTCGACGTCAAGCGCAAAGCCCTCCAGCGTCTTGGGGACGATCTGATCGGGCTCCAGGGACGATTCCGGCACCTTCTTGATGACCAAGACCTTGATCACCGTCTGGCCCGCGCGTTCGCCGATCGCAACGCCGTTGACGTTGGGAAGGGCCAGCAGGGCGTCTTCGTGTTCTCTCAGTACGGCTTCGATATCCACGAGCGTCACCTCCACTGTCTTGGCAGTGCCCCGGTCATTCTACCGGCGCTCCCGCAGGTCTGCAGGACCGGCCACCGAAGCAGCGCGCCGTCTTGCGGACAGCCGGCCAAAGCCGGTTGCCGCGAAGGGCCCGGATCGTCCCTCCCTAAGCTGAACGCCAAAAAGGTTTGCTGTTCATGGCAGCGTTTACTGCGCGTTGCTGCAATGTGATCGAAGGCACCGCGGCCGCGGCGCCATACTACCTGTAGCTCCGTAACACCCGCCAGGGGACCATTGCCAGACTGCGGCGTTGGTCCTGGCCGCGATGGCACAACCCAAAGGTCGATCCGCCGCTTCGGATTCCAGGTTCTGCAGTCCCCCCGGAACCGGAATACCCGCCTTGTCAGCCTGTTGCGTGATCAGCGCGCGCGTTCGATGCGGGTCCTGCTGACGCAGGTGATGGCTCGACCGGCGAACGGGAAACGCCACCTCGGACGGTCCTGGAAACGCTCTGCGCGGTCATGAGCAGTTGCTTGAACGCTACTCCCACGTGTGCGCCTTGTCCATCAATCGGGGGGTGAATCCGGCCGCACAATGGGGGTGTTTGGCAGACGGAAGTGGAAAGAACGCGCGTTGGGAACGCGTCGCGTTGATTGCGGATCACGGCGTTCGCGCAGGACGGAAGGAAGGGGAGCCGTCCCCTGCCCTTCGGTCCGGTTCAGAAAATCTCTAGCCCGCCTTGAAGCCGTCCGCCGCCTCTTCCGCGGCCTCTTCCGGCCGCAGGCCCTTCTTATAGGCGGCATGCCAGTCGTAGCGGCTCTCGGAGAGAGTGAAGCCGAGAATCGACAGTTCGCACTCGGCCCAGCTCAGCCAGTCGCGATAGGCATCCGCCCCGCTGGACTGCACTAGATGGCCCGGAAACGCGAGCACGTTGGCATCGGACATCAGCAGTTTCCTCGGTGTACCCAACAACGAATCGAGGCCGCAATTATAGCGGCTTATGGGGTTAAAAAAGTCTTTGGCGAGCCGGATCGTCCGGTTGAATGGCACGCCCCTCTGCTCTCTAATTGCGGTTCATTCCGGGCGGGGACAAGGCGGCACAGGGTGAGCGGCAAGGAAGAAGATCATAAGCCCCACTATCACGGCCATCGCGATCGCCTGCGCGACCGCCTGCTGACCCGCGGCGGCGACAGCCTGTCCGACTATGAGGTGCTGGAGTTCCTGCTGTTCGGCGCCCAGCCGCGCGGCGACACCAAACCGCTGGCCAAGACCCTCTTGGCCGAGTTCGGGAGTCTTTCCGGGGTGCTGACCGCCAGCCCCGAGGCGCTCGCCAGGGTGCCGGGGATGGGCAAGGTCTCCGTCGCCGCGCTCAGCATCGTGCCGGAGGCCGCTGCCCGTCTCGCGCGCGAGCAGATGATCGAGGCACCGGAGATCTCGGCCTGGGACAAGCTGCTGGACTACTGCCGCATCACCATGGCCCACGAACCCGTCGAGCAGTTCCGCCTGCTGTTCCTCGACAAGCGCAACCGCGTCATCGCCGACGAAGTGCAGCAGCAGGGCACCATCGACCACACGCCGGTCTACACCCGCGAGGTGGTGAAGCGCGCCCTGGAGCTGGGCGCCGCCGCCCTCATCCTGGTGCACAACCACCCCTCCGGCGAGCCGCAGCCCTCGGCCGCCGACATCGCGATGACCGAAGAGCTGCGCGAGGCGGCGGAAAAGCTCGGCATCGTCATCCACGACCACCTGGTGATCGGCCGCGGCGGCCACGCGAGCTTCCGGGCTATGGGTTTGCTGTGATCTCCCGGCGGGTTTATAAGACAGGCCTTGCAGCGGCGCGCTCCGCCGCGCCTCTTCGTGCATCAGCGGGCGGCCCCTACGGGGGCCTGCTCTCGTTTAGGACCGGACAGCGATGATCCCGCGTTACAGCCGCCCCGAAATGACTGCCATCTGGGAGCCGGAGAACAAGTTCCGCATCTGGTTCGAGATCGAGGCCCATGCCTGCGATGCCCAGGCGGAGCTCGGCGTGACCCCCAAGGAGGCGGCCGAGGCGGTGTGGGAGCGTGGCGCCTTCGAGGTGGCGCGCATCGACGAGATCGAGCGCGAGACCAAGCACGACGTCATCGCCTTTCTCACCAACCTCGCCGAGCACGTCGGCGAGGAGGCGCGCTTCGTGCACCAGGGCATGACCTCCTCAGACGTCCTCGACACCTGCCTGGCGGTGCAGCTCACCCAGGCCGCCGACATCCTGCTGGCCGACCTGGACCGGCTGCTGGCCGCCCTCAAGGCCCGGGCGCTGGAGCACAAGCATTCCGTCTGCCTCGGCCGCAGCCACGGCATCCATGCCGAGCCC
Organism: Pelagibius sp.; assembly: GCF_028289705.1. Classification (GTDB taxonomy): domain Bacteria; phylum Pseudomonadota; class Alphaproteobacteria; order Kiloniellales; family Kiloniellaceae; genus Pelagibius. The sequence continues at coordinate 34,217 of NZ_JANQOI010000104.1, forward strand.
ACCACCTTCGGCGTCAAGCTCGCCGGCCACTACGCGGCGTTCGAGCGCGGCCGCGAGCGGCTGGAGGCTGCGCGCAAGGAAATCGCCACCTGCGCCATCTCCGGGGCCGTCGGCACCTTCGCCAACATCGACCCCTATGTCGAAGAATACGTCGCCGGAAAGCTCGGCCTGAGCCCGGAGCCAGTCTCCACCCAGGTGATCCCCCGCGACCGCCACGCCGCCTTCTTCGCCACCCTGGCCGTCGTCGCCTCCTCGGTGGAGAACCTGGCCACCGAGATCCGCCACCTGCAGCGCACCGAGGTGCGCGAGGCGGAGGAATACTTCGCCCCGGGCCAGAAGGGCTCCTCGGCGATGCCCCACAAGCGCAACCCGATCCTCACGGAGAACCTGACGGGCCTCGCCAGGGTGGTGCGGGCGGCGGTGGTGCCGGCGCTGGAGAACGTGGCCCTCTGGCACGAGCGCGACATTTCCCACTCCTCGGTCGAGCGGATGTTCGGGCCGGACGCGACAGTCACCCTGGACTTCGCCCTGAACCGTTTGGCCGGCGTGATCGAGAAGCTGCTGGTCTACCCCGAGGAAATGCAGAAGAACCTGGACCAGCTCGGCGGCCTGATCCATTCCCAGCGGGTTCTGCTGGCCTTGACCCAGGCCGGCGTCAGCCGCGAGGACGCCTATCGCCTGGTCCAGCGCAACGCCATGCAGGTCTGGGCCGGCGAGGGCGACTTCCCGGCGCTGCTGAAGGCGGACCCGGAGGTCTCGGGCAAAATCGACCCGGCGGCGCTGGAGGCCTGCTTCGATCCCGCCTACCACACCAAGCACGTGGAAACGATCTTCGCGCGGGTGTTCGGCAAGGACGCGGCGGCCAAGGCGGCGGAGTGAATACGCCCCGCGCACCCAGCCGCTGATCTTAGAGGAGACAAAGCATGGACCGCTTTACCGGCGGTTGCCTCTGCGGCAAGGTGCGGATTGTGGCCTCGGGTCAGCCCTACCGGGTCGGCCTTTGTCACTGTCTCGACTGCCGCAAGCACCACGGGGCCCTGTTTCACGCCTCCGCCATATTCCCTGAGGATGCCGTGACGATCGACGGCGAAACGCGCGAGTACGAGGGACGGCACTTCTGTCCGCATTGCGGCTCCACCGTTTTCGGGCGCAGCGCAGACGAAATCGAAGTGAATCTGGGGTCCCTGGATGCCCCGGACCAACTGAGGCCGACCTACGAACTCTGGACCGTCCGCCGCGAGGTCTGGTTGCCGGCCTTTCCGCTCAAGCGGCGCTACGACCGCAACCGCGACGCCGGGGGCCGCTCCGAAGAGTAGGTTGCGGGAAGGACCGGAAAACCAAAAAAGGGCCGTCCCTAGGGGCGGCCCTTTTTCGCGTCAGGCTTGAAGGCGCTGCGGCCTATTCTTCCATGATCTGCTTCTTGGCCTCGGCCAGAAGCTCGTCCATGCGGTGGCGCAGGCGGTGCTCGCTGAAGTCGACCGCCTTGGCCTGCAGGTCACCCATGACCTTGCGGACCACGTCGTCCGGGCCCGGCTCGTCGAGGTCGGAGGCGATGACGTCCTTGGCATAGGCTTCCACCGCTTCCCCTTCCAAGGCCAGCAGCTCCGTGGCGATCCACTGCCCCAGGAGTTTGTTGCGCCGCACCTCCGTGCGGAACTGCAGATCCTGGTCGTGCTTGTATTTATCCTCGAATGCCTTTTCGCGTTCGTTGAAGGTGGTCATCGGACCGTCTGTCTCCCAGAAAAATCAGTGCGAAAGTTCGATGCGTTCTTATCACGTGGCGGCTCTCGCCTGCCGCGTCAAGCGGCTGGGGGCCTCAACAGGATTTATAGCCTCCTTCGCGGCCGCGCGAAACTGCTTGCTGGCGGGCCCGGGGCGTTGGAAAACAGGCGTTCCATGCCGGAAACACCCGGGTCCGGACCTCTCCCCACGCCCAACCAGGGATCTGATCCGCCGCAATGTGTACCCTCGTTCTGCTGCGCCGCCCCGACCACCGCTGGCCGCTGCTGCTGGCCGCCAACCGCGACGAGATGGCGAACCGGCCCTGGGCCGGCCCGGGCCGGCACTGGGCCGACCGGCCGGAGGTGGTGGCGGGGCTGGACCGCACGGCCGGCGGCTCCTGGCTGGGGATGAACGATCACGGCCTGGTGGCCGCCATCCTGAACCGCCGCGGCTCGCTCGGCCCGGCGGCCGACAAGCGCAGCCGCGGCGAATTGGTGCTGGAGGCCCTGGATCACGCCGATGCCCTGGCCGCCGCCGAGGCCCTGGCCGAGCTCAACCCTGCCGCCTACCGCAGCTTCAATCTGGTGGTCGCCGACAACCGCGATGCCTACTGGATCAAGAACCCCGGCGACGGCAGCCCGGCGAAAACTGTGGAAATCCGGCCGGTTCCGCCCGGGCTCTCGATGCTGACGGCCTATGACCTCAACGATCCGCAGAGCCCACGGATCACGCGTCACTGCGCCGACTTCGAGCAGGCCGCAGCCCCGGATCCGGAGCGCGGGGACTGGCAGAGCTGGCAGGCGATCCTCGCCCGTTCGGCCGCCAGCGACCCGGCCTCCGGCCCGGAAGCGGCGATGACCGTGGAGCTGGGGGATTTCCAGACCGTCTCTTCCTCCCTGATCGCCCTGCCGGCGACCCCGGAAACCCTCCTGGAAGAGCCGTCGCAGCCGGTCTGGCTGTTCGCCGAGGGCCGCCCGGACCGGTATCCCTTCCGGCCTGTCGCCCTGGCGACGCCGGTGGCCGCCGGCGCTCCCGGCGGGCCCGGAGAAGGCGGATTTCCGGAGGAATTCTAGGGCGCAAAAAGACTGCCGGGGGCGCGATTGTTTTTGCCCCCTTTCTCCTGCTATATGACTGGCCCTTTTGGCGCCTCGGTGCCAGTCTGAGGACCATGGGGCAGCAATGAGCCGGGGGCGAACCCGCTCCTCGGCTTGGGATATTTGTCCTAACCTGGATGCAATCGATGCGACGCAGACAGATCTACGAAGGCAAGGCCAAAACCCTCTTCGAGGGGCCGGAACCTGGGACCATCGTCCAGTACTTCAAGGACGATGCGACGGCCTTCAACAATCAGAAGCACGGCATCATCACCGGCAAGGGGGTGCTGAATAACCGCATCTCCGAGTACCTGATGACCCGGCTGGAGAGCATCGGCGTGCCCACCCACTTCCTGCGCCGGCTCAACATGCGCGAGCAACTGGTGCGGGAGGTGGAGATCATCCCCGTCGAGATCGTTGTGCGCAACGTCGCCGCCGGCACCCTGGTGAAGCGCCTGGGCATGGAGGAGGGCGCGCCCCTGCCCCGCTCCATCGTCGAGTACTACTACAAGAACGACGAACTGGGCGACCCGCTGGTCTCCGAGGAGCACATCACCGCCTTCGGCTGGGCCAACACCCAGGACCTCGACGAGATGCTGCAGTATGCGCTCAGGGTGAACGACTTCCTCTGCGGTCTGTTCCTCGGCGTCGGCCTGAAGCTGGTGGACTTCAAGCTGGAGTTCGGCCGCCTCTGGGAGGACGAGGAGATGCGCATTGTCCTGGCCGACGAGATCAGCCCGGACTCCTGCCGCCTCTGGGACATCGCCACCAACGAGAAGCTGGACAAGGACCGCTTCCGCCGCGACCTGGGCGGCGTCGAGGAGGCCTATCAGGAAGTCGCCCGCCGCCTGGGCGTGTTGCCCGAGGCCGGCCCCATCGACATCAAGGGGCCCCGCCTGATGCAGTGAGGCGGGCGGCGGCGCGCGGCCGTCCCTTGTCCTCCCAAACCGTCCTTGCCGGACTCGTATGGTGATTTTGTTGTCAAGGCCGGGTATCGGTTTGGGATATTGATCTTTCAGGCTTTGTTTTCTGGGTTCTCTGATCGGTTTTGCTTTGGTTTTCGCCTTGGGTGTCGGGTCACGAGGTTTATCAGCTCTTTGTCTCACCGTCCTGGGCGGCTCCCTTGGGCTCAGACCGTAGGGCCTGCAAACTCGTATCCGGTGGAGCCAGTGGCTCCGGACCATTATGCCCCATTCGCGGGGTTGCTCGGGAGCCTGGGAGGGCGGGACCAATCTTGATGGCGGCTTGTTACAGCCCTAGTCCGGGACGGTCTCCCGCCCACCCAGGTCGGCTCGAGGCCTTGGCGCCAATTGCCGCGTGCCTATCGCCTAAGGTCTATTCGCTCTTGCGTCTTCTCGGCGAATTCCTCTCATTCTGGTCATGCTGGCTTGAAGCGTGCGCCTTGCGGCGCTTCGCCGGTCTCCAGATAGCGCCATAAGGCGATGAGCAGCTTGCGGGCCATGGCCACGACCATGATTTTGCGGATCCGCCCTTTGGCGCCGCCGCTGCGTTCGGCGAACCAGAGACTAAGCGCGCTGTTGGGCTGAAAGCGCAGCCAGCGCCAGGCCAGTTGCATGACAATCCGACGCACACGCGCATTGCCGGCCTTGCCGATCCCCTGCTCGCGCTCGCTGCCGCCACTGTGGAACGGCGTGCCGGTCAGACCAACGAAACTGGCCAGCGCGCGGCGATCGCGGAACGAGCGGCAGAACAGCTCGCGCACCAAGGTGGTCGCGGTTTCCACGCCCAAGCCGTAGAAATGGGTCAACAGTTGGATCTTGCGCTCGTTGTGATCCGGCTGCCTCACGCTTTGCACCCGATCCCGCTCGGCCTCGATCTCCTTGAGCTGATCCGAGACCAGGCGGTGGCGCGCCATCAGGCGTCTCAGTTCGGCCATCAGGTGTCGTGGCAGGCGCTCGCCGGCAAAGCTGCGCAGTTCCTCAAGCCGGGCCTGCGCTCTCTTGAGGCGCGGCTTAAAGCCGAAAGTGCCATGCAGGCACAGCAGGTTTTCGATCCGGTTCTCCAGTTTGACCCGTTCGCTCACCAGCCGCTCACGCTCACGCCCCGGCCGACGTTGATCCTCCTCCGCCTCGCTGGGGATGCGCACCATCGAACAGACACCCGGCTCACCACGCATCCAGGCCAGCAAGGTCCTAAGAAGCATGTCCAGATCGATCCGGTCGGTCTTCACGCGCCGAGCCCGACGTGGCACCGGGATGCTCGCCGGATGCATGATCTCGACCTCGATCCCCTGAGAGCGTAGATGGCGGGCGATCCAGAAACCATCCCGGCCGGCCTCATAGGTCAAGACGATCCGGCGCACCTCATGGCCAGCCGATAAGGCTTTGCATTGCCAGCTTTTCAGCATAGCCAAAAGACCCGGCATATCGCGTGGCGCAAGACTGCGACGCGGTCGACGCGAAAGTCCTGGAACAACTGCAGCCAATTGCCACGACTTGCCACTCAATTCCAAGGCAACCACCAATGTGCTAGCCTGCTCAAAGGCGGCTACGGGCTCGTGCGAGACGCAAGACACTGTCATCGGATCGCTCCTATCTTTCCTGGTTTGCCGACCTAAAAGATAGCCGATCCCGTCGCCGCCAACCCACATAGCATCTTGATCCACGGGTAAAGGCCGAGGGCAACAATCCGGAGAGGGAATAAAGTATTTCTTGTCAAAGGGTTGCCGTGCGTTGCTCCCCCAAATTGTCATTGCCGGACTTGTTCCGGCAATCCATCGCGGTCCGGGTCTCGGTCTTTCCATGGACTCTCGGGACAAGCCCGAGAGTGACGATGGGGATTAAGATGAGACGGGCAACCCATTGATCTGAAAGACTTTGGTTCGACTTGAACTCTGAGGGCGGCGGGACGATGGTGGGCAAAGCCGAGAAGTCTTTAAGCTCAGGCGATCACGACAACGCCGGGGTGATCGCCCACCCGCCGCTGATCTACCTGGGGGCTCTGCTGATCGGTCTCGCATGCGATTGGGGGCTGGCCCTTCCCGCCCTGCCCTTGCCGGGTGGGATTGCCGGACACGCGCTGGCCGCGGTCCCGGGCGTTCTCGGCGCGGTGCTCCTGTTCGCCGCCGCGGCCCGCTTTATCCGCGCCGGAACCAACATCCCCACCCACCGGCCGACGACGGCCCTGGTGACCGAGGGGCTCTACCGCTTCAGCCGGAACCCCATCTACCTCGGCCTGACCCTGATCTATCTGGGCCTGGCCGTGGCCTTCTCCAGCCTCGCCGCCCTTGCCCTTCTGCCCATCGTCCTGGGGGTCATGCAGGTCGGCGTGATCCGGCGCGAGGAGCGTTATCTCGAGCGCAAGTTCGGCGAGAGCTATCTGGCCTACAAGTCCCGGGTGCGGCGCTGGCTTTAGGGGCTTTCATGTCTTGACGGCACCGGCCCGCGCCCCCTCCCGGCCACCCATGGGCATTATCCTGGTGGGTGGCCGGGAGGGGGCGCGGGCTGGCACCGAATTCGACGTAAGTCGATAACCTGGAACCCTTGCCAGATCCCTTGGCGGCACCACCCTTGCTTCCTTGACACGGCGCGCGGCCTCCAGCCTTGGTGGTACATGCCCTGACACAAGACTGTGCTAGATTGCAGGGCATTCGGGCTTGGTCGACTTGAGAGGAGACAGCGATGCGCTTCCGCTTCCCCGCCATCTTGGCTGTCATGGTGGTGATTGCCGCCACCATCGATGGCGCCCCCGCCAGCGCCGAGAAGGCCGGGACCATCGAGAAGAACTCCCGCGACGCTCTGGCGCAGCTCCTGGGCAACTCGGAGGCCGCCAAGCGGCTCGCCGTCGACGCCGCCGGCATCCTGGTGTTTCCCAAGATCGTCAAGGGCGGCCTGATCGTCGGCGGCCAGTACGGCGAAGGCGCCCTGTTCAAGGACGAGGCCGTGGCGGGCTACTACAGCACCGCGGCCGCTTCCTTTGGCCTGCAGGCCGGTCTCCAGACCTACGGCTACGCCGTCTTCTTCCTCGACGAGGGCGCCCTGGGGTTCCTGGACGACAGCGACGGCTGGGAAATCGGCACCGCCCCCAACGTCGTCGTGGTGGACAAGGGCGCCGCCGCCACACTCAGCACCACCTCGGCCCAGGAAGACATCTATATCTTTTTCTTCGATCAGAAGGGCCTGATGGCCGAGCTCAGCATCCAGGGCAGCAAGATCACCACCCTCAACCCTGACTAGGGCCTGGGCGATGTGCTTAGGGCATCGATCGCTCTGGCCCCTGTCCCGCGGAAAGCGGTAGAATCCGAGTCGGTTCGAGATGCCGATCCGGAAGGAGATGACGATGCGCCCAAAGTTTTTGACGGTTCTTGCGGCTTTGGCGGTGGCGGTGACTGCGGCCTTCGCCGAGCCGGCGCTCGCACAGTCGGAACGCGCCACCACGATCGAGACCAACGCCCGAGACGCCTTCACCCTGCTCAAGGAGAACTCGGAGGCAGCCAAGCGGCTGGCCGTCGACGCCGCCGGCATCCTGGTGTTTCCCAAGATCGTCAAGGGTGGCCTGATCGTCGGCGGCCAGTACGGCGAGGGCGCCCTCTTCAAGAACGAGGCCCTGTCCGGCTATTACAGCACCGCCGCGGCTTCCCTGGGCCTGCAGGCCGGGCTCCAGACCTTCGGCTATGCGATCTTTTTCCTGAACGAGGACGGCCTGAACTACCTCGACAACAGCGACGGCTGGGAGATCGGCACAGCCCCCAACGTCGTGGTGGTGGACTCAGGCGCGGGGGCATCGCTGACCACGACCTCCGCGCGCGGAAACATCTACGTCTTCTTCTTCGACCAGAAGGGGCTGATGGCCGGACTGACCATCGAGGGCACCAAGATCACCACGATCGATCCCTAGCGCTGACTAAGACTCCACACCAAGCGAATTGCGGCCCTCTTTCCGTTCGTGGCCGGCTTGTTTTGGGGAGCCGGCAAGGCTAATGTCCGGCCACCTTTCCACCCCGCGAGTCGGAACGATCCGGCCCATGAAGGCCCCCATGAAAGCACGAGTCCACGTCACTCTGAAGACCGGTGTGCTCGATCCCCAGGGCAAGGCCATTGAACAGGCCCTCGCGGCCCTCGGCTTTGGCGGGGTCGACAACGTCCGCCAGGGCAAGGTGATCGAGTTCTCCCTGCAGGAAAGTGATCGCGCCAAGGCCCAGGCCGATGTCGAGGCCATGTGCGAGAAGCTGCTGGCCAACACGGTCATCGAAAACTACGCCATCGAGCTGGATGCCTGAGACCGCGCCCGCAGGTGCCGCCGGGTCGCAGCCGGCAGAGCAGGCGGCCGCCGGCAACACGGTGCGCGACGTCTACTGGACGCCCTGGGAAGGGCCCGGCGTCGAACACCTGCACATGACCGACTACGGCGACCGGATCGCCGCCTTCGGGCTGATCCTGCGCCCGCTGGGCGACCAGCATGTGCGCATCCGCATCGGCTATCACGCCGATGCCCTGTGGAACACCCGGCGCGTGATGGTTGCCCTTGCCACCGCCGACGAGGACCGGCCCCGCAAGGTGGTGCTGGAAGGCGACGGAGAGGGCCGCTGGCGCCTGATGGAACAGGAGGCCCCGCAGTTCGAAGGCTGCCGCGACGTCGACATCGAGGTCAGCCCCTTCAGCAACACCGTGCCGATCCGCCGCCTCAATCTGAGGCCCGGCCAGTCCGCAGAAATCGGGGCGGTCTACGTGCCGCTGCCCAGCCTGGAGCCGAGGCTGGTGCGGCAGCGCTACACCTGCCTGGAGCCGCTGGGGCCCCTGGGCGGTGCCTTCGCGTACGAAAACCTGGAAAGCGGCATCACCGCCGAGTTGAAGGTCGACGGCGACGGGCTGGTCAAGGACTACCCCGAGGCCTTCCGCCGGAGCTGGCCGACGTGGTGAACGGCCGCAGCGGCGCGGTCGCCGCCGCCAGACCCCGAGCACAGCAGGGAGCGTGCCCATGAAGGCCGCGGTCATCGTCTTTCCCGGGTCCAACTGCGACCGCGACGTGCAGGTCGCGCTCAGGCAGTCCATGGGGCGAGAGCCGCTGATGGTCTGGCACAAGGAAACCGACTTCGACCCGGTGGACCTCATCGTCCTGCCCGGCGGTTTCTCCTACGGCGACTATCTGCGCTGCGGCGCCATGGCCGCCAACTCCCCGGTGATGAAGGAGGTCGTGGCCCGCGCCGACAAGGGGGTGGCGGTGCTGGGGATCTGCAACGGCTTTCAGATGCTCACCGAAGCGGGGCTGCTGCCCGGCGTGCTCATGCGCAACGCCGATCTGAAGTTCGTCTGCCGTGACGTCACCGTGCGGGTGGAGAGCAGCCAGAGCCTCTTTACCCACAAGTACGAGCAGGGCCAGCCGATCCGCATCCCCGTCGCCCACCACGACGGCAACTACTTCACCGACGAGGCCGGACTGCAGCGTCTGGAAGACCGCGGCCAGATCGCCTTTCGCTATTGCGATGCCGAGGGCGCGGTCACGGCCGAGGCCAACCCCAACGGCTCCCAGCGCAACATCGCCGGGGTCTACAACGAGACCAAGACCGTGCTCGGCCTGATGCCCCATCCCGAGCGCCTGGCCGACCCGAAGCTGGGCGGCAGCGACGGGCGCGGCGTCTTCGACGGCCTGGTGGAGGCGCTGGCATGACCGCGGCCATGGCCAACGAGCGCCCGGTGACGCCGGACGTCGTCCGCGAGCACGGCCTCTCCGATGCCGAGTACGACCTGATCCTCGATATCATGGGCCGCGAGCCGAACCTGCTGGAGCTCGGCATCTTCTCGGTGATGTGGTCGGAGCACTGCTCCTACAAGTCCTCCAAGAAATGGCTGAAAACCCTGCCCACGAAGGGCCCTCAGGTGATCAAGGGGCCGGGCGAGAACGCCGGTGTGGTCGACATCGGCGAGGGCCTGGCCGCCATCTTCAAGATGGAAAGCCACAACCACCCCTCCTTCATCGAGCCCTATCAGGGCGCGGCCACCGGCGTGGGCGGCATTCTGCGCGATGTCTTCACCATGGGTGCGCGGCCGGTCGCCAACCTCAACGCCCTGCGCTTCGGCGCGCCCGACCATCCCAAGACCCGCCACCTGCTGGCCGGCGTGGTGGCCGGCATCGGCGGCTACGGCAACTGCGTGGGCGTGCCCACCGTCGGCGGCGAGGTGAACTTCGACGCCCGCTACAACGGCAACATCCTGGTCAACGCCATGACCGTGGGCATCGCCCCGGCCGACCGCATCTTCTATTCCGCCGCCGCCGGCGTCGGCAAACCAGTCGTCTACGTCGGCTCCAAGACCGGGCGCGACGGCATTCACGGCGCCACCATGGCCTCGGCGGAGTTCGCCGAGGACTCGGAGGAGAAGCGCCCCACGGTGCAGGTGGGCGATCCCTTCACCGAGAAACTGCTGATCGAGGCCTGCCTGGAGTTGATGGCCACCGATGCCATCGTCGCCATCCAGGACATGGGCGCCGCCGGCCTCACCTCATCGTCGTTCGAGATGGCCTCCAAGGGCGGCTCCGGCGTCGAACTGGACCTCGACAAGGTGCCCTGCCGCGAGGACGGCATGACGCCCTACGAGATGATGCTCTCCGAGAGCCAGGAGCGCATGCTGATGGTGCTCCAGCCCGGCAAGGAGGACCTGGCCCGCGGCATCTTCGAGAAGTGGGACCTCGACTTCGCGGTCATCGGCCGGCTCACCGATACCGGCCGCATGGTGCTGAAGATGCACGGCGCCGTCGTCGGCGAACTGCCCATCGACCCCCTGGCCGAGGCCTCCCCCGAATACGACCGGCCTTGGCAGCCGACCCCGCCGCGTGCCGACGTCGATCCGAACTTCACGCCCGCGCTCGGTGCCGCCGAGGCACTGAAGCGGCTCATGGCCACCCCAGACCTCTGCTCCAAGCGCTGGGTCTGGGAGCAGTACGACCACATGGTCATGGCCGACACCGTGGCCCGGCCCGGCGGCGATGCCGCGGTGGTGCGCATCCACGGCTCCAACCGGGGTCTTGCCATGGCCAGCGACTGCACGCCGCGCTACTGCGAGGCCGACCCGGAGCGCGGCGGCGCCCAGGCGGTGGCGGAGAGCTGGCGCAACCTCACCGCCAGCGGCGCCCGGCCCCTCGCCGTCACCGACAACATGAACTTCGGCAATCCGGAGCGCCCGGAGATCATGGGCCAGTTCGTCGGCTGCATCGCCGGCATGAAGGCCGCCTGCGATGCCCTGGACTACCCCGTTGTCTCCGGCAACGTCTCACTCTACAACGAGACCAACGGCCAGGCGATCCTGCCCACCCCGGTGATCGGCGGCGTCGGCCTGATCGACGATCTGGACCGGACCGTCGGTACCGGCCTGCCGGGCGCGGGCGAGACCATCGTCCTGATCGGCGAGACCCGGGGGCATCTCGGCGCCTCGGTCTATCTGCGCGATATCGAGGGCCGCGGCGAGGGCCCGCCCCCGCCGGTGGATCTGGCGGCCGAGCGCCGTAACGGCGACTTCGTAAGGGCCCAGATCCGGGCCGGCGCCGTCACGGCCTGCCACGACCTTTCCGACGGCGGCCTGGCGGTGGGCCTGGCGGAAATGGCCCTGGCCGGGGGCTGCGGCGCCGATATCGCGGGTGCCGTGCCGGACAATCCCCCTCTTGCCGCATGGTTGTTTGGGGAAGACCAGGCACGCTATCTTGTGACCACCCGGGCGCCCGAGGCCCTGCTGACAGCGGCCGAGGAGGCCGGGGTGCCGGCGCGGGCTCTGGGCACCAGCGGCGGGGATCGCTTGATCCTGGCGCCGGGGGAGGCCATATCCCTTGCGGAGCTGCGCCAGGCGCACGAGGGCTGGCTGGGGGCCTACATGGAGGGGCAGGGCTGAGGCGCGGCCTCTTCCCTGGAGAGATCAACGAGAGGCCCGGGTGAGCGGGCCGGGGAAGGAAACCGAGCATGCCGATGAATCCGGCGGAAATCGAGGGCATGATCAAGACGGCCATGCCGGACGCGGAGGTCCGCATCGAGGACCTGCGCGGCGACGGCGACCACTACGCCGCCTACATCGTGTCCGCGGCCTTCCGCGGCAAGACCCGGGTGCAGCAACATCAGATGGTCTATGAGGCCCTGCAGGGGCGCATGGGCAACGAGCTCCACGCGCTGGCGCTGCAGACCTCGACCCCGCCCGAGGCTTGAGCGTGGCTTGAGCCGTCGGCGCGGCAACGAGACGAAGCGGCGCGTGAGCGCCCAGAGAACCGGGCGCCCCGAAGCGGGGGCGCCGCAAAGAAAGGAGTGAAGGTTATGGACGAAACCGTAGCCGCAAGGATCCAGCAGGAGATCGACGACAACCAGATCGTGCTGTTCATGAAGGGCACGCCGGTGTTCCCGCAGTGCGGCTTCTCCGCCGCGGTGGTGCAGATCCTCTCGCACCTCAATGTGAAGTTCAAAGGTGTCGACGTGCTGCAGGACCCGGGCATCCGCCAGGGCATCAAGGACTTCAGCAACTGGCCGACCATCCCCCAGCTCTACGTGAAGGGCGAGTTCGTCGGCGGCTGCGACATCGTCCGCGAGATGTTCCAGACCGGCGAACTCTCCGAGTTCCTCCAAACCAACGGCATCGACGCAAAGCCCGCGGCGTAAGCCGGCGCGCCGGATAGCGCAAACAAAGGGCCGCCTCCTCCGGGACGCGGCCCTTTCGTTTTTTTCATAACGAATAGCGAGTTCTGGCCAGAGAGATACTGAACATTCGCTACCTGCAGGCGCGGCCTCTACTTTTCGTACCACTGACATCACGAATAAGATCTAGACAAAACAGTTCAGCAAACCATTTCTCCCGTCACGAAATTCACCAAGAGTCATATACAAAGATGCTCGTATATCGCAAGAAACGGATGGGAGCCTAGAGACCACCTCTTGGCGTCAACATAGTTGAATTACAATCAACACTTCACGTGAACGGTTATTACGTGAGCAAGAAAGTAATCTAGCGTTCCTTTGTCTGAATCATTAGTGTTACTTGATATCATTGCCCAATAGTTGCGAGAACTCCTCATCTTTATCCTCGAAGAATCCCTCCAAATCATCTTCCCCTGGAACCTTGCGGGGATGATTTGGGTCCCAGAGCATTTGGAGGTGTTTCCGCCATGATGGCCTAAGCTGAAGGGTCTTCTTCACAGCCTCAAAAGCCTCATCTCTCGTCGGTTTCAGTTCATCGACCGACTTCCCCTTATCCCGATACCACGAGTACTTCTGACCGAATGCAGCACACCTAATGAGCCAGTACGTTGGATTGGATCCCATTTCTGGGTCTCGTCTTAGTTCTTCACCTGCTTCTATCGCCCTCTCAAATCCCCCCGGATAGCTATCGTAAAGGTAAGCATTCATTAACTCCAAAGATACAGAACGCCCCAGGTTATCTTGCTTCTTTGCTGATTCCGATCTGGTCGCGATGGTCAATTGAATTATTGCCGCATCTGGGTCTCCTGCCTTTATCAACATACGCGCATACTCTTGCCTTAGTTCAACGTTGCCCGAATCAACTGATAGGGCTTTGTCATACGCATCTCTTGCCTTGCTGAAATTTCCTGCTTGAACCTGGGCCCTTGCCCAAGCAATGAGTTCTGGAACAGTGGACAGCGTGGAAAACGGCAGATTCCTAACGGCCCGTGCTTCGCGTGAAAGTGACTCTGGAACAATAGATTGTCCCGGAAACTGGTCATCAAGCCGCAAGTCATAAATCACGTCAATACCATGAGCCTCGTCGGCTCCGAATACAACGGTATCGGCTCTAATGAGAGCGCCTTGGAGATAGAGACGGGTCAGTAAGTAGCCCGCCAGGAAACCAGTGATCCCAAACAAAGCAATGATCGACGCCGATATCGTTTGACTACCTTCGAGATCTCGAAAAGATGACGCCCCATATGTACTTAGATTACCGAACAGATCTATGAGCTCTCTGATTTGAGTCAAGCCGACACCAACCAGAATCTTCGTCAGCCAATCTGAAATCTGCTCGAGATTCGTGTTTACGCCACCCTTGATTCTCACCGACCGTATGGCTTGTTCTGATTCAATAGAATCGTTCTGTCGATCACGAACTTCCGACTCTTCAGGATATTGAACGCTTCGGGGAATGCCAAATAAGAAACCTAAAAGCCCTCCTGCTAGGTGAACCGCAGTTGCTAAAAGGATACAAGATCCCAGCACCCGTACAAATGTGCCAGGAGCCTCAGAGAGCTCGCTTGCGGAAATGGATATGAGAATAAGCCCGAGACCTCCGACAACTATGATTGTAACAATTCCAATCAATGCGATAAGCGGATCTTGAATAGTCCTACGACCCATAGAACGGAGATGGTCACTCATCACTCCTCCTCCTGCATCATCAAATTGATCACTATGGGATTAACGATTATGCCACAAACAAGAACTCTTGGGTATTCACAAAACTTTCTTGAATCAGTAACGCATTAGAACACCTATAGCGCTCTCCCACTACACAGCGAACCACCATTATTTGAAGGATTACTAGCTGCTTTCTGCCGGCATATCTTGAATTGCTGGCATGTTATGGTCTTCAATCCTTGGTGTGTTTATCGTCGTCCATAACCAACCAATACGGTTGCTGTGGCTTCATGTTGGTCAGGTTATGTCGTGTGGCTGGAAGTCGCTTGAATTCGCGTCTTCAAAGCGAAATCTGGCCTGATCGTAACGGGTCGTTTAGCCTGCCGTCGCCTGAGTACGCGTTTCCTCGGGAATCCATTTCCGGAAGATGCGGACAATGAGGTCGTCCAGGGCGGACAGTGACAGAGGAAGACGAGCCTACGGCCCGCCCCGCCGCTTTGGGCTCTACGCGAACCAGGTGGCTGGCGACCACGGCATCGTCCGTGAGATGTTCCAGACTGGCGAACTCTCCGAGTTCCGCCAAACCAACGGCATCGACGCGAAGCCGGCGGCGTAAGCCGAAGCGCCGGACAGCGACAACAAGGGGCCACCTCTTCGGGACGCTGCCCAACTGCCTTCACGGTGTAGGGCGGCAACCGCCGGATGTTCATTAGGGGTAGTGGGTATAGAGTCTCGGACGGAACGCGGTAGTGTTGGCTGAGCCCTATCGGAAAGGCAGAGGCCATGCCGTTCCTGAGACTCGTTCTATGGGTTGCCCTGCCGACGCTTCTGGTGGTGGCGCCCGGCTACGGCCAAGACGGCGTTGACACCTGTCCGCGCGAAAGGGGCGCGGTCATCGAGGACCTGCCGGCGGCCCTGGCGAAGCACGCGGAACGCGTAAGCGAGCGCTACGACGAACTCCTGGGGGCCAGGGACCGCGGTGATCAACTGCTCATCGGCGGCGCATCCGGGCTCTGCAATGCGGATCTGGCGCGCGCGGACCTGCGCGGTGCCAACCTCGCCTACGCAAACCTCCGCGGCGCGTTGCTGACGCGGTCCGATCTCAGCGGGGCGGTCCTGGAAGGCGCGGACCTGACGGGTGCAAAGCTGTCCTATGCGAAGCTTGACCGAACCTTCCTCGTGGCGGCGCGGTTTCGCGGCGCCGATCTCATCAACGTGGATTTCCGGGACGCCAACCTGACCGGGGCCGACCTCACCGGCGCCAACCTTCAGGGCGCGAACCTGGAAGGCGCGATCCTTTTCCGGACCGTGCTGACGGATGCGAAGCTCGAAAACGCGCGGCTGGCGGGCGCGCAGTTCGAACCCAGAGGCCAGCCCGCCTCGGAATGGCTGGTCGCTTTGAACGGCGTCTCGCGCGTCTGGTTCTGTGAGGACGAGGAGGGCGCCATGGTACGCCTGCGCGCCCTGTTCAGGGACGGCGGCCTCAGAGCGCTGGAGCGCGAGGCGACCTTCGCCATCGAACGGCACCGGACGGCCTATGCCCTGGCCCGTTGGGACCCCGACCTGGAGAACTCCTGCGGCCGTCTGAGGCAGGACCGCTGGGCGGCGGTCGAAGGCGCGTTCCGTCTCCTGCTCTTCGAGTGGACGAGCGGCTATGGCCTCGCCTATGGGCGGCCGATCCTGATCCTCCTGGGTCTCGTTTTGGTTTTCGCCCTGGTCTATCTGCCGGTGCTCCTGATCACGCCGGCGGGACCAGACGGCAGCGGCATCTACCGCATCTGGCCGGCCGGCCGCATCACGCAAAGCGGCCCGGCGCCGGCCGCTGCCGAGGACGTGATCGTGGAGCGGCTGAGCCCGCGCGGCCTCCCGGCTCTGGGGCTGGCGCTCTACTTCAGTCTGCTCTCGGCCTTTCACCTGGGCTGGCGGGATCTGAACGTCGGTTCATGGCTGGCGCGCCTTCAGCCCCGCGACTATGCGCTGCGCGGCCAGGGCTGGGTCCGCGTCGTCTCCGGCGTTCAATCGCTGATCAGCGTCTACCTTCTGGCCTTGTGGGTGCTCACCTACTTCGGCCGTCCCTTCGAATGACCCTGCCTTGAGCGATAGCCCAGGGAAGCGGTCGCCATCCTTTGCCATCGTGGCCGTCGTCCAGGGTCACCAGTGCGCATCGCTGCGGAAAGCAGAGCGGCGGATCCCCTCTCCCCAATCAACTTGCCGGCGCCGCATCCTCGGCGCTGCCCGAAGCCTTCTCTTCGAGCTCGAAAGTGGCCTCGATCTGTCCGTTGCGTATTAGCAAAACCCTCGGAAAGAAACCGCTCAGCGTGGCCCAGGCCGCATCCTTGTTTCTCTTAACGCGGGCATCCACCACGTTGTCCAGAAGCACTCTGCCATTTACCGCGAGCGCTTCGGTATCTCCCCCGCTCGCCTCGCCAGTCACCTGGTCGCCTTGCACTGTGAGGGAGAGCTGCCAGTCCCCGTCTTGGCCGAACCATTCGCCATCGGACAGAGGCCTTGTCTCATCCACGCCAACCGATCCTTGGACGTTCGCCGGCACCAAAGTGATGTTGATCGGGCTCTGATATCTGTTGTCCGCGCCGGTTGCCGAATCGATGACACTGCTGATGCCAAGCGTGAGGACGACATCGAGCGCGATCCCAGCCGCGCCCGAGCCACTCTCCCAGCCGCTGTCGGCGACGAAGGTGGCAGGATTGTGCCCGTCCTTCTCGCAGGTGATCGTGATGTCGTGCTTGGTCTTGCTGACTGTCACGGACGCCGGCGTGGCCAGCACGGCGCCGATTTGCTGACCCTCGCGCTCCAGCTTGCAGGTTGCTTCCGGAGGGTTCGTATTCACGACAATGCTCTGGTCGGTTCCTTGAACGATGGAAGAGCAACTGCCCAAGGCAACCAGAGCCGCCCCCATGGCGAGGGCGCGAAAGCAATGCATGATCAAGTTTCTCCCTGTGCTTCTTGATACAACCCCGAGACGCAAACGCGCATAATCGAACAGTTTTTTCTATCAACCGTAAAGAGAATTGTTGGCCGGAAGAAGGTGCAGCCGCCTGATCTGGTGCGGCGGCGCCACAGCAGTGGGGACGCCCGCTAATCGGCCGGACGGCGCGCCGACCCCACATCCACAGCCCGGGTCTGCGTCTCCTCCGCCAGCCAGGCGCGGAAGATGCGGATCGGGCGGTCGTCCAGGGCGGTGCGGCGGCAGAGGAAGGTGTAGCCGACGGCCTGCTCCACCTCGCGCGCGCCAACCTGTACGAGGTGGCCGGCGGCGAGGCTCTGTTGGGCGAGATGGAGGTCGATGACCGCGGCGCCGAGGCCCGCCACCGCCGCTTCCAGCATCTGGCTGCGGGTCTCGAAGACCGTGACCGCTGCAGAGGGTGCCGCCAGTTCCTCGGCGCCGAGGAAGTGAGACCAGTCCTGCAGGCGCGCTTGCGCCATGAGGCGCGGCAGCTTTGCGATCTCGACCGCCGCGCCGCTGTCGAGCAGGCGCGGGCTGGCGACGACAGCGAGGCGTTCCTTGAACAGCGGCAGCGCGTCCAGGCCCGGCGGCGGCGTCTCGCGCTCGGACCAGCGGATGGCGCAGTCGAAGGGCTCGGCCTGCAGGTCCACGGCCCGCAGGTCGGTGGAGACCAGGATGTCCACCTTGGGCAGGCGGGCACGCAGACGCCCCAGGCGCGGGATCAGCCACAGCACGGCAAAGGACGAGAGGGTGGAAACGCGGATGCTGGCGCGCTGGGCGCGATATTGGCCGACGGCGTGGTCGACGGCCTGAAAGGCCGGCTCCAGGCTCTCCACCAGCCGCAGGCCCCGGGGGCCGAGCCGGGCGCGCCGGCGGTCCTCGAAGAGGTCCCCGCCCAGCTCCCGGTCCAGGGCAGCCACCAGATGAGAGACCGCCGAGGGGGTGACGCCCAGGCGCCGGGCGGCGGCGGCATAGCCGCCGGCCCGGTGGACCTCCAGCAGCACCCGCAGGGACTTCAGGCTGGGGCGCTCATACATGAGATAAACTCAAGTTTCTGCACAACTGTTCATTTAAGCTGAGGGAAATTATAGCCTACAGTGGAGATTGGGGTCTCTTAAAGAGTTCAACTCATTTCATCAAGGACCGGAAGGAACAGACAGACATGGTTCGCCAGAGCAACCTCAGCGGCCTGGTGGAGCGCCAGTTCGGGCCGCGGGCCGCCGCCTACGTCGGCAGCCCCGTGCACAGCCGGGGGCCGGACCTGCAGTGGATCGCCGAACAGGTCGCCGGAACGCGGCCAGACCTCGCCCTGGATTTGGGGGCCGGCGGCGGGCATGTCAGCTACGCCCTGGCAGCCCAGGCCGAACGGGTGATCGCCTGCGATCTTTCAGCGGAGATGCTGGCCGCCGTCGCCGCAACGGCCGAAGCGCGTGGGTTGGCGAATATCGAAACCCAGGTCTGCGACATCCAGGCCCTGCCCTTCGACGACGCCAGCGCCGACTGCGCGGCCAGCCGCTTCAGCGCCCATCACTGGGGCGATCTCGGCGCCGCGCTGCGCGAGTGCCGGCGCGTGCTGAAGGACGGCGCCACGGCGGTTTTCGCCGATGCCGTCTCTCCGGGTTCGGCACTTCTGGACACCCACCTGCAGACCATCGAGCTGTTGCGCGATCCCTCCCACGTGCGCGACTACGCCATCGAGGAGTGGGTGGCAGCCCTGCAGGCCGCCGGCTTCACGGTCCAGAACGTGCAGCGCTTTCGCATCCGCATCGACTTCGCCCCCTGGATCGAGCGCATGCAGACCGCGCCGGAGCATGTCGAGGCCATCCGCTCCCTCCAGCGCCAAGCCCCGCAGGAGGTCGCCGCCCACTTCGAGATCGGCGAAGACGGCAGCTACACCCTGGACGTCGCCGGCTTCGCGGCGGCCGCGTCTTAGGACGCTGGTAAAGGACATCTCCGAAGGCGCTTGGCTCGCCCTTCGAGACAGCCCTTCGGGCTTCCTCAGGACGAGGCAGCGTGTTTGACTGGTTGACCTCATGCTGAGGAGACCGCGCAGCGGTCGTCTCGAAGCATGAGGCCCCAGACTCGGACAATCAGAGCCGTCAGTTCCCGCGCCGGTGCAGGGAGATGTTGGCGGCCATGCCCTCGATATTCTCCTCGCGCCAGGCTTCGTACTGGCCCAGGTCCTTGAAGGCGTCGAGGGTGATGGCGGTCTTCATCTCCGCCACCGTCTTGCCGGCGCGCAGAGCCGCCAGCACCTCCGTGTAGAGCGCTTCGAGATAGGCGCGGTGGTCGGCGGCATCGGCCTTGACCCCCACCGGCCCGTGGCCGGGAACCAGGATGTCGAAGTCGATGGTCTCGACCAGGCGGATCGCATCGATCCACTGCGGGAAGTAGGAATCGGAGAGGGTGCGGAACGGCAGCCGCTTCACGGTGATGAAGTCGACCGCGAAGAGCGCCTGCTCATCGGGGAACAGCATGACGACGGAGTTGTCGGAGTGACCCGGCCCGACATAGATCAGTTCCACCGTCTTGCCGCCCAGGGTGAGGGTCATGCGGTCGCTGAAGGTCAGGTCCGGCACCGCCGTCGGCCGCTGCTCGCCGATGATCACCTCCTTGGCCCGCTCATGGGCGACGACGACCGCGCCGGCCTCGGCGAAGACCTCGCCGCCGGCGATGTGATCGCGGTGATCGTGGCTGTAGACCAAATAGCGGATCGGCTTGCCGAAGCGCTCGGCGATCTGGTCCTTCAGCCAGCGGGCGGCCTCGGCGTTGATGGGATCGGTGACGATCACCCCCTCCTCGGTCACCAGAAAGACCGAAAAGTGAAAGTTGTTCTGGAAGCGATAGAGATCGCCGGCGATCGGGGTGATCGAGCGCTTGGTGTCGCCCAACTGCGCGGCCGCCGGCGAGCCCGCCATCAGGATTGCCAGGATGATGAAAACCGACCTTGCCCATGGGATCATCACGCTGCTCCTCTGCTCTCGGGGTGTTGTTCTTGCCGGAAACTGTCCCGGTTCGGCTAGTCCGTTAGCTTAGCCCGATCAGCAGAGCCCGACGAAGGCCTTTGCTGGGTTGGATCGCTTCACTTGGTCGTGAGGGCGCAGACGGGTCACCGGCCTGCGCCTTCCAAGCCTCAAGCACGATCTCGCAAAAATCTGGGGATGCAGCGCCCACAAACCGCGCATTTCCCTTGGTCAGCCATGCCTTGCAGGCATAGCACCCACCAGCCACCCGGGTTTGCCCCAGGCTGGCGCAGTCCCTAGACTCATGGCGCCGCCATTTCGAACGGGGAGCTGCCCGCCAATGTCCCTTTCCAACCCCGAACAGGACCCGCGGCCCTTCTGGCGCATGACCGGCTTCGTCATCGCGGCAGGCTGTCTGCTGGCCCTGCTTTCCTTCGGCCTGCGCTCCAGTTTCGGGCTGTTCCTCGAGCCCATGTCCAGCACCTACGGATGGGGGCGGGAGATCTTCGCCGTCGCCGTCGCCCTGCAGAACCTGCTCTGGGGTCTGGCACAGCCGGTGGCCGGCGCCTTTGCCGACCGCTACGGCTCCGGGCGGGTGCTCACCATCGGCGCGCTGATCTACGCCGCCGGCCTGTTCATCATGGCGCAGTCGTCGACGCCGGCGCTGCTGACCCTCTCCGCCGGCATCCTGGTGGGGCTCGGCGTGGCCGGCGCCTCCTTCGCCATCGTGCTGGCCGCCTTCACCCGCCTGGTCTCGGAGGACAAGCGCTCCTGGGCGCTCGGCATCGGCACCGCGGCCGGCTCCGCCGGGCAGTTCTTCATGGTGCCCCTGGGCCAGGGCTTCATCACCGCCTACGGCTGGTCCATGGCGCTGACCCTCTTCGGCTTCATCGCCCTCATCATGGTGCCCTGCGCGGCGGCCCTCACCGGGCGCCCCTCGGTGACGCGGCAGGCGCACCAGACGGTGCGCGCGGCCCTGGCCGAGGCCTTCCGCCACCCCAGCTACAACTACCTGACCGCCGGCTTTTTCGTCTGCGGCTTCCACGTCGCCTTCATCCAGACCCACCTGCCGCCCTACATCACCGACATGGGGCTGGACGCCGGCCTTGCCGCCTGGGCGCTGGCCCTGGTGGGCGGCGCCAACATCGTCGGCGCCTATACCTCCGGCGTCATGGGCGGGCGCTTCAGCAAGAAGTATCTGCTCTCCAGCCTCTATACCGCCCGCGCCGCGGTTATCGCCCTCTTCGTGCTGCTGCCTATCAGCGAGGTGACGGTGCTCGCCTTTTCGGTCGCCATCGGGCTGCTCTGGCTCTCCACCGTGCCGCTCACCTCCGGCCTGGTGGCGCAGTTCTTCGGCACCCAGCACATGGCCATGCTGTTCGGCATCGTCTTCTTCAGCCATCAGGTGGGCGCCTTCCTGGGGGTCTGGATGGGCGGCTATCTGTTCGACGAGACGGGCTCCTACGACCTGGTCTGGTGGATCAGCGTGGCCCTCGGGCTCTTCGCGGCGCTGATCCATTGGCCAATCCGCGAGCAGGGCGTGGCCCGCCTGGCCGAGGCCGGCTAGCCGGCGCCCATGGCCGCGGCCCCGCACCGGATCGCGCTCAAGATCCTGCTGCTGTTTCTTGCGCTCTGGCTGGCGGCCATGGCCATCGCCCTGCCCCGGGCCGCCCTCGACGACGCCGACAGCGGCCTGGTGCTGGCGGTCTTTCCCGGGGCACTGCCGGAGGACCGCAACCTGCTCAGCGTGGCCGCCGCCGACGGCCGGCCGATCCGCAGCCTTTTGGGCGGGCGGCTCTGGCTCGCCCAGTCCGACAGCCCCGGCTTCGTCGGCGCGCTGAAGGCCGCCGGCGCCTGGGCCGCCTTCGCTCCGGAGATCCTCATCGGCCTGCCCCAGGGCGGCTGTTTCTACATCTCCGTGCATCCCCCGGGACCGCCCCAGCCGCACCCGCCGATCTAGCCCGCATCTCTGACCCTCTCCACGGTCTGCGTCGTGTTCAGGCGTCCGGGCCGCCAGGAGCGGTCCGAAAAGCGTAGCGGGGACTACGGTTGAGGACCGCGACGCCGCGGACGGGCGCCTGAACACGACGCTGCGGGCGGCGCCGTGCTATCGACAGGCTGCGTCAAGCCGCTTGCACGATGCCCCACATCGCGCCGCGCGGCCTTCCTATCCTGTCGATAGCACAGCGCCGCGCAGATCATGGAGAGGGTGAGAAATGCGGGCTAGTCTTCCGCGCGCTCGACCGTCACGTTCTCCCCGCCCCGCACGGCGGCAAAGGCGCGTACATCGTCGAGGGCATCGGCCCAGACGTTTCCCGGCGAGGCGAGACGGATCTCCTCGCCTTGCGAGACCGGCGTCGGCCCGAAGCCGATGGCGATGGCGTCACCGTCGTTCCAGAACGCGATTTCGCCGGGCTGCAGCACCGCCTTGGCCTCGGCTTCCCGCGGCATACTCACGGGGATGTTGAAATAGACCTCCTCACCCCAGGTGCGGGCGGTGGAGCGGATCGGCAGGGCCGCGAGAATTGCCGCCGCCGTCGGCGTGTCGCGGGTTTCGATCAGCACGGCGACCGATCCCGCGGTGACTTTCAGCTTTGCCATCTGGACCGTCCTCCTGAGCGCATTCTTCAGGACTACTCCACAATAGCAAAGAGCCGCCCGGCGGTGTGCGGGGCGGCTCTCTCTTTTGCGGACCGCGGCCTCGGCCGCGGTCGCTCTGATCGGGGGTCAGCGCGAATAGAATTCGATGACCAGATTCGGTTCCATGGAGACCGGATAGGGCACGTCCGCCAGCTTCGGCGAGCGCACGAAGGTCGCCTTCATCTGGTTGTGGTCGACCTCGATGTAGTCAGGCAGGTCGCGCTCCACCGACTCGATACCCTGCAGCACCAGCGGCAGCTCGCGGCTCCTGGCCTTGATCTGCACCACATCGCCGTCCTTCACATTGAAGGAGGGGATGTTGACGCGGGTGCCGTTCACGGTGATGTGGCCGTGGTTCACGAACTGGCGCGCGGCAAAGACCGTGGGCACGAACTTGGAGCGGTAGATCACCGCATCGAGGCGGCGCTCCAGCAGGTCGATCAGGTTCTCGCCGGTGTCGCCGCGGCGCCGGGAAGCCTCTTGGTAGTAGCGGCGGAACTGTTTTTCCCCGATGTTCCCGTAATAGCCCTTGAGCTTCTGCTTGGCGGCAAGCTGAATACCGAAGTCGGTCGGCTTGCGGCGGCGCTGGCCATGTTCGCCGGGGCCGTATTCGCGGCGGTTGACGGGGCTTTTGGGACGGCCCCAGAGATTGACCCCGAGGCGGCGGTTGATCTTGTACTTCGATGCCAGGCGCTTGGACATGGCCGCGCGGCTCCTTTCATTGCTTGGCGCCGTCCTGTATTGAGGATCGGCTCTGTTGTCCCGGTAGTTTCAGAACCGGCCGCAACGGCCGTCAGGTGGTCCCGAACGGGGTCAGGGCCCTCAGCCCGCCCGCTTTCCCGGAAGGAAGCGCGGACTATAGGCAGAGGCGCCGGAATGTCAAACCATGAGTGATAAGGGGACGAACGCCCCCCAGGGACCCGGAATGTCTTATTTTTCAAGCCTCGCAGACCACCAGCGCGGCCTCCTGATCACCACCCTCGGCGTCTTGGTTCTGACCCCGGACAGCCTGTTGGTGCGGCTGATCGGGATGGAGCCCTTTTCCCTGCTGGTCTGGCGCGGCGTCCTCCAGGCGGTGGGGGTGCTGATCATCCTGCGGCTGTTCTACGGCAGCCGGGCCCTGGACCAGATCTACGCCATTGGAAAGTGGGGAATTCTCCTGGCCACGGTCTTCACCGGCAGCACCCTCCTCTTCATCCTGGCCCTAGCCCATACCGCTGTGGCCGACGTGCTGGTGATCGTCGCCGTGGCGCCCCTGGTGGCCGCGCTCCTTAGCCGCAGTTTCCTGGGCGAGGCCGTGCCGGGCCGGACCTGGCTGGCCATCGTCTTTACCCTATTGGGGATCGGCCTGCTGGTCTTCGAGGACCTGGGCAGCGGCTCCCTCTACGGCGATCTGGCCGCCCTCGGCTGTGCAGTCTGCATCGGCATCTCCCTGACCATCACCCGCCGTCAGCGGGCCGTCAGCATGGTCCCGGCCATGGCCTTGGCCGGGGCGATGACCGCCGTGATCGCCCTGCCGCTGGCATTCTGGCTGGAGGGCGGCGGCATCGCCGCCGGCGGCCTGCAGCTCGGCTACATCCTGGCCATGGGTCTGCTGGTGGTTCCGATTTCCTTTGCCCTCATCACCGTGGGCCCGCGCTACCTGCCGGCCCCGGAGGTCGGCCTGCTGATGCTCCTCGAAACCGTGCTGGGGCCACTCTGGGTCTGGCTGGCACTCGGTGAAGATCCCGGGCCCTGGGCGCTGGCGGGCGGTGCGGTCGTGGTGGCCACTCTGGCCGGACACGCGCTGGCGGGCGCCCGCCGGGCCAAGACCGTCAGCACGGAACCGGCGCGGCCGTGATCCGCATCACCGCAACCATCGCCATCGACCCGGAGGAGATTGAGGAGTCATTCCTGCGCGCCTCCGGCCCCGGCGGGCAGAACGTCAACAAGGTGGAGACGGCGGTGCAACTGCGCTTCGACCTGCGCCAGTCTCCGTCGCTGCCCGAGGCGGTGCGCCGCCGTGCCGAGCGCTTGGCCGGCCGGCGCCTCACCAAGGAGGGGGTGCTGGTCATCACCGCCGCCCGCTTCCGCAGCCAGGAACGCAACCGGGAGGACGCCCGCGCGCGCCTCGTCGCCCTGCTGCAGAAAGCGGCCACGCCGCCGCGGCCACGCAAAGCCACGAAGCCGACCCGGGCCGCCCGCGAACAGCGCATGAAGGACAAGGCCCAGCGCGGCAGCCTGAAGCGGACGCGCCGCGCGCCGCCGCGAGAGGACTGAACCCCTTGCCCCGCGCAGCGGGACTTCTAGCTGTTTGCAAAGAACAGCCGGAAGGAAGTTGCCATGCGCGCCGCATTTCTTGCCATTGCGCTGAGTGTTGTTGGGTCAATTTGGAGTTCGGGCACCGCCGCGCAAGACGTCGTGGCACTGCAGCGCTTGGCCGAACCGCGCACCCATGCCCTGATGCGCCACGCCCTGGCGCCGGGCACGGGCGATCCGGCGAACTTCGCCCTCGGTGACTGCACGACCCAGCGCAACCTGAACGACGCCGGCCGCGCCCAGGCCCGGGCTGCCGGTGCAGCGGTCCGCGCTGCGGGTGTCACCGTCGATCACCTGCTCACCAGCCAGTGGTGCCGCTGCGAAGAAACTGCGCGTTTGCTTGACTTGGGTCCGGTGATCGAAGAACCGGCCCTCAACTCCTTCTTCCGGGACCGCAGCACCGCCGAAGACCAGACCGAGGCGGTGCGCCAGTTGCTCGCCAGCCTGCCAGCAGAGGAAACCGCGGTGCTGGTCACCCATCAGGTGAACATCACCGCCCTCACCGGGATCTTTCCCCGTTCCGGCGAGTTCATCCTCGTCACTGTCGACGACAGCGGGACGCTTGAGGTGATTGATCGAGTCCCTGTTCCCGACTAACCCCGCCCGATGAAGGGCATCTTGGTGGCCATGATGGTGACGAACTGCACGTTGACGTCCAGCGGCAGGGCGGCCATCTGCACCACCGCGTCGGCGACGTGGGTCACGTCCATGGTGGGCTCCGGCTTCATGCTGCCGTCGGCCTGGGGCACCCCGGCGGACATGGCCTCGGTCATGTGGGAGGCGGCGTTGCCGATATCGATCTGCCCGCAGGCGATGTCGAAGGGCCGGCCGTCCAGGGAGATGCTGCGGGTGAGCCCGGTGATGGCATGCTTCGACGATGTATAGGGAGCCGAGCCTGGCCGCGGCACATGGGCGGAGATTGAACCGTTGTTGATGATGCGCCCGCCCTGGGGCGACTGGCGCTGCATCAGCTTGTAGGCGCCCAGCGCGCAGAGGAAGGCGCCGTTCAGGTTCACGCCCACCACCTTGTCCCAGCCCGACCAGGTGAGGTCGCCGAAGGAGGTGGCGGGGATGTTGGTGCCCGCGTTGTTGAAGATCACGTCGAGGCGGCCGAGGTCGCTTTCGATCTTGGCGAACATCGCCTCCACCGCCTCCGGGTCGGTGACGTCGCAGGGCAGCGCCAGCATACCGCCGCCGGCTGCGCTGTCCGTCTCCTTCAGCGCTTCTTCGCGGCGCCCACAGAGGGCAACCTTATAGCCCGCCTTGGCGAAGGCCAGGGCCGTCGCCCGGCCGATGCCCGATCCCGCACCCGTCACCAATGCCGTCTTCGCCATAACGAACCTCCCCGCTCTTCTGAATTGGAGTTTTGAACCGCCGGACCCGGCGGCGGCAGTTTAGAGACAAGAGGGCCGGGGGCCCAAGGCTTATTCGTTCGAGGACTCGTCCCGCTTGCCGCGCAGCGCCGAGACGATGCCGTGCAGGGTGTTGACCTCGGCTTCGGTGGGGGCCATGCGCTGGAAGAGGTTGCGCAGGTTGCGCACCATGGTCGGGCGCTTCTCCGGCGGATAGAGGAAGCCGGTCTCGTCGAGGGCCGCTTCGAGGCGCTCAAAGAAGTTCACCAGCTCCGCCTTGCTAGCCGCCTGCGCCCCGCCGGTCTCCAGCTTGCGCGGCGGGGTCGCGTCGGCGGCGAGGAACCAGGCATGCCCGACCAGGAGGACCGCCTGCGCGAGATTGAGCGAGGAGAAAGCGGGATTGAGAGGCACCGTCAGCACCGCGTCGGCCAGGGCGATGTCGTCGTTGACGAGGCCTGAGCGCTCCGGCCCGAACAGCAGGCCCGTTCTTTCGCCCGCCGCCGCGGCGGCCCGCAGCTCTCTGGCCGCTTCGGCCGGGGTCACCACCGGCTTCACCATGCCCCGCGGCCGGGCGGTGGTCGCGTAGACCCGCTGCAGGTCGGCAACCGCCGCTTCGGTGCTGTCGAACAGGCACACCCCTTGGATCACTTCCAGCGCGCCGGAGGCCGCGGCTTCCGCCTTCTCGCTCGGCCAGCCGTCGCGGGGGCGCACCAGGCGCAACTCGGTCAGCCCGCAGTTCAGCATAGCCCGCGCCACCATGCCGACGTTCTCGCCGAGCTGCGGGGCCACCAGGACGATCACCGGCGCGGCGCCGCTGTCCTCGCCCCCGGTGCCGGCCTCGGTTCGATCAGTCCCGGCCATTGCCGCCCCGCGCGCGTGACCTCCGGGCCACGCTACTGCGCGGCCTGCGGCACCTCGGCGTCATCCTTGAACAGCTTCCAGGTGATGCCGTCGTGCAGGGCGTTGAAGGAGGCGTCGATGACGTTGGTGGAGACGCCGATGGTGTTCCAGCGGCGCCCCTGGGAGTCGGCGCTTTCGATCATTACCCTCGTGACCGCGCGGGTGCCGGCCTGGGGCGTCAGGATGCGCACCTTGAAGTCCACCAGGCGCATGTCCTCGAGCTGCGGATAGAGCGGCACCAGCGCCTTGCGCAGGGCGGTGTCGAGGGCGTTCACCGGGCCGTTGCCGTCGGCCACCTCCATCTTCGCGGTGCCGCCGACCTCCAGGGTGACGGTCGCCTCGGACTCGGTGACCAGTTCGCCGCGGGCGTTCCAGCGCCGGTCGTCCATGATGCGAAAGCGCGCGAGGGAGAAGTAGTTCGGCACTTCGTCGCGGGCGCGCCGCGCCAAAAGCTCGAAGGAGGCCTCGGCGCCGTCGTAGGCGAAGCCCTCAAACTCCCGCGCCTTCACCACCTCCACCAGCTTGTTGACGCCGGGGTCGTCGGCGTTCAGCTCGATGCCGATTTCGGCCAGGCGCGCCAGGATGTTGGCGCGGCCGGCCTGGTCTGAGACCACGATGTGCCGGCGGTTGCCGACCTGCGCCGGATCGATGTGCTCGTAGGTGCGCGGGTCTTTCGCCACGGCGGAGACATGGGTGCCGCCCTTGTGGGCGAAAGCGGACTCCCCGACGTAGGCGGCATGACGCGCCGGCTGACGGTTCAGGCGGTCGTCCAGCAGGCGCGAGACATGGGTGAGTTGGCCGAGGGCGTGATCGTCGAGACCCACGTCGTAGTCGCTCTTCAGCATCAGGTTAGCGATGAGCGTGATCAGGTTGGCGTTGCCGCAGCGTTCGCCAAGGCCGTTGATGGTGCCCTGCACCTGCCGTGCCCCGGCACGCAGTGCGGCCAGGGTGTTGGCCACCGCGTTCTCGGTGTCGTTGTGGCAGTGGATGCCGATATGGCTGCCGGGGATCTTCTCGCAGACCTCCCCGACGATGCGCTCGATCTCGTCCGGCAGGGTGCCGCCGTTGGTATCGCAGAGCACGACCCAGCGGGCGCCGGCCTTGTGGGCGGCCTCGACGCATTCCATGGCGAAGGCCGGGTTGGCCTTGTAGCCGTCGAAGAAGTGTTCGGCATCGAACATCGCCTCGGCCTTGCGGGTCAGCGCGTGGGCCACCGACTCGCCGATCATGGCGACGTTCTCGGCACGCTCGATCCCCAAGGCGACATCGACGTGGAAGTCCCAGGCCTTGCCGAAAATGCATATAGAATCTGCCGATGAATTCAGCAGGCTCGCGAGACCGGGGTCGTTTTCAGCGCTGCGGCCCGCCCGGCGGGTCATGCCGAAGGCGACGAAACGGCTGCTCTCGAAGCCCGGCGGCTCGGCGAAAAAGGCGTCGTCGGTGGGGTTGGCGCCGGGCCAGCCGCCTTCGACATAGTCGAGGCCCAGACCGTCCAGCGCACGGGCGATGGCTTGCTTGTCCGACACGGAGAAATCGACACCCTGGGTCTGCGCGCCGTCGCGCAACGTCGTGTCGAAAAGATAGACCCGCCTGTCATTAACCATAACGTTTGTCCGCCCTTATGGAGGGCGCTATTCAGCACAGGCGCGCCCGGACGTCAACTTGGGGGCATGAGGGGTAGTGGGTCAGTTTGAATTGTTAGACAATCGGCCCTACATTCGTTGGGCACCCTGCCGGGTGCTCCTAGCGCGGGGAGTTGAAACGAGCATCCCTAGGGTGCGGGGCGTTCCAACCCGTTAGGGGCATTTCGCAATTGTGCGCCGAAAGCGGTAACGCTTCCCGGAGCACAAGGCAGATGAAAAAGAAGTGGATAATGTGGGTCGCAATTGCCGCGAACATAGCGACCATTTTGCAGATGATTTTTACAGTACTAATCTAGTCAGAAGGGGGCGGAGTTCCGCCCCCTTCTGCTATTTACTTGCTTGTCGATCTTTTGTATGGGCCGCGTTTCTTCGGAGCAGGCTCCGCAACCTCAACCAGCTTCACGATATCCCCGATCTCCCAGAGTCGGTCAGACACGCCAGCAGCCATAGCCGGGGTCATGCGCAGCTTCGAATGCATCCGCACGAAGTTGTAATACATCATGTGCAACGCCACGGCGTAGGCGTGGTTCTCGACCTTCTTTGAGAAAGCGTTCGTCAGGCGGGTAAACCGGCGCATGTGCATCCGCATGGTCAGGTTGTTACGCTCCACGTAGGACGTGCTGACGTGCTTCAGGTCGGGGTTGCCTTCCACGCGATCCTTGCGGGCGCCGACGCACTGCGCGGGGCTGTAGCGGCCCTTTGCGGCCTCCGGCACGGCCCCGTAGAGCTTGACCAGTACGGCGTAGTCGATATCCCCGCCAGAAGCCTCTTCAACCGCGCCCAGATGGGCAAGATGCCCGTCGCTGGTAAGCTGCATGCGGTTCGCCAGACGGGAGCGCAGATCGTCCATGAACCACAGGGCGCATTCGGCATCCCGCCCACCGACGAAGTAGGAAACGATCAGCTTTGAGTCGGCGTCAATGGCCGTCCAGGTCCAGGTATCGCCGGCATCGGCAGGCGCGGCCTTGGCCTTCGCAACGTTCTTCTGCTTAGCGTAGGTGAAGCTCCAGACTTCATCGACCTGCACCCTCTTGGCTTCCACGTTGCGAACATGCTCATCGTGGTAGGCCATGCAGGCCTTGCCAGCATCGATCAGGAGCTTGGTGATGGTGTTCTTGCTGGCACCCGTTACCCGAGCCACAGACCGGATGGACTGGCCCTCACAGAGTAGGTGGAGGATCGTCGCGCGGGTCTTAGGGTCGAGCTTTCTCATACTTCATAGATAAGATGCCTTCTATTTTTGCCAAGCATAAACGTCAATTTAATCTATCGCGTTAAAATGGACTTGATTCCTTGTTTTCCAGTGATTACAAAGACGTATGGAGATCGAGTTTGCGAACCCGTCGCTGGCCCACATCGAAACGGACAACGCGGGAGCAACCCGGTTGCCAGTAGCTGTGATTCGAGCGGCTCGGCGGAAACTAACGATCCTTCGCGCGGCCACAGACGACAGAACCCTGAGGAACTGGAAAAGCTTGCACTACGAAAAACTGAAAGGAGACCGGAAAGGTCAACGTTCAATCAGAGTAAATGACAAGTATCGAATTGTCTTTATTTTGGATAGTGAGGCCGAACCGCAGAAGGCGACGATATTAGCCATAGAGGACTACCACTAATGTCAAATGCAGCGACTATGGCAGTTGAGCATCCGAGCGTGTTCATTCGCGAAGAATTGGAGGCGCGCGGTTGGAGTCAGGTAGACCTCGCCTACATCCTGGGAATTAGCACTCAGCAGTTGAGTCCATTGTTAAACGGTAAGCGCGACATTTCGCCAGATATGGCCGTGGCTTTGGGCGACGCCTTCGACGTTCCCGGTGAATTTTTTGCAAACCTGCAGATGCTGTACGACCTAAACAAAGCCAAAAAACCAGATCCCGGAGTACGGACCAGGGCCAATTGGATAAGTACATTCCCGATTCGAGAAATGATCCGAAGGGGTTGGATAGAAGATACGGAGCCGGATCTTTTGGACCTACAGATGATGCGGTTTTTTAATACAAATAGCGTACAGGAAATTCCCTTCATCGGCGCAGGCGATGTTTGCGGGCATGCAGCCAAGAAGTCCGCCTATGAAGAGATCACTCCAACTCAGCTTGTTTGGCTCCACAGGGTCCGCGTCATCGCGAGAACGATGGACTGCCCGGCCTATTCAAGAGAATCATTAATCCGGACGCTTTCCGATTTGCGTGCGCACATGAATGACAAAGACGATTTGCCGAATTTACCGCACCTACTTTGGAAGTGTGGCGTCAGATTTGTTATCGTAGAGCCGTTGGATGGTTCCAAGATTGATGGTGTCTGTACATGGTTAGATGGTCAGCCCGTGATCGGTATTTCTACCCGATTGAACCGCATGGATAATCTATGTTTCGTAATCAGGCACGAGATCGAGCACGTTATTCGAGAAGACGGAAAACAGACTACCTATTCGCACGTTGATGTATTTGAGCCCGACAGAAATCTTGATGAGCTGCCCGAGGAGGAGCGCCGTGCAGATGAGGCGGCTGCAGAATTTCTGATTCCTCAAGACAAGCTGGCGTCGTTCATGGCTCGAAAGGGAAAATTTATCTCCGAACGGGACGTATTGGCTTTTGCAGCACGACACCACATTCACCCATCTGTTGTCGTAGGCCAGATACAGTACAGGCGCCATCTAGAAGGTGATGACAGAGCCTATAGCTGGTTGCGGAAGTATCTAACCGGGATTCGCGGCTATTTGCAGGATTGGGAATATCGTGACGGATGGGGTCACGTCGCTTCTGTTGGTCTATAGGAGGTTTAATTGGCTACCTTTAACGAACAGATTTTGCGCGCCTGGGAAGAGTGGGAAACGACCACTGGAGAAGACGCGAACAATCCGAATGACTTTATAGACTGGGCAATCTCCAATGGGAAATTAGCGCCACGCCCCGAAGACATTCGGAAAATCTTCCGTCGCCAACTATCTACTGCATTGCGCCAAGCGATGCGCATTGACGAAGAGGGAACAACCTACCGAGCGAAACAGTGCGTTTCGATCATGGAGAATGGGGAACAAAGAACACTATGGTTTGATGTTGATCGAGGCGGCACGCCCCAACTTCGTCAGAAAGCTGTGCGTCAGAGAAGAGATTCCATTGCCAACGATATCTATCGTGCAATGAGCGATGTAGAGCACATGAACCTTGTTTACCCCGAAGACGAACCACTTCAGTTTGAGTTAGATTTCACTGAGGATTACGAAGAACGTAAGGCACTGGAAGCTTTAGAAAAAGATCAGAAGGACGCCAGTTAATTCCCCTTCTTCCATCGGCTCTGAGCTGCGGCTCTAGCAATCTCCGACCTTTGCTCTGGCGTCAATGATCTTGCGCGCGCCTTAGCGCCTTTTTTCCCGGCCTCACTGCGCGCCTCGTTGATCTCTTGCTCCTGTGCTTCACCGGTAGCTAAGTCCACCATCATCTTGGCAAGCTGGTTCGGGTCGCGGGGGCGCTTCTTGCGGGAACCAGTCATCATGCACGCCGCCAATGGCACCAACTAGCATCGTTCAATCCAAGGAACCGTACGAACTGCTCTGGAATAGGATGCGTGGCCCTAACCTCTTTATCGGGCGTCGCCGATGTGGCTCGCTGAACTATGGCCTCCGCCTTCTGAGGGTCCGGTTCGGCGACATAGTACAAATCCCAAGCTCGCGGATTTCCAGCTAGGCGTTTAGTGTACACGAGCACTGCGTTTCCATTGGCCATACCCTAATATGGCATCTGCCATAAGCGGTTGCCAACGCCTGTCCACCCAGGTCATTTTCAAAGTGACCCACTACCGCATGGGAGCGTGCTTCTGCTGTCGGCTCCTGACAGGTGCCGGAAAAGGAGGCAGCAGCTCAGTCGGAAGCCAGCTTGCCCGCCGCCTCGTCGCGGGTGAGGTCCCGGCCCTCCTCCGCCAGCCAGTCGCAAAAAGCGATCACCTTGGGCTTCTTGGCGGCGGCTTCGGTGCAGACCATGAAGTAGGCCATGGAGCCCTCCACGGCGCGGTCGAAGAGGCGCACCAGGCGTCCCGCACGCAGGTCGTCTTCCGCCAGGGTCGCCCAGGTGAGCGCGACGCCCTGGCCGTGAATCGCGGCCTGGATCAGCATGTAGCTGTTGGGAAAGCTGGGTCCCGCGGCTGCATCGACGTCCTTGACCCCCAGGATGCCCAGCCAGACCGACCAGGTGGCCATGGAGTTCACCTCCATGCGTGCCGATTCCGTGTGCAGGAGGGTGTGGTGTTTCAGGTCCTCCGGCCGGCGCAGCGGCGGGCCCTTGGCCAAGAGGTCCGGGCTGCAGACGGCAAAGACCGTCTCGTGCATGATCGCTTTCGACACCAGCCCGGGGAAAGGGCCCTGGCCGAAGCGGATGGCCAGATCGATGGTCGCCGCCTCGGCCACCAGATCGATGCGATCGCCGGTCGGCCGGATGCGCACGTCGATCTCGGGGTGGCGCTCGTGAAAGCGCCCGAGCCGCGGAATCAGCCACTTCACCGCCAGGGAGGGACTGGCAGTGACTGTCAGGATTCCCCCCTCCTCCGGCTGCTGCAGTTCCTCCACCTTGTCGAACAGGCGGCGGAACACGGCCTGGGCGGTCTCGGCCAGCGCCTCGCCCTTGTCGGTCAGCCTCAGGCCCCGGGCGCCGCGGTGAAACAAGGCAAAGCCGAGGTTCGCTTCCAACTGCTTGATCTGCTGGCTGACGGCGCCCTGGGTGACATGAAGTTCGGCCGCCGCCCGGGTGAAACTGAGGTGCCGGGCGGCCACTTCGAAGGTCCGCAAGGCGGCCAGGGGCGGCGGCGCCATGGCCCACTCCTCGTTTATCCATTCATTAGGTCAGCTCATGAGATCCATTATCAATCGTCGTTTGTGGATCTGAGCCAAATCACCAATATTTCTGGTCAGAAAAGATTCGTTCTGTCAACCCGACCACCAACCCTAGCCGATCAGGTGACCTAATGACGAGCCTAACACACGGGGCCTCACCGAGGGTTCCCGCAAGCCCCTCCTTTATCCCCGCATCCGGGCCAGCATCAGGTCCTGGGGCACCCATCGATCTGCAGCGGCCGGCGCTGCCCTGGCCCGAGGGCCGAGGCCTGCTGCTGCAAGCGCTGACGGGCGGAGTCCTCCTGCTGGTGAAACCGCTGATCGCCTGGCAGAAGCGTGTGGAAGAGCGGGACCGCATCCGCCGCATGCCCGACTATCTGCTGCGCGACGTCGGCCTCACCCGCGCCGATCTGGGCGTGGACTCGGACCTCCTGGACTGGCCCCGCTAACCCGATACCCCCTTTACCCTGCAACTGACCCTGCAACTGGGCGGCGGGCCCATCCCCCCGAATTTCAGGGCTCGCCGTCCGTCTTTTTTTGAGCGTCAGCGTTGGGTTCTCAAGCGCGCCAGGTCGCGGATCATCGCCTCCACGGCCGCGGGCTCGTCCACACCGAAGAAGCCGACCCGGCCCCAGCGGAAGTAGTGCCGCCAGGCCTTGCGCGAGTGCGCGACGGTGTAGTGGAAGAAGATGCTGCCCAAGCCATTTTCATAGTCGAAGCGTTCGATGACTTCGATGTCGTTGGGTGCGAAAGAAAGCACCGCGCGCCTGGGCTTTTCCGCGACGATCAGCAATCGACGGTCGGTGATGCCATAGGCCATGCTGCGGGCGTGCAGAGCGCTGCGCAGAGGGATCAGCATCAGAACCAGCCCCGGCAACAGGAACGGCAAGCTGTAGCCAATGACCTCCAGCTTGCCGATCTGCGCGTGCCCCTCCTCGAACAAAGCGATCACCAGCCACAGCAGCCAGAGGACGACAATGATGAGGCCGTAGAATCCCGGCTGGGCCTTGCTGGCGGCATAGGTGCGGGGATCGGGCCGGCCGGCCCAACGCAGCTTCTCGCCGGGGCGTAGCTGCGCAACAAGCTGGTCATCGGCGGGCGCACCCAGCGGCCGAGGGCCGCTGCGCCGCACCGAGCCGCCCTCAGTCATCGGCGGGCTGGCCTCCACCGATCACCCGCTCGATGGCTTCGGCCACCTGCGGAGCATCGGCGACGCCATAGAATCCCTCGATCTGATAGCTGCCGCCGGCGCTGCGCTGCCACCAGGGCAGCTTGCGCTCGACGAAGAGGACGCTGCCCCAGCCCTGCTCGTTGGCGATGACCCGAGGGCTGTCGAGCTGCGCCGCGGTGAAGACACGGCTGAGCCGGAACGGCCAGAACCCGAGGCTCATCACCCGCCGGTCGGTGACCGCGTAGACCATGCTGCGTGCCGAGACCCTGGCAAGGCTGGGGATCGTAATGAGCAGGACGCAGAACAGCGCCGCGGCAACGACAAAGCCGTAGATCAGCATCGACTGCGGGCTGCCAGTCCAAGGCGGCATGAGCCCGTACCAGTGGAGGACGGCAATCAACGCCAGACCCAGCACCCCGCGGATCTGGGACGGCAGCTTGGTGCGGGCAAAGGCGCGCGGGTCCGGGCGGTCGGCCCAGACCAGCCGTTCGCCCGGCTCCAGGGCCTGCCGGGCCGTTTCAAGGGGATCGCCGTTCGGCGCTGGGTCTATGCGCGTCATCCTCGCGTGCCGCCTGCGCCCTAGTCGTGTGCCACCAACACCGGAACCTTGGCGAGATGCAGCACTTTGCGCGAGACCGAGCCAAGCAGCAGTTCGGCGTATTCGCCCAGGCCGCGGCTGCCGACGACGATGAGGTCGGCGCCGCTGCGCCCGGCCTCGGCCAGGATCTCGTCCGCCGGATCGCCATGGCCGACACGCTGTTCCACCTTCACATCCTTGGGCACTGAAGCCAGGGCCTTGGCGGAGGAGAGGATCCGGTCAAAAACCTCGCTGCGGCTCAGATCCTCCGAGCGGGAGAGCTCTTCCAGCGGCCCCTTGAGCGGCCGGTGCCCGTCCACCGCCATCAGGATGAGGGTGGCGCCATAGGTCTTGGCGATGTCGGCGGCACAGCGCACCGCCTTGCTGGCGTGGCCGGAACCGTCGACCGCAACGAGAATGGTTTTGAACATCTCCGCTCCTCCTTAACTTTGTACCCGCGATCGTTCGCCTGCTTGCCGGTCCCTACCTCACGACGATGCGCGTCAGGCGATGGCCGAAGGTCTAACCCAACGTTGCAAGACAGTCGAGAACCCTGGCGTGAGCGCCGGAAGGCCCGGGTCGCCGGAGGTTTGCGGAAACCATGAGCCAAATCAGCGCGCTGGACCCGCTGGTCCAGCGATCCCCTGCGATTCCAGGGTTAACGGCGCCCCGGGCCCGGCAAAAGGCCGCTTTTCCTGTGGAAAAAGCGGGTCAAGGCGCGTAAAACCGGCGATCCGAGATAACCGAGCCGTAAAAAAGGGGTCCGTCATGGCCACCACCTGGACGCCCGAGTCCTGGCGCAGCAAACCGATCCGCCAGGTGCCGGAGTACCGCGACCAAGCCGCGCTGGAGAGCGTCGAGCAGCAGCTTGCCGGCTATCCGCCCCTGGTCTTTGCCGGGGAGGCCCGCCGTCTGCGCCAGCAGTTGGGCGAGGTGGCCCAGGGCCGTGCTTTTCTGCTCCAGGGGGGCGACTGCGCGGAAAGCTTCGCCGAATTCCACCCCAACAACATCCGCGACACCTTCCGGGTGCTGCTGCAGATGGCCGTCGTGCTGACCTTCGGCGCCGCCTGCCCCATCGTGAAGGTGGGCCGCCTGGCCGGCCAGTTCGCCAAGCCGCGCTCCGCCCCCACGGAAACCAAGGGTGAAACCGAGCTGCCGAGTTACCGCGGCGACATCATCAACGGCATCGACTTCGAGGCCGAGGCCCGCGAGCCGGATCCGGAGCGCCTGCTGCGCGCCTACAACCAGGCCGCCGCCACCCTGAACCTGCTGCGCGCCTTCGCCCAGGGCGGCTTCGCCGACCTGCACAAGGTCCATCAGTGGAACCTGGAGTTCGTCTCCGAGGGCACCACGGCCCAGCGCTATGAGGAACTGGCCGGGCGCATCGATGAGGCCCTGGCCTTCATGCGGGCCTGCGGGCTGGCGCCGGAAACCGTGCAGCCGATGCGCGAAACCGACTTCTACACCAGCCACGAGGCGCTGCTGCTGTGGTACGAGCAGGCCCTGACCCGCGTCGACAGCCTGACCGGCCAGTGGTACGACTGCTCGGCCCATCTGGTCTGGATCGGCGACCGCACCCGCAACCCGGACGAGGCCCATGTTGAGTTCATGCGGGGCATCCATAACCCCATCGGCATGAAGTGCGGGCCCAGCTCGGACCCGGACGAGCTGCTGCGTCTGATCGACGTTCTGAACCCCGCCAACGAGCCGGGGCGCCTGACCCTCATCGCCCGCATGGGCCACGATAAGGTGGGCGACCATCTGCCGGCCCTGATCCGTGCCGTGGAGCGGGAGGGCAAACAGGTGGTCTGGTCCTGCGATCCCATGCACGGCAACACCATCAAGTCCTCCAGCGGCTACAAGACGCGGCCCTTCGACCACATCCTGGCGGAGGTGAAGAACTTCTTCGCCATCCACCGGGCAGAGGGCAGCTATGCCGGCGGCGTGCACTTCGAGATGACCGGCCAGGACGTGACCGAGTGCATCGGCGGGGCCCAGGCCATCAGCGACGAGCGCCTGGGCGACCGCTACCACACTCACTGCGACCCGCGCCTCAACGCCAAGCAATCCCTGGAGCTGGCCTTCCTGATCTCCGAGGCTCTGAAGGACGAACGGATCGCGCGCCAGAACGGCAACGGCCGCAAGGACGGCAAGGTGGCGGCAGCCTTCTGAGGGCCGGTGCCGATACTCATTGTCATGCTTGGGCTTGTCCCGAGCATCCATGGGCGGGCCAGACCGGAACCATGCCGGTGAAGCCCCAGCGGGCCGTGCGATGGACCCTCGGAACAAGTCCGAGGGTGACGATGTGGGTCGGAGTGACGCAGATAAACCTTTGAAATGAAATCCCTCATTTCAGGTCAGACTCTAATGCCGTTTGGGTGGCCGCCCGGGCGGTTCGCCGCAGAGCGCATGGCTGCCCCCGGCCCAGGGCACTGGCGCCGGCCCGCGGCTTGGCGCTAGGCTAGGTCTGCCTGCACGGGAAACCGCCCGAAGGAAGGGGAGATGCCAGAAGGTCCCAGCCGCACCGAGATCCCGAAATCGCCGGCGAGAATGGATCGCTGGCCACTGGACGAGCCGGACATCGCCGCCTGGACCGATGTCTACTTCAAACGCACCCGCACGGCGGTGGAACGCTTCGGCGATACCGAGGTCACCTATGCGGTCTTCATGCGCCGGCCGGTGGTCTCCGCCCCCTGCCTGGCCATCGAATGGCTGAAACAGATCGCCGAGCGGCGCAACACCAGTTTTGAATTCGACCTGCGCTACCCGGAGGGCAAGTGGGTCGGCGCCGGCGAGCCGATCTTCTACGTCACCGGACGCCTTTCCCTGCTCGCCGATCTCGAAACCCTGCTGCTGCAGAAGCTGGGGCCGGCCTGCGTGGCCGCCTACAACGCCTACACCATGTGCGCCGACCTGCCCAAGACCGCCTTCCTGGCCATGGACGCGCGGCACTGCGCCGGCGCGGAGATGGCCGAGTCCATGGCCTATGCGGCCTCGGTCGGCTCGGAGCGGGCGCGGCGCAAGGTGGGTGCCGTTGGCTTCATCGGCAATGCCACCGACGCCACGGCTCACTACTTCGGCCAGGAGGGCGGCATGGGCACCATGCCCCATGCCTTCATCGGCTATGCCGGCAGCACCCTGCGCGCCGCGGAGATGTACGACGAGACCTTCCCCGACGAACCGATGACGGTTCTGGTCGACTATTTCGCGCGGGAGGTCACCGATGCCCTGACCTGCTGCCGGCGTTTTCCCGGCCGTGCCGGCGCCGGCAAGCTGGCGGTGCGCATCGACACGCCGGGCGGCCGCTTCATCGAGGGGTTGGACCCGCCGGGCTCCTACGCCGTGGTGGAACGCAACGCGCCGGAAGCGCTGCGCGGCTACCGCACCGACGACGAACTGCGCTACCTCGTGGGGGCCGGCGTCTCGGCCGCCGCCATCTGGCGCATGCGCGAATGCCTAAACGCGGAGGGCTTCGACAAGGTGAAGATCGTCGCCTCCTCCGGCTTCGGCCCAGCCAAGTGCCGGCTGATGGCCGAAGCCAAGGCCCCCGTCGACGTCATCGGCACCGGGTCCTACCTGCCGGTGAAGTGGACCGAGACCTATGCGACGGCGGACATCGTGGACTACGACGGCGCAGCACGGGTGAAGGTCGGCCGCGAGTTCCTGTTGCGAAAGTAGGGCCCGTCACCGATAACCCGAAGCCACGCTACCGGCGCAGGCCTTGAGACCCTTCCATCGGCGTCTACCTGAGAAGTCATGACAGACACGCGCGTGCAAGAAATAATCGAGAACTTCTCCTTCCTGGAAGACTGGGAGGACCGCTTCCGCTATCTCATCGACCTGGGGCGCAAGCTGCCGCCCATGGACGAGTCGCTGAAGACCGAGGAAACCAAGGTGCGCGGCTGCACCAGCCAGGTCTGGATCGTCGACGAGGTGGCGCCGGGCACGCCGCCGACCCTGCATTTCAAGGCCGACAGCGATGCCCACATCGTCAAGGGGCTGATCGCCGTGCTGCTCACCATCTATGACGGCCGCAGCCCCGCCGAGATCCTCGCCATCGACATCAAGCAGGCCATCGGCGAACTCGGCTTCGCCCAGCATCTCAGCCCCAACCGGGCCAACGGCCTGTTCTCCATGGTCGAGCGCATCCGGGCCCTTGCCGCCCAGGAAGCCGCCGGCTGTGCCCCGGCGCAGCAGAGCGGTTGAGGGCGCCGGGCGCGCTTGTCGCGGCACCGGTGCGGGAGTAAGAAGGGACCATGGTTGACCGTCTGAAAATCGCCCTGGCGCAGACCAATCCCACCATGGGCGACATCCAGGGAAATCTGGCCCGGCTGCGCGCCGCACGGGCCGAGGCCGCGGCCAAGGGCGCCGACCTTGTGGTCGCCTCGGAGATGGTCATCACTGGCTATCCCACCGAGGACCTGGTGCTGAAGCCGATGTTCCTGGAGGCTGCCCATGCGGCCATCGAAGCACTGGCCGGGGACACCGCCGACGGCGGCCCCGGCATGATCGTCGGCGGCCCCTCGCTGAAAGAGCCCGGGGCCCGGGCGCCGCTCTTCGGCAAGGTGCTGAACTCCGCCTATGTCCTCGACAAGGGCGAGATCCTCACCCTGCGCTCCAAGTACGACCTGCCGAACTATGGCGTCTTCGACGACAAGCGCGTGTTCGGCGCCGGGCCCCTGCCCGGCCCGGTCAACTATCGCGGCGTGCGCCTGGGCGTGATGATCTGCGAGGACATGTGGACGACCGAGGTCAGCGAGTGCCTGGAGGAGTCCGGCGCCGAGATCCTGATCGTGATCAATGGCTCGCCCTATGAGCTGAACAAGACCGAGGAACGCATCCAGCTCGCGGTCCAGCGGGTCACAGAGACGGGCTTGCCGATCGTCTACGTGAACCAGGTGGGCGGCCAGGACGAGCTGGTCTTCGACGGCGCGTCCTTCGCCCTCAACAGCGACAACTCCCTGCCGATCCACCTGCCGGCCTTCGTCGAGGCGGTGGAGGTCAGCGACTGGCAGCGCGAAAACGGCGGCTGGATCTGCCAGAACGGCCTGCGCGAGGCGCCGGACAGCAGCCTCGACGGCAGCCCCGATGCCGGCATGGAGCCGATCTACCGCACATTGATGCTGGGGCTGCGCGACTATGTGAACAAGAACCGCTTTCCCGGCGTCATCCTCGGGCTTTCCGGCGGCATCGATTCCGCCCTCTCGGCGGCCATCGCCGTCGACGCCCTGGGGCCGGAGCGGGTGCACTGCGTGATGATGCCCTCGCCCTACACCAGCCGGGAGAGCCTGGACGATGCCGCGGAAGCCGCCGGGCTGATGGGCATCAAGCTCGACCGGGTTTCTATCGAGCCGGCCATGCAGGCCTTCGGGGAGATGCTGGCCCCCATGCTGAACGGCTATGCCTCCGAGACCAACTCTGCCGACACCACGGAGGAGAACATCCAGGCCCGCTCGCGCGGCCTCACCCTGATGGCGATCTCCAACAAGCTGGGCTACATGGTGCTTTCCACCGGCAACAAGTCGGAGGTCTCGGTGGGCTACGCCACCCTCTACGGCGACATGGTCGGCGGCTACAACGTGCTGAAGGACGTTTACAAGACCCTGGTCTTCGCCCTCTCGCGCTGGCGCAACCAGGTGCTGCCGCCGGACGCCATGGGGCCGGCCGGCCGGGTGATCCCGGAGCGGATCATCACCAAGCCGCCCTCGGCGGAGCTGAAGCCGGACCAGAAGGACGAAGACAGCCTGCCGCCCTACGACGTGCTGGACGACATCCTGAAGGCGCTCATCGAAGACGAGGAGAGCATCGCCGCCATCGTCGGGCGCGGCCACGACCGCGAGACGGTGAACCGCGTCTGGCGCATGCTGGAACTGGCGGAGTACAAGCGCCGCCAGGCCTGCCCCGGGGTCAAGATCACGCGCCGCGCCTTCGGCCGCGACCGCCGCTATCCCATCACCAACGCCTTCAAGGGACCGGCCTGAGCCAGGCCGCGGCCTCCATGAAACTGCGCTTCGCCCCCAGCCCGACGGGCCTGATCCACGTCGGAAACCTGCGGCAGGCCCTGGTCAACTGGCTTTATGCCCGCGCCCGGGGCGGACGCTTTCTGCTGCGCATCGACGATACGGACAGCGAGCGCTCGACCGCCGAATACGCCGCGGCCATCGAAGAGGATCTCGCCTGGCTTGGGCTCACCTGGGATGAAAAGGCGGTGCAGTCGCAGCGCCTGGACCGCTACGCCGCCGCCGCGAAGTGCCTGAAGCAGGCCGACCGGCTCTATGCCTGCTACGAGACGCCGGAGGAACTCGGTCTCAAGCGCAAGGTGGCGCTCTCCGCCGGGCGCCCGCCGATCTACGACCGCGCCGCCCTGGCGCTGAGCGACGACGAGAAAGCAGCCCTGGAGGCCGAGGGCCGCCGGCCCCACTGGCGCTTCAAGCTCGAACACAGCGCCATCGCCTGGGAAGACCTGATCCGCGGCTCCGTCGCCTTCGAGGGCGAAAACCTCAGCGACCCGGTGCTGATCCGCGAGGACGGGCGGCCGCTCTATACGCTGACCTCGGTGGTCGACGACATCGAACTGGCGATCACCCACATCCTGCGCGGCGAGGACCATGTCGCCAACACGGCAGTGCAGGTCCAACTCTTCGCAGCGCTCGGCGGTGCCGTCCCGACCTTCGGTCATCTCTCCCTCATCGCCGGGGCCGCTGGCGAAACCCTCTCCAAGCGCCTCGGTACGCTTTCCGTCGCCGCCCTGCGCGCGCAGGGCCTGGAGGCGATGACGCTCACCTGTTATCTCGCCCGCCTCGGCACGCCGGACCCGGTGGAGGCTTTGCAGAGCCTGGACGACTTGGTGGCCGGTTTCGATCTCTCGCGCTTCGGCCGGGCGACGCCGAAGTTCGACCCCAAGGACCTGGAGCATCTGAACGCCCGCATCCTCCACGGCATGGCTTTCGAGGCCGCGGTAGCGCGCCTGCCCGAGGGCTTCGACGCCACGCTCTGGGAGGCGGTGCGGCCCAACCTGACCCGGCTTTCCGAGGCGCAGGTCTGGCAGACCATCTGCCGTGGCCCGGTCGCCCCGGTGATCGCCGATGCCGCCTTCGCGCGCCAGGCCGCCGAGCTGCTGCCGCCGGAGCCCTGGGATGAGACCACCTGGCAGGCCTGGACCGGCGCCGTCAAGGAGGCCTCCGGCCACAAGGGCAAGGCCCTCTTCCTGCCGCTGCGCCAGGCGCTCACCGGCCTCGACCACGGGCCGGAGCTGAAGGCCCTGCTGCCGCTGATCGGGCGCGCGCGGGCCCTGGCCCGCCTTTCGGGGGAAAGCGCCTGACCCTAAAGACCCCTTGACCCCAGCCGGGAGGGCCGTAGATTGCACGCCATGACTATCTTGATCCAGATCGGCGCTGTTGCGCGATGTTGCTGCTGCCGGGCCCCCGCGGCCTGAGGCAGCCTTTTTGCATGCGGCTCCGGCAAGCGGGCCGCGTCCCTTGACGATCCGGATCACTTCCCCATGGACCTGCAGCTTCACAACACGCTGACGCGCCGCAAGGAGCGTTTCGAGCCCCTCGACCCCGAGCACATCCGCTTCTACGTCTGCGGCCCCACGGTCTACGACTTCGCCCACATCGGCAACGCACGGCCCGTCGTCGTCTTCGACGTGCTGTTCCGCCTGCTGCGCCACGTCTATGGCGCCGACAAGGTG
Source organism: Pelagibius sp. (assembly GCF_028289705.1). Lineage (GTDB taxonomy): Bacteria > Pseudomonadota > Alphaproteobacteria > Kiloniellales > Kiloniellaceae > Pelagibius. The sequence goes on from NZ_JANQOI010000104.1 coordinate 77,350, forward strand.
ACCTACGCGCGCAACATCACCGACGTGGAGGACAAGATCATCGAGGCCGCCAAGCAGTCCGGCGAGACCATCGAGGAGGTCACCAGCCGCACCGCCCAGGCCTATCACGACGACATGGCGGCCCTCGGCGCACTTTCCCCCACGGTGGAGCCCCGCGCGACCCAGCACATCGGCCAGATGATCGTCATGATGGAGACCCTGATCGAGAAGGGCTACGCCTACGAGGCCGAGGGCCACGTGCTCTTCGCAGTGGCCTCCATGGCCGACTACGGCCGCCTCTCCGGCCATAACCGCGACGAGATCATCGCCGGCGCAAGGGTCGAGGTGGCGCCCTACAAGAAGGACCCGGCGGACTTCGTACTGTGGAAGCCCAGCAACGACCAGCAGCCGGGCTGGGAGAGCCCCTGGGGCCGCGGGCGGCCGGGCTGGCACATCGAGTGCTCGGCCATGGCGGCGGAGCACCTGGGCGAAACCTTCGACATCCACGGCGGCGGCCTCGACCTGGTCTTCCCGCACCACGAGAACGAGATCGCCCAGAGCCGCTGCGCCCACGGCACGGCGATGATGGCCAAGGTCTGGATGCACAACGGCTATGTGGTGGTGAACGGCGAGAAGATGTCCAAGTCCCTGGGCAACTTCTTCACCGTGCGGCAGTTGCTGGAGGAGGGCTTCCGCGGCGAGGCCATCCGCCTCGCGCTGCTGTCGGGCCACTACCGCGCGCCGCTGGACATCACCCGCGAGAAACTCGCCGAGTGCAAGGCGCAGCTCGACCGCCTCTACGGCGCGCTGCGGGGCGTGAAGGCGACTGCCTCGGAACCGCCGCCGAAGCTGGTGACGGCCCTCGCCGACGACCTCAACACGCCGCTGGCCTTGGCCGAACTGCATGAGGTTGCGGGCGCCTTGAACAAGGCGACGGATGAAAGCGAACGCAAGGCCCTGGCCGGGTCACTGCTCGCCGGTGGCGTTCTGCTCGGCCTGCTGTGGGACGACCCGGAGGCCTGGTTTAAGGGTGGGGAGGCCGAAGACGGCCTTTCGGTCGAGGCCATCGATGCCATGATCGAAGCGCGCGCCGCTGCGCGCAAAGCCAGGGACTTCGCCGAGGCCGACCGCATCCGCGACGAGCTGACGGCCCAGGGCATCCTGCTGGACGACGGCCCCGCCGGCACCACCTGGAAGCGGGCGGACTGAGGCCCCCCTCACCCTCCCGCTCACGCGGGCCCCTTCCTCTCCGGCGCTGGGGAGAGGGCAAACGCAGCGCCCCAAATAGAAACCCCTCTCCCCTCGCGGGAGAGGGTTGCGCAGGCTTGGTGAGCCCATGGGGCGAGCCTAGCCGGAGCTGGGTGAGGGGGAGCTACCCGCCCCCAAATTCCGCCGCCTTGGCTTCCGATTCCGGGACGGGTTCGCGCATGGTGACGAACTCTTCGGCGGCAGTGGGGTGGATGCCGAAGGTGGCGTCGAAGACCTGCTCCGGCTCACGCGGGCCCCTCCCTCTCCCACGCTGGAGAGAGGGGACCAAATTCAAGCCGCCTCAGAAATCCCTCTCCCCAGCGCGGGAGAGGGTTGCGCAGGCTTGGTGAGATCGCAGATCGAGCCTAGCCGGAGCTGGGTGAGGGGGAGCTACCCGCCCCCTACTCCGCTGCCTTGGCCTCCGGCTCCGGCACCGGCTCGCGCATGGTGACGAACTCTTCTGCGGCGGTGGGGTGAATGCCGACGGTGGCGTCGAAGATCTGCTTGGTGGCGCCGGCCTTGATGGCGACGGCCATGCCCTGGACGATCTCCGGAGCATCCAAACCCACCATGTGGACCCCCACCACCTTCTGCCCGGCGCGTTCGACGATCAGCTTCATCATGGTCTTCTCGTCGCGGCCCGAAAGCGTGTGCTTCAGCGGGCGGAAGGTGGAGCGGTAGATGTCGAGGGCACCGTGTTTCTCACGCGCCTGCAGCTCGGTGAGGCCGACGGTGGAGACCGGCGGATGGCTGAAGACCGCAGAGGGCACATCGGCGTGGTCCATGGCCCGCGGCGTCCCGCGGTAGACCGTGTCGACGAAGGCCATGGCCTCCTGGATCGCCACGGGGGTCAGCGCGATCCGGTCGGTGACGTCGCCCACGGCATAGATGTTCTCCGCCGTGGTGCGGGAATAGGCGTCCACCTTGACAGCGCCGCGTTCGTCCAGCTCGACCCCTGCTGTCTCCAGCCCCAGGTTGGCGACGTTGGGCTTGCGGCCGGTGGCGGCCATCACCAGGTCGGTCTCCAGGGTCGAACCGTCGGAGAGATGCAGCAACAGGTCGTGCTCGCGCTTCTCCACCCGGTCGATGACGGTCTCGACGATGATCTCGATGCCCTTCTTGGTCATCTCCGCGGCCAGGGTGTTGCGCACGTCGTCGTCGAAGCCGCGCAGGATCTGCGGGCCGCGGTAGATCTGGGTCACCCGGCTGCCGAGGCCGTTGAAAATGCCGGCGAACTCCACGGCGATGTAGCCGCCGCCCGCGATCACCACCCGCTTCGGCAGGTCTTCCAGGTGAAAGGCCTCGTTGGAGGAGATGCCGTGCTCCCAGCCCGGCTCCATGGGGAAGGTCGGACTGCCGCCGGTGGCGATGAGGATGGTCTCGGCCGAAAACACCGCCTCGCCCACCTCGACCCGGTGGGCGTCGAGCAGGCGCGCGTGGCCATTGTGGATGTCGACCCCGGCCCCATTCAGGAGCTGCTGGTAGATGCCTTCCAGCCGGTCGATTTCCTTGTCCTTGTTGGCGATCAGACGCGCCCAGTCGAAGCTCGGCTCCGGCAGCGACCAGCCGAAGCCGGCGGCGTCCTCGAAGTCCTCGTGGAAGTGGCTGGCATAGGAGAGTAACTTCTTGGGAACACAACCGCGGATCACGCAGGTCCCGCCATAGCGGTAAGACTCGGCAATCCCCACCCTGGCGCCCGTCGCCGCGGCCATCCGCGCGCCCCGAACCCCGCCGGAGCCGCCGCCAATCACAAAAAGGTCATAGTCGTATCCGGCCATTTTTCGTCCTTCGAAGCGCCCCGGGGGCGGGCCTGGCATGGTTAGGCTCAATCTAGGCAGCGTCGTGACAGCCCGCAAGGTTCCAGGGTTTTCACGGTCCTTCGGGGCTCCTCCGTGGGCCTTCTGGGGGGCTTTCCGGGGAGCCCCCGGACCCCTCTAGCGCCTCAACCGGAGCGCGCGCCTGGGGGAGTTGCGCGCGCCCGAGGTTCCCGCCAAGATACTCATAAGGGTGCGATCAATTGCACCGAAGGTACGCCTGGGGAGGCGCCTAAACAGATTGACTGGGCAAGGAACTCTAACGGAAGGAATGGACATCCGGAGTTGAACCATGCTGTTTCAGAAGCTGTTGCAGGCGGTCGTCAAGACGGGGAACTTGCGCCTCATTGACGCCGCGGGACGGACTTATGAGTACGGCGACGGTACGGGCCCGCGCAGCACGATGCGCCTTCATTCTCGCCGGCTCGAATACACACTTGCTTTCAACCCACCGCTTTATCTCGGCGAAGCCTACATGGACGGGTCGCTCACCATCGAGGAAGGCAACCTGCGCCACTTCGTCGAGACCATGGCCCGGACCTATCACCGCATCGAAGACAACTGGCTGGTAACCCTGGGCTTCGCCCTGGGCCGCAACACGCGTCGCCTGAAGCAATACAATCCCATCGGCAAGGCGCAGCGGAACGTCGCCCACCACTACGATCTGTCCGGCCGGCTTTACGACTTCTTCCTCGATGCCGACCGGCAATACTCCTGTGCCTACTTCCGCACCGGCCGGGAGAGCCTGGAGCAGGCCCAGGCCGACAAGAAGCTGCACCTGGCGGCCAAGCTTTATCTCAACCGGCCGGGCCTCAAAGTGCTGGACATCGGTTCGGGCTGGGGCGGGCTGGGGCTCTATCTGGCGCGGACCGGCGACTGCGAGGTCACCGGCGTGACCCTCAGCACCGAACAGCACAAGGTCAGCCGGGAGCGCGCCCGGAAGGCGGGCCTGGCGGACCATGTTGGGTTCCACCTGCGCGACTACCGCGAGGACGAACAGCGCTACGACCGCATCGTCTCGGTGGGCATGTTCGAGCATGTCGGCAAGAAGAACTACCGTGAGTTCTTTCAGAAGGTCAGCGAGCTGTTGGACGAAGACGGCGTCTTCGTCCTGCACTCCGTCGGCCGCGTGAACGAACGCGGCCCGGTGAACCCCTTCATCCGCAAATACATCTTCCCAGGGACCGACGTGCCGGCCCTGAGCGAGGTGCTGCCGGTGATCGAGGATTGCAAACTGGTCGTCAACGACGTCGAGGTGCTGCGCCTACACTACGCCGAGACCCTGAAGAACTGGGCGCAGCGCTTCCAGGCCAACCGCGAGAAGGTGCGCAAACTCTACGACGAGCGCTTCTGCCGCATGTGGGAGGCCTACCTGCTCGGCTGCGAAATGGGCTTCCGCTACCAGGGCCTGATGGTGTTCCAGATCCAGATCACCAAGACCATCACCGCCCTGCCCCAGACCCGCGACTACATCTACGAGTGGGAACACAAACGCGGCCGCGAGACCAGCCAGGCAGCGGAGTAACGGAAGGAAGAGAGTGTACCGGGGGGCTCTGCCCTCCGGCCGCAACACCCCCTCACCTTCCCACTACGTGGGCCCCTCCCTCTCCCACGCTGGGGAGAGGGAAAAAAGCGCTGAAGCCGCCTCCATCAAACCCTCTCCCCGCCGTGGGAGAGGGTTGCGCAGCCTTGGTGAGCGCAGCGAGCCTAGGCGGAGCTGGGTGAGGGGGCGAGACGCGAGAGTCTGCCGTCAGGAATGGGGACGCTCAGCCAGCCCTACACCCCGCCCATGCAGAGGTACTTGGTCTCCAGGAATTCCTCGATGCCGTACTTGGAGCCCTCGCGGCCGATGCCGGATTCCTTGACGCCGCCGAAGGGCGCCACCTCGGTGGAAATGAGGCCGGTGTTGATGCCCACCATGCCGCTTTCCAGCGCCTCGCTGACCCGCCAGACGCGGCCCAGGTCGCGGGCGTAGAAGTAGGCGGCGAGGCCGAACTCGGTGTCGTTGGCCAGCGCCACGCCCTCTTCTTCCGTCTGGAAGCGGAACAGCGGGGCGACGGGGCCGAAGGTCTCCTCCCGGGTCACCTTCATATCCGTGGTGACCTCGGTCAGCACCGTGGGCTGGTAGAAGGTGCCGCCGCGTTCGTGGCGGGCTCCGCCGAGGGCGATCTTGGCGCCCTTCCCTGTGGCGTCGGCGACATGCTCCTCCACCTTCTCCAGCGCCGCCACGTCGATCAGCGGGCCCTGGCTGACGCCGTCTTCGATCCCGGCCCCGACCTTCAGGTTTTTCACCGCTTCCGAGAGCTTGGCCGCGAAGGCGTCGTAGACGCCGTCCTGCACCAGGATGCGGTTGGCGCAGACGCAGGTCTGGCCGGTGTTGCGGAACTTGGAGATGATCGCCCCTTCCACCGCCGCGTCGAGGTCGGCATCGTCGAACACCAGGAAGGGCGCGTTGCCGCCGAGCTCGAGGGAGATCTTCTTCACCGTGCTGGCGCACTGGGCCATCAGCAGCTTGCCGACCTCGGTCGAGCCGGTGAAGGAGAGCTTGCGCACGATGGGGCTAGCGGTCATCTCGCCGCCGATTTCCTTGGCCGAGCCGGTGACGATGTTGATCACCCCGGCGGGGATGCCGGCGCGCTCCGCCAGTTCGGCCAGGGCGAGGGCCGAGAAAGGCGTCTGACTGGCCGGCTTGATCACCACCGGACAGCCGGCCGCCAGCGCCGGCGCGCACTTGCGGGTGATCATGGCGTTGGGGAAGTTCCAGGGGGTGATGGCCGCCACCACGCCCACCGACTGCTTGACCACGACGATGCGCTTGTCGGGCTGATGCTGGGGGATGGTATCGCCGTAGATCCGCTTGGACTCCTCGGCGAACCACTCGATGAAGCTGGCGCCGTAGACCACCTCACCGCGGGATTCCGCCAGTGGCTTGCCCTGCTCCAGGGTCATGAGCTGCGCCAGATCCTCCTGGTTCTCCAGGATCAGTTCGTACCAGCGGCGCAGGATCGTGGCGCGCTCCTTGGCCAGCAGATTTCGCCAAGCCGGCCAGGCCTTCTCCGCCGCCTCGATCGCCCGCCGCGTCTCCGAGCTGCCCATCCTGGGCACCGAGCCCAGAACGTCGCCGCTGGCGGGATTGGTCACCTCGATGGCCGCCCCGTTGTCGGCATCGCTCCAGCGGCCGTCGACGTAGCAGAGCTGGCGAAACAGCTTGGGATCGGAAAGCCGCGGCGTGGCGGCCGCGACGGTCTGGGCTTGCGCGGTCATCTTGCTGGTCCTCCTCCGGAGCCGGGTCTCAACCCCGGCATTGTCAGATCTTGGCGCGGAGTATAGACCTGTCGGGGGAAAGAACAATTGCCTGGCGGCCGGCCACCGGGAAGCGCCGATACCTGAGCGGGATCGGGGTGGCGGAAGGGGAGAAACGAGGGGATGACCGTCGCGGTCCAAGGGTGCGATCAGCGCCTCCACCGGGGCCTCCACCAGGGCCCACAGAGGTGGCGCGGCCCACGGACCGGGCCATTGGTGTTGGCCTGTCTGCTCGTTGCCGCGCTTCTGGCTCAGCAGGCGCAGGCCACAGAGCGGTGCAGTGAGGAGGCAGCGGAATACCTTGAGGAGCTGCCGCTGGCAGAAGGTGAAATCAAGAGCGTACGCCTGATGGAAAAGGTCAACATCGCCGACGACTTCGGTCCGGATATCTTCGGCGTCGATGCCTGGGTCAGGCTCAACTCCTGCAGCGGCTGGCTGGTCCTCAACATGAGCAAAGGCTGTTTCGTCCGCCAGGCCTATACCCGCGGAGACTGCCAGATAGAAGGCCTCGCCAAATACTGATGTCAGCGCAAACCGAGACCCGCAGCAGAGTTCAACCAGGCAGCCGCCTCACCGCCGCAACCTGCGGCCGGCGGCTTACCGCCGTTGGGCTCGCCGCGCTGCTTTTCGCCCTTGCACCGGCGGCGGTCCAGGCACAGATCTTTCGCGGCTGCGCGGCCGAAGCCGATGCGGAGATCCAGCGCCTGCCCCTCGGCGACGATGCGGTGACGGCGATCCGCTATGAGCGGAAGCTCAACCCTACGGACCAGGGGCCGGAAGTCCTCGGCGTGCGCGCCTGGGTGCGTCTCAAGTCCTGTACCGGCTGGCTGGTGATCGACATGACACGCTCGTGCTTCGTGCGGCAGAGCTACACCCGGGGCGACTGCTCCGTGGAAGGCGTGACCCGCTATTGACCTGCGGCGCGGCGCCCTTCACCGCTCTCCCGCATATCCTGTCACACAGAAGCGTGAAGCGGCTTCCGCTCATACGTGACTGGGCTTTTCGCGCCGGCGCCCTATCTGTCAGCGAAACTGCGACAGTCATTGAGGACAAAACTTATGCGTAAATCGATTACCATGACCTTCGCCGCGGCCGCATTGCTGGCCGCCACCCTCGGCGCGGCACCCACAGCCAGCGCGCAGAGCAGCAACGATCGATTCGAGAACAAGACCCGGGCCCACCTGGCCCAACTCGGGGTCGAAGAGGGCGATGTGAAGTCGATCCGCATCGTCGTGCGCCGCCGCAAGAACGACCGCGGACCCGACATCATCGGTGCGGAAGGTTGGGTGCGCCTGAATTCCTGCAGTGGCTGGCTGGTGGTCGAGATGACCCGCGCGGCCTTTGTGCGCCAAAGCTATACCCGCGGCGACTGTTCCATTGCCGGGGTCCCGAACTACTAAGCGATTTAGAGAGGAGCGGGTGGGCGGAACCCGTCAAGCGGGCGGTCAGGGCTAAGGCCGATGTCAGACTCTTGTCGGTTTTGTTAAGATCGTCGCCTACCTGTGAAAGTTGCGCATGGCTGGGTTGCGACCCCTTGGGAGAGGGGCCGCCTGCCCTATTTGCTTAAGCAGACACTGCTGTTTCGGAGCATAGCCATGCCAATGCGTCTGCTCGTTCCCGCTATTGTATTCGCCCTCACTGCCGGTGCCGTCGTCGTGGCGCCAAGCACCCCGGCCCAGGCGGTCGCCTGCGAAACCCAGATCAACAAAGCCCTGGCGGATATGTCGGTGCCAAAGGAGGACGTGAAGTCCATCAAGGTGACCCGCCGCGCCAAAGGCGCAAAGTCCGGGTCGAACTACGATCTGGACGCCTGGATCCGCCTCAACTCCTGCAGCGGTTACGTCATGGTGCTCATGAGAAACACTTGCCATGTGCAGGATACCTACACCGCAGGCAACTGTAATGTCAGCGGCATGCCGAACTACTGAGTGCGGTAGGCTCTGGATCTCCCGGTCACTGCACGCCCAAGGCCCTTACGGTTTCGATGGTGAGGGCGCCGCTGCTCGTGTTGTTGTCCTGCTGGAAGCTGGTGACCGCTGCCAGGGTACGCGGGCCGAGGATGCCGTCCACCACCCCGGGCAGGTAGCCTCTTGCCAGCAGGGCCGACTGGATCCGTGATACGAGGTCTGGCGTGATATCGGCTTCACAGAGGACCGGCCGCCATTCCATCCGGCCTTCCCGGACCTTCTGCGTTTTGGCGACCTTCTGGAAGCGCGCGGGAATCACCAGGCGTTTCTCCTTTGCCGGCTCCAGCAGCCTGCGCACCTGGACGGTGCTGTATTGGGCCGGCTCCTTGACGATCCGGGTTTGAGCGGGCTGGTCGACGACGCTGCGGGTCACCGTCCGGTACTCGGCGGGGACCGTCACCTTCCGGGTCGTGGCGGGCGAGACCATCACCTGCCTGGTGACGGTCTGGTATTCCGCCGGCACCTCGGCCAGACACATGAACCCGCTGATTGTCTCCTCGATGCACGCGAAGGGCCCCCGCTTGCCTTGCCAGGCGGTGTAGGGCGGCTTCACCACCACCCGTTCCGTCACCGTTTCGTAGCTGGCCGGGACCATCTCGATCTTTTCATAGGCCTCTCGAACCAGGATGCGTTCCTCGACGGTCTTGAAGGTCGCCGGGATCACCTCGATCCGCTCGCTTTCCTCGCGGATCAGGATTGTCTCATCGACCATCGCGTAGCGCGCGGGGATCACCTCAACCGACTCTGAAGCCTCGCTCTGAAGGACCTGCTCGGCGACAGTCCGAAAGGTCGGTGGAACGAAGACCCGGGCATGGCACGCTCCGGGCTGCGCAGGCGGCGGCAAGAGCGCATCCTCCTGTGCACTCTCGGCCGGCTCCCGAGGGACGGATGGGCCTGCCTCCAGAACAGCAGGTTCTGGCTTGAGAGTGCCGTTTTCTTCGCGCAGCGCGCTGAGCTGCGGCTGCAGCACACCGACCTGCGGGTCCTCGGCAATCGGCAAGGCTTCCGTGAGCGGCGGCTCCGCGGTCGCACAGGCACCAAGGCTGAGGGCGAGTATGGCGACAAGGGGCCAAAGGTCCGTCCGGGCGTAGCGCATGGTCTTCCCCCTTCGACACAAGGGTGATTGTCCAACCGCACCGACCCCATCTCGATACCTCATGCCTGCGTCCTTCCTGCCCGCCTCCGGGAAGCCCCGCGCGCCGGCCACGGCGGCACAGGGGGCCCTTCGCAAACAGCGCAAGTGCATCGGCCCGGCACCAAGCCGACCATGAGGACTTGCCAGAACTATCGGGCGTCAATCCTGGGGTGAGAAGGGGCAAATAAAAGAACTGGTTAACGCGGCGTCTTAGGGGTCGGTGGAAGAGGCCACTGAGCCAGCACCGAAAATCGGCGGCAGCGCTTGGGAATGCGGCCCAGATGCGTCAGGCCGACTTCCGCGCGGCTGCCCGGCGGCCGCGGGCAGCGGGCAGGGAAAGCCGGACGCGCGTGCCCTTGCCCGGCGCGGACTCGAGATCGAGGTGGCCCTGATGCAGTTCGACGAAGCGCCTGGCGAGGGTCAGGCCCAGGCCGGCGCCCTCATGGCTGCGGTTGAGCCCCCGGTCCGCCTGCCCGAAGGCCTCGAAGCAGGTGGCGATCTCAGAAGCCTCGATGCCGATTCCGTCGTCTTCGATCACGATCGAGACCGCGCCATCGTCTTCCAGGTTGAGGATGAAGGAGATCTCCCCGCCTTCCCGCGTGAACTTGATGGCATTGCCCAGGATGTGCCCCATCGCCAGCATGATGAGGCGCTCGTCGGCGAAGTAGCGGGCCTCATCGGCCTGCAGGTAAACGTTGAAGCCGTGGCCCTTTTCCTTAATCCGCGGGGCCAGCCGCTCGGCCAGGCGCCGGCAGAGCGCCACCAGGTCGAACTCCGCCTCCTGCAGCTTGGTGCCGTCGGTCTCGATACGGGAGAATTCCAGCACGTCCGAGACTGTCTCCAGCAGCCGCCGGCCGCTCTCGTAGATGTCGTCGGCGTAGGTCAGGTAGCCCTTGTTGCCCATGGGCCCCAGAACCTGCTGCTTCATCATCTCGGAAAACCCGATGATCGCGTTCAGCGGCGTGCGAAGCTCGTGGCTCATGTTGGCGAGGAATTCGGTCTTGCTCTTGTTGGCGAGCTCGGCCTCGGTCTTGGCCCGGCGCAGCTCCTGCTCGCGCGCCCGCAGGCGCCGCTCCGCTTTGACCCGGCTGTCGATATCGCGCACCAGCAGGATGAACATCTGCCGGGCCCCTTCCGTCAGGGCAGAGACCGTCAGGTCGGCGTAGAAAAGTTCGCCGTTGGACCTGCGGCAGGTGAGGCGACGGGGACGGCCGGAACGGACGATGCGCTGCAGAACCTCACCCGGATCCTGTTCGGCAAGGGCCTCGGGGCGCGCCGTGAAGTCGGCGATGGACAGGCCGGTCGCCTCGGAGAGCTTCACGCCGAACATGCGCCCGGCGGCCGTGTTGATGAAGCGGACCCGGCCCTTCGGATCGGTGGTCACAAGGGCATCGAAGGCGTTCTGGGCGACCGCGCCCATGAAGTTCTCGGTGCGGCGCCGGGCCAGGCTTTCGGCAACCAGGTTGGCGGCCACGATGCGAAAGCGTATCAGAAAGGACAGAATGCATGCGCCAAAGGACGCGAGCGTAAAGGGCACGACATCCAGGATGACCGGCGCGGTCAGCTGCACCCCCAGGGCACCGCCCCAATAGACCAGATTGCCCAGGGCGATGATGAAAAGGCTCGTGCCGGCCCGGCAATTCAGGCTGCAGTAAGCGAGAAGCGCGGCAAAGAGCGGCACCGCGAGGGCGATGATCCACAAGGGCAGCCGCCAGAGCGCCCGGTCGAGCATCATCGATTGCGCCGCCAGCATCTGCACCATCACCCCCGGCAGCACCCGGTGAATGGGGACCGAGAGCATATCGCCCAGTTCGATCGCCGTTGCCCCGACGACCACCGGGCGGTCGCGCAGCACCGCCGGATCGATATCGCCCCGCGCCACGTCGACGAAGGAGATGCGGGGAATGGTCGTCGGATCGATCCCGAAATCGATGAAGAAGCTGCCCTCTTCGGCCGCCGGGGCGGCGGCAATGGCCGCCGCGAGGCTTGGCAAGCGGGTGCCGCGCCAGGGGTAGCTTCGCGCCATCTCATGGATCCGGCCATCGGTGCCGGGAATCGCGTTGACCGAAGCCAGCCGCGCGTGTTCGGCAAAGCGCGGCAAGGGCCCCAGGTCGATGTAAGCCGAGGAGGTCTCGCTCCACTGCCGGAAGGCGGCGAGAACCGTACGCCCCTCACGGCGGCTGAGCGCACCTTCAAGCGCCGCATCTTCGGCCTCGTCGGTGGCGACGCTGAAATCGACATCGAAGAAGACATCGCCGGCTTGGGCCGCCGTCAGGCGGTCGAGTAAGAGGGCATGGAGTGAGCGCGGCCAGGGCCAGCGCCCGATCTCCTGTATCGACCTAGCGTCGATGTCGATCAGGATCGGCCGCGGGTCCGCGGGCCGTTCCAAGAGGCGCATGCGCAGATCGATCAGGGGCCGCTCAAGAGGTTCCAGGGCCCCGAGCGCGAAAGCAGCGACCGTACCGGCCGCCGCGAGGACACAGGCGCGCCAATGCCCATTCAGGGACAGCATAGGCCCACCGGGTCAACCGGGCGCCGCATCGCCGCTTCATTCACCATCGGACGCCGTGGAGGCGCCGGCCGGCTCCCGGTCGCCGACGCTGATGTCTTTGTTGCTGTCACCGACCGCTTTGTCGGCCCTGCCGTCGTCGCGCTCACCCCGGTCAAGGCCGCCGCGATCGAGGTCACTCCGGTCGGTAGCGCCCTGGCCGGCCGATTCTTTTTCAGTAGACCCCTTATCGAGATCGGGCCCGGCCCGGTCGCGTGCGTTGTCCGCATCGTCGAGGTTACCCCTGGCACCGCTGTCGGCGTCGGCTGCCGCACCGCCAAGCGATCCTCTGGCAGGGCTGGCCTCCGCGCCGACCTTCGCGTCGGTAGCGGGCGCCGTCGTGGGGGCGGTCGTGGTGGTCGTGGTGGGCGCGGCATTGGGGACGGCGCTTTGCGGCTTGGCACCCGCCGGGGTCTCTCCGACATCGATGCCCGCAGCGTTGCGCGAGGCGCGGGCCGTCTGCCCGGGCGTCACATCGACGGAATCCCGGCTGCGCTGATCCGAAACCGAAACACGGCCTTCGTCCACAGAGACGTTGGTTTCCTCTTCGCCGATATCGACGCTGAACTGCGTGCCCTTCACCACCGCGACCACATAGGGGGTGCGCACCGAGAAGGTGCCCGCCGGGCGCTTCTCGATGGTATAGGTGGCGCTGCCGCGGGATTGATCGACCTCCGTCGCCCCGCGCGCGGTAACCCGCGCCGCCACCACCAGCGTGCTTTCGGCGCGGATCTCGATACGATCGAGTCCTTTGGCCACCACCGCCCGACCATCGCTGCCGGTGCGGATTTCCGAGCCATCCGGCAGGCGGGCGTTGCGCGTGAGGTGCCGCCAGGTGCCCTGCCCCGCGTCTTCGCGCCACTTGGCCTCGCCCTGTGTTGCCAGAACCGTCCAATCGGACCCCGAAACCGCGGGTTCCGGGCGAATCAGCGCGGCGACCGCGAAGGCGAAAAGCAGCACGCCGGTCAGAATCACGATCTGCCGGCGCAGCGATGCCCAGGACATGGTGGAGAGAGCCATCGTTCCTACCTATGGATACGGACCCCGGCCCCGCCCCTGGGCAGCGCCCAAGGAGAGACCCGAATAGTTTCAATCGCCGGGCATACCTGCCGCGACAGCCCCCAAAAAATGTCCCTTAGTTTTAAGCGGAATGGCTTAACAACGCCTTAGGATGCGCTATCCCAGGGTGAATTCTCCTGCCCGCCTAAGGCGCTCGGCCAATACCCTTAACGTCCTGTTAAATGATGAGTTTGCGGGAGTCCGGCCGGTGGGAACAAGGCTTCCGGAAGCGAAATCGCTTGCGTTGACCAGATGCCTGTCAATCCCCATCGCCGGACCGTAGATTCACTCGACCGTCACCGCCTTGGCGAGGTTGCGCGGCTGGTCCACGTCGGTGCCCTTCAGCACCGCCGTGTGGTAGGCGAGAAGCTGCACCGGCAGGGTGTAGAGGATGGGCGCGACGAAGGGGTCCACCGCCGGCAGTTCGACCACATGAGCGGCCTGGTCGCCGGCCTGGGCCAGGCCCTCGGCATCGGAGATCAGGATGACCTTGCCGCCCCGGGCCACCACCTCCTGGACGTTGGCGGCGGACTTTTCGAACAGCGGGCCGGAGGGCGCGCAGACGACGATGGGCACGTCCTCGTCGATCAGGGCGATGGGCCCGTGCTTCATCTCGCCGGCGGCGTAGCCCTCGGCATGGATGTAGCTGATCTCTTTCAGCTTCAAGGCGCCCTCAAGGGCAATGGGATAGAGCGCGCCGCGGGCCAGGTAGAGCACGTCGCGCGCCTCCATCACATCGACGGAGATGGCGCGGATGGCGCTGTCGTGATTGAGCACCTCGGCCGCCCGCGTCGGCACCTCCAGCAGCGCCTGGGACAACGCCGCCTCGCGGGCGGCATCGATGGTCCCCCGCGCGCGGGCCGTGGCCAGGGCGAGGCAGGCGAGAACGGTCAACTGGGTGGTGAAGGCCTTGGTCGAGGCGACGCCGATCTCCGGCCCGGCCAGCGTCTGCAGGACCGCATCGGACTCCCGCGCGATGGCGCTCTCCGGCACATTGACCAGGGAGAGGACCGTCTGTCCACAGCGCTTGGTGTAACGCAGCGCTTCCAGGGTATCGATGGTCTCGCCGGACTGGGAGATGAAGAGACTGAGGCCGCCGTCAGGCATCGGCGCCTCGCGGTAGCGGAACTCGGAGGCGATGTCCACCTCCACCGGCTGGCGGGCAATCTGCTCGAACCAGTACTTGGCCACCAGGCCCGCGAAGCTCGCCGTGCCGCAGGCGGAAATGGTGATCCGCGGGATCGCCGAGAGGTCGATGTGCAGGTCCGGGAGCTGGACGCTCCCGCTTAGCGGGTCCACGAAAGAGTGCAGGGTGTCGCCGATCACCGCCGGCTGCTCGAAGATCTCCTTCTGCATGAAATGCCGGTACTCGCCCTTGCCGATCATGGCCCCGGAAAGGGCGGTCTGCTTGACCTCGCGGGTCACCTGGTGATCCTGGGCATCGTGCACCTGGGCGCCGTCCCGGGTAAGCTCGACCCAGTCGCCCTCCTCGAGATAGCAGATGCGGTCGGTGAGCGGCGCCAGAGCCAGAGCGTCGGAGCCGACGTACATCTCGCCGTCGCCATAGCCCACCGCCAGGGGAGAACCGCGGCGCGCGCCGATCATCAGATCGTGCCGTCCGGCGAAGATGATCGCCAGGGCAAAGGCCCCTTCCAGGCGCTTGAGGCTGGCGGCGACGGCCTCCTGCGGGCTCATCTGCTTTTCCAGGAAATCGCGGACCAGATGGACCACCACTTCGGTGTCGGTCTCGGTCTCGAAGGCGTGGCCTTCAGCCTCCAGTTCGGCGCGCAGTTCCTTGAAGTTCTCGATGATGCCGTTGTGGACCACGGCGACCCGCTCGTTGGCATGGGGATGGGCATTGGTCTCGCTGGGCCGTCCATGGGTCGCCCAGCGGGTGTGGCCGATGCCGATGGTTCCCTCGACCGGCTGCGTCTCCAGCAGATTGGCCAGGTTGAAGAGCTTGCCCTCGGCGCGGCGGCGGTCGATGGCGCCGTTCTGCAGGGTCGCGATCCCTGCGGAGTCGTAGCCGCGGTATTCCAGACGCTTCAATCCGTCGATCAGCAGAGGGGCGACGGGGGCCGTGCCGATGATGCCGATGATGCCGCACATGGTCTGACGTTCCTCTCCGCCGCCGGTCGTCGGCGGTCGTCTGCCGTTAGGCGGCGGGCCTCAGCCCGCCTTGCTCTTCTTCGCGGCCCGCCGCTCTTCACGCAAGCGGGCAGCCAGGCCGTCACGGTTCTTCTGTTCGCTGCGTTCCACCGCCAGGGCATCGCCGGGCACGTCGCGGGTGATGGTGCTGCCGGCACCGACCAGCGCCCCCGGCCCCACCGACACCGGCGCGACAAGCGCGGTGTTGGAGCCGATGAAGGCCCCGGCGCCGATGGCGGTGTGATGCTTGGCGAAGCCGTCGTAGTTGCAGGTGATGGTGCCGGCGCCGATGTTCGCCGCCGCGCCGACACTGGCGTCGCCGATATAGCTCAGGTGGTTGGCCTTGGCGCCGGTGCCGAGCTCGGCGTTCTTGATCTCGACGAAGTTGCCGACATGGGCATCTTCGCCCACCCGGGCACCGGGCCGCAGCCGCGCGAAGGGTCCGAGGACCGCACCGTCGGCGACCTTCGCCCCCTCCAGATGAGAGAAACTGCGGATCTCCACCCGGTCGCCGATGCTGACCCCCGGCCCGAAACAAACCGAGGGATGCACCGTCACATCGCGCCCCAGGCGCGTGTCGGCGGAAAGCCAGACCGTTGACGGGTCGATCAGCGTGGCGCCCTCGGCCATGGCGCGGCGGCGCAGGCGATCCTGCATCACCGATTCCACCAGCGCCAGGTCGGCGCGGGAGTTGACCCCCAGCACCTCCTCGGCCGGACATTCCACCACGCCCGCCGGACGCCCCTCTTCATGCGCCAGGCCGAAGATGTCGGTGAGGTAGTACTCGCCCTGCGCATTGTCGCTGCCGAGGCGTTCGATCAGGTCGAACAGCCGGCGGCCGGAGCCGATGACGATGCCGGCGTTGCAAAGATCGATCCGGCGCTGGGCGGAGTCCGCATCGGCGAACTCGACGATCTTCTCGATCCTGCCCGCCGCGTCCAGGATCACGCGGCCGTAGTGGGCCGGATCGTCAGGGCGAAAGGCCAGGCCCACGATGTCCGGCGCAGCCGGCTCAGAGCGCGCGTCAACCATGCGGCGCAGCGTATCGCCGGTCAGCAGCGGGGTGTCGCCAAAGACCACCAGGACGTCGGTCTCGACGAGGCTGAGCAGCGGCTGCAGCGCCTCGCGCGCCGCCGCCACGGCGTGCCCGGTCCCCAGCGGCTTGGCCTGGACCGCACAGCGGCTGGGCGCCGCCGCAGCCTCGACATCGGTCATGCCTGGGGCGACGACGACAATGGTCTCTTCCGGCGACAGGGAGGCGACCGATGCCTGCACATGCCAGAGCATCGGTTTACCGGCGACCGGATGCAGCACCTTCGGCAGATCCGACTTCATGCGGGTGCCCTTGCCCGCTGCAAGAATCACGACGGCGAGATTGCGTTCTGACATGGTTAATTCGGCGAACCAGGACTATGAGATTTCATGAAACGGCAGTATGGCCGGTACGATTTCTTCCAACCCGCCCGGAGACTGCCACAGGCCGATTTTCCGCAGCAAATCAACAAATGTTGCCGCTTATTACAGCCTGTTGCGGTCTATGACAAACGAACCCGGCGCGCTGGTCAACGCCTGAAAATGGATCCTTGGAGGTAGCTGGAATACCGACAAGACGGGCATGCGCGCAGCGCCGACAGCCCAAATGCAAGAGGCGGGTACCGCTGGGTACCCGCCTCCGGATGCATTGCACCAGTAAAGCCGAAATCGCGTCAGTTGTCAGCGGCGCGCCATGCCGTTCCGATAGGAACTCATGCGGGTCGCTTTGGCAATCGCAGCCATGCGATTGGCCGTCGACGGACGCGAAGAGGCCAGGCGGGACGCAATCAGGCGACGCGTCGCAATGGCCTTACGGGAAGGCGCCTTGCGGGCGATCGACTTGCGAGCCGTGGTCCTACGGGTCGTCGATTTACGGGCCACCGTCTTGCGAGCGGCGGTCTTCCGGGCCGGGCTCTTGCGAGCAGCGGTCTTCCGCGCGGTGCTCTTGCGAACGATGCGCTTCTTGGCCGCCGTCTTCCGGGCTGGGCTCCGACGAGTGGCGGTCTTGCGCGCAGTGCTCTTGCGCACAACCCGCTTCTTGGCCGCCGTCTTACGGGCCGGGCTCTTGCGAGCGGTGGTCTTCCGCGCGGTGCTCTTCCTCACAACGCGCTTCTTGGCCGCCGTCTTGCGAGCCGGGCTCCGACGAGTGGCGGTCTTGCGAGCGGTGCTCTTGCGCACAACCCGCTTCTTGGCCGCCGTCTTGCGAGCCGGGCTCTTCCGAGCCGTGGTCTTGCGCGCGGTGCTCTTGCGAACGATGCGCTTCTTGGCCGCCGTCTTACGGGCCGGGCTCTTCCGAGCCGTGGTCTTGCGCGCGGTGCTCTTGCGCACAACCCGCTTCTTGGCCGCCGTCTTACGGGCCGGGCTCTTCCGAGCCGTGGTCTTGCGAGCGGTGCTCTTACGCACAACCCGCTTCTTGGCCGCCGTCTTACGAGCCGGGCTCTT
>NZ_JANQOI010000129.1 GCF_028289705.1 Pelagibius sp.
TCCAGCAGGTGCCGGGCGAGGACGGCATAGTGCGCCGCCGGCCAGCGTTTGCCCGGGCGGTGGGCCGAGCCGCCGGGGACCAGCAAGGCATAAGCTGGCGGCAGGTCGAAGGCTGCGAGGTCTGCCGTCAGAAACGACAGGTCCGGCAGGCCCGGCCGGGCAATCCCGCCCAGCGCCAGTTGATCGGCCTCGCGGTCGCAGATGTGCATGGTCCGGTCGGCCGGCTGGACATAGCGGTGGGAGGCGCCGGCGGCGATGCCGATCCACTCCGGCTTCGGGCGCCCCAGCAGCCGGAAGTAGCCGCCGCTGCGGTCGGAGCGCTGCAGGTCGTAGACGCGCGAGAAACCGCCGCCGTTCAATCGGCGCCGCAGCGCGAGCCACGCCAGGGGCTGCCACCTGCCTGGCCGGCTGTCGGTCCAGACACGCTGGAAACAGCCGCTGGCCTCCGCCAGGGCGCGGTAGGGCGCTGTGGTCAGCAGGGTGATCTCCGCCGCCGGATGATGCGTGCGGATCGCCTGAAAGGACGCGATAGACAGCACGAAGTCGCCGAGGGCGGAGAGCTTGATGACCAGAATCTGTTCGGGAGGCATCGCGGACATGACTCTCACTAGCCCGCGCAGCGGCGGATTGAAAGACCCTGGCACGCTGCCCTCTGGCACAATCGCATCACCATAGTCTCATCAACAACGGGGAGATCAGAAGTAGGCCGGCTTGAATTGAAGCACGCGCATCTGTGTTGATTTGTGACAGGGTATTTGACGTTGCTGGGGACTCACCAAGTGATCACATGCTCTCGCAAACCAACTAAGTGATTCAAATGATTCAATATTTTTTGCTCTTTACTAAATTGTTGATTCTATTATATTTTTTAATAGACTGATTACTATACTGGCTTCATGCAGAACAAAACTCATGCTGTGATGGCCCAGCGGAGTGAGCCACGCGACAGCCCCGATGACTTTCCAACTCCGCCTTGGGCAACTCGTGCCCTGGTCGAGTACGTGTTAGAGATTGGCGAGCCAATTTCGAGCAAAACATGTCTTGAACCAGCATGCGGCGCCGGGTACATGGCGCGCGCGCTCAATGAGTACTTCAACGAAGTGTCTTGCTCTGATGCCTTTGACTATGGGTACGGCGATCGTCGAGACTTCCTAACGTTTCCATTTGAGCCCAGAAGCTTTGATTGGGTGATCACAAATCCCCCATTTCGGCTTAGCGAGAAGTTTGTGATTCGGGCTCTGGAGATCGCAAGGGAAGGTGTTGCTGTCTTGGCCAGAACTGTGTTCATAGAGAGCATTGGACGTTATCGTAATCTGTTCGAGCACACTCCACCCACGAAACTTGCCCAGTTCACCGAGCGTGTCCCAATGGT
Organism: Pelagibius sp.; assembly: GCF_028289705.1. Taxonomy (GTDB): domain Bacteria; phylum Pseudomonadota; class Alphaproteobacteria; order Kiloniellales; family Kiloniellaceae; genus Pelagibius. Next base: position 1,373 of record NZ_JANQOI010000129.1, read on the forward strand.
AAGAGGTCGACTGGATCGAAGGGCGACAACGGCGACCGGATATGCTTGGTTGGTCTGGACCAAGGGCCGCGAAGACGTCGTGCCGCAGCTTATGTGGATACCACCTTGCCGCAGAGAGTTGGAACGCGGATCTGATTACCAACCGACGACGTCCTCGGAGAGAGTATTGCTCTAGCTATGCCTCATCTGCGTCGTATCTACCTTCGGCCTTCTTCAGAACCTCAGCAGCTTCGGAAAGTCCAGAGACACCTTTGGACTCGATTATCTCCAATGCTTTGCCGATTGATCGTCTTAGGCGGCGTCCCTTCACACCCGGCGGCCCCTTAGGTGGAAGAGTCTCGGTGGAAGCTGCGTTCACCGTCCCATAGTCGCCATTCTTGACCTCTGCTATTCGGCCTTGATTCACTCCGAACCACGCGGCGATATCGTGATCTCGGTCCCCTCTGGCAACCATGCCCAAAACAACACGCGCGTCGCTCTTCGTTAGGTGTATTCCGCTGGCCTTTCCACGACTCATAGCAATCCTCTCGATATAGTGGTTATCAGCTGATACTTATGAACGCATTACGTCTAATGCGAGTCGTTTTTTCTCCGCTTCCCACTTCGAGGCAATTGGAGCATTCCTAGCTTCTTTCGCTTGGAATCCCGAAGGTCTAATAGCGTTTGGATCAATTGAGGCACCATTGGCGCATTGAATGTCCACGCACGGCTCCCGTATATTCTTGGTTTAGACGCTGACAAGTGCCCGCATTCTCTGGGCAAGTTGTGTCCGCCATTCTCCCTCAGGGTGCAATGTCACAAGCAAGCAAAGGCGAGGAACGCGCGTTCGGGGCGCCGCAGACCATGGACGGCCGCACGGCCGAGTCGCTGCCGCCGTGGCTTTTTCTCTGGCTGCCTTTGGCGATCGCGCTTGCCCTTCTTGTAGTCGGCCATTGGGACATCATGTTCTACGAACGCTATATCGGCAGCGAGGTCGGGCTGCTCGAGACCAGCCACGTGCTGATCCCGCTGATCAGCGTCGGCCTCAGCCTGCGCATCCTCGCCATGGCGGAGGCCCGGGCCGACCGGCTGGTCTTCGTCTGGATCGCCCTGGCTGCGCTGGGCAGTCTCTACATCGGCGGGGAGGAGGCGAGCTGGGGGCAGCACTACGTGGGCTGGCTGACGCCGGAGGCCTGGCAGGCGGTCAACGACCAGGGCGAGACCAACCTGCACAACACCTCCTCCTGGCTCGACCAGAAACCCCGGGCGCTGCTGGAAGTCGGCGTCATCGTCGGTGGCCTCATCATCCCGCTTATGGCGCTGCGCTGGCCGCGGCTGCGCGAGGGCCGCTTTGCCGTCTTCCTGCCGCCGCTGGTCTGCTTTCCGGTGGCGGTCATCGCCATCGGCTCCAAGCTCTGGGAGCGGTTGCAGGATCAGGGGCTCTGGGAGGTCACGTTGTTCCAGCGCGCCAGCGAGATCCAAGAGCTTTACTTCGCCCTCTTCATCCTTTTTTATCTGCTGGTCTTCCGAAAACGCCTGCTGCTGCGGCGGTCTGCCGACGCGGCGCCCGCATAGACGCCGATGCCTGCAGCCGCGGATGTCCCCGCGGCTGTCCTCTAGCCGAAGGAGACGATCATCCCCATGCCGCGGGTGCTGCAGGCCCTGGCAGGCGCGCCGGAAGGCGGCGCGGAGATGCACTTCCTGCGGCTCTGCCTGGCCTTGCGGCGGGCGGGCGTCGAGCAGCGGGTGGTGATCCGCCCCCATCCCAAGAGCCTGGAGGTCTTGCGGGCCGGCGGGATCGAACCGGTGACGGCGCGCTTCGGCGGCCTGTTCGACCGTGAGACGGGAAAGGTCCTGCGCCGGGAGATCGCCGACTTCGGGCCGGACATCGCACTGACCTACATGAGCCGCGCCTCGGCCGCCATGCCGAAAGGGGACTTCCTGCACCTCGCCCGCCTTGGCGGCTATTACGACCTCAAGTACTACCGGCGCTGCGACCATATGGTCTGCATCACGCCTGATATCAAGGCCCACTGCGTCAAACACGGCTTTGCCGACTCGCGGGTCCATGTGATCCCGAACTTTGTGGAGGATCACCGGGCGCCCCCGCAGGACCGCGTGGCGCTGGAAACGCCACCGGAGGCGCCGCTCGTCTTCGCCCTGGGCCGGCTGCACGAGAACAAGGCCTTCGACATCCTGCTGGAAGCCGTCGCGAAGGTGCCGGCGGCCTATCTCTGGCTGGCCGGTGACGGTCCTTTGCGCGGGCGCCTGGAGCAGCAGGCCGAACGCCTGGGCATCGCCGGACGGGTCCGCTTCCTCGGCTGGCAGCACGACACCGCGCCCTACTTCGCCGCCGCCGACGTCTACATCGTTCCCTCGCGCCATGAGCCCCTGGGCAGCGTGGTGCTGGAGGGCTGGATGGCGGGAGTGCCGATGATCGCCGCCGCCAGCCAGGGCCCGTCCTGGCTGGTCAGGGACGGCGACGACGGCCTGCTGGTGCCCATCGACGATGCGGCGGCCATGGCTGCAGCCATTCAGCAGCTCATCGGCGATCCGCAGACCGCCGAACGGCTGGTTCAGAACGGCCGCCGCCGCTACGAGGAGGGCTTCACCGAGGCGGTGGCCGTGCGCCGCTATCTCACGCTTTTCGATTCACTCATGGCCGGGTCCGACGAAGCACCGCGCGGAACCGGCTTGCCGCTGTCACGCTAACTGAAAGGGGGTATCTGCCATGGCCAACGACTGGGATCTCGTTATCAAGGGCGGTCAGGTGTTCACGCCGGCAGGATTGGTGGAGGCCGATGTCGCCGTGAAGGACGGCCGCATCGCCGATATCGGCGCCTTTGCGGAAGGGCAGGCGGGTGAGGTGTTCGACGCTACGGGCCTGACGGTGCTGCCCGGCGTGATCGACACCCAGGTGCACTTCCGCGAGCCCGGCCTGGACGCCAAGGAGAACCTGGAAAGCGGCACCCGCGCCGCCGTGCTGGGCGGCGTGACGGCGGTCTTCGAGATGCCCAACACCAACCCGGCCACCATCGACGAAGCGGCGCTGAACGACAAGCTGGCGCGCGCCAAAGGCCGGGCCTGGTCCGACCACGCCTTTTTCATCGGCGCTGCCGCTGAGAACGCCGAGCGCCTGGGCGCGTTGGAACGCCTGCCCGGTTGCTGCGGGGTGAAGATCTTCATGGGCTCCTCCACCGGCTCGCTGTTGGTGCCCGACGACGAGACGCTGCGGACCGTGCTGCGCCACGGCACCCGCCGCGCCGCCGTCCACTCCGAGGACGAGCCGCGGCTGCGCGAACGCTTCGAGCTGGTGCGCGACGGCGCCTCGGTCGATCAGCATCCGGTCTGGCGCGACGAGGAGAGCGCGCTGCGCTCCACCCGGCGCCTTCTGAAGGCGGCGCGCGAGGCCGGGCGCCGGGTCCACGTGCTGCACATCACCACCGCCGACGAGATGCCGATCCTCGCCGCCAACAAGGACATCGCCACGGTGGAGGTGACGCCCCAGCACCTGACCCTGGCGGCGCCGGACTGCTACGAACGCCTCGGCACCCTCGCCCAGATGAACCCGCCGATCCGCGCCGAACACCACCGCGACGGCCTCTGGGAGGGGCTGCGCCGGGGCATTGTCGACGTCGTGGGTTCCGACCATGCGCCCCACACCCGCGAGGAGAAGGCCGGCGACTACCCGCGCACCCCCGCGGGCATGCCGGGCGTGCAGACCCTGCTGCCGCTGCTGCTCGATCACATGAACGCCGGGCGCCTGACGTTGGCGCGGCTGGTTGACCTCACCTCCGCCGGCGCCCAGCGCATCTACAACATCGCCGGCAAGGGCCGCATCGCCGTCGGCTACGACGCCGACTTCACCCTGGTGGACCTGAAGGCCCGGCGCGAGATCACCGGCGACTGGCTGGCCTCCAAGTGCGGCTGGTCGCCCTTCGAAGGCATGACCGTCACCGGCTGGCCCATGGCCACCATCGTCCGCGGCAGCATCGTGATGCGCGACGGCGAGCTGCCCGGCGAGCCGGCGGGGAAACCGGTGCGGTTTTTGGAGACGATGCCGCAGACCGAAGCGGGCTGAGATTTCGCGGCAGATTTCCGGATCTGCGGGATCGAGAGCATTGTTGCGGAGGTGGGCTTTTGACCCCAACCGGGATTTCGCGGCTGGTCATGTGAGCAGCGCCCAAACGGACATTTGGGACGTTGGCACGAATGAGAAAATCGGCAACACAGCCCCGCTGAAACGCGGGGCCGTGAAGCTTGTTCATGTGGCCGACTTCAGTTCGATTGATTGGTGCGCCCAGTTCTCGGCAATGGCTGCATGATGGGTAACCAGGACAATGGAGATGCCTTTGGCCTCCGTGATTCCGGCCAGTAGCTCGAGCGTCTGACGCTGTGTGATTGGATCCAGTCGGCTGGTCGGCTCATCAGCAAGCAGAACAACCGGCCCCACGGTGAGTGCGCGGGCAACCGAAATCCGCTGCAGCTCTCCGCCCGATACGGCGTCCGGACGCCGCTCTAGCAGGTCGGGTAACAGGTTCAAGGCAATCAGATACTCCGTGACGCGGTCCCAAGTGACGCCGTGCAGCCGGGCGACGTCCCGCAGGCTTTGCTCCAAGGGAACATGAGGCGGAAAAGCGGCGGGTGGATCTTGGTAGAGTTTCTGCACCGCGTGCCGCCCCAGGCTCTTGGCCCGTTGAACGTTTCCGCGCGCAGGGGCGATCAACCCTGCAAGCGTGTCGAGAAGGGTTGTCTTTCCGACGCCGCTGGGGCCCGTGACTGCGACGCGCTCGCCCGCCCGCAGGGACAAATCGAAGCCTTCGATCAACACCCGGTCGCCCCGGGTGACTGCAAGGCCCTCGGCGGTGAGGACGACAGCGCCGTCTGGTGCGGTCCCTGATCTTGGCCAGGCTTGCGGGTCTGCCGCCAAAAGGTCTTGAGTGTAGGGCTCTTGCGGTTTCGCCAAGATCTGATCGGTTTGCCCCTGCTCGATCACGCGGCCATCGCGCAACACGATGATGTTTCCACCGAGGGCGCGCGCGACCGCGGCTTCGTGGGTGATCACCAAAAGCGCTCCGCCGTCCTTGGGCACCTGGGTGAGTAAGCCAACCACACGAGCATGGCGCTCCGCATCCAATCCCTTGGTCGGCTCATCGGCCAGCAGGATCGGGGCGCGGCCTGCCGTCGCGGCGGCAAAAGCAACGCGTTGAGCCATGCCTCCGGACAGCGCACCGGGCAAGCGGCGTTCGGCGCCCACTAGGCCCAGGGTCTCAAAATCGCGGACGCATGCATTTCGTGCGCCTTCTGGAGGCAAACCGGCGACATAGCGGTGTGCCTCGGCCACCTGCCGCCCCGCCTGCATCAAGGGATCAAGCGCGAGCCATGGTTCTTGCGGAAGCGTCGCGATGTCGCGCCCCCAAAGTGCAGAGCGGTCGGTCGGGGAGAGGGTATCGACCTGCCGACCATTGATCGTAACTTTGCCCTCGGCCCGCAGTTCCTTGGGCAACGTACCGAGGATAGCCTGCGCGGTCAGGCTTTTGCCTGCGCCGGTTTCGCCCATGATGACCAGCGTCTCACCTGCGGCGACCCGGAAACTCACTGGACCCAGCAGCCTGGTTGCCCCGAAAAAGACCGACAGTGCATCCACAGCGATGCTGGGCGCGTCACTTAGGGTCATGGTCGGCGCATCCCGCCGACGCTGAGGTGGAGAGCAAGGACCGTGATCACCAGGCAGGCAACGGGTTGCAGAATCAGGAACGGTGCCTCGCGCCAATAAGGCAGCAGCTCGGTCATCATGACGCCCCATTCAGCCGTGGGCGGGCGCACGCCCACGCTGACGAACCCAAGCGCGGCAACGGCCGTGACTGCGGTCGCCGCACCGAAGGCTGCGATCGTCAACAGGCCGGGACCGATTTCCGGCACGAGGTGGCGGCGAATGATGAGCCCTGGCGTCAATCCCAACAGGCGCGACGCTTCGACTGCCGGCTCCGCCATCACGATGCGCGCGCGTTGGCGGGTGTAACGGAAGTACTCCACCCAAAGGGTCAATGAGATGCCCGCGTAGAGGGCCCACCATGACCCCGGTGAGATCGCCGCAAGCATCAACACCAACAAGAGCCCGGGAAGGGCAAGGACCGCGTCGGCGAAGCTGGTCAACACCCGGTCGGTCCAGCCCCCGTACCAAGCGGCCACGATCCCAAGGAGTGTCCCCGGCAGCCCGGCTGTCAGTACCGACAGAACGGCAAGCGAGAGCGAAAGCTGCGCGCCCGATAGCAACCGGGCCGCCATGTCTCGGCCCAGGTGGTCGGTACCCAGCAGATTGTCGGCGCTTGGCGGTTGCCGCGCTTCCAGCAGCGACTGTTTGGCCGGATCCTGTCCTACAAGGTCGGGCCCAGCAACGGCACACAGAGCCAGAAGCGCGAGGAGCGTGAAACCAAGCCCCCGAGCGGGCCTGATCCGCGGCCAGGAACGGCGGGCTGGGGGCATGGCGTCGATCTGCGTGAAATCCGTCATGCGGAGCGCGTCCTGGGATCGATGCCACGGCACGCGAGATCGATGGCGAGATTCAGCGCCACATAGATCAGACCGAGTGTGAGGGCGGTGCCCTGGACCATGGCGATATCGCGGGCGAAGATCGCGTGGACCAGGGCGTGGCCAATGCCGGGCCAGGCAAAGACGGTCTCGACAATGACGACGCCTTCGATCAGGTAAGCCATCTGCACGCCGACATAGGTGACGACGGGCAGTGACGCATTGCGCAAGACATGCCGCAGAACGGTAAAGCGCGCCGAAAGCCCCTTTGTCCGCGCGAAAAGCTGCCACTCTGCTGCCATCGCGTCGACCACCGCATCGCGCACCACCCGGTTTGAAACGGCAGCAAGGCCCAGACCGAGCGTTAATGACGGCAGGACCAGGTGTTCAGGTCCACGAAAGCCGGCCACGGGGAAAAGCTTGAGCTGAACGGCAAAGGCCAAGACCAAAACGACGCCAAGCGCGAAGGCGGGAATCGCCCGCACGAAAACCGAAAGCGCCAGGGTCACCCGGTCCACCACGCCACCGGGCTTCATCCCCGCCGCGACCCCGACGGGCACTGCAATAAGCAGCGAGGTGATGACGGCACCGGCGGCAAGAAGCAGCGAATAGCCAAGTTGCACCGCGATCTCGTCGACCACTGGCGAGCCATAGACAAGAGACCGGCCGAGATCGAACTGCGCCAAGGCCCCGAGCCACGCAAAGAGCTGCACGCTCCAGTGCCGGTCGAGCCCCAGCTCGAGCCGAACCGCCTCTGCGGCAGCGGCGTCCATCATGTCATAGCCATAACGCCCGGCTGCGATCCGGTAAGCCGCATCGCCGGGCAGTGCCTGCATCATGGCGAAGCTCACGATGCCCACGATCACGGCGACAATAAGGGCTTGCAGCCCTCGCTGGGCAAGGGCTGCAAGGAAGGGCCGGGCAGCGGTCATTCCGACCAGGAGATCTTGCTCAGACCGTAACTACGCTGCAGCGGATCGATGATCACCCCTTGCAATCCGGAGGCGATGGCAACGGTGTGCTGGTACCAGACGATCGGGATCACCGGGAGTTCGTCGTGCAGGATACGCGCCACCCTGGCGATGTTCTTGGACCGGAGTGTCTGATCGCCCGTTGCGGCAATGGCGGTCAGGGCGTCAGCGACCTCTGCGTTTTCCCATCCCATGGCGCCCCAGTCACCGCCACCGCTGCCGAAGTCTTGCAGGACCGTGCCGATTGGATCCGGCGTCAGCGAGTAGTTCCGCGCGTAGAGAGCGACGTGCAACGTGCCGTCCTGATGGCCGGCTGGAATCTCCGAGTAGTTGGCGACGCTCACTTCCAGTTCCACGCCGATCTGACGCCACTGGTCCTGAAGCGCCGCGGCAATCAGCGGAAGCTCCGGCCGGTCGGGGAAGGTGCGCAGCAGGATGGAGAAGCGTTCGCCGTCCTTCACCAGGATGCCGTCGTCGCCGGCCGTCCAGCCGAGTTCGGCCAGCAGCCCCTTCGCGGCCTCCATATCAAAGCCCAGGCGCGGCAGCGCGGGATCGTGCCAGCCGCTCAGCGCCGGCGGGAACAGTTGGCCCGCCGCGGCTTCGGGGAAGCGGGTGATGGCGGCGGCAATTCCGTCGCGATTGATTGCAAGGCTCAAAGCCTGGCGCGCGCGGGGATCGCTGAAAAACCGATGCCCGGCGTTGACTTTCAGGGTGACGACACGCGGGATCGGCACCGCGACGGTTTTCACGCTGTCCACATCCCCCAGGCGCGCAAAGCCCGAGGGGTCGAGGGTGAAGACCATGTCCGCGTCGCCGCTTTCTGCCAGCAGGGCACGGGTCTCGGCGCGGCCTGCCGCGAGGTAGCTGGCCTTTGCGAGTTTGGGCGCGACACCCCAGTAGGAGTCGTTGCGCAGGAGATCGATGCTCTGCGGCGGCGTGAAACGCTCGACCTTGAAAGGCCCTGTGCCGATCAGGGCGGCGGGTTGGCCGTCTGCGTCGAGCGCGCTGGGAGCCTGGATGATTGTCGTCGCATGGGCCAAGAGCGCGGGCAGGGCTGCAAAGGGCCTTTCAAGCGTGAAGACGACGGCGTGACCGTTGGCCGACACGCCGGAAACCGGCGCCTTGGCCAGCACGCCGGGCTGTTGCCAGGCGCGCGTCAATGCCTGCGCCGCGGCGGCAGAATCAAACACCGTGCCGTCGTGAAAGCGCACGCCATCGCGCAGCTGAAACGTCCATGTCAGCCCGTCCTCCGAAGCGGACCAAGAGGTCGCGAGACCGGGCCGAAGGGCGCCGGTTTCATCCGCGTCCACCAGATTTTCCATGATTTCGAGTTTTTGGATTGCGAAACCGGAAACGGCGGGGTCGAAGCTTGTGACCTCCCAGGGCGCCGCAATGGTGACCCTCGACTTGTCTTGGGCGAGGCCTGGGGTGGCGAAGAACAAAACAGAAACAAAAACGGCCGCGCAAAGACGTCGGATCATTTTGGGCCTCCAGAATATGCCTGATACCCCCGCGTCAACGGGACCAATCGATAATGATATAACATTACATTTCAAGTCAAGGCGCTGCCGTGCTGATCCTGGGGTCGCCTGTGCAGAGACATCCTGCCCGCCTGTTGGCCGATGCAGTGGCATGTGATGCGCACGGAGGTGGGGGCCGGACCGGCGTCCAGCCCCTGGGCGGCCAATTCTGCGCGGTAGCCGGCCAGCCGCTCGTGGGCCCGGCGCCGATCTTGTCAGGCAAGTCCTCAACCCCAGGAAAACCACAGAATCCGCGGTTTTCGGGGGTTCCTGCGCCTGTACGCACGGGGGCGGCTCTGTTAGTGTGCGCCGCGGCAAAACACGGGAGACCTGCCATGACCGCCTGTATCGTCGGATGGAGCCACACCCCCTTCGGCAAACACGAGGGCGAGGACGTCGAGTCGCTCATCGGCAAGGTGGCGACCCAGGCTCTCGAGGACGCCGGGATCGGGCCCGACGAGGTCGACGAGATCGTCGTCGGCCACTTCAACGAGGGCTTCTCGCAGCAGGCTTTCCCGTCCTCCCTGGTGCTGCAGTTCGACGACCGCTTCCGCTTCAAGCCGGCGACCAGAGTGGAGAACGCCTGTGCCACCGGCTCGGCGGCCATCCACCAGGGGCTGAAGTCCGTCGCCGCGAAGTCGGCGCGTTTCGTGCTGGTGGTCGGGGTGGAGAAGATGACCGCGGTCTCCGGCAGGGAGATCGGCGATCTGCTGCTGAAGGCCTCCTACCTGAAGGAGGACGGGCAGATCGAGGGCGGCTTCGCCGGGGTCTTCGGCCTCATCGCCCAGCAGTATTTTCAGAGACACGGCGACCAGAGCGACGCCCTGGCCCGGATCGCGGCAAAGAACCACGAGAACGGCGTCGCCAACCCCCTGGCCCAGATGCGCAAGGACCTGGGCTACGACTTCTGCCGCGAGGTCTCGGACAAAAACCCCCTCGTCGCCGGGCCCCTCAAGCGCACCGACTGTTCGCTGGTCTCCGACGGCGCGGCGGCCCTGGTGCTCACCGACGTGGAGACGGCGTTGGCCATGAACAAGGCGGTGGTCTTCCGCGCGGCGCAGCAGGTCAACGACTTCCTGCCCATGAGCAAGCGCGACATCACCCTCTTCGAGGGCTGCGAGCAGGCCTGGAACCAGGCGCTGGAGGCCGCGGCGCTCAAGCTCGACGACCTGAGCTTCGTCGAAACCCACGACTGCTTCACCATCGCCGAACTGCTGGAATACGAGGCCATGGGCCTCACCAAGCGCGGCCAGGGTGCGCGGGCCATCGAAGAAGGCTGGACGGCCAAGGACGGCAAGCTGCCGGTCAATCCCTCCGGCGGGCTGAAGTCCAAGGGCCACCCCATCGGCGCCACCGGCGTTTCCATGCATGTCATGAGCGCCATGCAGTTGACCGGCAGCGCCGGCGACATGCAGGTGAAGGACGCCAGGCTGGGCGGCATCTTCAACATGGGCGGCGCGGCGGTCGCCAACTACGTTTCGATCCTCGAACCTCTGCGGTAGGGGTCCGGCCCCATGGGCAATGTCATGAACCTCGGGCGGCTGCTGTCCGACACGGCCCGGCGCCTGCCGGACCGGACGGCCCTGGTCTGGGGCGGGCAGCGCTGGAGCTGGGCTGAGACCAACGCCCGGGTGGACGCACTGGTCGCGGCGCTGCGGCGGCGCGGGCTCGGCAAGGGCGATCCCATCCTGGTGCAGACCCGCAACTCCAACCAGATGTTCGAGAGCCTCTGGGCCGCCTTCAAGCTGGGCGGCATCTGGGTGCCGACCAACTACCGTCTGACGCCGCTGGAGGTCGCCTATCTCGCGTCCTCCTCAGGTGCCAGGGCGCTGATCTATGACGACTGCTTTCCCGCCCACGCCGATGCGGCGCGCACGGCCTCCGAAGAGCTGGGTCTGGTGGTGGCGGTCGGAGAACCCCGGGAGGGGGAGGCCGCCTTCGAGGATCTGGTGGCCGAAGGCGCACGGGCGAAGGAAGCCGAGGCCGAGGTCGACTACGGCGATCCCTGCTGGTTCTTCTACACCTCCGGCACTACCGGGCGGCCCAAGGCGGCGGTGCTGACCCACGGCCAGTTGACCTTCGTGGTGAACAACCATCTGGCCGATCTCATGCCGGGCACCGGCCCCGAGGACGCCTCGCTCGTCGTCGCGCCGCTCAGTCATGGCGCCGGCGTCCATGCCCTCTCCCAGGTGGCGCGCGGCGCCCGCTCGGTGCTGACGGCGGCGGAGCGCTTCGATGAGGAGGAGGCCTGGCGCCTGGTGGAGGAGCATCGCGTCTCCAACATGTTCACCGTGCCCACCATCCTGACGCGGCTGGTGCGCAGCCCGGCGGTGGACCGCTACGACCATTCTTCCCTGCGCTACGTGATCTATGCCGGGGCACCGATGTACCGGGCCGACCAGAAGGAGGCGCTGGAGCGGCTCGGCAAGGTGATCGTGCAGTACTACGGACTGGGGGAGGTGACCGGCAACATCACCATCCTGCCGCGCGAGCTGCACAGCCTGGACGATACGGCGATGCCGCTGGGCTCCTGCGGTTATCCGCGCACCGGCATGGAGGTCGCCATCAAGGACCCGGAGGGCCGGCGCCTCGCCAGCGGCGAGCAGGGCGAGATCTGCGTACGCGGACCCGCGGTCTTCGCCGGCTATCACAACAACCCCGAGGCCAATGCCAGTGCCCTGAAAGACGGCTGGTTCCACACCGGCGATCTGGGGCGCGTCGACGACGAAGGCTTCCTCTACATCACCGGGCGGGCCTCCGACATGTACATCTCCGGCGGCGCCAACGTCTATCCGCGCGAGGCCGAAGAGGTGCTGCTGACCCATCCGGCGGTGGCCGAGGTCGCCGTGCTCGGCGTGCCGGACCCGGACTGGGGCGAAAGCGGCGTCGCCGTGGTGGTGCGCGAGGCGGGCCTGCCGGCGGAAGAGGATGAGTTGCTGGGCTTTCTGAAGGACAAGCTGGCCCGTTACAAGCAGCCGCGGCGGCTGTTTTTCTGGGACGAACTGCCGAAGTCGGGCTATGGCAAGGTGCCCAAGCACCTGATCCGCGAGCAGCTCTACGCCCGCGGCGACCTGCAGGAGGGGGAGGCGGCCCAATGAGGACCCTGGTGCAGCCGGGTGCCCCCTTGCAGCCGCGCCGCCTGCTGGAGTGGGCGGCGCCGACCCCGGATCTGCGGGTCACCTTGGCGGCCGGGCAGGACTTGCTGCTTGGCCTGGTGGCGGCCCTGGCGGCGCGGTCGGTTAGCCACGCTGCCGTTCAGGTCCTCTCCGCCGACATCGCGCGCATGGCCTATCTCACCGGACAGCCAGACCGTTCGGGCGAACGGGTGGCGACCTATGGTGCCCCCACCTGGCTCGAGGGCCCGGTCACCCTCCTGGGCGGCAACGGCATCCTCGGCCCCGGTCCCGACGGCGACACCCTGCTGCACTGCCATGCCGTGATGGTCGACGCCGCCGGGCGCCTGCATGGCGGTCATCTGCCGCCGGGGGACTGCCTGCTGGCTGCCGGCGGTGCGGCCGCCTTGGTGACGCCGCTGCGCGAGGCCGCCTTTGCCGCGGCCTTCGACAGCGAGACCAACTACCCCCTGTTCCAACCGCGAAGGCTGTGAGCATGACGACGACCGAATCGGCAAGCCTGGAAGACGGCCGTCTCGGCCGCATCGCCGTCATCCGCCTGCGGCCCAACGAGGATCTGGTGGGCGGGATCGAGGCGGCCTGCCGCGAGCACGGGCTGCGCCATGCCGTCGTGCGCTCGGCCGTCGGCAGCCTGGTGGATGCGGTCCTGGAAGCCGGCGGGCAGACTGTCTCGGTCTCCGGGCCCGGCATCGAGATCCTCACCCTGGGCGGCGAAGTGCGCAGCGATGCCGACGGTTTGCCTCTGGCCGAGCTGCGCGGCACCATCGCCGACAGTGCGGCACAGGTCTACGGCGGTCGCTTCCGCCGCGACGAAAACCCCATCTGCATCACCCTGGAGTTGGTGCTGCAGGAATGGCTGCCGGCCTAGGGATCACCCCAGACCGGCGGAACGGATAAGAAAGGAAAAGGCGTGTTCAAGGCAATCCTGCTGGAAGAGACCGACGGCAAGGTCTCGGCCAGCCTCACCGAGCTTGAGGAAGACCAGCTTCCCGAAGGCGATGTGACCGTCCTGGTCGACTATACGACGCTGAACTACAAGGACGGCATGGTCCTGAATGGGATCGGCCGTCTGGTGCGGAGCTATCCCCATGTGCCCGGCATCGACTTTGCGGGAACCGTGGAGGTCAGCAGCCACCCCGACTACCAGCCCGGCGATCAGGTCGCCCTGACCGGCTGGCGTGTGGGGGAGATGCATTGGGGCGGTCATGCCCAGAAGGCGCGGGTGAAGGGCGACTGGCTGGTGCACCTGCCCGAAGGCCTTTCGAGCCGGCGGGCCATGGCGGTGGGCACGGCGGGCTTCACCGCCATGCTGGCGGTGATGGCCCTGGAGGACCACGGCCTCGACCCCGCCAAGGGTGAGGTTCTGGTGACCGGTGCGGCGGGTGGCGTCGGCTCGGTCGCCGTCGCCGTCCTGCACAAACTTGGCTATCAGGTGGCGGCCTCCACCGGTCGCGCGGAGACCCACGGCTATCTGAAGGACCTCGGCGCCACGACCCTCATTGACCGCGCCGAGATTGCGGAGCCGTCGGGCCGCCCGCTGGACAAAGAGCGCTGGCAGGCCTGCATCGATTCTGTGGGCGGGTCGACCCTGGCCTGCGTGCTGCCGCAGATCGCTTATGGCGGATCGGTGGCCGCCGTGGGGCTGGCCGGGGGCAGCACGCTGGAGACCACGGTGCTGCCCTTCCTGCTGCGCGGGGTCAATCTGCTGGGAATCGACTCGGTGATGTGTCCGCTTCCGCGGCGCAAGGCGGCCTGGAACCGCATTGTCGCCGACCTGCCGCTGGACAAGCTCGACGGCATGATCAACGAAGCCAAGCTCGCCGACCTGCCGGGGCTCGGCAGCGATATCCTGAAAGGCCAGGTGCGTGGGCGCGTCGTGGTGAGCACGGCGGAATGACCGGGCCCTCCCTGTCGGCAGGGCAGCCCGCCGATGAGCGGACGACGCCGGCCGAGCAGGCCTGGGCGGGAACGGCGGTCTACACGCCGGCCAGCCTGAAGATCTACGACTTTCTTGTGCTCTGGCTGTCCAACCGCTCGCTCTGGGGCTGCCCGACCCGTGAGTTGCTGGCGCTCTACGACGACAACGTGAGCGGCAATCATCTGGACGTCGGTGTCGCGACGGGCTTCTTTCTGGACCGCTGCCGCTTCCCGGTCGCCAAGCCCCGCCTTGGGTTGCTCGACCTCAACCCGACCTGCCTGGAGGCGGCGGCGCGGCGGGTCGCCCGCTATGCGCCGCAAAGCTACTGCGCCAACGTGCTGGAGCCCATCGCCATCGATGCGCCACCCTTTCAGTCCATCAGCATCACCTATCTGCTGCATTGTCTGCCCGGCCCGATGGCGCGGAAGGCGGCGGCCTTCCGGCATCTGAAACCCTATCTTGCCCCGGGCGGCGTCCTCTTCGGCGCCACCATTCTGGGCCGCGGGGTCCCACACAACGCCTTGGGCCGCAAGGTGATGGCGCTCTACGAATCGAAAGGCATTTTCGGCAATGCCGAGGATGACGAGGCCGGCCTGCGCGCTGCCCTGTCGGACCAGTTCTCCGAGGTGGCGCTTCGGCTGCGCGGGCGGGTCGCGATCTTCACCGCGCGCGGTTAGGGCGCTTCCTGCATCATCGGGAGTAAGAGCGTTCGGGCGTCGCTCAGATCGGCGTTGCCACGGCTTTCGGTGAAGCGCCCGCAGACCGCTTGCAGCAGGTCTTCGGCCTGATCCACCCGGCCCTGGCTCTGCCAGAGCTTTGCAAGGCTGCAGGCCGCGCGGAGCTCCAGGGAAAGGGCGCCCTGTTCCCAGGCGATGTGGCGGGCCTGTTGAAAGTGGTGCTCGGCGAGTTCGTCCTGTCCGGCGGCCGCTCCCAGGAGGATCTCTCCGAGCATGCGGTGCGCCTCGCTCTTGGCCCAGTGGCCCTGGCGCCTTTGGGTGATCTCCTCGAAGACTTCATTGATGACACAGCGCGCCTCGTTGTACCGCCCGGCCCGGCCGAGGCAGTCGGCAAACAAGGCGTAGTGATAGGGTTCCCGTCCGGTTCCGCCGGCACGTCTGGTCCGGTCCAGCACCTGCCGCATCTCGTTCAACGCGGCGCTTTCCCCGCCGTGCCGAAAGCGGCACCAGGCGAGCGAGAAGCGGGCGATGTTGATGTGCATGGCAAAGCCGAGTTCCTCGCCCAGACATAGCAGCTTCCGGGCCACCGCGCCCAAGGCCTCGCAGTCGCGGCTGGCCAGGTAGAGATCGGCGGCATTCAGATAGACGCCGGCCAAGCTCGGCCGGTGGCCGATGCTCTCGGCAAGCGCGATGGCGCTGTCCATCTCGCGCCGCGCCGACTCCGTCCGGCCCTGCAGTCCCAGCACGATGGCGCGGGTCCCGCGGGCGCAGCAGATGGGATCGTGGCCGCCGAAGGCATAGTGCGGAGCGGTCTGGAACCGCGGTTCCGCCAGCGCGATGCCGGCTTCGGCGTGCTCGATGGCTTCGGCCAGGGACCCGGTGAAGCGGGCCGTCGTCCAGATGGCATGGCGCGCCTGAAGGTCGAACTCGGCATCGGACTTCCGCTGTGCCAGACCAAGCATCTCCTCGGCCAGACCGCCCGACTCCTCGAAGGCCGCGTTCAGGACCTTGTAGCGCCAGAGCCCCCAGAGCGCGACGAAGCCTTCGCGAGCCTGGGCAATGCGGTCGCTGAGGGCCCGGGCCTGACGATAGATCTCGCCGACCTCCGCGGCCCCGGCGCCCTTCAAGGCCTGAAGCACGACGCCGAGCTCGATCAGAATGGTCAGCTTGGTCTTGGCCAGCGCGCTCTCCTCCGGTTCTTCCGCGATGAGATCCAGGGCTTCCTGGAAGTGAGCGGCAGCCTCAACGCCGGTCGCACGCGCCGCCGCCTTACGTCCGGCGGCCAGCCATTGCTTCACGGCGCGGCGGCGCTGGCCGGCGGCCGTCAGATGCCGCGCCAGAATCTCCGGCCGTGCGGCAACCAGCTCGCTAAAGTGGTCCTCCAGGGCCTCGGCGATCTCCTGATGGATGGCGCGCCGGGATTTGGCCACCAGACCCATATAGGCCACCTCCTGGGTCAGGGCGTGCTTAAAGGCAAAGATGTGCTGCGGCGCGCCGCGGCGCTCGTACAGCAGCTCCGCTTCCTGCAGGCGCTGCAGGCTCTCGTGCCGCAGGGAACCATCCAGCCCATCGACCCTGGCCAGCAGCTCCAGCGGGATGCGCGCGCCGATCACCGCGGCGATCTGCAACAGGCGCTTGTCCGCGGGAGGTAGCCGGTCGATGCGCGCGGCGATGACCGCCTGCACGCTGTCCGGGATGTCGGCCTCTTCGCCGGCGGTCCCATGACTGAAGGCGAGCTCTTCCAGGAAAAAGGGATTGCCCTGGGCCCGGGCGATGATGCCTTCCAGGGCTTCGGGGGAAAGCGCCATCTTTTTCGGCACCGAACGGATCAGCGCCCGGCTGTCGGAGGGGGCGAGCGCCGGCATGGCGATCTGGGTCACCGAGGAGCGGCCCTGCCAAGGTGCCTGGTAGCCGGGCCTGTGGGTGACCAGCAGCAGGATCGGCCGGCCGGTCAGCCGCATGACCTGCTCCGCCAGCCAGGCCTGCGAGGTGGCGTCGATCCAGTGAAGATCCTCGATCAGCAGGACCAGGGGGCGGTGCCGGGCCGCCTGCGCCACAAGGCTGTGCAGGCAGGCAAAGGTGCGTTGCCGCTTCTCCTCTGCCGACAGGTGGCGCAGCGCCTCTGCGTCGAAGGTGAGGCCCAGAAGCTGGAGCAGCAGCGCGCCGGTTTCCGGCTCGTCCAGGCCCGCCTCGGAGAGCCGCTCGCCCAGAAGCGCACCAAGCGCCTCGTCGCTGACCGGTTTGCCCGCGGCGCAGAACTCCCGTAGCAAGCGGGCGAGCGGCAGGTAGGGGCTGCCACGCCCGTGGGGCAGGCAGTGGGCGCGCAGAACCCGGACCTCGGAGCCGGCAAGGCTCGCTTCCAGTTCCGTTGCGAGGCGCGACTTGCCGATGCCCGGTTCGCCGACGATGTTGACCACCTGGCCGCCACTGGCTGCCAGACCGTCGACACGCGCGCGCAGCATCTCCAGCTCTCTGGCACGGCCGACGAAGCTGCTGAGGAAGGGCTGTGCCCGCCGCGGCACGCCGGAGAGGCGGTGGGCGAAGGCGTGGGCCTGAAAGGCCCTGGTGTCGCTGCCGTCGGGGGCGAAGAGGCTGGCGATGATCTCGGAGCCGACGATCTCGTAGGTTTCCGGGCTCGTCAGCACGGCGCCCGGTGGCGCGATGCTGCGCAGGCGTTTGGCGGTTTCGGTGGTTACGCCGATGGCAGTGAAGATCTCGCGGGAGCCGGCCTGCCGCAGCCCGACGACCGCCGGGCCGGTGTGGATGCCGATACTGAGCCGCAGGGCATCGGGCTGCAGGGCGGCCGGCGCGTCGCCTGCCGTGCCTTCGCCCTGGAAGTGGCGCATCAGCTCCATGGCCGCGCTGACGGCGCGGCGGGCATGATCTTCCAAGGCGCGGGGGGCGCCGAAGAGGGCGATCAGGCCGTCGCCCTGCCACTGCGCCACGGTGCCCTCGAAGCGCTCGACGATTTCGCCGGCTGTCTGCTGCAGCCGCTCGACGGTATCGGCCATGGTCTCCGCGTCGATGGTTGCCGCGAGAGCCGCGGCGCCGCTCAGCGCACAGTCCAGAACAGTCACCTGCTTGTGCTCGCGGCCGAGCACGAAGACCGCCTCCTCCGGGGCTGACTCGCCCTTGGCCGTCGGCTCGTCCGATGAGGCCACCGCGTCGACGGCCACAGCGCCGGGATCCTCCGGCCGTTGCACCGGGGTGAGCAGGCGATAGCCGGCCTTGTGCACCGTTTCGATGTACTGAGGGTTCCGCGCCTTGTCCTGAAAGGCACGGCGCAACTCGGCGATGGCCTGGGTCAGAACCTCCTCGCCCACGGTGACCTCGGGCCAGACCTGATCGAGCAGGTCGTCCCGCGACACCACCGCCCCGGCGGCCTGCGCCAGCACCATCAGCACGCGAAGCGCCTTGGGCGAGACGCGCCGGGTCTGATCGCCCCGGCTGACCTGCCGGGTCGCCGGGTCGATTCGGAATGCCCCGATCAGCAAAACGCCGGGCGGCCCCTGCCGTCCGGGCGGATCCTCATTGTATGCCACGCACTCTCCCAATGGCCTATCCCCGAAGTCCTGAAGTGGGCGCGGATCATGATCACCCAGTGTTTCAGTTGCATTTCTCGCTGCAGCCAATCGCCGCCCCTGGATCACATCTGCGTGAGGGATCGCAGGGCTAAGGGTGGGGCGACCAGGCCCTCGGGCACCGGCCGGAACGGCGCATTGGGGAACTTTCACATTTTCATTTTGTTTTCTTCAGGTCTCGGCGCCGGCGGAGGGATTAGGACCCCACCCGTCGACGGCGCCCGCCGTCTTCCCGACGCAGAAACTTTCACGAAAGAGGTAGAACCATGGCGTTGCAACTTGGCGAGACCGCCCCGGATTTTCAGGCCGAGACCACCGACGGCCCAATCAGCTTCCACGACTGGATCGGCGACGGCTGGGCCGTCCTGTTTTCCCACCCCAAGGACTTCACCCCGGTCTGCACCACGGAGCTGGGCTACATGGCCAAGCTGAAGCCGGAGTTCGACAGGCGCAACGTGAAGGTGGTGGGCCTCAGCGTCGACCCCATCGAGGATCATGCGCGCTGGGCCGCGGACATCGAAGAGACCCAGGGCTACGCCCCGAACTTCCCGATCATCGGCGACTCCGACCTGGAGGTGGCTAAGCTCTACGGCATGCTGCCGGCCAGCGCCGGCGACAGCGCCAACGGCCGTACCGCGCTCGACAATGCGACCGTGCGCACCGTCTTCGTGATCGGCCCGGACAAGAAGATCAAGCTGATGGTGGTCTATCCCATGAGCACCGGGCGCAACTTCGATGAGATCCTGCGCGTGATCGACTCCCTGCAGCTCACCGCCAACCACTCGGTGGCGACGCCGGTCAACTGGCAGCAGGGCGAGGACGTGATCATCGTGCCGGCCCTGGCCGACGCGGAAGCGCGCAAGAAGTTCCCCGACGGCTGGCGGGCACCGCGTCCCTATCTGCGGATCGTCGCACAGCCGCATTGAACGGCCTCAATTGAGCTAATCGATATGCGAAG
This sequence comes from Pelagibius sp., assembly GCF_028289705.1. GTDB lineage: Bacteria > Pseudomonadota > Alphaproteobacteria > Kiloniellales > Kiloniellaceae > Pelagibius. The sequence goes on from NZ_JANQOI010000129.1 coordinate 20,642, forward strand.
CGAACTTGAAGCCGCCAAAGCGAAGGCCGAGGCGACGTACAATCTGGCAGCAGAGCTTTTCGAATCCGGTTCCAACGCCTTCTGGTCGCGCCACGGCGAAGGCACGATCGAACGCTTAAAGCTCGAGCCCGGCAGTGCCGTTCTTGACGTTGGCTGCGGGACCGGCGCCTCGGCGATCCCGGCGGCCGAAAGGGTTGGTCCGCGCGGCAAGGTGATCGCCGTCGACCTGGCGGAGAAGATGTTGAGCCAGGGCCGGGCGCGTGCCGCGGAACGGGGTCTCACCAACGTCGACTTCCGCCGCGGCGACATGACCGGCCTCGGCTTCCCGGACATGCACTTCGATGCGGTGGTTTGTGTCTTCGCGGTTTTTTTCGTCCCCGAGATGGAGCGCCTGGTCGGCGAACTCTGGCGCATGGTGCGCCCGGGCGGCCAGCTTGCGATCACGTCCTGGAGCAAGGGTTTTCTGGAGCCCTGTGTCACCCATTTCTGGGACGAGGTCGAACGGCGGCGGCCCGATCTGAAGCGCGCCTTCAATCCCTGGGACCGCATTGCGGAGGTCGCGACCATGCGGCAGATGCTGCAGGCCGCTGGCATCAAGGATGCGGTGGTCGAGGAGGTCCAGGACCGGCAGGTGCTGGCGTCGCCGGAGGACTGGTGGACCGTGGTCCTGGGCTCCGGCCTCTGCTGGACCGTGGACCAGATGTCTCCGGGGGATGCGGAGAGCGTGCGTGCCGCCGGGGTCTCCTGGCTGCGGGACAGCGGCGTCACCGCACTCGACACCAACGTGATCTACGCCCGGGCCCGCAAACCCCAGGCTTAGAGCATGCGACACCCGGCTGCGGGCCGCGTGGCCGGCAAGGTTTCCGGAAAAGGGCAGGCACGGCGGCGGCGATGGGCCGCCGTCACCAAACGCGACGGCGGCGTGGGAGGTCGCTGCAGAGAGATTATGAGAAGGAAAGGATGATGATGAACCTCAGTCTGAAATTCGGACGTCTGCTGGCGCCGCTGGCTCTGGCAGGACTCACCGCCTGCGCAAGCCATGCTGCCGAGCAGGGCTATGCCAACCCGGACCTGCTGACCGACACCGAGACCCTTTGGGTGATGATGGAAACGGGCCCGGTCAACATCGTCGACGTGCGCCCCAGGGAGGCCTACGACAAGGGCCACATTCCGGGGGCCGTGCACCTCGGTGCCGACGACGTGATCGACCCCGACAGCCATGTCCCGGGCGACCTGCTGCCGCATGAGACCCTGGCCGCGATGCTGGGCGAGCAGGGCATCGACAAGGACACGCCGCTGGTCTTCTACGATGACAAGGGCGGTTTCCACGCCGCCCGGCTGTTCTGGATGGCGGAGTACTTCGGCCATCGCGAGGTGAGCGTGCTGAACGGCGGTATCCCGAAGTGGCAGGCCGAAGGCCGCAAGGTCTCCACCCGGGTCCCGAAGGTGCGCAAGAAGACCTTCGCCTACACGCCGACCCCGCGCCGCTTGGCCACGGCGGACTGGTTGCTCGACCGCCGGGACGACGACTCGGTGGTGGTCATCGATGTGCGTCCGTCCAATCTCTACAACGACGGCCACATTCCCTGGGCCAAGTCCATCCCCTGGAAGCAGAACCTGGCGGAGGACGGCACCCTGAAGTCGGCTGCCGAGTTGCGCTGGCACTTCGCCAGCCACGGCGTCACGCCGGACAAGAACATCGCCGTGCACTGCCAGAACGGCAAGGCGGCCGCCCACTCCTACTTCACCCTGCGGCTGCTCGGCTATCCCCGGGTCCGGAGCTACGACCGCTCCTGGGCCGAGTGGGGTGCGGCCGAAGAGCTGCCGAAGATCACCGGCAAGGCCGGCGGCTGACCGCCTGCGGACCGGGCGGCCGTTCTCGGCCGCCCGGTTCTACCGCGCTTTGGTTGGATCCGTCTTCGATTGGACGTCAGGAATGATCTTTCGCCAGCTTTTCGATCCCCAGTTCTGCACCTACAGCTATCTGATCGCCGCCCGGCGCGGCGGTGAGGCGATTCTGATCGACCCGGTTCTGGAACAGGTGCCGCACTATCTCGGGCTGCTGGCCAGCCTGGACCTGAAGCTGGTTCAGGCGGTGGATACCCATCTGCATGCCGATCACATCACCGGCCTCGGCGCACTGCGCAACAAGACCGGCTGCATCGCCGCTATGGGCACGAACACGCGCTGCGAGCTGGTGGACATCCGGCTCTACGACGGCGAGCTCATCAAGGTCGACGGCCTGGTGCTGAGGGCGATTCACACCCCCGGCCACACGCCGGACTCCTACTGTCTGGTCATGCAGGACCGCGTCTTCACCGGCGATACGCTCCTGATCGGGGCGACGGGCCGAACCGATTTTCAGGGCGGCGATGCGGCAGCCCAGTACGATTCGCTCTTCGGGCGCATTCTCACCATGCCGGATGAAACCCTGGTCTATCCGGGCCACGACTACAAAGGCCGCTGGGTCAGCAGCATCGGCGAGCAGAAGGCCCACAACCCGCGCCTCCAGGTCGACTCGAAGGCGGCCTATGTGGAAATGATGGCGCGGCTCGACCTGGCGCCGCCGAAGATGATCAAGATCGCGGTCCCGGCGAACCTGCAGCTCGGCCTGCCCCAGCAGGACCTCGGTGACGGGGCGGGGCCAAAGATGCTGGAGATCGCCGCCCTAGCGCCCTTCGCCGGAGTCTAGCCGCGAACCTCAGCCCTGGGAGATTACGTCCATGTCGGTGCCGAAGCAGAGCACGTTGCCGTCGGGGTCGGTGACCTCGAACTCGCGCATGCCGTAGATCGCGTTCTCCAGCGGCCGGGTGATGTTGGCGCCGGCCGCGGTCAGCTCTTCACAGAGCGCATCGACATCGGGGCTGTGGAAGTAGGCGTCCCAGCCGGTCGCCGCGGCCGGCGGCCCATGCCAGCTATCGACGAAGACGACGGCCCCGCCCCGCTCGAAGATGCCGAAGCGGGCTGGGTCGCCGCCTTCCTCCAGCAGCGTGAAGCCCAGAGTCTCCATGTAGAAGCGGCGGGCCCGCGGATAGTCGCCGGTCTTCAGGACCGGGGTCGCCCGCTCGAGCGTGTTTGCCTGGCGATCCGGCATGGTCCTCAGTCCTCCTGTGGGGGTGGCGCGGTCGGGGCGGAGATGTCGATCATCAGGCCGTCGGGGTCGAGGGTCAGGAAGCGCCGCTGGCCGTAGAACTCGTCCCGCGGCGCCTGAAGGATCTCGCAGTTCCGGTCGAGGGCGCGCTGATAGACGGCATCGGCGTCGGGCACCACGAAGGTCAGATAGGCACCCGCCGGCCTGCCTTGCTGCGCCGCCGGGATCAGGTCGCTGCCGCGGTCGATCAGGCCAAGCTCGAAGCGCCGGGCCTCACGATCCGTCAGGATCACATACCAGTCGCTCTCGAAATGCAGTTTCAGGTCCAGCAGGCCGATGTAGAAATCGCGGCTGGCCTGAAGGTCTCCAACCATGATGTTGGTTAACAGGCGGTCGACCATGGGGGTGCGTCCTTTGCGGCTTTGTGAGCGGAGGTGCAGAGGCTAAGCTGGGTCCAACGACGAAAAGAGCAATGGGGGGTAACAAGGAAGGTGACATCGTGCAACTGAGATTCCCCTCTGTCCGGTGCGGGCTGCTCGGCCTGACGCTGATCCCCCTGCTGGCGGCCTGCGCGGCCGAGCCCCTCCCGCAGCTTCGCTATGCGGAACGCCCCTGCTACCGCACCCTGGCCGAAGTCGACTGCCACCCCGCGCCCCTGCCCGGCGAGGAGAGTCGCCGCGTCGATTTCTATGACCAACCCATCGCAGTGGAGCGCAAGACGCCGTGGACGGGAAGCCTCTAGCCATAGACAGTCTCTCGATTTCCACCGTCGAGATGCACACCGGCGGGGAGCCGGTGCGGATCGTCACAGCCGGCTATCCGGACCTACCGGGCAGCACGTTGTTGGAGAAGCGCCGCGCGGCGCGGGATCACCACGACGCCCTGCGCCGGCTCTTGATGTTCGAGCCGCGCGGCCATGCGGAGATGTACGGCGCGGTACTGGTGGAACCGGATCATCCGGAGGCCGATCTCGCCGTGCTTTTTTTACACAACGAGGGCTATTCGACCATGTGTGGGCATGCGGTGATCGCCCTCGGCCGCTGGGCTGTCGATACCGGGCGGGTCGCCGCGCGGGAGCCGGAAACCCCGGTCAACATCCAGTGCCCCTGTGGCCTGGTGCGCACTTCAGTGACCGTTGAGAATGGCCGCGCCGGGGCGGTGCGCTTTCGCTCCGTCCCCGCCTTCGCCTTTGCGCGGGACGCCATGGTGGATACCCGCGACTGGGGCCCGCTGCAGCTCGACATCGGCTACGGCGGCGCCTTCTACGCCGTGCTCCCGGCCCAGAGCATCGGCCTCGACCTCGAAGCCGCTTCGGTGCGCGCCCTGACCGATGCCGGTGAGGCCATCACCGAGGCGGCGGCCGCCCAGATTCCTCTTTCGCATCCGGACGACCCGGACCTCGCCTTTCTCTACGGCACCATCTTCACCGACGGGCGCGATGCCTTCGAGGCGGCAGAGACGCGCAACCTCTGCATCTTCGCTGGCCGCCAGGTGGACCGCAGCCCCACCGGCTCCGGCGTCACCGCGCGCGTGGCCCTGCAGTGGACCCGCGGCCAGCTCGCCCTCGGCCAGACTCGCAGTTTTGAGAGCATCACCGGCGCCCGATTCGCCGCCACGGCGGTGGAGGAGACGACGGCCGGCCGCCATCGCGCGGTGATCGTCGAGGTTTCCGGCAAGGCCCACTACAGCGGCGAAGCCCGCTTCACCCTGGAACCCGACGACCCCCTGGGCGAAGGCTTCCTGCTGCGGTAAGCAACTCAGGGACGCCTGGCGAGCACCTCGGCGATGGCGGCCAGGAATTCGGGGGTTCTCACCACGCCGTTGTGGCCGGCCCCGGGCACTTCCAGGAAGCTGGCGTCGATTCCCCTGGTCTTGAGGTCCGCCACGTAGTCTCTGGCCAAGACAGGTTCCGTATTGCGGTCGTTCCCGCCGGTGACGGCGACCACCGTGGTCGTCTCATCGACGCCGTCCACGAAGCTGTGCGGTGAGAGACTTTGGCGCCAGCTGTTCCGGCCGCGTCTCTTGATCCGCCATTCGGGCACGTTGCAGGGACAGGCAGCGAGCACGGCGGCGTCAACCAGGTCCGGGTGCTTGCCGATGATGACGCCGGAGATTGCCGCTCCGCCGGAATGACCGGCCAAGACGACATAGTCGGCCCGGGTGTGCTCTTTCAGAACCTTGACGGCAGCCGCCACGGTCGCGATGACATCGGGGCGGTAGTTGTCCCCTCTGCGATAGCTGTTGCCCGTCGAGCGATTGTCTTTCGAGTCATAGTACCCCGGCCGGATCAGGCCGACGGCAACAACACCCTTCGTCCCGAGCTCTTCGGCGATCGGATAGAGGTAGTCGGAGGGCCCGCCGCGATAGCCGTCGCCGTGGATGAAGAGGATCAGCGCGGTGCGCTCCGCAGGTTCGCCGTAAGTGCTGATCACCAAGCACTCGTCGTTTGCCGCAACGCGGCTGCGGTTGTCCGCGGCGCAGGGGGTTGCTGCGGCCTCCTGATAGGCCGTTGCAGCAAACGCGGCGGCGAAGGCCGCCATCACGAGGGCTCTCAAGCTTTCCCGCATTCTTATCCCGTTGCGGTCGGAAACAGGTCCGAGCGTCGACAGTCGACGACCGTCGGAATCTTCGGTCAGTTGCCGGCGGGCTGCAACCCGGATCGGCGGCTTAAGGAAAATCGTTGCGGGCGCGGATGATCAGGTCGACCAGGCGACTGCCGCCGGAGGCGCCGTTGCGCTGGTTGTTCTCCCAGGACTGGACGCAGACGACCCGCGGCCAGTTCTCGCCGCTCCACCAGGCGAAGAAGGGCCCGCCGGATTGGCCCGGCCAGATGTCGCCGCGGTGCCAGACCTGTCGGTGGGTCGAATTGTTACGGCCGTCGAGGGCGATGTCGCGCTCGTAGGAGGGCCGCTGGCCGCCGGCCATGTCGCCGGGATAGCCGATATGGCGCCAGAAGGTGCCGCCGTCCCAGGACTCCGAATAAGTACGCGAACCCATCCAGCCGCAGGTATCGCCGATGCGCCGGTCGAGCACCAGGACCACATAGTCCTCGCGGGCTTCCGTGGCGTCTATGTTGGGGCCGAAGACCTTGCGGAAGGCGTACCATCGGGTCGCCCAGGCCTCGCCGAAGGGGGCATTGCCGTCGAAGAAGGAGGGGCGGAAGCGTACCCAGCCGGCGGAATTGCCGCTGCCCCAGACCATGGCATGGCTGCAGGTCAGCATGTGGCGCGGCCCGATCAGCACCCCGCTGGCCCAGCCGCCGGCGGTGTCGACGCGGCCGACGGTGCACCAGGGAAAGGCGGTGTCGGAGAAGGTGTAGCGATCTTCCGGCCAGAAGACCGTGGTCGCCCTCCGCTGGGTCTTGCTGCGACTGAACGCGTTAACGAAGGGCCGCACCCGCAGCGCCCTGTCGAGCTGCGGCGGCACCGGCTGCAGCGGCAGATGGTCGGGCAGGTGGCCGTCGAGGTCCGGCAGGCCCATCCGCGCGTCCCGGCGCATCTTGGCGGTCATCCGGGGCAGGGGCACGCGGGTGCCGCTGATGTCCGGGCGGAACACCCGGGTGCCAAGCTCGGCGCCGGCGACTTCGATCTGCAGGTCCAAGCCGCTGCCCGACTTCGCCTTGGCGTGGGGGCGGGCGATGAGCGACTTGGGCCGCTTGGTCGTTTTGTGCCGGACCTTCGGAGCGCCGGCCAGCATCCTGTCGAACCGCAGCGTCACGGCCTTCGGCTTTTTCAGCGCCGGGCGCGCCTTGACCTTACGTTTCAGCTGGGCCTCGGTGAGCGGGGCGGCGGGGGTCTCGGCCTTGCGCGAACGGGTTGCCGCAGGGCGCCGGGATCGGGGCTTGCGAACCATGTCTGGACTCCGGTTTGCGGTGTGAGGGGGAGCCTGATTGGCCATGCTGGTGGCGCAGGACTCCGAACCCGAAGTCTAACCGGCAAGGCCGTCAGGCGTGCGCACTATGGTGGGCTAGTCCGAAGGGATAGCGGGCGCTTTGAAAAGATCCCCGGTACAAAAAAATCCCCGGCGCCAGGCGCCGGGGAAGTGTGTCGAAACAGGGAGTGTCAGGCAAAATTGCATGCGCCGAATGGGGGAGTTCGATGGTGTCATCGATCGCTCGGCGCAAAGACAGACTGCCGCCACGGCCGCCGGCGGACAAGACGGGCATCAGAGTTAGCCCCTTTTGCCGGGGGCGGCAAAAAAGTGCGGCGCAGCGACCCGAGGACCGAAGACGGTCTTAAACGATGTCGAGATTCACCTTGATGTCGAGCAGGTCGTCGAAGGAGTCGACGCCGCTGCCGTCGATGCCGTCCAGCGTGACCCGGGCGCCGTTGTCGAAGGTGATGACCACGGCATCGGCCGTGCCGGTAACGCTGTGTGCGCCGTCGTCCAGATCGTCGACATCGATCTTGCCGTCATCGTTTTCGTCGACGAGGTCGGCGATCTCCAGGCGGTCGCCGTTATTGCCGGTCTTGAAATCGAGGATCAGGTCATCGCCCTGGTTCTCGGCGAGAGAGAAGGAGAAAACGTCGCGGCCGTTGCCGCCGCTGATCACGTCGTCCCCCAGACCGCCGGCCAGGGTGTCGCGTCCGCCGCCGCCGAGGACCGTGTCGTCGCCGGCCCCCGCGAGCAACAGGTCGTGGCTGCCGCCGCCGTCCAGCAGGTCGCCGCCGAGGCCGCCGTCCAGGGTGTCGCGCCCGCCGGCGCCGTTCAGCAGATCGTCGTCTGCGCCACCGACCAGACTGTCGTTGCCCTGAGCGCCGAAAAGACTGTCGTCGCCGGCGCCGCCGAGGAGGGTGTCGCGACCCTGGGCGCCGTTGATCAGATCCGCGAGATTGCCGCCGGTGACGTGGTCGTTGCCTTTGCCGGCGTCGAAGAGGGTGCCCGCGTCGAAGCCCGCTTCCAGGGCCTGGCGGGCATCCTGCGCCAGGACGACAGTGTCGTGGCCGTTCCCGGCGTCGTACTGCGTGCCCTCAAGATAGCCGCCGACGTCGATGGCATTCAGATCGACCTCGTCGGCCTTGCGCGAGAAGAGTGCGACCTTGGCACCGGGTCCCACCGGGTTGGCCGGGGGAACGAAGGTGGCCGCGAGAGCAGCGGGGGCCGGCGTCGTCTCTGTATCTGTCTCGGTCGGAAGGACCGGATCGTCGTCGTCCGGGGCCGCAAAACCGCTGCTCGCTGGCGTCGTGACGCCGCTGTCGCTGGCGTCGTCGGACTGAAGGCCGGCAATGAGCTCGCCCAGGTTGCTCTGATAAACGGAAACGCCGCCACCGCCACCGTTGCCTGCGGGGCCGGCTTCCGTTTCCAGAGCCTGCTGCAGGATCGCCTGATCGAGCTGTTGCAGCAGTGCTTCGCCTTCGACCTTGCGTCCGTCGGGCAGAATGATGGTGGGCGCGCGCCCTTCCTCGCCGGTGAAGTTCTGGAGCGCCAGTTGTCCGCCATCGGGAAACTTCAGGACGAGATCGTCCTGGGCCTCGGCGACCTGCACCGCTGCCGGGTCGAACCGCAGGTCGATGGCGCTCGCCTCGCCGACCTGGACGGCAACCTCCTGACCCGCTGCGGGCGAACGGATCACCGCGACATAGCGGCCTTCCGGCTCGCTGGCCGTATCCTCAGGTGTGTCCGCAAGGGGCCCCTCCGGGCTGTAGCGTCCTGCCATCCTCTGCTCCTCACACGGCAATCGGCCGCGCTCCCCCTTCGGGTGAGGAGAAGGAGAACGCAGCGTTTCAGCAGGGCCGGAGTCTGGAAGGAAGGCCTTAACAAGCCTTTAGGAAATGGCGTAAACGCCGCTCAATTCCGGGGTTTTGGCGGCCTGCGCGGTGCAATCGGGCGGCAAGCTCGCGCTCTGCGATTGTCCATCGCCTCCTGGTTTCATGAGGGTGCGAGACATACCAATCCGGTGCTAGCCATCGCGCAGCCGTTGGACGCGAAAGGCCTCGATCTGGGCCAGAACGCCGCCCCAGCTCATGGAGTTGCAGTAGCGGATGGCGCCGTCGACGCCGACCCGGTCGATCAGTTCCAGCGCCAGGTCCGCGAGATCGCGGCGGATGGTGACGGCGCTGCTTGCGGTGGCTTGTGTGTGCGTCATTTCGTCAGAGCCTCCGAAGCCCCTGTGGCGTTGCGGTTCGTCGTCTTGTTTCGACAACGGTCTTGCGGGCGGTTCATTCCTGCGCCCGCGGAGACTGACTCTGGGTCGCACCCGAGTTTGCATCGGTTCAGATTTTTCTGGATCTGCAGCGGCGCGCGGGCCGGAACCGGTTCGACGGAAGTCGAACTAGGACCGAAGGCCGAGAAGGGAGAGCGCGTCCTTGGCGACGGCCTCGCGGGGGCCGCGGGCATCCACTTGGGTCCAATCGACGCGGCCGAGGTCATAGCCGAGCTGCTGTTCCACCACCGCCGCCGTCGCGTCGGAGGCGTCGTGCCGCCGGGCGGTTACCCGCTGCTTCAGAACATCCGCTTCGGCCCACAGCCAGAGGCCGGTGAAATCGACTCCCTGCGTCTTCGCCAGCTCTGCGACCGTGGCGCGTTCCTCGGGCCGGGCAAAGACCGCGTCGAGGACGACCGAGTGGCCGGCGTTCAGGACCTGGGCGGCCTGTTCCATCATGCGGGCATAGACGGCGTCGCTGGCTGTCCGGCTGTAGGCCTCGGCAGGCAGACGTTGCTGGTCCTCGACCCCGGCCATGGCCTTGCGCAGCAGGTCGCTGCGCAGGTGGACGGCACCCGGTGCGGCGCCCAGGTGTGGAGCGAGGCGGCGGGCGAGCGAGGACTTGCCGCTGCCCGAGAGGCCGCCCACGGCGACGAGCCGCGGCGGTGCCGGTTCCAGAAACCCTAGCGCCTCGGTGAAATAGCTGACGGCCTCGTTGCGCCGTTCCTGCCGGGCTTGCGGGTTGTGCTCCAGGGCTTCCAGGCTGGCGGCGACCTTGGCGCGCACCGTCGCACGGGCGGAGAGGAACAGCGGCAGCAGGGGCAGGGCCCGCAGATCGCCGCGCCGGTGAAGGTACCGGTTGAGCACCTGGTTGGAGAAACTTCGCAGCCCGCGGTGCTCCAGGTCCATCAGCAGGAAGGCGAGATCGTAGAACACATCGATGCAGGCGATGGCATCGTTGAACTCGATGGCATCGAACAGCCGTGGCCGCCCGTCGAGCAGCACGACATTGCGCAGATGCAGATCGCCATGGCAGAGGCGCTGCAGACCGGCCCGGGCGCGCGCGTCCAACAGAGCGGCGTGGCGTTTCAGGTGATCGAGCGAAATGGCCGCGAGGCGGGCCGCCTCCTGCGGTGCGAAGAGATCGCCGCGGGCCGCGAGTTCCTCGTTGTTTTCCACCACCACCCACTCGATGGACCTGGCGCCCCAAAGCTCGGCGGCGTGCAGGCCTTCGAAGGCCGGCGGCGCATGGTCGTGGAACGCGGCGATGGCGTCGGCCAAGTCGTCGACGATCTTCGCGGTCAGGCCGCCGGCCGTGGCGAGCGCGCTGAGCAGCCGGTCCTGTGCGAAGCGCGCCATGACCAGCACCCACTCCACCGGTTCACCCGGTCCGTCGAGCGTCAGGTTACCTTCGCCATCGCGGGTGACGGGAACCACCTCGCGGTAAAGCGTTGGAGCGGTCCTGGCATTCAGCGCCAGCTCCCGCTGACAGGCCCGCCGCCGTTTCTCCAGGGTCGAGAAATCCATGTAGGGGTAGCGGACGGCGCGCTTGATCTTGTAGGCCCGCTCGCCGGCCAGAAACACAAGGGCGCCGTGGGTCTCGATGCGCTGGACCTCCGCGGGCTTCGGGTCATAGCTGGCCGGGTCGCTCAGGAAGCGGACGACGGCATCCTGGTCCGGCTCGGGAGGCCGCGGCGGCGACGCCAGGCAGGGGGCGGCGGTCATCGGTGAAGACAGCCCTTCGTTGATCGCGGCGATGCCGGAACCCTACCGTCCCCGGGTCTTGTTTACATTGAGCTGCCTCAAAGACGACCCCGGCAGCGATGCCGTGAGCTCAGCCGTTACACTAGGCGCTCGCGCTCTGCCGCGGCTGTTCGCTTACATAGTCCAGCATGGTGACCGCATCGCTGACGGCGAAGGGATCGCCGGGTTGGTTGCGGTCCTCGACGAACATCTTGCGGATGACGCCGTCGACCACCAGCATCGAATAGCGCCAGGAGCGCTCGCCGAAGCCCAGATCGTCCTTGTCCACCAGCATGCCCATCGCGCGGGTGAAGTGGCCGCTGCCGTCGGGCAGCATGGTGACCTCGTCGTCGACGCCCTGGTCCCGGGCCCAGGCGTTCATCACGAAGGCGTCGTTCACCGAGAGACAGAGGATCTCGTCGACGCCCATGGTCTTTAGGTTCTTGGAGAGCGCCATGTAGCCCGGCAGGTGGGTCGAGGAACAGGTCGGCGTGAAGGCGCCGGGCAACGCGAAGACCACCACGCTACGGCCCTTGAAGTAGTCCGCGCTGGACTTCACCTTCCACTCGCCGCCTTCGCGCAGCTTGAAGGTGACCTCGGGGACGGACTCGCCTGATGTGCGCATGAGAATGCTCCTCCTTCTTGCGAGATCCCGCTCTTCGACCTCGCTGGGTGCCAGAGATTAGGGGGTCAGTGTAGGGTCTGGGACACCGCGCTCTGCGTGTGCGGTGCGTCTTGGGGATGCAGGTCGGCAGGCCCGGAATCCGCTGTCCGCCGTGCGACGGCAGCTTCCAGCGCCGCGAAGTCCCAGCGCCGCCGCGGCAGGATCTGGCCCTGAAAGGAGAGGGCCATGGCAAGGCCGCGGGCCGCCTCCAGCGAAAAGCGCAGCGCCCCCGGCGGCATCCAGGCTGCCAAGGCGAGTTCCTGTGCTTCGACGGTCTCCCGCTGCAGCCGCGCGATGCTGTCGAGCAGCCGCGCCTCGTCCGCCGAAAGCCCGGGGCAGCGCCGGCACCGCACGTCGATCTGGCGCAGAGCCGTCAGGGTGGTGTTGCGCAGGATGGCGTGGAGGCTGAGCCCGGCATCGGTCCCCGCGTCGTATCCGAAGTACTGACGCAGCGCGCCCAGGGCATCCTTGTTGTCCTTGAAAGCCTCGACCCAGAGCCGCAGCCCGAGCAGCAGATGGCGTTCCGGCGCCGTCAGGCTCTCGGACCCGGCGGCGTGGGGCAGGTCGGCCTGCTGCGCCGCGGTAACGTTTTGCGGAGACAGGAGAAGCGCCGGCTGCAACCTCGGGTCCTGGGCCCGGTTGTGGGGCAGACGGTGGCCGGCCTCCGTCATGATGGCCGCGAGTCCGCGCGCCGTAGCCGCCAGCCGCGGCTGGGCCGGGCGCTGAACCAGCCACTCGATCAGACGGCCTGCGCGCCCGCTTTCGCGATGCTGATAGGCGGCCAAGGTGGCCAGGATGGCCTCCTCCGTCGCGGTCACACGGTCGTCATCGACGGCGGCGAACCTGTCGGCGAGTCGGCCCTCACCACTGAGGCCGCCGGCCAGGGCTGTGAGGGCCGCCAGTGCGTCTTCGACCCGCGCCAGGCCGAAGGCCCGGGAGAGGGACTCGGCGATGCGGCTTTCCTGAAAGCCTTTGTCGTCCGTCCGCGCCAGCATCTGGCGCAGCGACCAGACAATCAGGATCTCGGCGAAGGCGAGATTGGCGACGATGCGGGGCCGTTGCGACGGGCCCCGGCGGAGGTCATGAGAAGAGAATTCGGGCATGGCGGGTCAGGCTGTCCTGAGCGGGAGAAGATGCGAATGAAAATGACTCGCAATCGCATGGCCGTCAAGCAGAAAGGCCCTCTCGATATCAGGGATATTGCGCGAGCCGGTCGGAGGAGTGGGGCGGATTTGTGAACTGGCCCGATCCGACGGACCGTGACGGGGTTAGCCGCCGCTGAATTGCGGCTTTCGCTTCTCCATGAAGGCGCGAATGCCCTCGCGGCCATCGGCGCTCATCCCCATCTCCGCGATCCAGCGGCTTTCCCGCTCCATCTGGCTTTCCAGGCCGTCGGTGGCGGCGGTCTGCAACAGCTTCTTGACGCCGCCGTAGGCGCCGGTGGGCCCCTCCGCCAGCCGCGCCGCCAGGGCTTCGGTTTCGCCGCGCAGGTCCGGCGCAGCAACGACCTTGTTCACGAGGCCCCAGTCCAGGGCTTCGGCGGCGCTGAGCACGCGGTTGGTGAGGAAGAGTTCCATGGCGCGCCGGTGTCCGAGAATGCGGCTGAGGAAATAGGTGGAACTGCCGTCGGGGGTGAGGCCGATCTGGGTATAGGCGGAGGTGAAGCTCGCCGTCTCGGCGGTGACCACCAGATCGCAGAAGGACACCAGGCCGAGGCCGGCGCCGGCGGCCACGCCGTTCACCGCCCCGATCAGCGGCGCGCGCATCCAGGCAAAGCGCGAGGCGGCGGCGTGGAGATAGCTGGTCATCTCCTTGACCAGAAGGTCGAAGCTTTCGAGGTTGTCGGCGAACTCCGAGACGTCGCCCCCGGCACAGAAGGCCTGATCGCCGCTTCCGGTCAGGACCGCGGCACGGATCTCCCGGTTGCTGGAACAGCGGTTCGCGACGTCGAAAAGCTCGCGCATCATCGCCGGGTTCATGGCGTTGAAGCGGTCCGGCCGGTTGAGCGTGATCCAGGCGACGGCGCCCCGGACATCGAAGTCGAGTGTTTCGTAGGTCATCCCATGCTCCCCAGGAATCGGGCCGGCAGACGCTACGCCCTTGCCGACCGACTATCTAACGCACCACGCTTCGGGTCTCGTGGCGGATCGAAATATAGGTGCCGGTGAAGATGATGGCCGCGCCGAGCAGGATCATGACCTCGAAGTCCTCGCCATAGGCCAGAAACCCGATGACCGCCACCAGCGGCAGGCGCAGAAACTCCATGGGCATGATGAAGGTCGCATCGGCGGTGGCCAAAGCCGTCGTCATGCAGTAGTGGGCGGTCAGCCCGGTGATCGCCAGGAGCAGCAGCCAGGGCGCCTGATGCCAGGCCAGCGGCGCCCAGACGAAGGCCGAGGCGACCACACCCATCAGGGTTTGCATCACCACCATGTAGAAGACGATGGCGAGCGCCGTTTCGCGGCGCGTCAGCCATTTCGTTGCCGCCCCGGTGGCGCCGAAGAAGAAGGCGCAAAACAGCATGATGACGATGCCCTCGCTGATCGGGATCACGCCCGGGCGGACGATCACCAGCACCCCCAGGAAGCCGAGGCCGAAAGCTGCCCAGCGGCCGCGGTTCATCCGCTCGCCCAGGAACAGGACGGTGAGCAGTCCGCCCCACAGCGGCGAGGTGAACTCCAGCGAAGAAACGGTGGCCAGCGGCAGCAGCCCGATTCCGAAGATCCACAACACCTGGCCGGTGAAGTGGATGACGTTGCGCCCGCCGTGGCCGGCAAGATGGTCGAAACGGATCTGTCCCCAGCCGGCGCGCTGCAGGATCGGCAGCAGGATCAGGATGCCGATGGCGCTGCGGATGAACAGCATCTGAAAGGCATGCAACTCCCCCGTCAGCTCGCGCACCGAGACCGACATCACGGCAAAGGAGAGAAGGGCGCCCATCATCCAGGCGATGGCCTTCAGGGTGGCGGAGGCAGAAGACATCAAGGAGTCCGAGGAGGTAGAACGGCGGGCTGCACGGCCAAGCTGCCACGCCGCAGTGGCCCCGGCAAGCGTCAGGGTTGCGGGAGCCTGCCGCCGGTTCGCCGGGCGTGGCCGTGCCGCGCTACTCGATGGCGCTGCTGCGGCCGAGGATCTCCAGAATGCGGATCTGCGCGGCAAGCATGTCATGGTCGGCGCGCAGCAGCTCGGCCTGCAAGGCCACGGTCTCGCTGAAGCGGCTCTGCAGGGTTGCCACCTGCCCCCGCCCAAGATCGAACTGCTGCTGCGAGGCCGTGGCCAGATCCCGGGCAAAGGCCGCCATCGGCTGCAGGAGGGCTTTCTCGCGGCGGGCGGTTTCGTAGTCGACCCAGGCCCGCTTGAGACGCCGCTGCGCGGTGGCCCTCGCATCTTCAAGTGTGTCCTTCGCCGATGCCAGCTCCGCCAGGGCTGCGTCCCTGCTTTCCGGCCAGGCCTCCGTGCGGATGCGGGGAAGGACGAAGCGCTCCGGATCGCTTTGCATGGGCTCGAAGAAAAGAGCCGACCGGCTGATCGCCGCCGAAACCTCTGCTTCCTCGAGCTGCCGGCGTTTCAGTTCGATCTCCGCAAGGAGCAGCTCCCCGCTGGTCAGGCCGCCCCCCTCGACGATGCGCTGGACCAGATCGATGAAGCTGCGCTGCTGCGCGATCGCGTCCTCGATGAGTCTCCGCCGTTCCTGCTGCAGCAGCGCATCCAGGTAGAACCGGCTGACGACACCGGTGCAGCCCCCTGGGGTGTGGTCCTTCGGCAGCAGCCCCTCGATGGCCGCCTGCGGGCACAACACGGCGCTCCCGCGGTCGTTCTCGACCCTCTCCAGGAGCCGCCCGAGGGTCTCTGCCTGCGAGGCCTGGGTGCCGGACCAAAGGAGAATCAGGGAAAGGAGAATGCCTTGTGTGAGGCAGCGAAGCGCGCTGAGCGGCATTGGTCTCTCCAACTCGGACGACGGGATCTCAGTTGTTGCCGGTCCCTGCCGCATCCGGTGCTTCGAACATCTCGGCGACCGCCGACTTGGTGATGGCGAAGGCATCGGCCAAAACGGCGATCTGGGTGCGCAGGCTGAGCGCCAGCCGGCGCAGGTGCTCCGGCTCTTCCGTTGCTTCCTGGACCACCTGGCGCTTGAACTCGTCGACCCAGAGGCCCACCAGCTCCGGCGGCACGCGGGAGAGGTCCTGGACGAGAAAGGCCTCGCTCCCAAGGACCGGATCGCGGCTCAAGGGCCTGAGGACGGAGACGATGAAGGGGCCGTTGCCGCTCAGACGCAGGTGGCCCATGAGCACCTCGGCGCGGGCGTGATCGTAAAGCTCCAGCAGCAGGGAGAGCTGCTCGGCCTCGCTGCGCTGGGCGAAGTGCAGGCGCATGCTCTCGGGCTTCGTGTCTTCGAAGATCGGCCGCATGGGGGCGTAGAAGATGTTGATGCTCTCGCGGGCGGCGCCGCTGCGCTCCAGCGCTTCGGCCGAGCGGACCTGGCGTACGAAAGCCGCGATGGCGCTCTTGAAGCGTTCCCGCTCCTCACGGCTGCCTTCGCTGGCGCCGGCAAACAGGAGGTAGCTGTAGAGCGGATGGCCGGCGCGCTCCGCCTCGCCCGCAAACAGCAGGTCGCGCCCGGTGTGGCGCAGACCCGCCAGTGGCGGTAAAGGCTCGTCCGGGCCGACCGATGGCTCGCTTTCCACAGGCACTTGTTCCGGGGGCACAGCGGATCCCGCTCCCGGCTCCCCGGGATCGCCCGCTCCTGGCGCGATGAGGTCTTCGAGACTCAGGGGCTTCGGCGTCTCGCTGCTCGGTGTCGCAATCCGCACCGTTCCAAGGTGAGCAAACAGACCCTTCAGTACGATCAACCCTCCGTCCTCCAGGCCAAATAAGACGTCTGGAGGATCCACGGATACGACGACCTCGTGGAGGTCGAACGGTAGTACCAGAACGGCATTGGCGGGCACGTCTATGACAAGGGGTTCTCCCGGCGGCGGACGTTCGATCTCGATCATGTTGTCGCCGTATTGACCCACCGAAGGGGTCGGAACCAGAAACAGCAGCACCAACACCAACACCAGCGAGCGGGCCAGGGTGGACCTGCCGTCGCTCCAGTCGCCTGAAGGTCTTTGCCGAGTCATTTGCCGCGCGCCTTCGCCGGTCCCCAGCGTTTCCATGCCAGATGGGCGAGCGTCACCAGGCCGTAGATCACGGCGAGGACGAACACGGTTTCCAGTGGCGAGAACGGTTCGCTGGGAAAGGCGAAGTAAAAGCCGGTCCAGACCAGGACCGTTAGCACGACGGCGATGGTGAGATCCAAGCTCCACTTCACCGGCGGTCTCTCCCCAATTTGCCCCACCCGCGAAGGTTAGCACGCACTACCTACTGCGGGTTCAGCAATTTCGCGTCATCCGAGTGGTGCGCTGCGGTGGAATCAGGAGCAACTGCCCGAGAGTTGCTCGATGGCGCCGTAGAAGATGGCCATGGCATTGGGCGTATGCACCTGGAACACGCGGCGCTTGGCCAGTTGGTTCCAGTCCGCCGTGGTTTGCGGCAGGGCGGAGGTCGTCAGGGTGCCCGGCGCGGCGTAGAGAGTGACCAGCATGGGGTCGGCTGCGCGATCCTGAAAGATCCGCAACTCCATGCACGCCTTCTCAAACAGAGCAGAGGCTACTGAAACCCCGAGGGAGCAGCTTCCCTCAGCTCTCCTCGCGGGCGCCGTTGCCGTTTCCGGCCTTGAACATGCGCCCGAGGATCATCGAGGTGCGCGGCAGGTAGCGGTAGGGCGCCTGCGGCTCGGCGCTGCGCCGACGGGTCATGCGGTAGAGCGTGAAGGCGATGAGCAGCAGGTGCGCGCCGGCCATGAAGAGGAACATGGCGTTGGCCCCGGCCAGGGCGATCAGCCAGGCGGAGGCCGTCGGGCTGACGATGGCGCCCACCGAGAAGAAGAAGATCAGGGCGGCGTTCAGTTCCACCATGAAATCCGGCTCGGCGAAGTCGTTGGCGTAGGCGGCCGAGACCGAATAGATCGGAAAGGCGGTGATGCCGAAGAGAAAGGCGCCCAGATAGATCGCATTCACATCGCCCGGCGTGATCATGGTGGCGATGCCCAGGCAGGTGGCGACGGCGAGCAGCGAGAGGCAGACCAGCACCAGGCGCCGGTCGGTCTTGTCGGCGATCCAGCCGATGGGATACTGCGCCGCGACCCCGCCCAGCATGCCGGCGGCCAGGAAGATGGCGATCTGTATCTGGCTGAGATCGTTCTCCACCCCGTAGATCGGCCCGACCATGCGGAAGCCCGCGCTGGTGGCGCCGGCCACGATGATGCCGGTAACGGCGGAGGGCGAGAGGCGCGCAACCTTCAGCGGGTGCAGCCGCGGCGCCTCCGGCGTTTTCGGCGCGGCGCGCTGGGTCAGCGCCAGCGGCAGCAGGCAGATGCAGCAGAACATGGCGACGATGTTGTAGGCCACGTAGCTGCCCGGCTCGAGCACGGCGATCAGACCCTGGGCACAGACGGCGCCGACGAGATCGACGTTGCGGAACATGCCATAGACCCGGCCGCGGTTCTGGTTGTCGGTCTTGGCGTGCAGCCAGCTCTCGATCACCGTGTAGGCGCTGGCGATGGCAAAGCCCGTGAGGACTCTGAGAAAGGCCCAGGCATAGGGGCTTTGCAGGACCGGGTGCAGCAGCGCGGCGATGGCGCCGATGGCCGCGGCGGCTGCGAAGGCGCGGGAATGCCCGATATCGCCGATCAGCCGCGGGGCCACATAGCAGCCGGCGAAGAAGCCGAGAAAGTGGGCGGAGCCCAGAAGGCCGATCTCCTCGGTGCTGAAGCCCAGGACCGCTCCGGAAAGCGCGTCCAGCGGCCCCAGGGAGCCGGAGCCCATCTGCACCAGAAAGATCGAGAAGAAGAGGGCGGTGAAGGACAGCAGGGTCGCCATGAGGATCGCAATGGCTTCAGCGGCAGGAAAGGGCGCACGGCCCGAGGCCGCGCAGGACCCTCCCATAGCATCCCCACCGCGGCGGAGGAATGCTGATTGCTCCGGTCAGCCAGGACCCTGGCGCAGGGCTTTGCGGCCTTTGCGGCGCAGGGCGGAAAGGATCTGACCTGTGCTCCGCCGATCCCGGACGGCCTCTGCCGTGGCGCGGCGGCACACAGTCCGGTGACCGGCGTTCGCCCGGAACGGAGGCCTCCGCGCCCTATGATGAGATGAAAGGCCTACAGCCATGACTTCGTCAGTTGCCCTTTTTGTCCCTTGCCGAGTGCAGCCCTGAGCGAATAATGGCTCCACGGTTGAGAGACAAGTAACCTGAAACTTAAAGAGAAAATCGGGGTGGCGCGATGGTCTGCCGGCGCCGGGGCGGGCGTTGGGCAGGATCAAATCCAACCCTAGAGCTCATCATTTCGATTAGTGATCTCGCTGTGGTTTTTTGCCGCGCCCTCCGCAGGGCGCGAATTGCCGGCGCAGGGCCCGCGGTGGCCCCGCCCGAACCTTCAATCGCAAGGGAGCATAGGACGATGACCGGACAGATTCGAATCGCCGTTGCGCTGCTTGGGGCGCTCGCATTGAGCGCTTGCAGCGGCACGGGCCTGGAGCAGGCGCAAATGACCGCGCCGCAGGGGAGCGCCTATGACCGCGATCTCTACGATGGCTACCTGGCGCTCGCAGAGAACGAGTACAACGAGGGCGACTACAGCGACTCCGACACCTTCGCGATGCGCGCCATGGAGGCCGCCCGGGGCGACGGCGTGGCCCCCGAGCCCATCGACAGCCGCGAACTGCCGGCCGACAAGGTGGGCGAGCTGACGGCGGCCCGTCAGCGCCTTGTCGCGGCGCAGGCCTCCGGGGCGAGCGCGCGCAAGCCGCAGGACGCGGTGGCCGCCCAGATCGCGTTCGACTGTTGGATGCAGGAGCAGGAGGAAAACCGTCAGCCGGACGATATCGCTGCCTGCCGCAGCCAGTTCATGACGGCGCTCGCCAGCCTCGAGGAGCAGCCGAAGGTGGCCGCCGCGCCACCGCCGCCCGCGCCTGAGCCGGCCCCGGAGCCCTTGCCGGGGCCCTACACCGTGCTGTTTGACTTCGACAAGGCGGACCTGACCGTCGACGCGCGCACCGCACTGGCCGACATGATCGCAGCGGCACAGAAGACCGACTATCAGATGATCAACGTCAGCGGCTACACCGATCTGACCGGAACCGACGCCTACAACGACGTGCTCTCCGAGCAGCGCGCCAACCGGGTGATCGACTTCCTGGTGGAGAGCGGCATCGAGAAGGAGAAGATCTTCGGCAAGGGCTACGGCAAGGCCGACCCCGTGGTTCCCGTGGATACCCCCGAAGCTCGCAACCGCCGCGTCGAGATCGTTCTCGAGCGCTAGGTCCGGCGGACGCAATCCGCTCTGACAAGGGCACGGGGGCCGGCTTGGCGCTCCGTGCCCGAAGGCCCTCGGACCAATCTCACCAGACGGAGGCTGCTCACGGGATAGCCAGGGCGTGAATTGTCCGGCAGAGCATTGCTTGCTAGGCTGTCCGGGCCGACCTAAATTCACGTTACGGTGGTAGGAAAGAGGAGGGACGATGCGGCTGTTCAGAAGAGACAGGCTTCACGTCATCGTTCTGGCGCCGGTCGCGATCTACGCGATCAGCGAAGGCGGCGGCTGTGCGTCGACACCTGACGTCGAACCGGGCAATCTGAGCGCCGAGCAGATCACGGCGACGATCTCCGGCAACACCTTCAAGCTGACCGATCAGGAGGCCTACGCCTTCGTTGCCGAGGATGGGAGCCTGCGCGGCCTGAACGTGCCCAGCGGCGCAACCCGCGGGCAGTGGCGCGTCAACGAGGACGGGCAGCTCTGCGCGACCTGGGAAACGCCGGACGGCGCGCTTTCCCTTTGCGATGCGCTGACCTTCGTCGGCGAGGACGCCGGCTACGAATGGAACGAAAACGCCCTGCTGCTGCTGGATGGCAACCCACAAGATCTTTAGGTCTCCATCGGCTGCCCTTGCAATGCAGAAGACGGGCGCGCTGAGGCCGGCGTTCAATCCGAAGAGCGCCGCATCCGGCGGGCTGTGAGGTTCCGCGAGTCTCCGGCCACATAGCGGCCGTCAGGCTGCTCGCGAGTGGGTAAAGCTCGGAGGGAACCAATCAGGGCTCGCAATCAAGCACCGACATCGATTGGCACGAGATCGAAGAGTGGCCATGGTAGGAAGGCCGCTACCGAGAGAGATTTCCAAGGAATGCGGTGCGGAACGATGCTGCTGTGGAGCTGAACGGTCTGCGACGAAGACGCGAGCGACGTGATAACAACTATGACCGAGCGCTCGGTCGATACCAGATGGCGTGCCTGCGAAGGAAAGCTGGTCCAGACTCTCGGACGCGCTCGCTTCGAAGCCATGACAAAGCCGCTGACGCCCCTCCGCTACGCGGGCCAGACCCTCGTCCTTGGGACACCATGGCCCTTCATCCGGGACTACGCACGACGGCAGTTGCTGGCAAAGATATCCTCGATTCCGTTCTTTTCGAGATCGATCGATCAAATCGAACCCGACAGCCACACGACTAGGCGCCTGGATAGAGCGCTGGCCTACCAGCGACTTGTGATTGGGGGGAGGGGGTATCAGAGGTCTATAGCTCCGTGGCTCCAAACCGGCGCCACAACAACAAGACTCTGCGCGCAGAAATCGTGCGTTTTCTTGGAAGCTTCGCCTCTCCATGCCCAAGGCTCGGTGGACAATCGAGGCCTTGCGCCATTGCTGAGATCCAAGTCCAGCTGTGGCGTCTTTGATGCTTTTGCCATTGAGAAAGCCCAGACATTGCAGGTTCGCCCTCACAAAGGGCCTTGACCTGCGTCAAGTTACATTGACAATATGAATTGTAAGGTAGGGACGACAATAGACGGAGATCTCTTTGATGCGCGTCGTTCTCGTTCACCCGAACTACCACTCCGGCGGTGCCGAGATCGCCGGGAGTTGGCCGCCGGCCTGGGCGGCCTATCTGGCCGGCTCCCTGCGGGCCGCCGGTTACGATGACATCCACTTCATCGACGCGATGACCAACGATCTGAGCGATGAAGAGGTCGGCCGGCGGTTGCGCGATCTCGCGCCGGACGTGGTCGGCTGTACCGCCATCACCCCGTCGATCTACAAGGCCGAGCGGGTGCTGGAGATCGCCAAGGAGGCCTGCCCGGGTGCGGTTCGCGTGCTGGGCGGCATCCATGCCACCTTCATGTACAAGCAGGTGCTGTCGGAAGCCCCCTGGATCGACGTCATCGTGCGCGGCGAGGGCGAGGAGATTATCGTCGCGCTGATCGCGGCCATCGACGAGGGGCGCTGGCCGGCCGAACGCCAGTCGATTGCCGGGCTCGCCTTCCGCGACGGCGAGCGCATCGTCGCAACCCAGGCGGCGCCGACGGTGAAGAACCTGGACGCCATCGACCCGGACTGGTCGCTGCTGGAGTGGAGCAAGTACACCTACGTTCCCCTGGGCGTGCGGGTCGCCATCCCCAACATGGCACGCGGCTGCCCCTTCACCTGTTCGTTCTGCTCCCAGTGGAAGTTCTGGCGCGACTACCGGGTGCGCGATCCGAAGAAGGTGGTCGACGAGATCGAAACCCTGGTGCGCGATCACCAAGTCGGCTTCTTCATCCTGGCCGACGAGGAGCCGACCATAAACCGCAAGAAGTTCATCGCCTTCTGCGAGGAGCTGATCGCCCGCGGCCTGCCGGACAAGGTGAAGTGGGGCATCAACACCCGTGTCACCGACATTCTGCGCGATGCCGAGCTGCTGCCGCTCTACCGCCGCGCCGGGCTGGTGCACGTCAGCCTCGGCACTGAGGCGGCCGCGCAATTGCGGCTCGACCGTTTCAACAAGGAAACCAAGATCGAGGACAACCGCCGCGCCATCGAACTGCTGCGCCAGGCGGACATCTTCATCGAAGCGCAGTTCATCGTCGGACTGGAGAACGAGACCGCCGAGACGCTGGAAGAAACCTATCAGATGGCCCGGGATTGGGACCCGGACCTCGCCAACTGGGCGATGTACACGCCCTGGCCCTTCTCCTCCCTGTTCCAGGAACTGGGCGGCAAGGTCGAGGTCTTCGATTTCTCCAAATATAACTTCGTGACGCCGATCATGAAGCCCGAGGCGATGGACCGCGCCGAGCTGCTCGACCGCGTGATGAACAACTATCGCCGCTTCTACATGCGCAAGGCCTTCTTCCACTATCCCTGGCGCGGCACCGGCTTTCGCCGGCGCTACCTGCTGGGCTGCCTCAAGGCCTTCCTGAAGGCGGGCTTCCAGCGGACCTTCTACGACCTCGGCAAGGTCAACTACTGGGGGCCGCAGTCGAAGAAGTCCGTCGACTTCCACTTCGACAAGACGCGCCGGATCGCGCCGGCACAGACCGCGGACTGGGAGGCGGCGGCCGAACGCGCGGCCAGAATGCGGGCGGCCCGGGGCGCCGATCCTCTCGCCGCCGATCCCGTGATCGCCGCCAAGGCCTGCGGCGGTGGCGATCAGCAGTTGCCCGATGAGGCCGAGACCCGGCCGGCATCGGTCGCCTGACAGGAGGCAGCCATGGCAGAGGTTCTCGCGCACAACGCTTCGACGATGGAGCCGATCCACGCGGAATCCGCGCCGGCCGTGGGCCCCAACGCCGTCATCCAGCTCGGCGAAGCGCTGCGAGACCGCTTGGGGGACCGCGCCGCGCGCGACGTCTTCGCCCATGCCGGGCTTGGGCATTTCCTGGCCAACCCGCCCTCGGAAATGGTGGACGAGGATGCCGTGAGAGGCCTCTTCAGGAGCCTCTACCACCTGTTGCCTTCGGCAACGGCTGCCGCGATTGCCGCGGAGGCCGGCCGCCGCACCGCCGACTACCTGCTGGCGAACCGGATTCCCGGCCTGGCCCGGGCGACCCTGAGGTCGTTGCCGGGCCGGCTGGCGGCCCCGCTGTTGCTCAGCGCCATCGCCAGCAATGCCTGGACCTTCGCAGGCTCCGGGACCCTCCAGACCCGCGCCGGCTCGCCCAGTCTCATCGAGATTGCGGACAACCCCATCGCCATACCCGGCTGCGTCTGGCACGTGGCCGTCTTCAAGACGCTGTTCGGCGCGCTGGTAACGCCCGATGTGGAGGTCCACCATCCGCAGTGCTGTCACGCGGGCGCGCCGTCCTGCCGCTTCGAGATCGCACCGGCCCGCCGCGGGATCCGGCGGCTTACCGGTTTGCTTGGGTGACACCGCGACCGGGCTCCGGAACGATGCCAGTGCCCAAAGGGTGATCGATCGCTCGCGGGGGCAGAATGAAGGCCATTCAATACCGCACCTTCGAACGGGTCATTGCCGCGGTGCTGCTCGTCGGGATGATCGCGGTGATCGTTCTGGCGAGCTGGAGCTTTATCTGGTCGGTCCTTCAGGTCACGATCAACATCGACCAGCAGCTCGACTTTGCGACCTTTCAGACCCTCTTCGACCGGGTCATTGCCGCCCTCATCACCCTTGAACTGGCCAACTCCGTCCATCAGATGGCCAAGGGCCGCCATGGCCTCTTCCAGGTCCGGACGGTGGTGATCATCGGCATCCTCGCCGTTGTCAGAAAGTTCATTCTCCTGGAGATCGAGACGGCTTCGGGCATTCTGCTGATGGGGCTCGGCGCGGCGATCCTCGCTCTCGGACTGGTGTACGCTCTCACCCACTGGATCGAAGAGCGCGCGAACAGAGGCGCCGAGGATCAAACCCCTAAAGCGGACCAGAGAGCGTAGAGCGTTTCCTGCTTGCCGGCGCCGGCTCTTGGCGGCCGCTTCAGCCGAACCAGCGCTGCCTCAAATCGGCCAGGTGCGCAACCAGGGACAGCAGCAGCCAGAGCGCCACCAGCATCCAGGAGGCATCGGTCAGTGCCGCGCGCAAGGCCAGCAGCAGGCAGGCGCCGGGAACCAGCAGGCGCAGCAGCACGGCCGGTGCGAGCCCCCGGCCGGTCCGCCGATAGAGCACATAGAGCAAGGCCGCTTCCATCAGGACAAAGGCCAACACCAGGTCGACCACACGTCCGCTGGTGAAGAACTCGGTCATCTCGGCGCCGCCGTCAGAGGGCCGGCATCATGGTGAGACCAGCCGGAAGAGATGGGCCAGATCCTTGAAGAAGATGCGCAGGTGGGCCAGCGGATCGCGGCGCACCAGCTCCTTGTTCATATAGGATTCCCAGGTCAGGCGCTGTACGTCGCGGTCGGCGCAAATGCTGACGAAACGCTCGCGGCGCTGATCGTTCACGTACCAGAAGCGCTGCATGATGCCGAGAATCCAGAACACCCGGCCGTGGATGCGCATGAAGCGGCGCCGGGCCTGGGCCAGGGCACGCGGATCGGCGCTGGTCAGGAAAGCGCCGACGGCTTCGGCCGCCAGGCGGCCGCTCAGCATGGCGTAGTAGATGCCTTCGCCGGAAGCAGGCGCCACAACGCCGGCGGCGTCGCCGACCAGCAGCGTGTCGCGTCCGTTGTCCCAGCGCTTGCGCGGCCGCAAGGGGATCGGCGCGCCCTCGCAGCGCAGGGTTTCCAGGCCCTCCAGGCCGGTATCGCGGCGCAGCTCGCCGATGGCGCCGCGCAGGGACAAGCCCTTCACCGCCGTGCCGGTGCCGATGCTGGCGGTCTCGCCGTGGGGGAACACCCAGCTATAGAAGTCCGGCGAGAAGCGCCCCTGGTAGTAGACGTCGCAGCGCTCCCCATCGAAGGCAGGCTTGTCGCCGTTCGACTCTCCGGGCTGCGGCGAGCGGACGATTTCATGGTAGGCGAAAACGAAGGGAATCCGCTCGGCTTCGGAAAAGGCCTCGCGCACCACCGCGGAGTTGGCCCCGTCGGCACCGATGACGCAGCGGGTGCGGACCGCGACCGGTTCTGCTGCGCCCTTGGGCGTGTAGTGCACGACGGCCGTGCCGTCGCCGTCGCGGGTGAGCGTCTGGAAGGTTCCCTCGCGGCAGTCGGCGCCCTGGGCGCCGGCGCGATGCCGCAGCCAGGGATCGAAGTCGCAGCGGTCCACCATGCCGACATAGCCTTCGCTCTCGATGGGCATGTCGACCTGGCGTTCCGAGGGCGCGACGATCCGCGCCGAGCGGGCCCGCGCCACGATCAGCGATTCGGGAATGCCGAAGTCGCGGATCAAACGGGGCGGTATTGCGCCGCCGCAGGGTTTGATGCGCCCGGCCTTGTCGAGCAGCAGCACCTGCCGGCCCTGTTGAGCCAGGTCCGCCGCGGCGGTGGCGCCTGCGGGACCGCCGCCGATCACGACCGCATCGAAAGTCTCCTTGGGCTGCATGGGCCTAGTCTCCTCCAACCGGTGAGTAGCCGCGGGCCGGCGCCAGCGGTTGTCCTGTGACCGCTTTCCCCTTAACGCGCAAGGCCAGCACGGCGGCAAGGAAGAACAGCATTGCCTCGCCCGCGAAGACCACGGCGTAGGCGGATGTCGGCGCGGCGAATGCCCAGCGCATGAGGTCCACGGCAAGGGTGCCGAGCAGACCGCCAAGGCCGAAGGCGATCGCCTGCGCCGCCCCCCAGAGGCCCATGCGCACGCCCTCCCGCGCGGCACGGCCGTTGTTGACGAGGGCCATCATCGATCCGATGGCCGCGACCGCGAAGGCGCCGTTGGCGACCCCGAGGGTGAACACCGTCGCGCGCAGCGGCCAGCCATGGCCGACAAGGCCGGCCAGGGACAAGGCGAGGAGCACTGCGCCGGAGGCGATGCAGCCGCCGACCGTCCAGCCCATTAGCGAACCGAAGCGTCCGCGCGCCGCCCGGCCGCAGGCCGCGGCGACGAGCAGCATGCCGATGAAGACGCCGGCGTGCTGCACGCCGGAGAGGCGGGTGGATTCGCCGGGCGTCAGGCCGAAGACCGTGCCGGCGAAGGGTTCGAGGATCAGGTCCTGGCCGCTGTAGGCCAGCATCGAGACAAAGACGAAGACCGCAAAGCGGCGCGCCGAGGACTCCGCCCAGACCTGGCGGATCGCCTCACGAAAGGGCGGCATCTCGGCCGCCGGCGTTTCCGCTTCGCCTGCTTGCGGCTGCGCCGGGCCTTCGATGCCGACAACCGCGACCAGGGACAGCAGGAAGGCCGCGCCCGCGACGCCGGCGCTGACCGCCACCAGGCGCAGCAGGGAGAAAGGCTCCAGCAGGTGGCCAGCGATGGTCGCGGTGACCACGAAGCCGGCGATCATCATCATCCAGACGATGGTGGCCGCAGGGCCGCGGCGGTCGCTGTCGACCTGCTTGGCCAGCAGGACCAGGAGAGAGGTTCCGGCAGCCCCGACGCCACCGCCGATCACCATGAAGGCGACGACCGCCAGGGCGATTCCCAGGCCCGCATGGGTGGACATCAGCGCCGTCGCGGCGGCGGCCGTCACGGCACCGAGGGCCAGGGCCAGCATGCCGCCGATGATCCAGGGCGTGCGCCGCCCGCCGACGTCGGAGCCGTAGCCCAGCCGCGGGCGCAGCACCTGGACGGCATAGTGCAGAGCGACGAGAATCCCGGGGAGCGTTGCCGGCAGCATCAGTTCGACCACCATCACGCGGTTGAGCGTGGAGGTGGTGAGCACGACGATGGCGCCGAGCGCGGTCTGCACCAGACCGAGGCGCAGGATGCCGAACCAGCCGAGTCGCCTTGCGCTCATGACGGCACCGCGACCAGGGGCACAAGCGCGAAGGCCGACACCATCATGCCGATGACGTAGAGCGTCGTGCCGGTGGCGTTGTACCAGGGGGCATGGGCCTTGGGGTCCTTCAGCAGCCGGACCATCAGCAGCGCCTGCGCGGCGAGCAGCAGGAAGACGGCAGCGGCGAAGACCGGCCGGCCCCATGCCGCGAGAAGGGCGATCACCATGACTTGCGGCAGGGCCATCACCAGACAGGCGACCTTGGCTGCGGTTGCCACGCCGAGGCTGACCGGCAGCGAGCGAATGCCCATGCGGCGATCCCCCTCGACCGCCTTGAAGTCGTTAAGGGTCATGATCCCGTGAGCCCCGAGGCTGTAGAGGGCGGCGACCACCAGGATGCGCCAGTCCGGCAGGGCCGCCGCCATCACCGCCGCGCCGGTGAACCAGGCAAGGCCCTCGTAGCAGAGGGCAACGGCGGCGCAGCCGCGCCAGCCTTCTTCCTTCAGGCGCAGCGGCGGCGCGCTATAGGCCCAGGCCAGGGCGAGCCCGAAGACGGCGGCTCCCAAGACCCAGGGACCGAGCAGGGAGGCGACCGCGAGGGACAGGGCCGTCCAGACAAGCGCATAGTAAAGAGGGATGCGTCCGGGGACGCGGCCCGAGGGTATGGGGCGGTCAGGCTCGTTGATGGCGTCGACATGGCGGTCGAACCAGTCGTTGGCGATCTGGCTGGTGCCGCAGACCAGCGGGCCCGCGAGAACGACACCGGCAAGGATCACCGGCCACTTTCCCTCCAGTGGCACGCCCGATGAGATCACCCCGCAACCGAAAGCCCACATGGGCGCGAACCAGGTGATCGGCTTGAGCAGCTCGATCATGGCCGCTGGCTGCGGGCGGCCTGCCGCCGTCTCGGAAAGAGCCAATCGCGACATACCGTTACGGTATGCTTGACACTTCAGATTGTCAATTTTGATTTACAATTTTCGGCGTGTTTGGCGGGGGCAATTCGAAGCGATAAAGCGCCGCTGCGGCGCAGAGGCCGCAGGGTCGCCGCGGCCGTCAGGTTTCCTCTTCCGGGGCGATGTCCGCCAGCCCGAAGCGGCGCAGCTTGACATAGAGCGACTGGCGGCTGACCCCCAGCATCTCGGCGGCGGAGGCCCGGTTGTCGCCGGTCAGCTCCAGCGCGGCCTCGATGCAGAGTTCCTCGATCACGTCCGTCGTCTCGCGCACGATCTCCTTGAGGGAGACGCGGCCGACCAGTCCCGTGAGCTGCTCCACCGAGCGCGGCAACGGCTTTCCGCCTGGATTATTCGCTTTCAGACGCTGGCCCACATTGCGGATCATAAAGCCGTAGCAGGGCAGCTCTCCCTCGGTGACAGCGACAGCCGAGATCTCGACCTGCGCCACCAGGCCCTGCTCGCCCTGAACCGAGGAAGCAAAGAGGCGAATCGACTGGTTCTCCCGCAGGTTCGCCCTGAGGACGCTCCAATCCACGCCCGGGCGGCCGAGCCAGCGTTCCAGGGGCTGACCGCGTGCCTGCTCTTCCGAAGCAAGCTGGGCGAGCTCCAGAAAGGCGCGGTTTGCCGTGAGGACGCGGCCGTCCAGGGAGGTGACGACGAAACCGTCCGGCGAAGCCTCCACCACCTCCATGAGCCTCGAATGGGCCGCCGACTCGCCGCTGCCGCCATTGCTCAGCGGCGCGAAGCGCACCAGGACGTAGGAGGTGTTTTCATGGCGGTAAAGGGATGCGTTGACGCGAAAGCGCTCGCCGTCGTCGGTGCCGACCTGGATGTCGTCACTGCGCCCCGCAGAGCGAAGAGTCGCCAAGAGGCTGTCGATGGCCTGGCGGCCTTCGCTCTGAAGCCCCTTGAGAATATCCGGAAAGGTCGAGCCCACCGTCTTCTTTGCGCGCCGGCCCTTGTTGGCATAGGCCTTGAGAAAGCGCTCGGCGGCCGGGTTGGCCTCGATGATCTGCTGGCTGGCGGCCTCGATGATCAGCACAGGTTCGGAGGAAACCTGAAACAGCAGCCGATAGCGCGTCTCGGCGCTGCGCTGGCGGGCGTACTCCCGCTCCACGGACTGCTGTGCCTCGACGAGACGTTGCTGCAGCACCGCGAACTCGCGCAGATTGCGGCCGAGAGCAATGATCTTGCCCTTGTCTCCGACCCGCAAAGCCGAATAGAGAATCGGCAGGTCGCTGCCGCTGGGCGAGGGATGGTTGACCTGGCGCGACCGCGGCGACTTTTCCTTCGCGGCGTCGCGCAGAAGATCTTCGATCTTCTCCCGACTCTCGACGGTCACCGTCTCCTCCCAGGGCTGGCCGAGCCAAGCGCCGCAGTCGTCGACCGAGATCTCGTCGCTGCCGAGGGCCATGTCCCGCACCACGCCCTTTTCGTCGAGAATCAGCGCCACATCGGACGAAGCCGCGAGCAGACCGACGGCGGCCTTGGGATCAAGCTTGCCCAGATTCTTGAGTGGCGCTTCGAATTGCTTCACTGCCTACACCATCAAACTTGACACGATCGCCTGATGATACCTGTGAAGGCAGGATCAGCAATGTGCCATCACCAAAGTGTGTAAACTGTCGGCCTGCAGGGCGGCATGATGGCCGTCGACGGCCATCGCATCCGCGCCGACTTGTGTAACGCACTTGGGATGCTCGACGAACACCCGTCCGCCAACGATGACCGAAAGGCTCTCGTTGCGCGAGACCCTTCTCACCTCGTTAATCTCCGCTGCGAGCGCCTCGAGGCCGTCATCGCAGCTCAAGGAAAGACCGAGCACCGCATACCACTCCTGGCGGACCAGGTCGGCGACGTGGCGCTTCTCGGTGACCGGTTCGGCCATTACGTCCCAACCCGCGCGGCGCAGGAACTCTGCGACCATCAGGGCGCCGAAGTTATGCTGTTCGCCGGGCGCGGGGGCAATGAGGGCACGGCGTCCCTGCTGCCAGGGGATCGTCTCGCCCTGCGTTGCAAAGCTCAGGTTGCGCAGGATCTGCTGCAAGCGGCCCAGCCCGATGGTGACGTCCGTGAAGGTACAGAGGTCCTGCTTCCAAAGCTCTCCCAGATGCTTGGCGGCTGGCGCCAGGAGATCCAGGAAGATGCTCTCGAGCGCGACCCCGCGCTCGCGCAGGAGGTCGACGTAGCGCTGCGCCATTGTGGCGTCGCTCTTCAGAACCAGGCTCGTCAGCTCGGTGATGTCGTCGACGCAAGGCTTGGCCTGTTCCACCTGCTCGCCGTTGCATTCAGGGGGCGTCGTCTTGTGGGCGAGGACCAGCCGCGGGATGATCTCTCCCTCGATGGTCTTGACCAGACGGTCAAAGCGTACGTCAGACCCGTCCACCGCTGCGACGTGGCTGAAGTCAGCCGGGGGCGGGTTATAGTTCCGGACCTGCTCTTCGGTCCCGAAAAAGTCCTTCTCCTGGCCTTCGTCCCTAAAGCTTGCCATTGCCTTCCTCCCTTGAGGCGAGCGTGCAGGCTGCTTGTTCGGCGAAGGCGGCTATCGTCAGTCTTCAAGCGCCGGTCCGGAGCTAGATCTGCCTACCTGATCGATTTATCCCCTGAAAAGAACGTCCCCTTGAAGTTGATAGTCCCCTTCGCGTCCGCCTTCTTTGCACTCTGGCTTTGGGCATCTGCGCGAACCATTGAACTTTTTTGCAAGCACGCCTGTCAACCCATCTTCACGTGAGAAAAAGTTGACATAACACTTTTTGTTGTCTGGCTCTTTGTTGGACCGGCGAAGCCGCAGCCACGCAGGCTCTTGGCCTTGGCCGCAGGGACACGATCAGAACCGCCGCCCCCCATTCATCCACAGGCTGTGGAAAAAACACTGCTGTACCGCCGGTCTTGAGGGCAATGCAACGGCTCTTCCCGTGAGCGACTCGGCTTGCCGGAGTCTGTCTGCCGGGCCCGCGCCGCAGCCCTCGAAATTGTCGAATGTCCATTTTAATTTACGTCTATTAAACTTGACACTCGGAACGAAGCCGTCCTAGAGTCTTCGCAACAAAACAGAGGGCGCGTGGGGAGGAGTTCGGTGCAGACCTTCCAACCCTGGCACGAAAGCGGCTCGACGGGATCAAGGGGGCCTTACAACGGACCGGCTCCCACAGCTTGGATCTAGGCAGTCACCCGGCCAGGCCAGACAAGGCAAAGCACCTTACCTTCCGCAGCATCAAGACCGGCTGACGGCCGGCGCGCCCAGGAGCACCGCTCAGGTGGGAGGGCAACATGATCTTTGCGTCCGGAGTGCTCGATCGCTGTATCGGAGCGTTCGACTGCTGTCCCTGGCAAGCCCATGCCGGCGCCAGCACCTTCGAGAGATTGAAGACGACGCCGACTCGCAAGGCCCTCTACACCGCCGAGCAGCGCCGGCGCCGGGACAGCTCTCGCTGGACTCTGGTGCAGGGAATCTTGGCACCACTGCAGTTCGCGGTCTTCCTGGTCAGCGTCTATCTGGTGATGGCCTACCTGGCGACCGGTGAAGGCTACGCCCTCGCCACGGGATCGATCGTGGTCAAGACCCTGGTGCTCTACACGATCATGATCACCGGCTCGCTGTGGGAACGCGACGTCTTCGGGCGCTATCTCTTCGCGCCGGCGTTCTTCTGGGAAGACGTGGTCAGCATGCTGGTGCTGGGGCTTCACACCGCCTACCTGGTCGCCCTCTTGGCCGGGCTGCTGGCTCCCTATGAGCTGATGCTGCTGGCACTGGCGGCTTATGTCACCTACGTCGTCAACGCCGCCCAGTTCGTCTTGAAGCTGCGCGCCGCGCGACTCGAGCGGCAGCGCAGCGACGAGACCCTCGGCCTGGTAAGCCTCGCAAAATGAACAGTCCCGCCGCAGCCGTCTCGCCGGTCGCCGCAGACGGCTGCGGCGTTGGGGCCGATGCGGATGAACGGCCCATCCTGCGCGAAAGGGGCCAGCGGGAAGTCTTCTGCGGGCTGACCGGAATCATCTGGCTGCACCGCAAGATCCAGGATGCCTTCTTTCTGGTGGTCGGGTCGCGGACCTGCGCGCATCTGATCCAGTCCGCCGCCGGTGTGATGATCTTCGCCGAACCCCGATTCGCAACCGCCATCATCGACGAACGCGATCTCGCGGGCCTTGCCGACGCCAACGACGAGCTGGACCGGGTCGTCGAGCGCCTGCTGTCCCGCCGGCCGGATATCCGCATGCTCTTTCTTGTCGGATCCTGCCCCTCGGAGGTGATCAAGCTCGATCTTTCCCGGGCGGCTCAGCGGCTGTCCCACAAGCACGCGCCGGCGGTGCGGGTGCTGAACTACTCCGGCAGCGGGATCGAAACCACCTTCACGCAGGGCGAGGATGCCTGCCTGGCGTCGCTGGTGCCCTGCCTGCCCGCGATGCCCGAAGACGGCAAGGCATCACTGCTCGTGGTCGGTGCCCTGGCCGATGTGGTCGAAGATCAGCTCCGACGGCTGTTCGACGACCTCGGGGTCGGGCCGGTCGACTTTTTCCCACCCAGGATGGCGAAGACCCTCCCGGCGGTCGGCCCGACCACCCGCTTTCTGCTGGCCCAGCCCTTTCTCGCCGACACGGCCCGGGCGCTGGAGGAACGCGGTGCGCGCCACCTCCCGGCGCCCTTTCCACTTGGCGCGGAGGGGACGACGGCCTGGTTGGAAGCGGCTGCCAATGCCTGGGGCGTCGAGCCGGAGCGTTTCCGCCGGGTCACGGCGGCGGGCCGCGAGCGGGCCGACCGTGCCGTGGCACGCTACCGCGAAGTCCTTGCCGGCCGGCGCGTCTTCTTCTTTCCGGATTCGCAGCTCGAAATCCCCATCGCCCGTTTCCTGGCGCGGGAGCTGGCGATGACGCCGCTGGAGGTGGGAACGCCCTATCTGCATCGGCAACACCTGGCCGCCGAACTCGCGCTTCTGCCGGAAACGGCAAAGCTGAGCGAAGGCCAGGACGTAGAGCGCCAGCTCGATCGCTGCCTCGCGGCGCGTCCCGACATCACGGTTTGCGGACTGGGACTTGCCAATCCGCTGGAAGCTGAGGGCCTGACCACCAAGTGGTCCATCGAGCTGCTGTTCACGCCGGTCCACGGCTACGAGCAGGCCGGCGATCTTGCCGAACTCTTTGCGCGGCCCCTGCAGCGCCGCCAGGCACTGGCGGTCTAGGGCCATGCAGCTCACGGTCTGGACATACGAGGGCCCGCCGCATGTCGGCGCCATGCGGATCGCCACCGCGATGGAGGGCTTGCACTACGTGCTCCACGCGCCGCAGGGCGATACCTACGCCGACCTGCTGTTCACCATGATCGAGCGGCGCGACCGGCGCCCGCCGGTGACCTACACCACCTTCCAGGCCCGCGATCTGGGCGGCGACACGGCGAACCTCTTCAAGACCGCCGTGCAGGAAGCCTACGAGCGCTTCAAGCCGGAGGCCCTGCTGGTCGGCGCGTCCTGTACCGCCGAGTTGATCCAGGACGACCCCGGCGGCCTCGCCAAGGCCCTGAACCTGCCGGTGCCGGTGGTCCCCTTGGAGCTGCCCTCCTACCAGCGCAAGGAGAACTGGGGCGCGGCGGAGACCTTCTACCGGCTGGTGCGCGGTCTTGCCGGGCCGCAGGCCCCGGCGCCCGGAACGCCGCGGCGGGACCGCCCGGACGGGCAGAAGCCCAGCTGCAACATCCTGGGACCGACGGCGCTCGGGTTCCGGCACCGCGACGACGTGCAGGAGATCACGCGCCTGCTCGATTCGCTGGGCGTAGCGGTGAAGGTCGTCGCACCGCTCGGCGCAAGACCCGCCGATCTGGCGCGCCTCGGCGAAGCGGACTTCAACGTGGTGCTTTATCCGGAGGTGGCCGACACCGCCGCGCGCTGGCTGGAACGGACCTTCAAGCAGCCGCGGGTGACCACGGTGCCCATCGGCGTGGGGGCGACAGAGGACTTCATAGCGGAAGTCGAGGCGCTCTGTTTCGGCGGAGAACCTTCACATCCCGACACCGCTTCATCGCGCCTGCCCTGGCACGCGCGCTCCATCGACTCGACCTATCTGAACGGCAAGCGGGTCTTCATCTTCGGCGACGCGACCCATGCCGTCGCCGCGGCCCGGGTCGCCACCGAGGAACTCGGCTTCAAGGTGGTCGGCCTCGGCACCTACAGCCGCGAGTTCGCACGCGATCTGCGCAGTGCCGCCGAGCGCTACGAGGTGGAGCCGCTGATCACCGACGACTACCTGGAGGTGGAAGCCCGCATCGTCGAGCTGCAGCCCGAACTGGTGTTGGGCACCCAGATGGAGCGGCACATCGCCAAACGCCTGGGCATCGGCTGCGCGGTGATCTCGGCGCCGGTCCATGTGCAGGACTTCCCGGCACGCTACTCGCCGCAGATGGGCTTCGAGGGCGCCAACGTGCTCTTCGACACCTGGGTCCACCCCTTGATGATGGGCCTGGAGGAGCACCTGATCGGCATGTTCCGGGAGGATGCGGAATTCGGCGCCGACGCCCGGCCTTCCCATCTCGGGCACGCCGCCGAGCCCGTGGCGACGCCGGCAGTCAATGGCCACGGCGAGGTCGGCAACGCGGTGCCGGCCAATGACAGCGAGATCCGTTGGGCCGACGAGGCCGAGCGGGAACTCGGCAAGGTTCCTTTCTTCGTCCGCGGCAAGGTCCGCCGCAATACCGAGCGCTTTGCCCGCGACGGCGGCAAAGCACTGATCACCCTTGAGACTCTCTACGATGCCAAAGCCCACTACGGCCGCTGAAACGGCGCCCCTGCGCGTCGTCATCGTCACGCTGGACAATCACCTGGCCAGCGCGACGGAGCGTGCCGCGCGGCGCCTGAAGCGCAGCCTGCCGGGCCTGACCCTCACCCTGCACGCGGCGACCGAGTGGAGTGACCCGCAGGCGCTGGAGCGCTGCCGCGCCGACATCGAACAGGGTGACATCATTGTCTGCACCATGCTGTTCATGGAGGACCACGTTCAGGCCGTGCTGCCGTGGCTGCAGGCCAGGCGCGAGACCTGCGATGCCATGATCGGCTGCATGTCCGCCGGCGAGATCATCCGGTTGACGCGTCTCGGCAAGCTCTCCATGGACGGCAGCGGCGGCAGGGCGGTGTCGTTGCTGAAGCGTCTGCGCGGGCGCGCCAAGAAGGGGGCCTCTGCAGGCGCCCAGCAGCTCGCCATCGTACGCCGCCTCCCTCAGATCCTGCGGTTCGTTCCCGGGACCGCTCAGGATCTGCGCGCCTACTTCCTCACCATGCAGTACTGGCTCGCCGGCTCCGAGGCCAACGTGGTGAACCTCGTGCGCTTCCTGGCGAACCGCTATGTCTCGGGCGCGCGTGCGAGCTTGCGTGGGCGCTTCAAGGCCAGCCTGCCGGTCGCCTATCCGGAGGTCGGGCTCTATCACCCGCGGGTTTCCGGCCGTGTATCCGAGTCGCTGGAGGCGCTTCCCCGGAAGAAGGGGCGGTCGGTGCGCCGGGTCGGCCTGCTGCTCATGCGCTCCTATGTGCTGGCCGGCGACACCCGCCACTACGACGGCGTCATCGAGGCCCTGGAGGCGCGCGGCCTGGAGGTCGTCCCGGCCTTTGCCAGCGGCCTCGATTCGCGCCCGGCCATCGACAAGTACTTCGTTGCCGAGGGCCGCCCGCAGATCGACGCCGTCGTCTCTCTGACCAGTTTCTCCCTGGTCGGCGGTCCCGCCTACAACGACTCCAAGGCCGCGGAAGAAATCCTCGCTGCCTTGGATGTCCCCTACATCTCGGCGCAGGCCCTGGAGTTCCAGACCGTCGACGAATGGGAGTCCTCATCGCGCGGGCTCACGCCAATCGAGGCCACCATGATGGTCTCCCTCTCAGAGCTCGACGGGTCGACCGCGCCCATGGTTTTTGGCGGCCGCAGCCACGAGACCGACGACCGATCGCCGGGCAAGCGCGACATGCAGGCCCACCCGGAACGCGCCGAAGCCCTGGCGGCGCGCGTCGCCAGGATGATCGACCTGCGCCACAAGGCGCGTGCCGAGCGCAAGGTCGGTATCGTCCTGTTCAATTTCCCGCCCAACGGCGGGAGCACCGGAACCGCAGCGCACCTCTCAGTCTTTGGATCATTGCACCGTGTCTTGCAGGGGCTGAAATTAGAGGGCTACAGCGTCGACGTGCCCGACACTGTAGATGCGCTGCGGTCACGGATTCTCGGTGGCAATGCCAAGCGATTCGGCACCGATGCCAACGTCCACGCGCGCATTGCCGCCGACGACCATGTGCGCCGCGAGCGCTGGCTGACCGAGATCGAGGCCCAGTGGGGCCCGGCGCCGGGCCGCCTGCAGAGCGACGGCGCCTCGCTCTTTGTCCTGGGCGAGCGCTTCGGCAATGTCTTCGTGGGCATTCAGCCGGCCTTCGGCTACGAGGGCGATCCCATGCGCCTGCTCTTCGAGCAGGGCTTCGCGCCGACCCACGCCTTTTCCGCCTTCTACCGCTTTGTCCGCGAGGACTTCGGGGCCGACGCCGTGCTGCACTTCGGAACCCACGGCGCTCTGGAGTTCATGCCCGGCAAACAGGTCGGTCTCAGCGACAAGTGCTGGCCGGAGCGGCTGATCGGCGATCTGCCCAACATCTATCTCTATGCCGCCAACAATCCCTCCGAGGGCACCATCGCCAAGCGCCGTGCGGCGGCGACCCTGATCAGCTACCGCACGCCGGCGGTCTGCCACGCCGGGCTCTACAAGGGCTTGGTCGACCTTCAGGACTCGCTCACGCGCTGGCGGGCGCTGGGGCCGGAGGCGGCGGCGGAGCGGGGCAGCCTCGCCGCCCTGATCCAGGCCCAGGCCGCCACGCTCGAGCTCGTTGCCGCCGAACCGGTCTGGGACGGCAGCAGCGAAGCGGAGATCGACGGATTGCAGCAACAGGTCCACGAACTCGAAGACACCCTCATTCCCGCCGGCCTGCACGTGGTCGGCGAACCCATGGCCCGCAGCGAGCGCGTCGAGTTGCTGGGGACCATGATGGAGGCCGCGACCGGCACCGCGCCGCAACCTCTTGCCATGGAGGCGCTGGTCGACGGCGCTTCGGCGGAGGCCGTTCTCTCCGCCTGCGGCCGGCCGGACAGCGAAGAGGATCGCGCCCGCGTCGAGGAACTGCGGGAGATCAACTGTCTGCTCACCGAGGACTATGAGATCCCGGCCGTTCTGCACGCACTCGACGGCGGCTTCATCAGGCCGGTGCCCGGCGGCGATCTGTTGCGCACGCCGGCGATCCTGCCCACAGGCCGTAACCTCCACGGCTTCGACCCCATGCGGATTCCCAGCGCCTTTGCCATCGCCGAGGGCGCACAGCAGGCCG
Organism: Pelagibius sp.; assembly: GCF_028289705.1. Taxonomy (GTDB): domain Bacteria; phylum Pseudomonadota; class Alphaproteobacteria; order Kiloniellales; family Kiloniellaceae; genus Pelagibius. The sequence continues at coordinate 58,186 of NZ_JANQOI010000129.1, forward strand.
AACGGCTGCTGGCACGCCATCAGGCCGAAGGGGAAACCTATCCCGAATCCATCGCCTTCGTTTTGTGGGGCACCGACAACTTGAAGAGCGAAGGCGGCCCGATTTCCCAGGTCATGGCGCTGATCGGCGCGCGGCCGCGCTTCGACGGCTTCGGCAGACTCTGCGGCGCCGAGCTGATCCCGCTGGAGGAACTGGGGCGGCCGCGCATCGATGTGATCGCCACGCTGTCCGGCATCTTCCGCGATCTGCTGCCGCTGCAGACCAGAATGCTGGCCGAGGCCGCCTATCTGGCGGCCGGCGCCGAGGAGCCGCCGGAGCGGAACTTCCTGCGCAAGCACGCACTCGCCTACCAGGCGGCCACGGGCTGCGACCTCGAAGAAGCGGCGCTGCGCATCTTCTCCAACGCCGACGGCGCCTATGGGTCCAACGTCAATCACCTGATCGACAACGGCTGCTGGCAGGACGAGGACGAGCTGGCGAACACCTTCACGCGGCGCAAGGGCTTCGCCTACGGCCGCGACGGCAAGCCCGCGCAGCGCACCGAGTTGATGAACAGCCTGCTGGCCGATGTCGAGCTGACCTACCAGAACCTCGAGTCGGTCGAGCTCGGGGTCACGACCATCGATCACTACTTCGACACTCTCGGCGGCATCAGCCGGTCGGTGCATCGCGCCCGCGGCGCCAGCGTTCCGGTCTATATCGGCGACCAGACCAACGGCAGCGGAAAGGTGCGCACGCTGGACGAACAGGTCGCCCTGGAAACCCGCACCCGCATGCTGAACCCCCGCTGGTACGAGAGCCTGCTGCAGCATGGCCACGAGGGGGTGCGCCAGATCGAGGCGCATGTCACCAACACCATGGGCTGGTCGGCGACCACCGGCCAGGTCAGCCCCTGGATCTATCAGCAGATCACCCAGACCTTCGTGCTGGACGAGGCAATGCGCGAGCGCCTTGCCGCGCTCAATCCCATCGCCTCGGCCAAGGTCGCCAACCGCCTGCTGGAGGCCCACGAACGGCAGTACTGGACGCCGGACGCCGCCGTCCTGGACGCGCTGCGCAAGGCCGGGCAGGACCTCGAGGACAAACTTGAAGGCGTCGGTCAGGAGGCAGCCGCATGAACATCGCAACCAAACCCATCGGGACCCTCACCAGCAACCGCTCGCGCCCCGACGGCGAGGGCAGCGTGCAGGTGATGCTCGATCCGGATATGGCCATCGACAGCGCCAAGGTCTTCACCGTCTACGGCAAAGGGGGGATCGGCAAGTCGACCACCTCCTCCAATCTGGCGGTGGCCTTTTCCAAGATCGGCAAGCGGGTTCTGCAGATCGGTTGCGACCCCAAGCACGACTCCACCTTCACCCTGACCAAGCAGTTGATGCCCACGGTGATCGACGTCCTGGAATCGGTCGATTTCCATCCCGAGGAGCTGCGCATCGAAGACTTCGTCTATGAAGGCTACAACGGCGTCATGTGCGTCGAGGCCGGCGGGCCGCCGGCCGGCACCGGCTGCGGCGGCTATGTCGTCGGCCAGACCGTCAAGCTTCTGAAAGAACATCACCTGCTGGAAGACACCGACGTGGTGATCTTCGACGTTCTGGGCGATGTCGTCTGCGGCGGTTTCGCCTCGCCCCTGCAACACGCCGACCGGGCGCTGATCGTCGCCGCCAACGACTTCGACTCGATCTTCGCGATGAACCGGATCGTTGCGGCCATCACCGCCAAGGCAAAGAACTACGACGTGCGCCTGGGCGGCGTGATCGCCAACCGCAGCGCGGCCACCGACGAGATCGACCGCTTCAACGAGCAGGTCGGCCTCAGGACCCTGGCGCACTTTCCCGACCTGGATGTGATCCGGCGCAGCCGGCTGAAAAAGTCGACGCTCTTCGAGATGGAGGGGTCGTCCGAGCTCGATGCCGTCAAACGCGAGTACCTGCAGCTTGCAGAGCAGCTCTGGGCCGGCGTCGAGCCGCTGGAGGCGGCCCCGATGAAGGATCGCGAAATCTTCGATTTTCTCGGTTTCGACTGAAGAGAGGCAGTGGTGCAGACAGGGTCTTACATCGAACGGCGTGGCGAGCTCGAGACCTACTTCGACCGCACGGCGGCCGAGGCCTGGTCGCGCCTGACCTCCGACGCACCGGTCGGGCGCATCCGCGCCACCGTGCGCGCGGGCCGGGACCGCATGCGCTCCATACTGCTCGGCTGTCTGCCGCGGGATCTGCACGGAACGCGCCTGCTGGACGCCGGCTGCGGCACCGGTGCGCTCGCCGTTGAGGCGGCGCGGCGCGGGGCCGATGTGACGGCGGTCGATCTCTCTCCCACGCTGGTGAGTTTGGCGCAGGAGCGCCAGCCCCGCGATCTCGGCGCCGGGTCGCTGCGCTTTCAGGTCGGCGACATGACCGACCCTGCGCTCGGCACCTTCGATCACGTGGTGGCGATGGATTCGCTCATCCACTACGAAGCCGAAGACGCTGTTGCCATGCTCACGCGTCTGTCCGCGAGGTCGGGCGGCAGCCTTCTCTTCACCTTCGCGCCGCGCACGAAACCGCTGGCGGTCATGCATGCGGTGGGCCGCCTGTTTCCGCGGGGCAATCGCGCCCCGGCGATCGAACCTCTGAAGGAGATCGATCTGCGCCGCCGTCTGGCGATGGCCGAGGGTCTGGACGGCTGGCAGATCGGCCACAGCGAGCGTGTCGTCAACGGGTTCTATACCTCCCAAGCCGTGGAACTGAGGCGCGGATGACGAGGCTGCAGACCTTCATCGCCCGCGGATGGCAGCAGCTCGGGCCGAGGTTCCTGCCCTTCGCCGATGCGGCAACCAAGGAGCTACCCCTCGGCCGTCTGCTGCGCCTGTCCCTGTTCCAGGTTTCGGTCGGCATGGCCGTGGTTCTGATCACCGGGGTACTGAACCGGGTCATGATCGTGGAGCTCAGCGTGCCGGCCTGGTTCGTCGCCTTGGCCGTGGCCCTGCCGCTGATCTTCGCCCCGTTGCGTGTCCTCATCGGCTTCCGCTCGGACTATCACCGATCGGTGCTCGGCTGGCGGCGGGTGCCCTACATCTGGACCGGTACCCTGATCCAGTTCGGCGGCCTCTCCATCATGCCCTTCGCCCTGATGGTGCTCTCCGGCGACAACGTCATTTTCGTGCCGCCGATCGTCGGCCAGAGCGCCGCGGCCCTTGCGTTCCTCATGGTGGGTATCGGCCTCCACATGGCGCAGACCGCGGGGCTCGCGCTGGCCACGGACCTGGCCCCCGCCGAGTCGCGCCCGCGGGTCGTCGCACTGCTTTACGTCATGCTGCTCCTCGGCATGGTGGCCAGCGCCCTGGTCTTTGGCGCGCTGCTGGCCGACTTCAACCCGGTCAAGCTGATCAAGGTGATCCAGGGTGCGGCCGTGGTGACCATGGTCTTCAACGTCCTCGCGCTCTGGCAGCAGGAGGTGCGCGATCCCGCGCGCACCGACCCGGCCCTGCCGCGGCCGGACTTCGCCGAGACCTGGCAGGGATTCGTGCGCCAGGGCCGCGTCCTGCGCCTGCTGGTGGCCATCGGCCTGGGGACCGCCGCCTTCAGCATGCAGGACATTCTGCTGGAGCCCTACGGCGGCCAGATCCTCGGTCTCACGGTGGGGGCGACGACGGTCCTGACGGCCCTCCTGGCCGGCGGCACGCTGCTCGGTCTCGGCCTCGCCGCCCGCCGCCTGGGCCGTGGCGCCGAACCGCATCGCCTGGCGGGTTGGGGCGCCGTCTGCGGCCTCGCCGCCTTTGCCCTGGTGATTCTGTCCGCGCCGCTGCATTCGGCTTTGCTGTTCCGCGCCGGCACGGCGCTCATCGGCTTCGGCGGCGGGCTCTTCGCCGTCGGCACGCTGACGGCCATGATGGCCCTGGCCCAGGGCGCCCACAGCGGCATCGCGCTCGGCGCCTGGGGGGCGGTTCAGGCCTGCTGTGCCGGCGGCGCCATCGCCCTGGGCGGCATGCTCCGCGATCTCGTCTCAGAACTGGCGACGGCCGGGGCGCTGGGCCCGGTTCTCACCGGTCCGGCGGTCGGCTACGGCGCCGTCTACCACATCGAAATCATCCTGTTGTTTGCCACCCTCGTCGCCCTCGGGCCCCTGGTGCGCGCCAAAGAAAGAGACGGCGCGTCATCGAAGAACCGCTTTGGGCTGGCCGAGTTTCCCGGCTAGTCCGTTCGTCTGTGGAGGTTTGCCATGCCAACCGGCGCATTCACCAGCTATATCGACGTTGCCCAGATCGCTCTCTATCTCTTCTGGGTGTTTTTCGCCCTGCTGATCTTCTATCTGCGGCGCGAGGACAAGCGGGAAGGCTATCCCCTGGAATCGGACCGCTCCGACCGGGTGACCGTGCAGGGCTTTCCCAGTGTGCCGGAGGCCAAGACCTTCCTCCTGCCGCACGGCGGCACGCAGACCGCACCGCGCGCCGAAAAGGACACCCGCCCCTTGCACGCTGAGCCGTCGTCCTACTTCCCGGGCGCGCCGCTCATGCCCACGGGAAATCCCATGACCGATGCCGTCGGGCCGGCATCCTACGCGGAACGCTCCGACACGCCGGACCTGACCCTTGAGGGCGCCCCGAAGATCGTGCCCCTGCGTGTCGCCGGCGACTTCTACCTGGAGCCGCGCGACCCGGACCCGCGCGGCTGCGACGTGGTCGCCGCCGACGGGAAGGTTGCCGGCAAGGTGGTCGACGCCTGGGTGGACCGTGCCGAGGTCCTCATCCGTTACCTGGAGGCCGAGGTCGCCGGCGCGGAGGGCCAGCGCCGCGTCCTGCTGCCCATGACCTGCGTGCGCATGACCGGCGGCAAGAAGGGTCCGCGCCAGGTGAGCATCAATGCGATCACCGCCGCGCAGTTCGCCGATATTCCTGCAACCAGCAATCCGGAGCAGGTGACCCTTCTGGAAGAAGACCGCATCTGTGCCTACTTCGCCGGCGGCAATCTCTATGCGACGGCACAGCGTCAGGAGCCGATCCTATGAGCAGCGCTGCACATGGCCACGACGATTTCGCCTTCGAACCGGTCCGCGGCCTGCCGGAGGAGTTGCCAGCCGGAGAACATATGCTCTGGCAGGGTGCGCCGGCCTGGCGCTCCCTGGCGCGCCGCGTCTTCCATACCCGCAAGATCGCCGTCTATGTGACGTTGCTGCTGCTCTGGCAGGGCGTGACGACGCTTCACGACGGCGGCGGCTTCGCCACGGCCGCGGTTGCCGTGCTGATCGCCTCGCCCCTGGCCGTCGCCGCCGTTGCCATCCCCAGCTTGCTGGCTTGGCTTTCGGCCCGCTCCACGGTCTACACCATCACCAACAAGCGGGTGGTGATTCGCTCCGGCATTGCCTTGGATGTCACCGTGAACCTGCCGCTGTCCAAGATCGCAACGGCGGCCAAGCGGCTCCATCGGGACGGTAGTGGCGATATCTCCATGACCTTCATTGGGAAGGAGCGCATTGCCTATATGGCGCTCTGGCCCAATGCCCGGCCCTGGCACCTGTCGCGGCCGCAGCCGACGCTGCGCTGCCTGCCGGATCCGGACCCCGTGTCGGATCTCCTGGTCCGAACCCTGATCGCGGCACAGTCCGAAGCCGGGCTGCAGACCGTCGAGGGCCGCGCGCAGGCCGCGCCCTCCGCGGACAGCCAGCGCCGCCCGCTGGTCGCCGCGGCTTCTTGAGAAGGGAGAAACTACCTTGGCTGAGACGCATCACCAGGCGGACGCCATTCCCCGGCCGGTCCTGATCGCGGCCGGCGCCATGGTTGCTATTGCGATCGCTCTGGCCGCCTTCAGTCAGATCAGCGGCCTGGGGCGCGTTGGCGTTCCCGAGGCCGAAGTGATCGCCAGCAAGGATCTGCGTATCGAGGAGCGCGGTGACGGCAGAATCGTCGTTCTGAGCGATACGGGGACATCAACCCTCGAGCCGGAGAACGGGGGCTTTCTGCTTGGCATCGTGCGTGGCCTTGGCCGCGAACGAACGCGCCAAGCCATAGAACTGGACGCACCCTACACCTTGACCAGGTGGACCGATGGGCGCCTGTCGTTACGAGACCGGACGACCGGCAACGAAGTGCAACTCGCCGGATTCGGACCAACCAATTTGCACGCTTTCGCCCGGCTGTTGGCGTCAGAGGACCAAACACAGTGATGCTTGCCACAGGCAAACGCAGAGGAGACCGCCATGGATGATCTCAGCCTCAAGGATGCCGTCAACGTCACGACGCGCCAGGCGATCACGGAAGACCTCATCTCGCCGCGCTTCTACACCACCGACTTCGAGGCCATGGACCGCCTGGATGTCAGTTCCGTGCGCCGGGAGTGGGATGCGCTGATGGCGGAGTTCAAGGAGGACAACAACCGCCATCATTTCGACCGCGATCCGAAATTCAACGTCGATGTCGACAGCCTTCCGGAGGATCTGCGCGAGGAGTTCCTCGACTTCCTGGTCAGCTCCCTCACCGCGGAGTTCTCCGGCTGTGTGCTCTACGCCGACATCAAGACCAAGGTGAAGAACCCCGACATCAAAGCCCTCATGGGGGCCATGAGCCGCGACGAGTCCCGCCATGCCGGCTTCATCAACAAGGCCCTGAAGGACTTCAACCTGGGCATCGAGCTCGGCTTCTTGCGCAAGACCAAGAAGTACACCTTCTTCAAGCCGAAGTTCATCTTCTATGCAACCTATCTGTCGGAGAAGATCGGCTACGCCCGTTACATCACCATCTATCGCCAGCTCGAGCGCAATCCGGAATATCGCTTCCATCCCATCTTCAAGTGGTTCGAGGCCTGGTGTAACGACGAGTTCCGCCACGGCGAGGCCTTCGCCCTGATCATGCGCGCCGATCCGAAGCTGCTGCGTGGCCACAACAAGCTGTGGATCCGTTTCTTCCTGCTGGCCGTCTTCGCCACCATGTATGTGCGCGATCACGCGCGGCCGGCGCTGAATCGGGCACTCGGCCTCGATCCGACCGAGTTCGACTTCACGGTCTTCGAGATCACCACGGAGATCTCCAAGCAGATCTTCCCGGTGAGCCTCGATCTCGACAACCCGGCGTTCCACGCCGGCCTCGAGCGTCTGCGGCGTATCGCCGAGGCCAGCAAAGCCGCCAAGGAAAGGGGTGGGCTGATCGGCGGCGTGCAACGCGCCGGGCTGGCGGTCGCCGGCGCCTTGACTTTTGCCCGGCTCTATCTCCTGCCGACGCGCAAACACGCCCTGCCGCAGAACGTCCGGCTCGATCCGGTCTGGTAACCGCCAAGGGGGGAGACGAGAGGCAAGCGCATGACAGAATACGGCCTTCCCGTACTCTTCGCGCTTTTCGTCTGGTGGTTCTCCACCGGGCTGATCCTCTATCTGGATGGTCTGCCGCGGCACACCTTCCGCTGGAGTATGTTGGGAGCCACCCTCCTGCTGGCCGCTTCGGTCTACGGGCTCGCCGTCACCAAGAACGACACCAGCGTCGCCGGTGCCTATTGGGCTTTTACCTTCGGCCTCCTGGTCTGGGGCTGGCAGGAGATCAGTTTCTGTATGGGCTTCGTGACGGGCCCGCGGAAAGCAAGCTGCCCTGAGGGCTGCTCCGGATGGCGGCACTTCGGCCACGCCATACAAGCAATCCTCTACCATGAGCTTGCCATCATCGCCGGGGCGGTGATCGTCGTCGCCGTCACCTGGAACGGCGCCAATCAGGTGGGCACCTGGACCTTCATGATCCTCTGGTGGATGCGTCAGAGTGCCAAGCTCAACGTCTTTCTCGGCGTGCGCAATCTGAGCGAGGAGTTTTTGCCCGAGCACATGGAGTTCCTGAAAGGCTTCCTCACCAAGAAGCCCATGAACCTGCTGTTCCCCATATCGATCACCGTCTCCACCGCCATCCTCACCTGGCTGGTGCTGTTGGTAGTGGCGCCGGGCGCCAGCGCGTTCGAGGTCGCCGGCCTGACCTTGCTGGCCACCATGCTGGGCCTTGCCGTCCTGGAGCACTGGTTCCTGGTGCTGCCGCTGCCCGCCACCTCGCTCTGGAGCTGGTGGCTCTCCTCCCGCGGCAAGGCGGTGCCCTTCGACGTGGAGACGCACGATCCCTCGGCGGAGCATGACCGAAATCACGAGCGCGGCGCAGAGGGGGATCACAACGTGGCCAGCCTCGGCGTGGAAACCTGGAGCGCGGCCTTGGACAGAGATTGCGATCCGGAGGCGCTCAACGCATTCCTGCACCGCATTGCGGCCGGCGCCGGCGGCGCGATCGACCGGGTCAAGGGCATCGCCCGCGCGGAGAGCGGCTGGCTGCATTTCGACCTTGCCGGCGGAAAAGTCAGCATGGCCGCCTTTGCCCCCGGTGAGGAGGAGGTCCCGCGGATCATAGCCATCGGCCGCGGCCTCGACCGGCCGGCCCTGGAAAACGGCATTGCGGGCTGCGTCATCGCGGCCTGCCGGACCCAGAGAATTGAGAACCCAAGTGGGAAGGAGACGAAGAATGGACTACCAGAGCTTCTTCGACCAGCAGCTTACTGATCTTCGGCAGGAAGGGCGCTATCGCGTCTTCGCCGACCTGGAGCGCCGGGCCGGCAAGTTTCCGCAGGCCACCTGCCATCCTTCGCGACAGCCGGGCGAGAACCCCGGCGAGCCCTGTGGCGAAGTCACGGTTTGGTGCTCCAACGATTACCTCGGCATGGGGCAGCATCCGGACGTCCTGAAAGCCATGCACGAGGCGATCGATCGCTGCGGAGCGGGGGCCGGCGGAACCCGGAATATCTCCGGCACCAATCACTACCACGTGCTCCTGGAACAGGAACTCGCGGATCTGCATCAGAAAGAGGCGGCGCTGCTCTTTACCTCCGGCTATGTCTCCAACTGGGCGGCCCTGACCACCCTGGCCGCGCGCCTGCCCGACTGTGTCGTCGTCTCTGACTCCAAGAACCACGCCTCGATGATCGAAGGCATCCGCCATTCGCGGGCGGAAAAGCGGATCTTCAAGCACAACGACCCGGAAGACTTGGCCCGCAAGCTGGCCGACCTCGATCCGGACCGCGCAAAGCTGGTCGCCTTCGAATCGGTCTACTCCATGGACGGCGATATCGCCCCCATTGCCGAGATCTGCGACGTGGCCGAGCGCTACGGCGCCATGACCTATCTCGACGAAGTCCATGCCGTCGGTCTCTACGGGCCACGCGGCGGCGGCATCGCGGAGCGCGAAGGCCTGATGGACCGCGTCACGGTCATCGAAGGCACCCTCGGCAAGGCCTTCGGGGTCCTCGGCGGATACATCACCGGCTCTGCCGCGCTGGTCGATTTCGTGCGCAGCTATGCCTCCGGCTTCATTTTCACCACTGCGCTGCCTCCGGCGGTGGCTGCCGGCGCCCTGGCGTCGGTTCGCCATCTGAAGCGGAGCAAAATCGAACGGGCCCGTCATCAGGAGCGTGCGGCCAGCCTCAAGTGGTTGCTCACCCAGGCCGGCCTGCCGGTGATGCCCTCGGACAGCCATATCGTCCCGGTGCTGGTCGGCGAGCCCTGCAAATGCAAGGCGGTGACGGATCTGCTGTGGGAGCGCTACGGCATCTACGTGCAGCCCATCAACTACCCGACGGTCGAACGCGGGACCGAACGGCTGCGCCTGACTCCCTCGCCGCTCCACAGCGATGACGATATGGACCGCCTGGTCGCGGCCCTCTGCGAGATCTGGTCGGAGTTCGAACTGGTCCGGGAGGCGGCCTGATAGCGACGAGGCCTGTAAACCCAGCCGGCGGGCGGACGTGAGGTAACTTCGCCTCCGACTATCGGTGGTTGTGTTGGGGTTTGGATAACAACATAAAGGGGGTGTGAATCGGTTACTATTGCTCTGAATTCACAAACATTTCAGTGAATTGTGGTTGCACCCTGACAGCCTCTGTCCACTATAATGGACAGACTTCGGCGTAACATGTAAAACAACATTTATAAGCAGGTCGTCATGCATAAGGCCTGCGTGCTGGGGAACAGGTTAGAGAGAACCCTGATCGCTTCGCCGAGGGTCCTTATTCCGGGATTCCGCGGCGGTCGGATTTTATGCCATCGGCGATGGGCGCCGGTCGCGATCATGCCTGAGGGAAGGCGCAGCAGCCCAATCGATCATGGATGGATTGAACGTCGCACAACCTGACATCACCCTGCATCTCGACATGGAGGGGACCATCCAGCGTGTCTCGCTTTCGCCGGCGATCCCCGACAGCGATGTCGAGAGCCTGCGCGGGCGCCCCTGGAGCGAGACGGTCGGCGACGTCGGCGGCGACAAGATCAAGCACATGCTGGACGATGCGCGGGACAAGGGCGTCTCCGCCTTTCGTCAGCTCAACCAGCATTTCCCGAGCGGCCTCAAGCTTCCCATAGAATACACCGCCGTCCGGCTTGGCGAGGGCGAGGGCCTCATTGCCATCGGCCGCAATCTGCAGGCCGTGGCCGAGCTGCAGTCGCGCCTCGTGGCCGCGCAGCAGGCCATGGAGCGCGACTACTGGAAGCTTCGCGAGGTGGAGACGCGCTATCGCCTGCTGTTCGATTCGTCGAACGAGGCGGTGCTCTTGGTTCGTGCCTCGAACCTGCACATTCTAGAGGCCAATCCGGCAGCGATCCGTGCGCTGGGCATTTCGCCACAGGGCAGCGAGTTCCTGGCGGAGGTCGCGCCGAAGGAACGCCGGCATTTCGAGGATATGCTCCAGCGGGTCCGCGACCAGGGCAAGGCCCCCGCCGTCATGGTCCATATGGGTCAAAGCCGGACGCCGTGGCTGGTCCGTGCCTCGCTGATGACCGCAGGCCCCGGCCCGATGTTCCTGCTGCAGTTCTCACCGGTATCCGGCGGAGCGCCGGCAGGTCCCGAAGCCGACAGCGTTTCGATTGCCGAGTTGATCGCGCGGGTGCCCGATGCCTTCGTCGTGCTCGACCGGCGCGGCACCGTGATTCGCGTCAACCAGGCCTTTCTCGACCTGGTGCAGGCGGGATCGGAGTCCGCAGTCATCGGCGAGAGCCTCAGCCGCTGGCTGTGGCGGCCCGGCGCGGATTTGACCGTGCTTCTCGCCAACGTGCAGCGCCATGGCAACGTGCGGCTTTTCTCCACGACGGTTCACGGCGAGCTTGGCACCGAGACCGAGGTCGAGCTTTCGGCGAGCGGTGAGCGGGAGCGCGACTCCCAGTATGTCGGGGTCGTTCTGCGCGACGTCAGCCGCCGGCTCACCAACAGCACCCCCAACCGGGACCTGAGCAAGGTGGTGAGTTCCCTGACCGAGCAGATCGGCAACACCTCTCTGCGCGAGCTGGTGAAGGACACTGTCGGCATTCTGGAGCGCCACTATATCGAATCGGCCCTCGACCTGACCAACGGCAACCGCACGGCGGCCGCAGAGCTCCTGGGTCTGAGCCGTCAAAGCCTCTATGCGAAACTGAACCGCTACGCCCTGGATGGCGGCTCTTCGTCGTCATCAGAGGACAGAGCGTAAGCGCCGACGCCTCGGCGTGACCCAGCAAGATCCCGCAACACCGGCTTTCGGCGAAGCCGATCTCTCGAACTGCGAACGTGAGCAGATTCACCTTGCGGGTTCGATCCAACCGCATGGTGCTCTGCTGGTGCTCCAGGAGCCGGAACTCCTGATCATCCAGTCGAGCACCAACGCCGGCGCCTTCCTGAACCGCGAATCCGTTCTGGGGATGAGGCTTGACGACATCGAGGGCGACCTGGCCGAGAAAGTCAGGCGCCATCTGGACGATCGAATGGACCGCATCCCTATCGCCGTGAGATGCCACTTGGGATCGCCGGCCCGCGAGTTCGACGGCTTGCTGCATCGTCCGCCGCAGGGTGGATTGATCGTCGAGCTGGAGGAGGCCGGCGCTTCGCTCAACCTCTCCAAACACCTCGAAGGGTCGCTGCGCAAGATTCTGGAGACGGTCTCCCTCAGCGAGCTCTGCAACGAGGCGGCCACCATCTTCAAGGAGCTGACCGGATTTGACCGGATCATGGTCTACCGCTTCGACGAGGAAGGGCACGGCGAGGTCTTTGCCGAGCGCCGGGAGGAGCATCTGGAGCCCTACCTCGGCAACCGCTATCCCGCCTCCGACATTCCGCAGATCGCCCGCCGCCTCTACGAGCGGAACCGGGTGCGGGTGCTGGTGGATGTCGACTATGAGCCGGTGCCCTTGGATCCGGTCCAGTCGCCGCTGACGGGCGAGGATCTCGACATGTCGCTCTGCACCCTGCGCAGCATGTCGCCGATCCACATCCAGTACCTGCAAAACATGGGCGTCAACGCGACGCTGGTGGCTTCGCTGATGGTTGCCGGCCGGCTCTGGGGCCTTGTGTCCTGCCATCACTATGCGCCGCTCAGCGTGCCCTATGAGACGCGCGTCGTCGTCGAGCTTCTGGCGGAGACGGTCGCCACCCGCCTGGCGGCGCTGGAGAGTTTCGTTCAGGCCGAGGCCGAGTTGATGGTACAGCGCCTGGAGCAGCGCCTGGTCGAAGCCATCTCGCGGGACGGCGACTGGAAGTCCGCCCTCTTCGGTCACGCGCGCTCTCTGCTGCAGCCGCTCGATGCGGGCGGTGCGGCCCTGCTGTTCGAGGGCGAGGTGCGGACGACCGGTGAGGTGCCCGGCACCCATGAACTGCGGCGTATCGGCGCCTGGCTCGACGCGCAGACGCCCAAAGGAGAGGTGGCCGTCGCCTCTCTGGGCCTCGTGGACCCGGCCTTCGCCGCCCTGAAACCGGTGGCCAGCGGGCTTCTGGCGATGCCGCTCTCGCGGGCGCCGGGCGAGTACCTGATCTGGTTCCGGCCGGAGCGCATCCGCACCGTGACCTGGGGCGGCAACCCCTTCAAGCCGGTGATCGTCGGCAACGACCCCTCGGACCTCTCTCCGCGGCGGTCGTTCTCGCAGTGGCACCAGGTCGTCGAGGGAACCGCCGACCCCTGGACGCCGGCCAACCTCAACGCGGCGCGGCTGATTGGCAGCACCCTGGCGGATGTGGTCCTGCAGTTCCGTTCCGTGCGCATGGTCATCGCCCAGCAGCAGCTCGAGCAGGTGAGCGACAAGGTCAAGCTGTCTGAACAACCGGTGATCACCGCGACGCCGGACGGGCGCATCCTGCTGGTCAACGCCGCCTTCAAGCGCCTGATGAACGACGAGCTGCAGGAGATCGCCAGCGTCAACGACCTGCCGGCGCTCTTCGCCGAGTCCGACGCGGTCCGGCGCAGTCTCGACGACCTGCTTCGTCACCGGAACATCTGGCGGGGCGAAGTGCGGCTGCTCCTGCAGCAAAGTGAAGCCGTGCCGCTCAGGGTTCGGGCAGACGCCGTCATGTCTGCACCCGACCAAGTGCTGGGCTTCGTCTTCCTGTTCACCGATCTGACCGAACGCAAGGCGGCCGAGAACGCCCGCCGCAGCTTCCAGGAAGGTCTTATCGGGCGTCACCAGATGCATGGTCTGCAACTCAACTCCAAAGCGGATCTGCTGTACCGCAATCTGCTTTCCTCTGTGGTCGGCAACGCGCAGCTTGCCGCCCTCGAGATCACCGACAGCATGGAACTGGCACAGATCCCGGCGAAGCTGGAGAGTGTGCAAGCCTCGGTGGCGCGCTCAAGAGAGCTTCTTGAGCACCTGATGTGGCACGCGATGTTCGATGGCGGGGCCGAGACTGCGGAGGACCCCGAAGAGGAGGGTTAGCGCGTTTTCGACTTTCGTCGAATCAGCTCCGGCCCGCTCCCCCACCCGGCCACCCAGCCCAAGTATCCTATGGGTTGCCGGGTGGGGGAGCGGGCCGGTTCCGTCAAGACATGAGAGAGTCTAGCGCATGCCCAGGTTCGCGCGGGTGGCCCCGATGGCGAGCGACAGCTCGATGTTGTGGGCGAAGGCGCGCACCCCCTCCTCGACGGCGGCCTGAAAGCGCAGGGGAGACAGCGGCGCGCGATTGATCGCCTCCCGATAGGCCGCGCGGAAGCGGGGCAGATCGGCGACCTGCGGGAAGTCGTAGAAAGAGAGGCCCTCGGGCCCGAGCGAGAGCCGGCGGGACAGCAAGCCACGCAGCACCTGTCCGCCATTGAGATCGCCGAGGTAGCGCGTATAGGCGTGACCGTAGAGGCGCGCGCCATCGCCCTGTGCGGCGGCTTCGACACGGCGGACGTAGCGGCTTGCGGCCGGCAGCAACGGCAGTGCGCCTCGCCAGTCCGATCCCCAAAGAGTTTGGAGATCGCGTTCGATGCAGGCGGTTCGATAGATCACCGGCTCTGCCAGACTGGTCAGCGAATCGCGCCCGCGCGCCGACTCCAAGGCCTGTTCGAGCGCGGCGTAGACCGGGTGCAGGTTGCGCAGCAGCACCACGTAGTCCTGGCGGCTGGCGCTTCCGCGGAGGATATCGGCGATGATGCCGCTGCGTTCGGCCTGACGATGGAGGTCGCCCGTTCGTTCCTTCAGACAGTCAGCCAGCCCCGGGTTCCCTACCCCCGGGGAGTCCGGACCTCCGATTGTCAACGTCAGGCTCGCTCTGTCTCCATCCATATCCGAAGCCGATCGCTGCTGGCCGCTTCAAGCTTCGCCGAGGCAACCATCGCGGTCAAGCCGAGCGGCTCCCCTCAGGGGGCACTGCGCAGCGAGGGGTAGTCGCCGAGCATGCTGGCGCCGTTGAGAGGCTTCTGGACGCCCTGATGACAGGTCGTGCAGTTGGCCTTGGCAACATCCCCAAGCGGCCCCAGGCGCGCCTCGGGGAAGACCGGCTGCAGCGGGTCGAGGTAGATGGCATTCAGATCGCGCACCATATCGATGCCATGCCATGCGGTCGTGCGTTGGGGCGTGCTCTGCGCCCAGTCCTGCACCGCCCGGGTGTTGTGGCAGAAGGTGCAGTTGACGCCCAGAGCCTCCGACATGTGGACCATCAGCGAATAGGTCCGCTCCGTTTCCTGAATGGAAGCCTCATGGCCGGTCGGCAAGGCTGTCAGGCTTTCGACGCGGATCTCGCCATCGTCGCCGAGCAGGGTCGAGAAGGGATCGGTCTGCAGCGAGGTAAGGCCGACGGACACGGTGTTCTGCCCGGCGGTATAGCCGGCCCAGCCCCGCGTCGGCCCCGGCGCATCCTCCCGGAACCAGACGTTCTCGGGCACCGGGTGGCCGCGGTGGCAGGTGTAGCAGGTGACCCCGGTCTCGGCGACATGCTCGCCCCAGTCGGCGTTGATCTCCCAGGTCATCTCCAGCATCCGCCGGGCCACGACCTTGGTGTAGACCTCGTCCGAGGCGAGGTTGTCGTCGTTGTGGCAATAGCTGCAGCCCTCTTCCGGGGAGACCCATTCCGTGATCGCCGCCATCAGCCGGTCGAACTGGTCGGAGCTGAGATGCCCCAGCGCAGGCACGTTCTCATAGACCTCCGAAGCGCGCGGCCCGGTGGTGTCGAGTTCCCAGGGCACGTCGGGCAGCTGGTTCGCCTCGATCTCGACCTGTAGCCGCTCGATGTCGTCGATCTCCGCCATCGCCGTGCCGCGGTAGCCGGTCTGCGTGTTCTGCACCGGCGGCAGGTCCCAATCGGCCATCACGAACATGGCGACGGTCAGCAGCGCCGCCACGAAGGCCACCAAGGCTGTCCAGATGTTCATTGTCCCGCTCCCATCGCCGGATCGCCCATGCCCTGGAAGAAGTCTGGATAGGGCGGGGCGACGCCGTGTTTCACGGACCAGAGGTACCAGTTGTCGACCACCGTGCCGGTCAGGAGGATCCCGATCCCCCCGGTCAGCGGGGTGAGCACGGCAAACCACCATGCCCAGCGGTGAATCGACTCCATGGTGGCGTTGAAGCCCATGGTCCAGCGCCAGAAGAGTGCCGCCCGTTCGGCGGCGGTGCCGCGGTCGGTAACCTGCTCGATCTCACGCTCGCCGCCCAGGCGGCTGACCGCCAGGATCGTCGCCCCGTGCATGGCGAAGAGCAGCACCGATCCGTAGAGGAAGACGATCGACAGGGCGTGGAAGGGATTGTAGTGCAGGTTCCCGTAACGCAGGGAGAAGGCGGTCGTCCAGTCGAGGTGGGGGAAGATGCCGAAGGGCACGGCTTCCGCCCAGCTTCCCATGAGGGCCGGGCGGATGAACCCGAGCACCAGGTAGAGCCAGATGGCCGAGGCGAAGGCCCAGGCCACATGGGTGCCCATGCCGAGCGCCTTCGCGCGCCGGTAGGTCCGGACCCACCATAGCAGGATGGCGGTCGTGAGGAAGAAGCCGGCGATCACCCACCATCCGCCTTCCGCAAGGGGTGGGATGATCATGAATCCGTACTTCGGCGGCGGCGGCTCAAGGGCGAGCCAGGGCAGTTGACGGATGAACTCGATCGGATCCCAGTTCACCGAGGCAGCCATGTTGAGGCCGATGATCTCGATCGCCGCGAAGCCGAAGATCAGCGAGGCGATGCCGGTCCAGCCCAGATAAATCGGGCCGATCTGGGCATTGCCGATCTTGCCGAACCAATAGGCGAAGAAGGGCTTGCCCGCGCGGTCGGAGTCGTGACGCGGCAGGTCGACGCCGTGATCGGGCCCGGCGCGGACCTGAACGCGTGTGAAGATGTTCTGGTATTCAGCCATGGTCCTTGCCTTTCCCTCAGAACCAGATCGGCAGTCGCAGCCACCAATCCCACCACTCCGGCCAGCTACGGTTCCAGAAGGGTCCACTGATGACGATGCAGATTGCGCTCCACACACCGGCGTTGATGGCCAGGAGCAGCCCCAGGCGATGGATGCCCAGCGTGCCGATGGAATAGCCGATGGCGTCGCGGAAGAAGGTGTCCTCGTGCTCCGGCGACTTGACCTTCTCGCCCTTGGCCGGATTGACCGCGGAGAGCACCAGCGCGCCGTGGAGCGACAGCGCCAGGGTGGTGGTGAAGAAGAAGGTGACCGCCACCATATGCGCCGGGTTGTACATGAAGTGGAGGTGCTGATAGGCGACGTTGGACACCCAGTCGAGGTGGCTATAGATCCCGTAGGGGAAGCCGTGGCCCCAGGCGCCGAGCAGCAACGGCCGGATGACCACCAGGGTCACATAGGCCAGGATCGCCGCACCGAAGGTGATGGGCACGTGGTAACCGATGCCAAGCTTGCGGCAGATCTCCACTTCGCGCAGCGCCCAGGAAACGAAGGCACCGATGGCGCAGATCGTGATCACCTGCCAGAGGCCGCCCTCCAGCATCGGCGCCGGGCCCAGGCCGTATTTCAGATCGGGCGGCGCGATGCTGATCTGCCAGAGGTTCCAGGTCGGGCCCTGGCTCGCACCATAGACGATCAGGACGGTGCCCAGGGCCGCGAAGAAGATGGTCGTGACGCCGAAGAAGCCCACATAGAACGGACCGACCCAGAAGTCGAACATATCGCCGCCGATCAGCGTCCCTCCGCGAACGCGGTACTTTCTCTCAAAGCTGAGCATAGCCATGGCTTGCTTCTCCGTCGTATCAGACAGACTGCAACTCCGCTGGGGAGTTGAAGTGGCAGCGGGCGGACCAGAGGACGCGCCCGCTGCCTAAGGCCCCGCGATCACTCGCTGCTGGTCGAGGCCGGTGCGTTGAGCCAGCTGCCGTAGCGTTCCGTACTTAGCTGAACGAAATGGTTCACCAGCACCATAAGGAACGCGAACGTCAGGATCGCTATCAGCGCCCTGCGCGGATCGAATAGAAGCCAGATTCTCCACATGATTTCTCTCTCCTTCTTCGATCTAGATCTAGAACCAGGGGCGCCAGATCCAGACGAGGATGTGGGCTATCAGTGTTAGCCCGAGGAAATACAGGAACCCCTGCATGAAATACTTGTGGAATTCCCTGGCTTCATTTTCCGACAATCCGGACAGAGAGCCACTTGCTTCGCCGTTAGCCATTCAAATGGCCTCCAACTGGATGGCCGTGTGGCCGTTACCGCGCTCATCCCACGCGGCGGGGTTCGCCCGGACCCGAGGGCCTTGGCGAGTCCTCTGCCCAGCGGCGCCGGGCAAGAGCTCTGGGACCGCTGCCTCCGAAGCGGCGCCGGAACGGGCGCCGCAGCGGGCAGGGTCTGATCTGTTGAGGGTTATCGTCATGCGGTCTGCCCCTCGGTCATCGCGGCGAGGGAGCGCTTCACCCGCGCTTCGTCGACCTCCGTTTCGCCCTCCGCCTTGGCGTCGGTCTCGATGCGATCGCGCAGGCGTTTGGCGGCGGAGATACGGACCAGGAAAGGCTGGCGTTCCAGATGCGCCTCCAGTTCCCGGCGCGCCGCGTCGCTCCAGCGGCAGGCGCCCGCGCTCTGGCCGCGCGCCGGCGTGGCCTCCACGCGGTCGAGGTCGTTGCTGAGCGGCAGGATGTGGAACAGCGCGTCGAAGAGGGCGTTGCAGTATTCCTGGATGATGTAGGTCGCCCCGGCATAGCCCATGAAGGGTGTGCCGGTCGCCCGGCGGACGATGGCGCCTGGGAAGGAGGCCGGGATGTAGACCGCGCGGCAGTTCTGCTCGGCGGCATACATGCGTTCGTTGTAGGAGCCGAAGAGCACCAGCGGCGGCGAATCCCTGAGCGCCGTCCGCACCGCGGCATTGTCCGGTTTTTTGCCGGCGGTCCGCGAGAAGGAGAAGGTGCAGGGCACCCCCATCTCCTCTTCCAGGAAACGCTTGAGGCCGCGGGTGTAGGTGTCCGAGGCGACCACGGCGAAGGAGCCGGTGGCGAAGAAGTCCTGGGTCACGCTGCGCCAGAGATCCCAGATCGGCTTGATGGTGGTCTGCTTTTCCTGCTCGATGAAGGGCTCCGGATCGACCCCGGTCAGCTCGCCCAGCTTGCGCAGGAAGTTGGTGGTCGCGAAGAGGCCGATGGGTGCCTGCAGATAGGGCCGATCGAGCGCTTCGCAGAGCTGGCGCCCGAACTCGCGGTAGAGACAGACGTTGACCTCGGCATCGGCCAGGCGCGCCACGTCTTTCACATGGGCACCCAGGGGGAAGACCAGGTTGACCTCGCAGCCGATGCCCTCGACGAGGCGGCGGATCTCCGCGAGGTCGGAGGGCATGTTGAAGGTGCCGTAGATCGGCCCGATGATGTTGACCCGGGGCTTGGCGCCTTCCGGGCGCTTCTTCTCGCGGCGCTTCATCGCCTTCTTGCCGGCGAACTCGGTCCACAGCCAGTAGAGGGCGCGGTCGGCGCTCTGCCACTGGTCCTCGTCGATGGTGCGCGGCAGGAAGCGCTTCAGGTTGGAGCCCTCGGGCGTGACGCCGCCGCCGATCATCTCGGCGATGGAGCCGGTGACCACGACGGCCGGCTGCTTCTGGTCCTGCGTGCCGCTGGCGCGGCGCAGCGCTTCTTCCGTGCCGCTCATGGTGAGTTCGTCTTCGGAGAGGCCGGTGACCACCACCGGCAGCTCGTGGGGCGGCAGGGCATCGGTGTAGTGCAGCACCGCCGTCACCGGCAGGTTCTCGCAGCCCACAGGCCCGTCGATCACCACGCGCAGTCCCTTGATCGCCGAAAAGGCATAGACGGCGCCCCAGTAACCCCCCGCACGGTCGTGATCGAGCACCAGCATGGTCAATCACCCCCCTGCGCGGCAGGTTGCGCGCCGTAGCCGGCTGAATCGCCGCTGCCGATATCGCCGAAGAAGCCCTTCATCTGGCGGAAGCGTTCGCGCCCGCGGGTCTGGGCCGCGACGATGCCGGCCAGCGCACCGGCACCGGCCGGTCCGAAGAGCGGCCGGGCAGAGACCATGTTGGTGAAATAGATCGCCGGAACGCCCTCTTCCTTCGCCGCCTGCACCAGAGGCGTGGTGCCGAGGGCGAGGTCGGGCTTCACGTCGCGCATGGCCGCCAGATCCTGCTCCAGCGCGGCGCGGTACTGCACGTGGGTGCCGCGCGCCGCAAGCCAGTCCCGGTCCGCCTCGCTCCACGGGGTCTTCGGGCAGGCGGTGCCGACATAGGGCACCTCCGCCCCGGCCTCGGCCAGCAGGCGCGCGACCAGGAGTTCGGAGCCTTCGTAGCCCGAGACGGTGACCCGCGCCTTGATGGGATTGGCCTCCAGCACCGCGCGGATCGCCGGCAGCACCTTGGTCTTGGCAGCGTCGATCGTGGCCTCCGCGACTCCTGCGGCGGCCCCGACGCTCTGCAGCCAGTCCGCGGTGCCCTCCACGCCGACGGGACCGGAGCCGATCACCTTGCGCCCGGCGGCGTGAAACTCCCGCACGGAGGCGGTGTAGAAGGGATGCACCGCCGCGGCCAGGCGGCAGTCCAGCGCGCCGTAGAGGTCGCGCCACTCGCGCGACGGCAACTGCGGCCCGACAGCCAGGCCGAGCGGCGCCAGCAGCGCGCCGATGCCCACCGGATCGGCGGGAAAGAGCTCGCCGATCAGGGTGACCGTCGGGCGGTCCGCGGCGTCCTGGCCGTCCTTCTGCCGGGGGCGCTGCACCGGCCCCTGTTCCGCCTCGGCGCGCGCATAGCGCAGCATGGCGCCGGCCAGAACGTCCTTGGCCTCGGCATGGGTGGGCACGCCGAAGCCGGGCACGTCGATGCCGATGACGCGCACGCCGTCGATCTCGCGCGGCAGGCGGTCGAGGGGGATGCCCGAGGCTGTTGGCACACAGAGGTTGATGACCACCACGGCGTCATAGTGTTCCGGGTCGGCCATCTCGGTCACTGCGTTGCGGATGTCCTCGTAGAGCTGCCCGGTGACCAGGGTCTCGGAATTGAAGGGCACGTAGCCCACGGTGCGGCGCGCGCCGTAGAAGTGGGAGGTGAAGGTGAGGCCGTAGACGCAGCAGGCCGAGCCGGAGAGGATGGTCGCCGTGCGGCGCATGCGCAGGCCCACCCGCAGAGAGCCGAAGGCCGGGCACATGGACTGCGGCTGATCGTGCGGGCCCTTCGGATAGTCTTCGGCCAGCCGTTCCAAAGTCGCCGTCTTGCCGGCTGCCTTTGCGGCCTTCAGCATGGTCTCGTGACCGCCGTGACAGCCGCCGCCTTTCGTGGGCGCAGCCGCTTGCTCGTCAGGCGCTCGGTCGGGCGGCCTTGTCGGCGGGTTGTCGTAGGGGCTCATGACCGTCAGACCCCTTCGTAGACGACTTCGAGAGAGGGCTTTTCGGTGATCTCGCCGGCGCACATGTCTTCGGGCGTGGCCGGATCGAGCACCACGTCGCGTCCCACCGCCTCGCTGGCGAAGAGCCCCAACAGTCCGTCCTGGGTCAGGGGGGTCGGCCGCTGCGGCCCGGCCTCGGCCGCCTGCTGGGCAAGGCCCTCGAACAGCGGCGCCCATTCGCCGCCGGGCTTGCCGACGATCTCGTAGTTGGCGCTCTTGCGGCGGATGTCGTCATGGGCGGGAATGGCGGCGAGCACCGGTATGCCGGCGGCCTCCGCAAAGGCCTGGGCCTCGCCGGTGCCGTCGTCCTTGTTCACCACCATGCCGGCGACCCCGACGTTGCCGCCGAGCTTGCGGAAATAGTCGACGGCCGAACAGACGTTGTTGGCCACGTAGAGCGACTGCAGGTCGTTGGAGCCGACGACGATGACCTTCTGGCACATGTCGCGGGCAATCGGCAGGCCGAAGCCGCCGCAGACCACGTCGCCCAGGAAGTCGAGCAGCACGTAGTCGAAGCCCCAGTCGTGGAAGCCCAGTTTCTCCAACAGTTCGAAGCCGTGGATGATGCCGCGTCCGCCGCAGCCGCGGCCGACCTCGGGACCGCCCAGTTCCATGGCGAAGACTCCGTCGCGCTTGAAGCAGACGTCGCCGATCTGGACTTCCTCGCCGGCGAGCTTCTTGCGCGAGGAGGTTTCGATGATGGTCGGGCAACTGCGCCCGCCGAACAGCAGCGAGGTGGTGTCGCTCTTGGGGTCGCAGCCGATGAGCAGCACCCGCTTGCCCTGCTGCGCCATCATGTAGGAGAGGTTTGCCAGGGTGAAGGACTTGCCGATCCCGCCCTTGCCGTAGATGGCGATGATCTGGGTTTCCTTGGTCACCGGCGCCGTCGATACGGGATCGGGCCCGATTGCCGCTTCGTCCCGCAGACGGGCATCGCCCTCCGTCACGCTGTCTGGCGCGGACTTCAGCAGGGTGGCTCCGGATTGTCCGTTGGTCTCGGTCATTGGCAGTGCCTCCAATCGAGGATCATCTTCAGGCAGGAGGAATCGTTGAATGCCGTGCGGTAGGCGGGTTCCGCCCGCGCGGCTTCCGCCCGATGGGTAATCAGCCCGTCCAGGGACAACTGCCCCGACTCGACGAGCCGGCACACAGCCGCCAGGTCTGTGTCGCGCCATTCCGCCGAGACCCGCAGCCGGGCCTCGCGAAGGAACGCGGGGGGAAAGGCGAAGGACAGCGGTTTGCTGTAGAAGCCGGCCAGCGTGATCTCGCCGCCGGGGGCCAGACGGCCGATGAGGCTGTCCAGGATGCCGTGGTCGCCGGAAACGTCGCAGATCCGGTTGTAGTCCTGCCGCGGGTCGTCGTCGGGATGGAGGACCGAATAGGCCTCGGCGGTCGCGGCACGATCCGGGTTCTGTTCCCAAACCGTCGGTGCGCTCTCACCCATGACCAGGGCCAGCCGCGCGATGAGGCGCCCGAGAACGCCGTGCCCCACGATGAGGTCCGGGCAGCCCTCGGCGATGGCGTGGTGAGCCGTCGCGGCCAGGGCCATCAGCACGCCGCGCTCGCCGAGCTTGCTGTCCAGGGCGATGACGCGTTCACCGGCCACGACCAGCCGCGCCGCGGCTCCGCCGAAGAGACCGCGCACCTCGCCGAAGCAGCGCGCGCCGGGAACGAACACGAATTCGCCGACCCGGGCGCCGGAGCGCTCGCCGGCCTCGGCAATCCAGCCGACCGATTCGTAGCCGGGCACCAGAGGATAACCCATGCCCGGAAAGGCCGGCATGTCGCCGGACCAGAGCAGGCGTTCGGTTCCGGTGCTGACCCCGCTCCAGGCGATATCGACGACGACGTCTTCGGCTTCGGGCGGCGAAAGCTCAAGCCGATCAAGAACTAGGCGCTCGGGCTTTTCTAGAACAACTGCGAGCGTTTCCAAAGGTGGCCTCCGTGCCCTGTGGATCAGGGCTTATGGATGATCTCTCGACCAAGTGTCAGCTTATATGGACACTCTGGAATGTCAAGAAAACAGAACACACATTGCTCATCGACCGGAGGCCCTGCCAGAGACCTTGTCAGAGACCTCGCCTGGGGCCCGGGCGGTGAGCACCCGCGTCAGCAGCGGATTGCCTGTGGTCTGCAGATGCGGCTTCTCGAAGCCGGCCTCTTCGACGAGGCCGGCGAGCTGGGCCGGGGTCCTCGGCCGCCCGCGGCCCATGGCCAGCAGATAGAAGCCGAAATAGGCCCCGCCGCTCGGCTCGGCGCCCGGCGTTTCGGCCATCGGCTCCGCCAGCAGCAAGGTGCCGCCGGGCGGCAGGGCGCGGCGCGCGGCGCGCAGCAGGGTGAGGACGCGCGCGTCGTCATGGTCGTGCAGGATGCGCACCAGCGAGACGATGTCGGCGCCGCGCGGCAACTCGTCCTTCAGGAAATCGCCGCCAAAGACCCCGATTCGCTCTGTCGCCGCTTGCCTCGCGAAGCGCCGCTCGGCCCGTTCCGCGACCGCCGGCAGGTCGAAAAGCATCAGGTCCAAGCCGGGAACCTCCGCGGCGACCGCTTCCAGAAAGGCGCCCTCGCCGCCGCCGACGTCCAGAAGACAGCGATGGCGCCGCAGCGGATAGGCGTCCAGGATCTGGCTCGCGACCATGGGCTGGGAGGCGGCCATCAGCCGGCTGTAGGCGGCCACGGAGTCGGCGTCCAGGTCCTCCGGACGTTCGGCCTCGGCGTAGGGCCAGAACGCGGCGAGGGAGCGGCCCGCCGGCTCGCCACGCAGCAGCGCCACGGGGTCGCGCAGGTCGGCATAGAGCATTGCATGGTGCTCGACCATGGCGGCAATGCCGGGGTTGCCGACCATCGCGGCCCCCAGCTCCCCGAGGCCGTAGCGCAAGTGGCCGCGCCGCGAGACCAGCTTCAACGCGATGGCCGCGTCCAGCAGGCAGGTGGCGGCATCCGGTGCCAGGCCGAGTCGCCGCGCCAGCGGGTGCAGCTCCTGCGGCCCTTCGGACAAAATCTCGAAGAGCTCCAGGCGCACGCAGGCGGCCAGCACCTGCGAGTAGACGAAACCGGCGCAGAGATCGAACAGGGCGCGGCTGCGGTGCCGGGCGATGGGCCGGGTCAGCGCAAAGCGCGAGGCCCAGCGCTGGAAGCTTTGGTTTGCCAGCAGGCGGTCGCGCAAATCCAACAGCCGGTCCAACAGCCGGTCATCCCAGCGGTACCGGTTGCCGGCGGTCTTGCGTGACGTGATCGGCGGTGCTGCGCGGTTTGACCCTAGGCGGCGCGCCGAAGTTTCTTCGGTAGGAATTGCTGCGCCTCCTCGATGATGCGCAACCGCAGGGCCTTGCGCCCCGGACAGATCGGGATCGACTCGGCCGCCGCGGCGACCAGCGCCTCCAGGCGGTCGACGGCCCCGTCCAGTCCCAGCGCGTGCACGGCATTGGGGCGCGCGTGGGCGGCGTCCTGGCCCACCGGCTTGCCGAGGTCATCCGGGTTCCCGAAGACATCGCGGATGTCGTCGGCCACCTGATAGGCCTCGCCAAGACCGTCGCCGAGAGCCCGCCAGGGCGCTGTTTCAAAGCCGGCCGCCGCGGCGCCGGCCATGGTCGCGCCGGAAAAGAGCGCGCCGGTCTTGGCCCGCTGGTACTGGACCAGATCCAGCGCCGGCTCGCACTCCCAGGCCTGGCCCGCCGAGATCCCATGCGGCGTGCCGACGGCGGCGCCGACAATGCGCAGCAGTTCGACCAGGCGCTCGGGATGGGTGGCCGCCCCGCGTCCCAGGACCTCGAAGGCCATGACGATGAGGGCATCGCCGGCCAGCACGGCGAGACGTTCGCCGAAGGCCTTGTGGACCGAGGCCTTGCCGCGGCGCAGATCGGCATCGTCGAAGCAGGGCAGGTCGTCGTGCACGAGAGAGGCGCAGTGCAGCAGCTCGATGGAGGCCGCGGCCGTGGCGGCAACCGGGGAACCGCCCTCGCCACAGGCGCCGGCGACGGCGAGGCAGAGCTGCGGGCGAATGCGAGCCCCTCCCGGGAACACCGCGTGGCGGATCGCCGCGGCCAGCCCGGGCGGATGGCCTGGCGCCTCTCCCCGCCGCACGGCGGCCTCGAGTGTGCCCTCGACGTGCATGACTGCCTGCATGGCCCCCTCCCGACTCGCCGTGTCCATTTCAGCCTCGACTGTCATTTCTAATTGTCATTCTATAGTGTAAGTTAGATTGGACAGTTCTCTTTTGCTTGTCAATGACCTTGCCTGTCGTATCGGGGCCTGCCGTATCGGGCTGCGGGCGCAGTGACGGGCAGACTGTGGGGAGGAGCGACGGGACCCGGAGGTGAGCGGAGAGCGGATCATCATCGTTGGAGCGGGGATTGCCGGTCTGGTGGCGGCTGTGGAGCTGGCGCGCCGGGGCCTGGAGGTCACGCTCTTGGAGCGCGCCGCGGCACCCGGCGGCAAGATGCGCGAGCTGCACGTGGGTCCGCCGGCCGACTGCCGTGCCGTCGATTCCGGGCCCACGGTCCTGACCATGCGCTGGATCTTCGACGAGATCTTCGACGATGCCGGTGCCGGCCTCGACGACTGCGTGAGGCTGAAGCAGGCCGAGATTCTGGCGCGTCATGCCTGGAACGCCACGGAACGGCTCGATCTCCATGCCGAGACGGCACGCTCGGCCGAGGCCATCGGCGACTTCGCTGGCGCCGCGGAAGCGCGCCGCTTTCTCGAGTTCTGCACCCGGGCCGGCGAGATCTACACCACCTTGGAGCGCTCCTTCATGCAGGCGCAGCGCCCGAGCCCGACGGGCCTGGTCCGCAACGTCGGCTGGCGCGGGCTCGGCGGCCTGTGGCGCATCAAGCCCTTTCAGACCCTTTGGTCGGCGCTGGGCGAGCATTTTCACGACCAGCGCCTGCGCCAGCTCTTCGCCCGCTACGCCACCTACTGCGGGTCTTCGCCCTTTGTGGCGCCGGCGACCCTGATGCTGGTGGCCCATGTCGAACAGAAGGGCGTCTGGCTGGTCGAGGGGGGCATGCAGCGCCTGGCCGAGGCCCTGGCAGCCCTGGCCGTCCGCCAGGGCGCCGAGATCCGCTACGGCGCCGAGGTCGCCGAGGTGCGCGCGCCGGCCGGTCGGGTCGAGGGAGTGCGGCTCGCCGGCGGGGAAGACCTGGCGGCCGATGCGGTGCTGCTCAACGCCGATGTGGCCGCGGCCGCCGCCGGGCTCCTGGGACAGGGTGTTGCCGATGCAGTGCCCGCGCCCAGCCCGTCTGCGCGCTCGCTCTCCGCGGTCACCTGGTCCCTTGTGGCGAGGGCCGACGGCTTCCCGCTGCTGCGCCACAACGTGTTCTTCTCATCGGATTACCCGGCCGAGTTCGCCGACATCTTCGAACAGCACCGCCTGCCGCGCTCGCCAACCGTATATGTCTGTGCCCAGGATCGCGGCGATCCCGGCGAGGCGCCTCCGCAAGGCCCCGAACGCCTGTTCTGCCTCGTCAACGCTCCGGCATACGGCGACGGCCCGTCCTTCGACGCATTGGAGACGAATTCATGCGCGGAAAACACCTTCGCCCGCTTGGAAGGCTGCGGTCTTCATATCGAACGGCACGAGGCGGCCGCCACGATGACCACGCCCCACGACTTCAACCAGCTCTTCCCAGGCAGCGGCGGCGCACTATACGGTCAGGCATCCCACGGCTGGCAGGCCTCGTTCAGCCGCCCGGGCGCGCGGACCCGCCTGCCCGGGCTCTACCTGGCGGGGGGCAGCGTGCATCCGGGCCCGGGCATTCCCATGGCGGCGATCTCGGGGCGCCTGGCGGCGGCGAGCCTGCTCCAGGACCTGGTTTCACGGTCCCCGTCCCATCCGGTGGCTATGCCTGGTGGTATGTCGATGCACTGAGCGACGATGGCTGCCACGGGCTCACGCTGATCGCCTTTATCGGCAGCGTGTTCTCGCCCTACTATGCCTGGGCGCGCCGCCGTGGCTCTGCCGATCCGCTCGACCACTGTGCCGTCAACCTCGCACTCTACGGGCCGCGGGGCGACCGCTGGGCGATGACCGAACGCGGCCGCGGGTCTCTGACGCGCGACGCCCGCCACCTGCAGATCGGCCCCAGCGCGCTGACCTGGAGCGGCGATTGCCTCACCGTTCGGGTCGACGAGGTGACGGTTCCCCTGCCGTCGCGGCTGCGCGGGACCATTCGCCTCTATCCCGAGGCCTTTACCGGACAGAAAATCGTTCTCGATACGGCGGGCTGTCACCATTGGTGGCCGGTCGCGCCGCGCGCGCGGGTGGAGCTCGATCTGGAGAAGCCGGCTCTCAATTGGCACGGCAGCGGCTACTTCGACAGCAACGCCGGAACCCTGCCGCTGGAGGCGTCCTTCGCGCGCTGGGATTGGGCGCGGGCCCACCTGGGACGCGGCGCTGCGCTGCTGTACAACGCGCGGGAGCGAAGCGGGGCGCGGACGGCCCTGGCCCTTCACGTCGGTGCCGACGGTGTCATCGAAGAGATGACTCCGCCGCCGGCGGCGCCTCTGCCCGGCACCCTCTGGCGCATCGCCCGCGGCACCCAGGCCGAAGCTCCCGGGGCGCCTCGCGTTCTGCGCACGCTCGAAGACGGTCCCTTCTATGCCCGCTCGCTGCTGGCCACGCGCTTGATGGGAGAGGATGTGATCGCGGTCCACGAGAGCCTGGACCTCGACCGTTTTCGCAAGCCCTGGGTCCGCGCCCTCTTGCCGTTTCGCATGCCCCGGCGCGGGTGACCTGCCCGGACCGCGGTCCCGCTAACGCCGGCGATCCGGGTCGGCCTTGCGGCCGTCATCGGGTTTGCTGACGGAATAGAGCTGCCAGAGGGCCGCGCCGGCCACCATCAGGTAGAACAGGCCCAGCTCCAGCAGGATCAGGAACTCGCCGCTCACGACAGAGCGACCCGCCGAGTGTCGTTCAGCCGCCAGATGGTGAAATTGAGCAGCATGGCGAAGCTGACCCAGGCCAGGTAAGGCAGCAGCATCAGCGCCGCCCCTGCGTGGATGGGATAGAAGGTGACGATCATGGCGACGATGGACGCCCAAAGCACGACCATCTCGGCCAGGGCGAGGCCGATGCGCTTGAGACCGAAGAAGATCGCCGACCACAGCCAGTTCAGCACCAGTTGCACGGCGTAGATGCCCAGCGGCAGGGCGGCGCCGAGCCAGCCGGCTTCGGACCAGACCAGCCAGCCCGACACGGCGATCATTGCATAGAGGATCATCCAGACCGGGCCGAACAGCCATCCCGGCGGCTGCCAGGAGGGCTTTGCAAGCCGCTCATACCAATCGCCGGGGCGGAAATACATGCCGCTGGTGGCGACGACGATGAGGGCGCCGATAAACAGCAGCAAGGTCAGATAGGAGGGGCCGTCCATACCCTAGTCACCTAGCCTTTCTGCGCGCCCCGTCAATGCCATGGACAGGGCCGTCTCGGCGCTTGTCACGCACGGGGCGCCGCGTCGGCGGCGCTCATATCGCGATCGCTGCGCTCCAGCCGCTCGAACAGCGCGATCACCCAGCAGACCCGCGCGTTGAGGTCCCACCAGGGCAGCAGCGCAGCGGATCCCGGCGCCGCGGCCGGCTGGACGGCCTGAACCAGGAACCGGGTCTGTGCCAAGGCGGGTTCGGCAAGTGCCTTGCGCAAGGCGCTTCGGCGCAGGGAGATGCCTTGGCCCGCGGTCCTTGCCGCGCCTTTGAGGATCAATCCAACCTTGCGCCCCTTCGGCACGACGGCTCTTTGGGACAGGCTGTCGAAGCCGTTGTCCGCGACCCGGTCGCCGATCTCCGCATAGATCAGCCGCGCGGCGAAGATCGCCGGGCGGCAGCCCAACGGCAGGGCGGCGATCCCGGATTCAGCGCGTTCGTAGAGCCGCGCCGCGGCGTTCAGGAGGCGGGCGACGACGGAAGCAAGAGCAGCATCGAAGGTCGGCTGCGCCAGCCAATCATCCGGATCGATCCCGGCCTCGCGCAGCCACTGCCGCGGCAGGTAGAGCCGCCCGGCGCGGGCATCCTCACCCACATCGCGGGCGATGTTGGTGAGCTGCATGGCGACGCCCAGATCGCAGGCGCGCGCCAGCGCCTCGGCGTCGCGCACCCCCATGACCAGGGTCATCATCGCCCCGACGGTGCCCGCCACCCGTGCCGCATAGGCCTGCAGATCGGCGAGCGTCTCGTACTGCCGCCCCTCGGCATCCCATTGCAGTCCTTCGATGAGGGCGGCCGGCAGCTCTTGCGGCAGGGCACAGCGCTCGGCCATGGCCGCGAAGGCCCGCTCCACCGGGTCGTCCGCGGGCCGGCCGGCATAGACCCTCTCCAGCCGCGCCAGGATCGCGGCGGGCGCATCGCAGCCGTCGTGTCCCAGGTCCACCGCGTCGTCGGCCAGGCGGCAGAAGGCGTAGAGGGCCGTCGCGTTGTCGCGCACCTCCCGCGGCAGCAGCAGGGACGCGGCGTAGAAGGAGCGGGAGCCGACCCGCAGGAGCGCGCGGCAGGCCGCGAGGTCGCTGGCGGAGCGTTTTCTCTCAGGCAAAAGCTGCGGCATCGGGAACCACCTTGTCGAGGACTTGCGCTGATGTGAGGACGCCCGGCAGACCGGCGCCCGGGTGGGTGCCGGCGCCGACGATGTAGAGGTTTTCAATGTCTTCGCTGCGGTTGTGGGGCCGGAACCAGGCGCTTTGGGTCAGGATCGGCTCCATGCCGAAAGCGGCACCGCGATAGGACAGCAAGCGTTGCTCGAAATCCGGCGGGGTCATGATCCGGGAGGAGACGACCGCGTCATTCAGGCCG
This sequence comes from Pelagibius sp., assembly GCF_028289705.1. Lineage (GTDB taxonomy): Bacteria > Pseudomonadota > Alphaproteobacteria > Kiloniellales > Kiloniellaceae > Pelagibius. Next base: position 87,982 of record NZ_JANQOI010000129.1, read on the forward strand.
GGCAATAGCGTTTCGCTGAGATAGGCCATGATGCGCTGACGGTAGGGCTCTGCGCTTTGGCGCCAGTCGACGGCGCCCTCCAGGTTGGGTACCGGCGAGAGCACGTAGAAGGCATCGCAGCCCGGCGGCGCCAGGGAAGGATCGGTGGCGGTCGGCCGATGCAGGTAGAGGCTGAAGTCCTCCGCCAAGACCTTGCGCCGGAAGATGTCGGCGACCAGGCCGCGGTATCGCGGCCCCAGGAGGATGCTGTGGTGGGGGACGGAGTCGTAGCGCCGGTCGGTTCCGAAGTACCAGAGGAAGAGGCTCATGGAATAGCGCGAACGCTCCAGGCGCCGGTCGCCCCAACGGCTGCGCGCTTCCGCCGGCAGCAGATGGCGATAGGTCCAGGCGGTATCGGCGTTGGAGACGACGATCTCCGCCGGAACCACCTCGCCGGATGTGAGGCTGACCCCGACGGCGCGGCCGCTTTTCACGAGGATGCGCCCGACCTCCGCCCCGAAGCGCAGCCGCCCGCCCTGGCCCTTTATCAGGTCCACCAAACCGGCCACCAGGCGGCCGGTGCCGCCCATGGCGAAGTGCACGCCCCAGCGGCGTTCGAGAAAGGCGATCAGGCTGTAGACCGAGGTGGCGCTGAAGGGATTGCCGCCGATCAGCAGGGGATGAAAGCTGAACACTGTGCGCAGACGCTCGTCCTTGATGTACTTGGCGACGAGACCATAGACGCTGCGATAACCCTCCAGTTTCAGGAGATCGGGCAGCACCCGGGCCATGGCGGTCCAGGACCCGAAGTCGGCGCTGCCCAGCTTCTCGAAGCCGATCCGGAAGTGGCGCTCGCTCACCGCCATGAAACGCTCGTAGCCCGCGACGTCTTGGGGCGAGAAGCGGGCGACGGTCTCGCGCATGGCCGCCGGATCGCCGGAGTAGTCGAAGACCGCGCCGTCGTCGAAGCGGATCCGGTAGAAGGGGTCGAGCGGGCGCAGGTCCACATCGTCGGCCAGGCGGCGGCCACAGAGCTGCCACAGTTCTTCGAACAGAAAGGGAGCCGTGACGATGGTGGGGCCGGCATCGAAGGTGAAGCCGTCCTGGTGGAACACGCAGGCCCGTCCGCCGGGCGCATCGAGCCGCTCCAGCACCGTCACGCGATAGCCGCGCGCGCCCAGCCGCACCGCCGCGGCAAGACCGCCGAAGCCGCTGCCGATGATCACCGCATGCGGCCTGTCCGCCTGAGTCTCCGGCTCGGTCGGCGCAGGCTGACGCGCGTCGGCGTCGCTTTCTCTCGCAAGCGTCAACACAACATGACAACAATAACTGTTATTTTATCTTGACGCCAGGGAGAGATTCCCCTGACGAACCGGCCTGACGCGGCATCCCCTCAGGCGGGGAGCGCCTCCACGTCCCGGGCGAAGCGGGCGATGAGATCGGCCGTTTGCTGCGGCTCTTCCTCATGGGCCAGGTGACCCAGGCCGGGCATCGAGACCAACTCGGCGGCGGGCACCATGGCTTTGATGCGCCGCGCCTGTGCCGGCGAGACGCTGCGGTCCCGGGTGCCGACGATCAGCAGCAGGGGGACGGGCAGCCGCGGCAGCTCGGCTTCGAGGCGGTCCAGGTTCCAGTTCGCCATCATGTCGAGCGCGGCGGAGACATGGGCCGGCTTGCGGGCCAGCCGGCGATAGAGCTGTGCGCCCTCGGCATCGATGCGCGAGCCGGTCTCCCGCAGCAGGCGGTTGACCAGCGATGGATCGCTCGCGCGCTGCGCAAACAGGCGGGGGACAGCGGCGCTCAACGACAGGGCCCTGGCAATCGGCGAAAAGAATCGTCCCGGCAGTCCGCGCAGCGCCAGGAACGCCCCGTTGAGGCTGATCAGGCCCTTGGCATCGATCCGCTGGTCGAGGCACATGCGCGCCAGGATCGCGGCGCCGGCCGAGTGGCCGGCCACCAAAGCCGGCGACACTTCAAGGGTGGCCAGCAGGTCTTCGATGGATCTGGCCATGGCGCCGAGGGACATGCGGCGGAAGGCTGCGGTCTGGGAGAAGCCATGGCCCGGCAGGTCCGGTGCCACCACCGAGAATCGCTGCGCCAGCAACGGCAGCAGATCCCGCCAGGAGTGGGTCGCCGCACCGGTGCCGTGCAGCAGCAGCAGGCAGGGGCCCGCGCCCGCGCACTGCACATGCCACTCGAGGCCGCCGGCCAGGACGAATTGGCTGCTGTCGCGGTTCGGCCAGTCGCGGCCGTCCTCCTCCCAGAGCGGCCAGGCGCTCACGGGGACGGCCTCCAGGGATCGGCACGCGGCGGTGTCGCCGCCAAGGCGTTGGCCCGAACCGCGGACGAGAGGCTTTGGGCGTCGGCCTGCGGCAGCGCCAGGTAGTGCGCGCCCATCTCTGCCGCCAAGTGCTGGGCGAAGGGATTGGCGCGGGGTGATGTATCGATGAAGAGCGCGGCGACCCCGGCCGCCCGCAGACCCCGGGCGGCGGAGAGTGCGTCCTCTTCCGCTTCCGGCCGTCCGCCCCTGCCGTCGCGGGCCAGGTTCGCCCTCCCGTCGGTCAACATCACGACGTTCGGAGTTTGCCCTTTTCGCCGCGCGGCTTCCGCCAGCACCAGGGCCGCATCGATTGCGGTGGCCAGGGGTGTCCCGCCACCGCCGGGCAGAGCCGCCAGACTGCGCTTCGCGCGGACGAGCGAACGGGTGGGCGGCAGCAAGATCTCGGCGTCCTGGCCGCGAAAGGCGATCAGGGCGACCTGATCGCGCCGCGCGTAGCAGTCGGCCAGCAGCAGCTCGACGGCGCCTTTCGCTTCCGCCAAGCGGTGCAGGGCCGCGGAGCCGGAAGCGTCGACTACGAAGATGGTGACGGACTCGCTGCGCTGCTTGAAGCGCACGATGCGAAAGTCGTCGCGGCGCACCTCCATGCGGCGATCCTTGCTGTCCGAACCGGCCTGGCGGCGGCGCAGCGCCTGCCAGGGGGCCGCGGTGCGCAGCGTCTCGACCAGGTTCAGGCGGTTGCCGCCGGCGAGATCGCCGCGGCGTGTCCCGACGGGCCGGCCGCGTTGCCGGGCGGCCCCCAGTGCCCCGGCCCGGCCGGCAGCACGGCGGGGCTTCGCGCGATCCGCAGCAGACTGCAGCTGTGCCAGCAGCCGGGGGGGAATGGCCGCCTCGGCGGCGGCCAGCACCAGATCTTCGAGCGGGGTCTCGCCGCCGCTCTCGGCCTCGTTGTCGTCGCTCGACTCTGTCTGGGATGGCGGTTCCTGCGGTGGCGGAGCGTCTTCTGCCGATTGCGGCAGGCAGGTGGCGCGCGGCGCCAGGACCAGCCGCGCTGCGGCTTCGGCGTCGGCCTTCGCAACGGCCGCGCGGCCATGGAGCGCCGCATGGACCCGCGCGAACCGCAGGGCCAGAGCTTCGCCGCGCAGTGAGCCGACCCCCAGGGCGAGCGCGATGCCGCAGAGCAGCTCGATGTCGCTCTCCGCGGCCTCCACGGTTGCAAGGCGGGACCGCGCCCGCTCGATATCGTTCGCTGTGAAGGCGGGCAAGAGGTCTCCGTAGCGGCCCATGCCACTCAGGTCGATGTGCAGCGCCAGCCTGTCGGTGAGCGCCGACGCCATGCCGTCCTCGTCGTCGAGGCTTTCGTCGAGGGCGACGATTGCGAAGCGCGCCGGGTGGCGGGCCTTGGTGGCATCGCGTTCGACGGCGACGAAGCCGCTGTCCATGGTGGCCGTCAGCCGCGCTGCCGTCGCCGCAGCGACGCGCTCGGCCGAGGCGAGGAGCAGAATGCCGCCGTCACATTCGGCCAGCAGGCCACGTTCCGCCAGCGGCCGGCCGGCTCGCAAAGTCGCCGCCAGGTCGAGGCCGCCGAACAGCCGCCCGTCGGTGACATGCAGCGGCACGCGGCGCCAGGGGGTCTCTTTCGGCAGGTAGCCGCGCAGCAGGCTCAGCCAGTGATCGCGCAGCGGCGAAGGTGGCGACCGCAGAACGGCGCCTCCCAGACCCACCGGGTCCACCGCCAGCGCCGCCGCGCCAAGGGCGGCATCCTGCCAGGGGGAGAGGGCCTCGTCCGTCATGCGCCGAACAGTTCCGCCAGGGCGCGCTCGACCCTGACGCCGGAGCCCGCCTCGTCCAGGGGGTCGCGGCGCAGCCGGTGGCGCAGGGCGGCAGGCGCCACCCGCCGCAGGTGTTCGTCGCCAAGGCTCTTGTCCCCTTGGAAGGCGGCGAAGGCCCGCGCCGCGCGGATCATCGTCAGCTCGCCCCGCAGACCATCGGTCCCCAGCTTCATGCAGAGTTCCGCGGCCCGTTCCAGGGCACTTTCCGGCACCTCGACGTCGTCCAGCCGCTCGCGGGCCGCCACCAGGCGGCGGCGGAGTTGACCGTCCTTGCGTTTCCACTTGGCGAGAAATCTGGTCCGGTTCCGCTCGAAGTCGTCGCGGCGGCGCACCACCTCGACACGGCTGGCCAGGTCTTCCGGCGTGGTCACCTCGACCGAGAGGCCGAAGCGGTCGAGAAGCTGCGGGCGCAGTTCGCCTTCCTCGGGGTTGCCGCTGCCGACGAGGACGAAGCGCGCGGCGTGGCGCACGCTCAGCCCCTCCCGCTCGACGACGTTCTCGCCGGACGCCGCGACGTCGAGCAGCAGGTCGACCAGATGGTCTTCCAGCAGGTTCGCCTCGTCGATGTAGAGAAAGCCACGGTGCGCCTGGGCCAGGAGACCGGGCTCGAAGGCTTTCACGCCCTCGGTGAGCGCCCGCTCCAGATCGAGGGCGCCGACCACCCGGTCCTCGGTGGCCCCCAGCGGCAGGTCGACCACCGGGACGGCGACCGACTTGGTCTTCAGTTCCTCTGCCTTGCGCCCGCGGCGCAGGCCGCAGTCGTCGGCGCAGGTCCGCGGTTCGGCCGCCGGATCGCAGTGATAGCGGCAACCGGCCACCACCTGCATCTTGGGCAGCAGGGCGGCCAGCGCGCGCACCGCCGTCGACTTGCCCGTGCCGCGATGTCCGAACACCAGGACCCCGCCGATCGAGGGGTCGATCACCGCGATGAGCAGGGCCAGCTTCATCTCTTCCTGCTCGACGATGGCGGAGAAGGGATAGAGATCGGCCATGGTCAGACACCGCCCCCGCGCCGGGCAGGCAAGTGGCTGGTCTGCAGTCCTGTCATCGCTCCGTTGACCCTCACGATTCCGTCGAACCCGGGACCGATGTTACATCGATTGGACAATCGAATGCGACAGGCGATCTGGACACTCGTCCCGTTTCGGTCTTGGATTGGGGCCCGAGGATAACGCAGAGGGTCTCCGGCCTGCGGTGGCAAGCCCGGCCGAGAGGGGGGAGAGGTGACGGCGGTCCAACGCCTGACCGGCATTGTCGCAGCAGCGCTGATTGCGCTGGCCCTGTGGCAATTGGAGGCCGCGCGCGCCGGGCTGGCCATCGCGCCGCTGCGCGCCGGGGAGACGCCGGCGACGGTCTACCGCCAACCGGGGACCAACGGACCCCTTGTGGTCATTGCCCACGGCTTCGCCGGCTCGCGCCAGTTGATGGAGGCTTTCGCCCTGACCCTGGCACAGGCCGGCTACACCGCCGTCAGCTTCGATTTTCAGGGTCACGGACGCAACCCGGTCCCCATGTCCGGGGATCTGACGGAGATCGAGGGCGCGACCCGGCGCTTGGTGGCGGAGACCGCAGCGGTCATCGATGCCGCCCGGGACCGGCTGAACGCATCCGGCCCCGTTGCCCTGCTCGGCCATTCCATGGCCACCGACATCGTGGTGCGCCAGACGATTGCCGACCCGCGGATCGCCGCCGTCGTCGCCGTGTCGATGTATTCGGAAGCGGTGACCGCCGATCTGCCCAAGCGGCTTCTGGTGATCACCGGCGCCTGGGAACCGGGCCTGCGCAGGGTGGCGCTGGACGCCCTGCGCCGCGTCGATCCGCAGGCCGAAGAGGGCGAAACGGCGACAAGCCCGGCAGGCGCCGTGCTGCGCCGGGCCGTGGTGGCACCGATGGTCGAGCACGTCGGCGTGCTCTACAGCACAACCTCGCTGAGGGAGGCCCGCGCCTGGATCGACGCCGCCTACGGCCGCAGAAGCAGTGGTCCGGTCGCTACGACCGGCGGCTGGATCGCTCTGCTGCTGGGCGCCATCCTGCTCCTCGCCTGGCCTTTGGCGGCGCTCCTGCCCGAAGGGCGCCGCCGCCCGGAAACCCCGATCGCCAGCAGCTTCGCGGCGGCGACCCTGGTGCCGGCGGTGCTGACGCCGCTGCTGCTCTACCCGCTTGAACTACGCCTTCTTCCGGTGCTGGTCGCGGATTACCTTACGCTGCACCTGCTGGTCTACGGACTGATCGCGCTCGCCTTGTTGAAATGGCGCGGCCTGCGCTTCGGCCGCTTGGCCGTGCTGCCGGCCTGCGCGCTGGCGGTCTTCGGCATCGGCGTCTTCGGTCTTGCGCTGGATCGCTACGCCGCCAGCTTCGTGCCCCACCTCGGCCGCGTGCCGGTCATCCTCGCCCTGGCGGTGGGGGCAGTGCCCTTCATGCTGGCCGACAGTCTGCTGACCGAGGCGGGCCGGGCACGGCTCTGGCGGCGCGTCGCGGCCCGGCTTGCCCTTCTTGCCTCCCTCGGCCTTGCCGTCGCCCTCGACTTCGAGCGGCTGTTCTTTCTCATCATGGTGCTGCCGGTGATCGTGCTGTTCTTTCTGATCTTCGGCCTCATGGGCCGCTGGGTCGGACGGCGCAGCGGCACGGCGATGGCCCCCGGCCTCGCCCTCGGCCTGATTCTCGCCTGGGCGCTCGGCGTCACATTTCCATTGGTCGCGGTGTAAGCGAACAACCGCTTTTGCCGATCATGCCAAGGGTTCCGCTGGGTCGGCGGCAAATCTCTCAGGTGGCGATTGGTGGGTCTGCAAAGGAATGGTGCCGCCGGGGTGAATTGAACACCCGACCCCACCCTTACCAAGGGTGTGCTCTACCCCTGAGCTACGGCGGCACAAGAGGGCTACGGTCTGAATGGCGCGGACCATGCCACCAGCGCACGGCGATGGCAAGGGGTTCCATGGGGCCGGCGGACGGGAGCGTTTCCGCGGCTCCGCGGGCCTGAGTCCAGCTTTGGCGCGAGGGCGGGGCGGCCTTGACCTCGCCACAATCGGGCGGCAGTGTCGCGCCATGCCAAACGACAGCCGGACGGGCAGGGCGCAGGGCCCCAAGGGGGCGCCGGGCGCCACGGGCGTTTCGGAGCGCGATCAGCGCCTGGCCGCGGCCCTGCGCGAGAACCTGCGCAAGCGCAAGGCCCAGCAGCGCGAACGCCTCGACTCCCAGGCCTCCGATTCCGACACCCAAAAAACGGGGGGCGGTGGCGGCGACCGGCCGGAGCGCGACTGAGGTGAGCCTGTGGTCACGGTGACAGCTTCTGCTACCGGCTCCGGCGGCGGGTCCGGGGCAGCCCTGGCGCGCGGCGGCTTGTGGACCGGGCAGCGTTCCAGTAGAAACGCGCGGTTCCCCAGCGCCCGCAGGAGTCCCGGCGACGGCCGGAGTCTGCTCCTCAGCGGGCCCTTGAAACGCAAGCGAAAGGGAGCGTGACGGCCATGGCCATCATGCCGGACAGCTGGATTCGTGACATGGCCGCGCGCGAGGGCATGATCGAGCCCTTCGTCGAGGCCCAGCGCCGCGAGGGCGTCATCTCCTTCGGCGTCAGCTCCTATGGCTACGACGCCCGGGTAGCCCCCGAATTCAAGATTTTCACCAACGTCGACAACGCCCTGGTGGACCCGAAGGACTTCTCCGAACAGAGCTTCGTCGAGCGCGAGACGGACGTCTGCATCATTCCGCCGAACTCCTTCGTCCTGGCCCGTACGGTGGAGTACTTTCGTATTCCGAGAGACGTTTTGGTGATCTGCCTCGGCAAGTCGACCTACGCGCGCTGCGGCATCATCGTCAACGTGACCCCGCTGGAGCCGGAGTGGGAGGGCCATGTGACCCTGGAGTTCTCCAACACCACGCCCCTGCCGGCCAAGGTCTACGCCAACGAGGGCGCCTGCCAGTTCCTCTTTCTGAAGGGAGCCTCGGCGCCGGATGTCTCCTATGCCGACCGGGCGGGCAAGTATATGGGCCAGCGCGGGGTTACCCTGCCGCGGCTCTAGCGTTTTGAAGCAGAGGGCCGCCGGCACCTGTCCGCCGGCCCGGAAGTGAGTACGAGATGGACCAGATCGTGATCCAGGGCGGCAAACCGCTGAAAGGCGAGATCCGCATCAGCGGAGCGAAGAACGCGGCCCTGCCGCTGATGGCGGCCAGCCTGCTGACGCAGGAGACCCTGGTGTTCTCCAACGTCCCCCATCTGGCGGACATCTCGACCATGGCGCGGCTGCTGGCCCAGCACGGGGTCGGCCTGCACATGAACGGCGGGGCGGAGAACGGCAGCGACGGCGGGGTCCTGGAACTGCGGGCCGAGCGCATCGACTCGGTGGTCGCGCCCTATGATCTGGTGCGCAAGATGCGCGCTTCGGTGCTGGTCCTGGGCCCGCTGCTGGCGCGGGAGGGCCGGGCCCAGGTCTCCCTGCCCGGGGGCTGCGCCATCGGCACCCGACCCGTCGACCTGCACCTCAAGGGCCTGGAGCTCTTGGGCGCCGAGATCGAGCTGAAGGAAGGCTACATCTACGCCGCCGCACCCCAGGGGTTGACCGGCGCTGCCGTGGTCTTTCCCAAGGTCTCGGTGGGGGCGACCGAGAACCTGATGATGGCGGCGGCCCTGGCCAAGGGCGAGACCCAGCTCGTCAACGCCGCCCGGGAGCCGGAGGTGACCGACCTCGGCGAATGCCTCATCAAGATGGGCGCCGAGATCGAGGGCCTGGGCAGCGACCGGATCACCGTGCGCGGGGTCGAGCGGCTGCGCGGCGCCGAGCACTCTGTCGTCGCCGACCGCATCGAGACCGGCACCTACGCCATGGCGGCGGCCATCACCGACGGGGAACTGGACCTGATCGGCGGCCGCGCCGAGCACCTCTCCGCTGTCATCGAGGTGCTGACCGAAGCGGGGGTCCTGGTCCAGGAAACCAACCGGGGCCTCAAGGTGCAGCGCGCCAACGGCCGCATCCAGGGCGTCGACGTGATGACCGAGCCCTATCCCGGCTTCCCGACGGACTTGCAGGCACAGACCATGGCGCTTATGTCCACTGCGGAAGGCGCCGCGATGATCACCGAGTCCATCTTCGAAAACCGCTTCATGCATGTGCCGGAGCTGAGCCGCATGGGGGCCAATGTGAACGTTCACGGCGCCTCGGCCATGGTGCGCGGGCAGGACCGCCTGACCGGTGCCGAAGTCATGGCCACCGACCTCAGGGCCTCGGTCTCGCTGGTGCTCGCCGGCCTGGCGGCGGAGGGCGAGACCGTGCTGAACCGGGTCTACCACCTCGACCGCGGCTACGAGCGGCTGGAGCAGAAGCTCGCCGCCTGCGGCGCCGCCATCACCCGCCGCCGGGCGCCGAACTAAGGGCCGGAGACGACGCCATGGCCGAGTCTCCGCCGCTGAAGTTGCGCGCCCGCGATCCCGAGGATATGGACGTCATCGCGGCCTTGCTGCAGGACGCCCTGGTGCCGCGCGCCGACATGACCTTCCTGCCCAAGGAAAAGCGTTTTGTCATGGTGGCCAACCGCTTCCAGTGGCCGAAGGAGCAGGACGATCCGGCGGCCAGGGAAGCGCCCTCCGCCCCGGAAGCGACGCCCGAGGGTGAAGACGTGCGTTTCGACGACAGCGACGATCCCCCGCCCTTCGAACGGGTGAACTGCGGGGTCTGCTTCGACAAAGTGGAAAAGGTGCGTTTTCGCGGGCTGGGACCCGGCAAGGACGAGATCCTCAACCTCCTGACCATCACCACCCAGCCGCGTGCCATCACCCTCTTGTTCTCCGGCGATGCGGCGGTGCGCCTGGACGTCCAAGCGGTGCGCTGCCACCTGGAGGATCTCGGCCAGCCCTGGCCGACACGCTGGCGCCCCGAGCACGAGCGCCCCGAACACGAGCGCCCCGAACACGAGCGCAAAGAGAGCGAAGCGCCCTCAGACTCCTGATATGCGGCCCGGGCCCGGGCGGTCCCGCCGGGGCGCCGCTGGCGGAAAAAGGCGGTGGCAATTCCAGGGAAAAATCGCCATACCAGGGCGGCATTGGTCGATTTTCAGCCGCGGAGCCCAAGCGTGACCTCGAACGAAGCCCTCATTCTGGCGGTGCCGAAAGGCCGGATCCTGAAGGAGCTGACGCCCCTGATGGCCCGGGTCGGCATCCGCCCGGAAGCGGCCTTCTCCGACGACGACGCGCGCCAGCTCCGCTTCTCCACCAACCGACCGGGCCTGGACATCATCCGGGTGCGCTCCTTCGACGTGGCCACCTTCGTGGCCTTCGGGGCTGCCCATCTTGGGGTGGCCGGCAACGATGTGCTGATGGAGTTCGACTACCCGGAGCTCTATGCGCCGGTCGACCTGCAGATCGGCCACTGCCGGCTGGCTGTGGCCGCGCCGCGCCATCTCGCCGAAAGCGACGATCCCAGCCGCTGGAGCCACATCCGCGTGGCCACCAAGTATCCCGGGATTACCCGCCGGCATTTCGCCGCCCGGGGCGTGCAGGCCGAATGCATCAAGCTGAACGGCGCCATGGAGCTGGCACCGGGCCTCGGCCTCTGCCGGCGCATCGTCGATCTGGTCTCCACCGGCTCGACCCTGAAGGCCAACGATCTGGTGGAGGTGGAGACCATCGCCACGGTCACCTCCCGCCTGATCGTCAACCGCGCGGCCTTCAAGACCCGCTCCGAGGAACTGTCCGATCTTGTCGAGCGGTTCCGCGAGGTCGCCGATGCCGCTTAGGCTCAGCGCTGCGGACCCGGGGTTCGAGGCCGCCTTCGCCGCCTTTCTCGGCGGCAAGCGCGAGGCCGCCGCCGATGTCGATGCGGCCGTAGCCGAGATTGTGGCCGATGTGCGGAGCCGCGGCGACGCTGCTTTGCTCGATTATACCGCCCGCTTCGACCGCCTGACCTTGACCGCTGAGGACCTGCGCATTCCCGAAGCCGAGCTGGCCGCCGCCGAGGAGCGCTGCGAGCCGGCGACCCTGGATGCGCTGCGGCTGGCGGCGGAGCGGATTTCCGACTATCACCGCCGCCAGAAGCCGGAGGACCTGGACTACCGCGATCCCGCCGGGGTGCGCCTGGGCCACCGCTGGACCGCCGTTGCCGCCGCCGGTCTCTATGTTCCCGGCGGCACCGCCGCCTATCCCTCCTCGGTGCTGATGAATGCCCTGCCGGCCAAGGTGGCCGGCGTCGAGCGGCTGGTCATGACGGTGCCGACCCCCGATGGTGCGGTCAATCCGCTGGTGCTGGCCGCCGCCCGGCTGGCCGGGGTGACCGAGGTCTACCGCGTCGGCGGCGCCCAGGCGGTGGCGGCGCTGGCCTTCGGGACCGAAACCATCGACCCGGTGGACAAGATCGTCGGGCCGGGCAACGCCTATGTGGCCGCCGCCAAGCGCCAGGTCTTCGGGACCGTGGGCATCGACATGATCGCCGGCCCCTCGGAGATCCTGGTGGTGGCCGATGCCGATAACCGCCCGGACTTCATTGCCGCCGACCTGCTCTCCCAGGCCGAACACGACACCGCCGCCCAGGCCATCCTGATCACCGACGACCAGGGCTTTGCCGATGCGGTGGAGGCCGAGGTCGAGCAGCGCCTTCAGGACCTGCCGCGCACCGCCATCGCGCGGGAGAGCTGGCAGGCCCACGGCGCGGTAATCACCGTCGACCGGCTCGACGCGGCGGTGCCGCTGATCGACCGCATCGCGCCGGAGCATCTGGAACTGGCGCTGGCCGAGCCCGAGGCGCTGGCCAAGCAGGTCCGCAATGCCGGGGCGATCTTCCTGGGCCGCTTCACGCCGGAGGCCATCGGCGACTATCTTGCGGGGCCGAACCACGTGCTGCCCACCGCGCGTTCGGCGCGTTTCTCCTCCGGCCTCTCGGTGCTGGATTTCATGAAGCGCTCCTCGCTCATCGCCTGCGATGCCGACTCGCTGCGGGCCATCGGGCCGGCTGCCGTGCGCCTGGCCGAAGCCGAGGGCCTGGATGCCCACGCGGCCTCCGTCGCCTTGCGGCTGGCCGCCAATCCCGAGTCTCGGTGAACCTCCTTCGGGGGCGAGGACGGGGCCGGCATGACCGACGAAAAAGGCAGCGAACAGCCGGCGGCGGACGCCACCCAGAAACTGGTCGACATCACCCTGGACGACAGCTCGGTGGTGCGCCGCAGCCCGGAGGCGGAACACGAGCGGGCGGTTGCGATCTACGATCTGCTGGAGGATAACGCCTTCAGCCCGATCGGCGATTTCTCCGGGCCCTACCATCTCCACCTCTCGATCTCCGAAAACCGCCTGCTCTGGGACATCCGCACCGAGGCGGAGGAGAGCCTGGGCGTCGTCACCTTGCCGCTGCTGCCCTTTCGTCGGGTGATCAAAGATTACTTCGCCGTCTGCGAGAGCTACTACGAGGCCATCAAGACCGCCAGCCCGGCGAAGATCGAGGCCATCGACATGGGCCGGCGCGGCCTCCACAACGACGGATCGGAACTGCTGCGGGAACGCCTGGAAGGGAAGATCGAGATCGACTTCCCCACCGCCCGCCGGCTGTTCACGTTGATCTGCGTGCTCCATATCCGCGGTTAGGCCCGCATGGGCGATCTTCCCGAAGCGGTGCTCTTCGTCTGCAGCCAAAACGCCGTGCGCTCGCCCATGGGCGAGGCGCTGCTGAAGCATCTCCTGGGCCACCGCATCTATGTGGATTCCGTGGGCGTGCGTGCGAAGGAGATCGACGGCTTCGCCATCGAGGTCATGGACGAGATCGGCATCGATCTTTCCCGGCATCGCAGCAAGTCCTTCGACGATCTGGAGGACAGCTCCTACGACCTGATCATCTCCCTTTCGCCGGAGGCCCAGCACCGGGCCGTCGAAATGACCCGCACCATGGCCTGCGAGGTGGAGTTCTGGAACACCTTCGACCCCACCCTGGTCGAGGGAAACCGGGAGACCCGCCTGGATGCCTATCGGGCTGTCCGGGACCAGTTGCGCAAGCGGATCGAAGCGCGTTTCACCCTCGACCTGAAGCCCGATCAGTAGCCTTTGCTTGGCGCGAAAGCGGGGCAAACCCATGCGAATCGGGGCGTTTGTTCTTCCGAAAGCTTTTCTGTATGATCCGCCGCGATTTCCCGGGGTGAGAGGCCGGGGTTCACGGAGAGGATCGGGGCTGCGGTGCGAAGCGCTGCGGCGGAACTGTCAAAATAGCCAGGCAAGATAGCCAAGATAGAAGGACTGATGGCCAAGGAAGATTTGCTGGAGTTCCAAGGTACCGTCATTGAGCTGCTGCCCAATGCGATGTTCCGGGTAAAGCTCGACAACGATCATGAAGTGCTGGCCCATACCGCCGGCAAGATGCGCAAGCACCGCATTCGCGTTCTGGCGGGCGACCGGGTGAACGTGGAAATGACGCCCTACGACCTCACCAAGGGCCGCATCACCTTCCGCTACAAGTAATCCGACAGGCCATCGCATGGCCGTCCCTCACGATCAGACTGACCATCCTGCCGAGGCTGACGCTCCGCCGGCGGCGGCGCCCCTGGTGCTGGCCTCGGCATCGCCGCGGCGCCTGCAACTCCTGCAACAGATCGGCCTGATGCCGGCGGACATCGATCCGGCCGATATCGACGAGACCCCGAGGAAGGGTGAGTTGCCGCCGCACTATGCCCGGCGGATCGCCGCCGAGAAGGCAGCGGCGGTGACTGCGCGCCACCCCGGTGCCTTCGTGCTGGCCGCCGACACCGTGGTCGCGGTGGGCCGGCGCATCCTGCCCAAGCCGGAGGACGAGGCGGCGGCGCGCCGCTGCCTTGCGCTGCTTTCCGGCCGGCGCCACCGGGTCCTGGGGGCGGTCACCCTGCGGGCACCGGACGGGCGCCATGCGGAGACCCTGGTCACCACCGCCGTGGTCTTCAAGCGGCTCTCCCGGCAGGAGATCGACGACTACCTGGCGAGTGGGGAGTGGCGCGGCAAGGCCGGCGGCTATGCCATCCAGGGCGCCGCGGCGGCCTTCATCCCGCGCATCATCGGCTCCTATCCCAACGTGGTGGGACTGCCGCTGGTGGAGACCCGGAACCTGCTGGCCGGTCTGGGCTACCGGCCATGAACCGGCCATGCCGGGCGAGTTGATCGTCTCCGCCCTGGGGGGCGAAGTCCGCGCCGCCCTGGTCCGGGACGAGGCGCTTGTCGAGCTGCTGGTCCTGCGCGGCGATGCGCCGCCCCAGGCCGGCGATCTCTTCCTCGCCCGTGTCGAGCGCTTCGACAAGGGCCTGGACGGCGCCTTCGTCGATCTGGGGCTGGAGCGGTCCGGGCTGTTGCCGAAGCGGGAGATGATCGGGCCGCCTCCGCCCGAGGGAACGGCGCTCACGGTGAAGGTGGTTCGCGCCCCGGCCGCCGGCAAGGGCGCGCGGGTCAGCGCCAGGGTAAGCGCCGCCGAGGCCGCCCGGGCCGAGGGCCATAGGGCACCGGCACGCCTGCCGGCCGGCGCCGCACCGCTCGCCGGATTGCTGAGGTCGGCGGCCGTCACCGGGGTCGTGGCCGACGATGCCGCGCTGCTGAAACAGTTGGAGCGGGAAGCCGGCGCCGACGGCTGCCAGTTCTCGCTCCACACCGCCCGGGAACCGCTGTTCGAGACCAAGGGATTGGAGACGCAGGTCGAGGCCCTGCTGCAGCCGCGGGTCGACTGCGCCGGCGGCAGCTTCCTGCTCATAGAGCCGGGCCAAACCCTGACGGCCATCGACGTCAACGCGGGGCGCCACGACGGGCGCGGCGGGGCCGAGGCGCTGGCCCGGCAGGTCAACCACGCGGCGGTCCCGGAGATCGCCCGGCAGCTCCGGCTGCGCGCGCTTTCCGGCCTCATCGTGGTGGATTTTCTCGCCCTCAGGAAAGCCGAAGACCGCAAGGCCCTGGCCGCGGCCCTGCGCCGCGCGGTGGAGAGCGACCCGGAGCCCTGTCAGGTCTTCGGCCTGTCGCCCTCCGGCCTTCTGGAGATGACGCGGCGGCGTAGCCGTCCGCCGCTGCATGAAGTGCTGTGCCGCCGCAGCGGCCTTGGCGGCAGCGGTTGGGAGAAAACGCCGGAGACTCTTGCCTGCGAGGCCCTTCGCGCCCTGGCCGCTGCGGCAATGGGCCGCGCCGTGAGGGCCCCCGGCCTGCGCGCGGCCCCGGCAGTGGCGGAAGCCCTGAAGGGCGGGCAGGCCGCCGCCCTGGCCGCCGTCGAGCAGCGCCTGGGCAGCGCCGTCACGGTCACCGCCGATCCCTTGGTGGAGCGCTACGAGCTCGTGCTAGGCTGAAGGGGCTGGGAAGAGGGCCAGGGGGAGGACGCATGGACGAGGACGGCCGTCACAACGATCAGCGGGTGGTGCCCCTGCCGCGCAAGGACGGGCTGCGCAGGCTCTGTCCGATCTGTTCGAAGCCGACGCTCCACCGCTTCCGGCCGTTCTGCTCCAAGCGCTGCGCCGATATCGACCTCGGGCGCTGGATGAAAGGCAGTTACCGCGTGCCCACCGACGAGGTGCCGGACGGCGAGGTGCCCCCGGACCGCGACGAAGACGGACTCTGAGGCGTGGCGGTGTCCTCTGGTCTGCGCGCCCTGCCGGTCCTTCTGATGCTGGGCATGGCCCTCGCATCGCTGCACGGCGGTGGTGCGGCCGCCGCGGTCTTTGAGCCGAAAGTGCTGCAGTCCGTCGTCTCGGTGCTGCCCTTCCGGCCCGGCGATCCCCCGGGCGGACAGCAGCAGGGCCCGGCGGACCTCGCGCGGGAAGGCTCTGCCGTCGCCATCACCGAGGACGGCTATCTGGTCACCGCCGACCACGTGGTCGACCAGGCCATCTCTATCACCGTGCGCCTGCCCGACGGACGGCAACTGCCGGCCGAGGTGGTGGGCCGCGATCGGCCCAGCGACCTGGCCCTCCTGAAAATCGCGGAATCGCTGCCGCCCTTGCCCTACGGCCCGGAGCCGGCCCTGGCCGCCCCGGTCTGTGCGGTCAGCAATCAGTTCGGACTCGATGGTTCCGTCACCTGCGGCGTGGTCTCGGCGGTGCACCGCTCCGGCATGGGCTTCAATCCCATCGAGGACTTCATTCAGACCGATGCTGTGGCCAATCCCGGCTCCTCCGGTGGCGCGCTGGTCGACGCTCAGGGCCGCTTGGTGGGGCTGCTCACCGCCATCTTCACCCGGGACAGCGATGCCAACATCGGCGTCAACTTCGCCGCCTCCGCCGAGCTGGTGCGGCGGGTGGTGGAGGACCTGCTGGCCCATGGCGAGGTCCGGCGCGGCAAGCCCGGCCTCGGCCTCGCCCCCCTGAAGCGGGAGGAGCGGGCGCAGTGGGCCGGCCTGCGCCTCTGGGGCGTGCAGCCGGGCGGCGCCGGAGAGACCGCGGGCCTGAAACGCGGCGATCTGGTCACCGCCGTCGACGGTCGGCCGGTGCGCAAGGTGGCCGAGGCGATGAGCGCCATCCACATGAAGCGGCCCGGCGAGGTGGTGGAAATCACCGTTCTGCGCGACGGCGAGGCCCTGACCCTGCGGCTCACCCTGGAGCCCTGAAAAACCGTAAGAATCTCAGGGCTCGGGGCTGGACAGAGCCGGGCCCAGGGCCTATAAGCCTGCGTCGCTGTTCGCAGCGCCCGGAGACGCCCGAGGTTACCAACACATGCGGCCCAGCCGCACCCCCCGGCGTCCCTCCCGTGCCCAGGTAGCTCAGTTGGTAGAGCACATGACTGAAAATCATGGTGTCGGTGGTTCGATTCCGCCCCTGGGCACCATTCTTCCAAGGACTTAGCAGGATTAGGCGGATATCTGATTTCCGAAAGGTGCCGGCTATGTGCCAGGCATTTCCGTCAGTCTGAGTCGGTGTTCCGAGACGTCATTCGCCGGCCTCGTCGCGGCGGCGGGCGGCTTCGCGGGCGAAGCAGCGCACGGCGGCTTCGGCGGGGCCGGGAACGGGGACGGCGCCGGAAACCCAGCGCCGCACCGTCGAGCCATCCACATTCAAGGCTTCAGCCAACCGCGTCTGCCAGCCACGATCACCGAATATCTGCCGACTCAAGTCAGCCAGTTCTTGCGGCTTCATACTCAACGATGAATCTCAAGACCTGTTCGCTGAAGCCGTCGATGTGCGTCCATCGCCCATAACCGACGCCGTTCTGGTTGCTGGCAACGTTGATCATGTAGGCCAGCTTCGCCACCGGATCGGGAACGCGGTCTTGGCTCTGTTCGTCGGTGATGACGATCAGGCGGTCGTGGGGAATGGCGTTGGCTTCCTTGACCGCCTGGCCGAGCAGCGTTCCAGCGCGCTGCTGAGAGGTGACGATGGCGGCGACGCCCGCCATCCCCCGGCGCGGCGGCACCTCGACCAGGACCGGCTGGCCATCCCAACGCTCGCCCCAATACCGTCGTCCACCCGCGGAGAAGGAGAACATCCGGAGATCGCCGTGGATGATGCTGGCCAGCGCCGCTGCAGCGTCCATGCGCGTCATGTCGGACTTGCGCGACAACGCGGAATCCATGGAGGTGCTCACGTCGACCACGACAAGCGTCTTGCCTTCGAGGGGCGGCATCTCCGCAATGGCCTCGGACAACGCCTCGTCGAGCGCCGGTTCCATCTGCGGGCAGGCCCGCGCCGCCGCAACGTAGCGGAACGGCAGGACTCGCCGCGCACCCTTGCGCGCGATGATCGCATCGCGGACCAGGCTCATGTCGCAGCCGGCTTCGGCCATGTTGCGGAGGTTCCGCAGCAAGGCGAGGTAGCCCAGCTTGTCCTCCCGGATCAGCCGCTCGAAGGTGTTCTTCTTGTCGGCGCCGCCGGAAAGGGCGACTTCCCAGGTGTCCGGGCTCTCCAACTCCCGCTCCGCCAGCGCCCGGAAGGTCTCGGCCTGGCCTTCGCTGGGCTTGGCGTGGACCATGAACAAGACATCGCGCAGCTTGATCGGGCCGCCACGGTCGTACTTGGCGAGCTGATAGGCGTCGAACTTTCGGAAGGCTCTGGCAAGGCCCTTCTTGACCTGTGCGGCCAAAGGCGTCTTGCCGTTGCGCCAATACAAAGCCAGGAACTCGGACAGCTCGTCGGCACGGCTGATCGTGTCTGCGATGGTCTCGGACACGAAGCTGTTTCCGCTGCCGGTCTTCGCCAGCACCGTCAGCAGCAGCAAGGGCGCATGCCGCAGATTGTACTGCTGCCGGGCTTCGCGGGCGACCTGGGCCAGAACCGCAGGCGGCACTGCCTCCGCGGCGGCCACGATACGATCGGCAATGCTCTCGCCGTCCTCGTAGAACTCGTCCTCCCAAAGCAGGCAGGAGAGAACGGAACGGCGCAGTCGCTGCTCGGGATTGATGATCTTGGCGGGGGCGCCCTCATGCGTCGCCGCAGAAGGCTCCCGCCGGCTGTTCAGGCGCATGACCTCGTACTCCTCGGGTTGCGCCCGTGCGTGAAGCCGGGGAACAGGCGAGAACGGTACAGTAGCGCTCTACCACTGAGCTACAGGTCGTACGACCTGGCGGGATTCGAACCCGCGACCTCTCTCTTTGAGGAGAAGTAACCGTACTCTACACCACCGGCACATGTTCCGTGTCCGGGAACAAGCGATCACAGGATTCTTTCGTTACAAGCGAAGTACCTGCGATCTTCACCACGGACGGTGGCAAAATTAGTGCAATATGCACTAGTTGTCAACCGGGAGTTGGCGTGCAGTCGTGGCTCACAGCCTCACGACCTCGCCGGTCTTGATGGAGCGGTCGGCCGCCAGGACGATTCTTAGGCTGTTGACGGCGTCGGCGAGGTGGTCGTCGAGGTTCCGGTCTTCGAGGATCGCGTCGCGGAAGAAGATCTGCTCGCGCAGGCAGAGTTCGTCGTGGCCCGGCTCGTCGTCCATGGTGATCATGCTGTCGGCGCGGGCAAAGCGGCCCTCGGCAGTCAGGTCGCCGTGGTGCAGGCGCAGGGCGTTGGTCTTGGTGTGGGCGTCGATGTCGTCGGAGGCCATCTTGTCGGTGCCTTCGTCGACGCCGACGATGCTGACGCAGCCCTTGGGGCCGATGGCGTCCTTCACGAAAAAGGCGGTCTCGCTCATCATCGGGCCCCAGCCGGCCTCGTACCAGCCCACCGAGCCGTCGTCGAAGCGCACCTGAAGCTGGCCGTAATTGTACATCTCCGGCGCCACCTCCTCGGTGAGACGCGCGCCGATGGCTTGGACCTGCACGGGTTTGGCCCGGGTCATCAGGCACATCATGTCCACGTAGTGCACGCCGCAGTCGACCAGGGGCGAGATGCTGTCCATGAGGTGCTTGTGGACCGTCCAGGTGTCGCCGCTGCTCTGCTGGTTCAGGTTCATGCGCATGACCAGCGGCTTGCCGAGGCCTTGGGCCAGCTCCACGAACTTCTGCCAGGAGGGGTGGTGGCGCAGGATGTAGCCGACCACCAGCTTGCGGTTTGTTTCGCGGGCCTTTGCGACGAGCGCTTCGGCTTCTTCCACCGTTTCGGCCAGGGGCTTTTCGAGGAAGACATGGGCCCCGGCCTCCAGCGCCATCGTCGCATAGGCGGCGTGCGTTTCCGGCCAGGTGTTGATGCTGACGGCATCGGGGCGGAGTTCTGCCAGGGCCTGCGCGTAGTCGTCGAAGCGCGGGTAGCCGGCCAGCGCCTCCGGCAGCGTGGTCAGGCCGGTCGCATGGCGGCTGCAGAGGCCGGCGATCTCGAAGCCGGCCATGCCGTGATAGGCCCTGGCATGGGAAAGTCCCATGTTGCCGAGGCCGACCACCAGAACCGAAAGCGCCTTTGACATCGAAGTTCCCCTAACGTCTCGAATTTGCATTGCCGCCGATCCAGGTCTCACGGACCTGCAGGTCGTCGTCCAGCAGCACCAGGTCGGCGTCGAAGTCCGCCGCGATGCGGCCGAGCCGCCCCTCCAGGCCGAGAAAGGCCGCGGGATAGAGCGCGGCCATGCGCAGGGCCTCTGCCGGCGGCAGGCCGAGATGCCGGATGCTGTGGCGGACGGCGCCGGCCATGTCCAGGTCGGAGCCCGCCAGACGCCCCTCCGGCGTGGCGCAGCGCCCGTCCGCCACGACGATCTCCTGGCCACCGAGTTCGAAGCGCTTGATGGCGGCGCCGACGCTGGGCATGGCGTCGGTGACCAGCATCATCCGGCCCGGCGCCTTGGCGGCGATGGCGACCTTCAGGGCCGCGTCGTGGACGTGGTGGCCGTCGGCGATGAGCCCGCACCAGGAGTCCGTATCCTCCAGCGCCGCGCCGACCACCCCGGGCTCCCGGCTGGTGAGCGGCGACATGGCGTTGAAGAGGTGGGTGAAGCCGGTGATGCCGGCCTCCAGCCCACGCCGAACCTGTTCGTAGGTCGCCGCCGTGTGGCCGGCGCAGACCTTCACGCCGGCGGCGACGAGGTCTTCGATGAATGCGGGCGCCACCCTCTCCGGCGCCAGGGTCACCACCACCTGGCCGAGCCGGCCGGAGGCGAAAAGGGCCAGCGCCTCGGGATCGACGGCGCGGATCACCTGTGCGTTGTGAACGCCTTTGCGCTCCACGTTGAGGTAAGGGCCTTCGAAGTGGACGCCGCGGACGCCGGGTACGCCCTCCGCCAGCGCCGCCGCCACCGCCTCGGCCGCCTGCGTCATCACCGGCCACTGGTCGCTGATCAGGGTGGGCAGCAGCCCGGTGGTCCCAAAGCGGCGGTGCGCCTCGGCGATGGCGCGAATGCCCTCGACAGTGGGCGTGTCGTTGAAGAGGACGCCGCCGCCGCCGTTCACCTGCACATCGATGAACCCCGGCGCCAGCAGCCCGCCCTGCAGATCGACCCTCTCCGCGTCGTGGGGCGCATCGCTTGCCGGCAGCACCGCCGCGACGATCGCGCCGTCCAGGACCACCGCCTGTCCGTCGAGGATAGTCTCGCCGTCGAAGACCCGGCCGTTGACCAAGATCTGCCGCATCAGGTTGTCTCCGTGACCTTCTTCAGGTGCGGCGGATGGTCGGGATCGAGACCGCGCGCGAGGGCGATGGCGTTGGCGAGACAATAGAAGCTCTGCACCATGGCGATGGGCGCGGTGGCCGGGTGCATGTCCGGCACCACCGGCAGGCGCTCCGGCGCCGGCGGACCCTCCTCGGCCGCGAAGACCTTCGCCCCCTTCTGGCGCAGCACCGCGATCAGCTCCCGCACGGACCTGCGGGTCTCGTCGTTCTGGCTGAAGGCCAGGAGGGGAAAACCCTCCCCGACCAGGGCCAGGGGGCCGTGCATCACCTCCGCCGCGCTGAAACTCTCGGCGTGGATCGAGGCGGTTTCCTTGAACTTCAGGGCCGCTTCCTGGGCGATGCCGAAGCTGAGGCCGCGTCCGATCACCAGCAGGTCGCCGGCGGCGGCCAGGGGGGCGACGGCCCGGTCCCAGTCGAGCGCGAGGGAGGCCTCGAGCTGTCCGGGCAGAGCCTGCAGGGCGGCCTGCAGCCGGCTGTCGCCGGACAGATGGGCGGTCATCTGGGCGATGGCCGCAAGGGCGGCGATATAGGACTTGGTGGCGGCGACACTCTCCTCGCGCCCGGCCCGCAGCGGCAGCACCGCATCGGCCGCCTCGGCCACCGGCGAGTCCTCGACGTTCACGAGCGCAACCACGAAGGCGCCGTTCGCCTTGGCCCATCTGGCGTTCGCCACCAGGTCGGGGCTCTTGCCAGACTGGGAGACGACCACGAAGAGGCTTTGCTCCAGGGCTATCCGGGCGCCGTAGACCGAGCCCACCGAGGGCGCGGCGGACATGACCGGCACGCCGAAGGCGGTCTCGATGAGGTACTTGGCGTAGGTCGCGGCGTGGTCGGAGCTGCCCCGCGCGCAGGTCGCCACCAGCCGCGGCGGCGCGGAGCCGAAACGCGCGGCCAGGCGCTCGCAGATCGCGGTGTTGGCGGCCAGTTGGCGCGCCACCACCTCCGGGGCCTGCCGCGTCTCCGCGGCCATTCGGGTCTGGGTGAGGGTCATGAGGCTCTCATTTCACAGCCTGAGCTCGGCGACGAAGTCGTAGGAATCGCCGCGATAGTGGGAGCGCACGAACTCGACGGGACGGCCGTTGGCGAGGAAGGACCGCCGCTCGATGTAGAGACAGGCCGTTCCGGGTTCGACCTGCAGCAGGCGCGCCTGCTCGAACTGCAGAAGCTGGGCGCGCAGGCGCTGCAGGGCCCGGACCGGGCGCTGGCCGGTTTTCTCCAGCACGCCGTAGAGGGACTCCTCGACCACTTCGGGCTGGTCCAGCACATCGCGGGGCAGGGTCGCCTGTTCGAGGCACATGGGTTTGTCGTTCGCCAGGCGGATGCGGTAGAGCCGCGAGACGGCGGCGCCGGGGGAGAGGTTGAGGGCCAGGGCTTCTTCGGGCATGGCCGTGCCGAGGGAACGGTCCAGCCACTCGACGCCGGGCGTCATGCCCCGCGCG
The DNA here is from genome assembly GCF_028289705.1 of Pelagibius sp. Taxonomy (GTDB): domain Bacteria; phylum Pseudomonadota; class Alphaproteobacteria; order Kiloniellales; family Kiloniellaceae; genus Pelagibius. The sequence goes on from NZ_JANQOI010000129.1 coordinate 110,439, forward strand.
CTCATGTCCTCGGTGAAACCGGTGAGGCTGGAGAGCGGCTGCTCGACGCGGGAGGCGACGAAGGTGCCGGCGCCGCGCTGCTGCACCAGCAGCCCCTCGTCGACGAGTTGGCGCAGCGCCTTGCGGACGGTCACGCGGGAAACGCCCAGCCCCTGGGCCAGTTCGCGCTCCGGGGGCAGGGCGTCCTCGGCGCCGATGGCGCCCTGTTCGACGACCTTGCGGATGCCCCGCTGCAGGCGGCGGTAGAGCGGCGTCGGGCTGTCGGCGGCCAGGTTCGCCTCCTCCTTCAGCTCGCTGATCACCCGTTGGAGCACCGTCACGGCCGCGCCTCTTGCTGGGCCAGGCCACGGCGCGCCAGGATGAGGGCGCCGTCCAGAGCATCGCCCCGGGGCTCCACCAGCAGGGGGCGGACATCCTCGGCCAGCCAGGGCCGCAGCGCCGGGGAGAAGCCGCCGACCAAAGCGATCCGGGTCAGGCCCTTGCGGGCCAGGGCGCGGATCAGGATCGACGCGTCCTCCCCGGTCTTTCGCATGAGGTCGCAGGCCGTCGGATCGTCAGCCTCGGCATGCTCGGCGACAGTGGGGGCGAGTTCGGCGAAGTCGGCAGGCTTCGCCTCCGCAGCCCAGAGCACCGCCTTCTCCGGCGATCCGTCAAATTTCGAAAGGACCTGGCGGCTCAAGTCGGAAAGCGCGGTCACTCCGTCGTGGGCGAGCAGGCTCGCACGCACCGCCCGGTGGCCGACGGAGGCGCCGCTGCCGTGATCGGCCAGCAGGAAGCCCCAGCCGCCGACGGTGACGGTCTCGCCGTTCAGAAGGCCGCAGCCGCAGCTTCCGGTGCCCAGCACCAGGATGCCGCCGTCCTCCCCGCCGTGGGCGCCCAGGCAGGCGACGAAGGCATCGGTGTCGATGGCCAGAGAGGCGAAGGGGTGGGGCTGCGCCGCCGCCTTCTCCAGATCGCTCTGCAGGGAGAGCCCCGCCAGGCCGACCCCGGCATGGAGACGGGACAGGTCGTCCGACTCCGCGCCGGCATCGGCGAGTGCCGCGGCGGCGGCCTTCTCGATTTCATGGAACGCCCGGTCGATCCCCAGGCGCGAGTTGGCCGGACCGGCGCGCCCCTCGCCGACGACCCGGTTCTCCGCATCGACGATGCGGGCGCTGCACTTCGTGCCGCCGCCGTCGATGCCGAGAAAGAGTTGCCGCTGCGTCATGGGCCTGCCTGTCCTCCGGCTCGTCGTGTTCTTTGCTCTAGATAATACCAATTGATATCCAATTTCAAGTGTTAAGCGATTATGGTTAAGATTTTTTGTCTGCCACCAAACAGAGATCAGAGCGGAGGATGGAAAAATCATTTATTATCAGCAATATATACGTGATCATCAACTTTAGTGAACCGGAAAGGTTAAAATCTTCTCGACAATGGCATTGTTTTGGTTTTATATTGGCATCATAGCGTCCCGGTCTGTGTGGGACGACAGGGTGGTGGATCCGGAACAGATCGACATGCGGGCAACCGAAGAGTTTTCGCCGCGGTACAAGGGCCTCGATCTCTGGCCCGACGCCGAGGTGCTGGCGGCTTTCTGGGACGGCCAGATGGCGGCCGTCGCTGCCGTGCGGCCGGCCCTGCCGAACATCGCCGCCGCAGCAGCGGCGGTCGCCGCGCGGCTTGGCGAGGGCGGCGGTCGCCTGGTCTACGGCGGCGCGGGGACCTCGGGGCTCCTGGCGATCCAGGACGGCATGGAAATGAACTCCACCTTCGGCTGGCCGCCGGAGCGTCTGCTGCTGTTGATGGCCGGCGGCGATCAGGCGCGGCTGCAAATCACCGGCGGTGACGAGGACGATGCGGCGAGCGCCGAACAGGCGGTGAAAGACCACCGCCTTGGCCCGGCCGACGCGGTGATCGCTGTGGCTGCCAGTGGCACGACCCCCTTCACGGTGGCTCTCGCGCGCGCGGCCCGCGCCGCGGGGGCGCTGACCGTGGGGATCGCGAACTGCGCCGACACCCCCCTGCTGCAGGCGGCGGAACGGCCGATCCTCCTGGACAGCGGCCCCGAGGTCATTGCCGGCTCGACGCGGCTCAATGCCGGAACGGCCCAGAAGGCGACGCTCGGCATGCTCTCGTCGCTGGCGATGACGCGGCTGGGCCATGTGGTGGACGGGCTGATGGTCTCCCTGGTTGCCGACAACGAGAAGCTCAAGGGGCGCGGGGCCCGCATCGTCGCCGAGGTGGCCGCCGTCGAACCCGCTCAGGCGGACGCCGCGCTCGAGCGCGGCCGGGGCCGCGTCAAGGACGCGATTCTCATCGCCCGGGGCGCAAGCGAGGCGCAGGCCCGCGACCTTCTGGCCGCCAGCGGCGGCAACCTGAGAGTCGCCATGGAGCGCTTGAATTTGGCAAGCTAGGACAGCGCCAACGATATTGCCGATAAGAAACCCAAGAAAAGGGAGAGGAATGGTGAAACTTCAACTTCGCAACCTGGTTACGACGACGGCGACGGCAGTGCTCGCCTTGAGCGCGGCCCTGATCACCCTGCCGGCGGCTTCGATGGCTGAGACTGCCCTGAAGATCGAAAGCTGGCGCAACGACGACATCGACATCTGGAACGAGACGATCATTCCGGCTTTCACCAAGAAGCACCCGGACATCGAGGTGGTCTTCGCGCCGACGCCGCCGGCCGACTACAACGCCAGCCTCAATGCCAAGCTCTCCGGCGGCACGGCCGGCGACCTCATCACCTGCCGTCCCTTCGACGCTTCGCTGGATCTGTTCAACAAGGGCCACCTGGCGTCGCTGAACGGCCTGGCCGGCATGGAGAACTTCTCCGACGTCGCCAAGAGCGCCTGGCAGACCGACGACGGGGCGACCACCTTCTGCCTGCCCATGGCTTCGGTAATCCACGGCTTCATCTACAACAAGGAGATCTTCGAGGAGCTGAACCTCTCGATCCCGAAGACGATCCCTGAGTTCATGAAGGTCGTAGAGACCATCAAGTCCGAGAGCCGCTACACACCGCTGGTGATCGGCACCGCCGACCAGTGGGAAGCGGCCACCATGGGCTTTCAGAACGTCGGCCCGAACTTCTGGAAGGGCGAGGAGGGCCGCAGCGCTCTGATCGACGGCAGCCAGAAGCTGACCGACCCGCAGTACGTCGCGGTCTGGCAGCATCTGGCGGAGTGGTCGGACTTCATGGGCAAGGGCTACAAGGCCCAGAAGTATCCGGACAGCCAGAACCTCTTCACTCTGGGCCGCGGCGCCATCTATCCGGCCGGGTCCTGGGACATCACCACCTTCAACACCCAGGCCGACTTCGAGTTCGGCGCCTTCCCGCCGCCGCTGCCGGAGGGTCAGAGCGAGTGCTACATCAGCGATCACACCGACATCGCGCTGGGCGTCAACTCCGCTTCGCCCAACGCCGAGGCGGCCATGACCTTCCTGAGCTGGATGGCGAGTGCTGAGTTCGCGGAGCTCTACGCCAACTCGCTGCCGGGCTTCTTCTCGCTCTCCAAGCACAAGGTGACCCTCACCGATCCGGTGGCCCAGGAGTTCGTGAGCTGGCGCGAAAGCTGCAACTCGACGATCCGCAACTCCTACCAGATCCTCTCGCGGGGCACGCCGAACCTGGAGAACGACCTCTGGAACGTCAGCGCCCAGGTTCTGAACGGCACCTTGACGCCGGAGCAGGCGGCCCAGCAGGCCGAGGACGGTCTGGCCAAGTGGTACGGGCCGCATAAGTAGACCGCCGGGTTAACCGGGGGAGCCGCCGCCGAGCCGCGCTCCCCCGGACACCGCAGAAAGTCAGCCAGCCAAAAGAGGGAGGCCGGGTCCGATGAGTTCTTCGCGCGGCATCTCCAAGAAGTTTCCCCTCCACATTGTGGTCTTTCTGGCGCCGGCCACGCTCGTCTACACCCTGTTCATGATCTATCCGCTGGCGGACTCCATCCGCCTCAGCTTCTATTCCGCCGACGAGACGGGGGCGACCTACTTTGCCGGGCTGACGAACTACATCGTCATGGTCACCGACCCGGACTGGTCCGGGGCGTTCTGGAACAGCCTCAAGAACAACTTCATCTTCTTCTGCGTCCACATGCTGGTGCAGAACCCCATCGGCCTGCTGCTGGCCGCGCTGCTCAGCCTGCCGCGGGTGCGCGGACGCAACACCTACCGGACCCTGCTGTTCATGCCGACCATGCTGTCGGTGGTGATCATCGGCTTCGTCTGGCAGCTCATTCTCAGCCCGCTCTGGGGCGTCAGCGAAACGCTGCTCGCCTATGTCGGGCTGGAGGACTGGTTCCGGCCCTGGCTGGGCGAGGAAGGCACCGCCCTGGTCACGCTCTCGCTGATCTCGGTCTGGCAGTTCGTGGGGATTCCCATGATGCTGATCTACGCCGCCCTGCTGAACATCCCCGACGACCTGACGGAGGCGGCGGTCATCGACGGGGCCAACCACTTCTGGGTCTTCTGGTACGTCAAGCTGCCGCTGATCCTGCCGACCATCGCCATGGTCTCGATCCTCACCTTCGTCGGCAACTTCAACGCCTTCGACCTGATCTATGCGGTCAAGGGGGCGCTGGCCGGCCCCAACTTTTCCACCGACATCATGGGCACGCTGTTTTACCGCACCTTCTTCGGCTTTCAGCTTCAGATCGGCAGCCCCACCATGGGGGCCACCGTCGCGACCCTGATGTTCCTGGTCATCCTGGTGGGCGTGCTGTTCTACCTCTTCGTCATCCAGCGGCGCTTGCAGCGCTACACGCTGTAGGAGGGGAGGCCCGGTCATGGCAAAACGCACATCCCCGATCAGCACCGCCGCCGTGCATGTCATCCTGCTCGGCTACACGGTCATCGCGCTCTGGCCGATCTTTCTGATCCTCATCAACTCCTTCAAGACGCGCAAGGCGATCTTCCGCGAGCCCATGGGGCTGCCGAGCCCGGAGACCTTCACCCTGATCGGCTTCGAGAAGGTGCTGGAGAAGTCGAGCTTCGACCTCTACTTCTTCAACTCCATCACAGTGACGGTGGTGACCCTGGTGGTGGTGCTGCTGACCGGCGCCATGGCCGCCTGGGCGCTCTCCGAGTACCGCTTCAAGGGCAGCACCTGGCTGGCGCTCTATCTTGCCATCGGCATCATGGTGCCGATCCGCCTGGGCAGCGTCAGCATTCTGCAGCTCATCGTCGATCTGAACCTGATCAATACCCTGACCGCGCTGATCCTGGTCTACACCGCCCAGAGCCTGCCGCTGACCATCTTCATTCTGAACGAGTTCATGCAGCAGATCCCCAAGGACCTGAAGGAGGCGGCGCGCTGCGACGGCATCAGCGAGTACATGATCTTCTTCCAGATCATCCTGCCGCTGACCCGGCCGGCCATCGCCACGGTGGGGGTCTTCACCATGGTGCCGATCTGGAACGACCTCTGGTTCCCGCTGATCCTGGCGCCCAGCGACGGCACCCAGACCATCACCCTGGGAGTGCAGCAATTCATCGGGCAGTACGTTACCGATTGGAACTCGGTCCTGGCGTCGCTGACCATGGCCATCGTGCCGGTGCTGATCCTCTACCTGCTGCTGTCGCGCCAACTGATCCGCGGCATCACCGCGGGCGCCGTCAAGTAGCCCAGGGCCTGTTGAGGTTCAATTCGCCGTAGTGGTCCGAGCGGATTTGGCCCGCGGTTAGGAGCGACGAGGAAGGACATGCCTAAGCATATTCGACGAGGAGCAACGCGTCCGCGGGCCAAATGCGCCGGATCCCTTCGGGACGGGGCAGATATTCGCCAGGGCCGCGTCGCGGACGCCTTGTGGGGGACCACCCCACGGCGCCGCCCGCTCCTAACCCTGGCGAATATCTGCTCCCGCCACGACGGCAAAATGAATGTCAACAGGCCCTAGATCGCCATGCGCCTCTGGCCGACATCACTGCGCTACCGCCTGGTGATCCTCCTGGCCGCGCCGTTGTTCCTGATCGCAGCCGCCCTTTTGACCGAGGCCTATTTCAGCACGCGGAAGACGGCCCAGGAGCTGCACGACCGTACCCTGCTGGCAGTGACCCTGGCGGTCTCCGAGCACATCCTGCGCGCCGACGGGGATCTGCTGTCCGACCGCCTGGCCGAAGTGCTGACCGACCGCCTGCAGGACGCGGTCTTCTATCTCGTGCTTGGGCCCGATCAGGCCTATGTCACCGGCTATGAGGATGCCCCTCCCTTGCCCGCCGGCGCCGATCTCGAAGGCGGTATTCCCCTGTTCTACGACGCCGTCTATCAGGGCCAGGATGTCCGGGTCGCCGCCCTGCGCGAGTTCGTGGCGGAGGAAGACCCCAGCGGCTGGATGATGGTGCGGGTCTGGCAGACCACCGGGGAGCGCGAGGCGCTACTGCAGGAAACGCTGCTCTCTGCCGCGGGCCGCCTCACGGTGCTGCTCGTGGTAGCTCTGGTCATTGCCTGGCTGGGGCTCCGCTGGGGCCTGCGCCCGCTCCTCCTGCTGGAAGGCGCCGTCGGCCGCCGTTCGGCCAGCGACCTGCGCCCCATCCTGCATGCTGTCCCGGCCGAGGTGCGCCAGCTCGTCGGCGCCATGAACCGGCTGTTCCAGCGCCTGCAGGATTCTCTGCACATGCGCGAGCGCTTCATCGCCAATGCCTCCCACCAGCTTCGCACGCCACTGGCAGCGCTGATCACCCAGTCCGAAGTCGCCCTGCGCACCGACGACCCGCACCAGATGCGCCTGCGCGTGCAGACGGTTCTGCAAAGCGCCAAGGCGACCTCGCGCATGGCCGAGCAACTCCTCACCCTCGCCCATATTGAGGCCGCGGACTCCGACGGAGACGCCGCGCAGCCGGTCGACCTGGCCGAATTGGCGCGGGAGGCCACCGGCGAGGCCGTCCCGCAGGCCAGCCGCCAGGGCGTCGACCTCGGCTATGAGGCCGAGCAGTCCCCCGGCCCCGTGTCCGGCAATCCCGTGATGCTCCGCGAAGCCCTGCGCAACCTGATCGACAATGCCGTTTCCTATGGCGGCCCCGGCACGACGGTCACCGTCCGCACCCACGGCGAAAGTGGCTTCGCCTTTCTTGAGGTCGAGGACAACGGACCGGGCATCGAGCCGAGCGAACGCGAGCTGGCGGTGCAACGCTTTCACCGCCTCGCTGGCACCAATACCGAGGGCTGCGGGCTGGGCCTGGCCATCGTCCAGGAGGTGGCGGAGCGCCACAATGGCCGGCTTCAGTTGCTGGACGCCGGCACCGGCCGCGGCCTCTGTGCGCGGCTGATCCTGCCCTTGCTGCCAAGAGGCGACGGCCCCGCCCCGGCGACCGCTTGAGCTAAAGCAAGGCGCCCTTCCCCGCCCGGATTAGACTGGGCATCATGGACCCAGAGCTTTCCGACATCTTCCTGCGGCTCGCCGTCGCCCTGGGCGCCGGTCTTCTGATCGGTGCCGAGCGCGGCTGGCGCAAACGCGAACAAGCCGAGGGAACCCGGGTCACCGGCGTGCGCACCTTCGGCCTCAGCGGGCTCCTCAGCGCCCAGAGACCGCCGAGGAGCCCGCTGCGGCCGAAGGTGCGCACGCCGGTGACCCGGGTTCCCTCGGGTTGTTCGCGTTTGCGCCTGCCGCGCTCGGCACCGGTCAG
>NZ_JANQOI010000134.1 GCF_028289705.1 Pelagibius sp.
CCAAGACGCCGATGAGTTGGCATCCGGTGATGTCCCGGTGGTCCCGGAGGAAACGGCAGCCGTCGAACCCGGTCCGGGCGAGGCGACTCAACCTGCGACGGCCGACAGCGGCGAAGAGCTGCCGGCCTCTGCCGCGGTCCCGGCACCGGTTGCCGAGGCCGAGCCGTCTTTCGACATCATCCGCATCGAGCCCAACGGTCAGTCGATCATCGCCGGACGCGCCGAACCCTTCAGCGAGTGGATCCTGCTGAACAACAGTGAGCCCATTGGCACCGTCCGGGCGGACATCAATGGCGAGTGGGTCATCCTTCCGGGTGCCTCGCTGGTGCAGGGGGCGAACAAGTTCAGCCTGGTGCCGAAGAGCGAACAGGGGGCGGTGGAGCTTCCCGCCCTCCAGGCGCCAGCACAAACTCAGCCAGCGGAAGCGCCGCCGGCGGAAGCTTCAGCGCCGGAGCCCGTGCAGGACAGTGTGCTCGCGCCGCGCAGCGACGCCGGGCCTGCCTTGCAGGCAACGGAGGAGGCTTCGCCCCCGGTGCCGGGCGTCCCTTTGCCGATCCTGAAACCCGCCGACCGGCCGGGCACGCCGGCCTCCGTGGCGGAGGCCCGTCTCTTATCGGACGGGAGCTACGAGGTTCAACTCGCCTCCGTCAGGCAGAGCGGCGCCGCGGACCGGGAACGGGCGCGGCTGATCGACGACTATCCGGCTTTGCTGGGCGACCTGGATCTTAGGGTTGAGGAAGCGCGCCTCGACGGTGCCGGCATCTTCTATCGCCTGCGAACGGGCCCAATCAAGGACCTGAGCGACGCGCGGGAGCTTTGCCGCCAGCTCGAGCTGCGCGGCCAGGGCTGTCTGGTCGTGGTGCGCGCGGCCGAACCGGCGCCACCGCCGCTGCCCCGCGATGCCGAGCGCCCTGCGCAGGCCGCACCGCCGCCGCCGAGCGCCCCCGCGACCGCCTCCACACAGCAGGCGGAAAACCCGAACTGAAGCCGAGGTGAATCGGGGCCGGGGAAGGCACCGGCAGCGGAAACCTCCAGGAAGTATCTAGGCCGGCGTCGTGGCCAGCAGGCCGATGGCGGTCAGGAGTTCGTTGACTTCCCGGCGCGCCGAAGCATGGCTGCTGCCGCCGGAGTCCTCCGGCAGGTCGAGGGCGGTGAGCCCACTCAAGAACAGCTCGCGAAAGACGACGCGCTCACTGATCCCCGGCGCCACGCGAAAGCCGATGCGCTTCGACAGGACCGAGAGCAGGCCGCTGATCTCGCGCATGTTGCGCGCCTCGATATGGGCGAGACGATTGCGCAGGACCACCCAGTCGATCGGCGGTCGCCCGGCGACGACGCGGTGGTTGTTCTGCTCCCAGACGAGCTGGCTGTAGAAGCTGGGGGCCTCGACTTCGCGGCGTTCGCGATTGATCCGCGCCAAGACCTCGATGTCCAGGAGGCTGTCGTTCAGCGGCGTCACCAGAGTGTCGGCACGATTGTGACCGAGCCGGCAGAGCGAGGAGTCGCTGCCCGGGGTATCGATTACGACGAAGTCGCAGCCGCCAAGCTCTTCGAGGGCCTCATTCAAGCGCTCCTCCTCCTCGGCGCTGGCTTCCTCTTTGGTCTCGGCGGTCGACCGCTGCACGGCCCGGTGCCGGGGCAGTTCCAAGGCCTGCCCGCTGCGCTCGGCATAGTCTTCGCGGTTCGTGAGAAACGCAGTCATGGTGCCCTGGCGCGCGTCGAGGTCCAGGGTTCCAACCGAGAACCCCATCTTCAATAAGGCAACGCTCAGGTGAATGGCCGTCGTGGACTTGCCGGTGCCGCCTTTCTCGCTGCCGACCACCACGACATAGGGGCCGGCTGCCTGCGATGGCTCGACATCCGGCGCGCGCTCCTGCTCGACGATCGCCCCCTCCATGGTCAGCAAGCTATCACAGTGCCGCGGCCATAGCACCCCGAGATGATCTCACCGCGCCGCCGCAGCACCGCGGATTGCAGGCACCAAGCCACGTAGCTGTGGACAACTCGGTCTCACGGATCAGAAAAGAACCGTCCAGGTTTCTGCTTCGCGCGCCGCACCGGCGGCGGCGTGGCCGGGGTTGGACGGGCCGGCGGAGGAGACCATTCTGAGGTGCTCGGAGTCGTTCTCGTCGTCGAGGGTTTCGTCCTCTTCGCGCCGGGCCTCGCTCTTGTCATCCAGGTTGCCGGCCCCGGATGCGACACTGCCCTTCAGCGCAGCCAGGCGCCGCGCCAGCACCTCGGTCTTGGCCCAGGCCAGATGCTCCTGGCCGTCGGGCGCCTTGTGGACCGCCGCCCATTGCTGGCGCTTGTCGGAGCGCATGGCGAAGGCGATGTTCTCACCCTCGATCCCGCAGTCGAGCGACTGCGTGTAGGGCGGCACCTTGCCGCCCCAAATCTCCGAAATCACGTTCCAGGAGAAGCCTTCCTTGACCAGGAGTTCCATCATCACCTGGTCGAACTCGCCGCGTGCCAGCTCCAGGGCATAGCTGATCATGCAATCCAGTTCCTGGCTGCCTTCAGACGCGCTCTCCAGTTCTGACACCACACGCCTGATGATGTCGTTTTCAGGTTTTTGCTTGTCCATGCAACCCCGTCCCCAGGCACTGCAGAGGAGTGTACTGATTTTAGGCGCGAAGAGAAGCGCCCCCTCTGTCAAAACCGAAGGTTTGATCTTCCTATGGTTGAGCTAGAGGGTCGGCGCTAGCCTTAAAGCACTCTCATTATGGTTAAGAGCGCAGCGAAGAGGGTGAGAAATGCGGGCTATGGCGCAGCCGGCTGCGACCCCGGCGTCCAGCTTTCGGGGTCCTGCAAAAAACGCCGGACTTCCGCGACCCCGGCGTCGTCCAGGTAGCCGTTTTGCTCGGCCACCGCCAAGGCATCCCACCAGGTGGCCAGTGCATGGAGCCTGACGCCACGCTCCTCCAGGGCGGCAACTCCATCGGGAAAGATGCCGTAGTGAAAGATCACGAAGGTGTGTGCGATCTCGGCCTCGGCCTGCCGGATGGCATCGACGAAGTTGAGCTTCGATCCGCCATCGGTGGCGAGATCTTCCACCAGCAGTACCCGGCTGCCCTCCGGCATATGGCCTTCGATCTGAGCGTTGCGTCCGAAGCCCTTGGGCTTCTTGCGTATGTACAGCATCGGCAGCCCGAGGCGTTCGGCGATCCAGGCGGCAAAGGGAATGCCGGCGGTCTCCCCGCCAGCGATGCAGTCGATCGATTCATAGCCCGCCTCGCGCTGGATGAGATCGCAGGCGAAGTCCATCAACTGCGCGCGGGCGCGGGGAAAGGAGATGATCTTCCGGCAGTCCACATAGACCGGACTGCGGCGTCCGGAGGTCAGGGTAAAGGGATCCTGCGGCCGAAACAGGACCGCCTCGATCTCCATGAGAATGCGGGCCGTCGTTTCGGCCATGTTCTGTGGCGTGGTTCTCGGCCCCGGGCCCATGGCGCGCGTCCTTGCCTGGCTCCTGTTCGATGGGGCTCTGTTTATCGCCCCGGACCGATTCGGGCCAAGGGCGCTGCCAGAGGGCGGGCTGGAACCGAGTTCGACGCAGGTCGAAAACGCCCTAGTCTCCACTGGCCGAGGCGCTGGCTGCCCCGCGCAGCGAGAGCGCGAAGCGGGCAAGGAAGTGTCCGAGCAGAGCGAGGATTGCCGCGGCGCTCATCACCATGGCCATGGGCAGCGCCGAGTCCCCCTGGAAGTGGCCGACCACCAGCGTGCCGAGGCCGCCCACGAACATCTGCAGGAAGCCGACCAGGCCCGAGGCCGTGCCCGCCAGATCGGGGCGCAGTGAAATGGCGCTGGCGGTCGCATTGGGCAGGCTGAGCCCGTTGGCCAGACCCACGAACATCACCGGCCCAAAGAGCATGACCGGCGTCATCTCGCCGCCCAGGGCAAAGCCGGTCATAAGGGCGACGCCCACCAGGGCCAGAACGCTGCCGGTGAAGATCATGCGCTCCGCGCCGACGCGCATCGACAGGCGGCCGGCGAGAAAGTTGCCGGTCATGTAGCTGATCGCGTTCAGCATGAAGTAGAGGCCATACTCGCTGGAGGAGCGCTCCATCACCTCGATCATCATGTAAGGCGCGCCCGCCAGGAATGAGAAGAAGACGGCGGTGGTGAAGGACACGTTGATGGCGTAGCCGGTGAAGGCGGGGTCCTTCAGCAGAGTCCCGAAACCCTTGACCATGCTGAGTGGGCTGGTGACGGCGTGGCGGTCGAAATGGGTCTCGAACAGCAGAAACCAGGCAAACAGCAGGACCACCGCGCCGACCAGGAAGGTCAGGAAGAACGAGGCCTGCCAGCCGAAGAGGTCGTCGGTGAAGCCGCCCAGCAGGGGCGCCAGCATCGGGGCCACCACCATGGCCATGGTGATGTAGCCGATCATGCTGGCGGATTCCTCGCGCCCGTGGGTGTCGCGCACGATGGCACGCCCCAGGACGATGCCGGCGCAGCCGCCCACCGCTTGGATGACACGGCCGACGATCAGTGCACCGATGCTCGACGCGAAAGCACAGAGCAGGGTGCCGAGGAGAAACAGCAGAACCCCCCACAACAGCACTGGCCGGCGCCCGAAGCGGTCCGACAGCGGACCGAGGAAGAGCTGCGATACGGCCACCCCGAAGAGATAGAGGGTCAGGGTGAGCTGAACCGTGCCGTAGTCGGTGTTGAAGATCGCCTGCATGCCGGGCATGGAGGGGATGAAGATGTTGAGGGCCATGGGGCCCAGCGCGGAGACGGCGATCAGAATTCCCAGGTGCGGTCGCCGCCGCGGCTTGCGCGCCGCTTCGCGGCCGAGGGCTTGGGATGGCTCCACCGCCGCGCCGTTCGGCGGCGTGCCATCGCTGAGATCTCGTACCGACTCGTTCATGCCTGCCCGCAGAAAAAAACGGCTCGCAACTGCCCCGCCCCTCCCGGGGGCCGGGCGGGGAAGACGGTCATTTCGAACAAGGGGGCAAAGGGAACGGATCAGATGGTCACGGCGGCCCGCCGCCTTGCCTGGGTGATGCCTTGTGTGCCTAGGATGGTCCATTGGCCCGGACATAACCAGCAGTCAGACTGCATAGCTGCTCTGTTCGGCGGAATTCGGGGCTTTTTTGACAGTCTGAGGGGTGAGGCGGTCTGCGCCGCGGCGTCTTGCGCTCAGAGATACATCGCCTCGATGTCGGCGGTGGAGCGCTTGCCGATGGCGTCGCGGTGCTCGGCCAGCCATGCATCGGTGCGTTCGTAGCCGACGTCGTGGAGGTGGCAGAGGAAGCCCCAGTCGGCGTTGAGCTTGGAGGAGAAGCCGAGCTCCTGCATCACGTCCTCGGCGTCGACCACGTGCATGTTCATGCGTTTCAGCCGCCCACCATCGTCGAAGCCCTTGTCGATCATCCTGGTGACGAAGCTGATGGCCCGCATCTCGCGCATCAGCCCGGCGTTGAAGGTGATGGTGTTCAGCCGGTCGATGATTTCCTGGGCGGTGGTCGGCGTCTTTTCGATGTTGATGGGGTTGATCTGCACCAGCAGCACGTCGCGGCAATCGGTGCCGTAGATCAGCGGGTAGATCGCCGGATTGCCCATGAAGCCGCCGTCCCAGTAGGCCTCACCGTCGATCTCCACGGCCTTGTGCAGATAGGGCAGACAGGCCGAGGCCATGACCGCGTCGAGGCTGATCTCGTCGAGCTCGAAGATCTTGATGCGCCCGCGCCGCACGTTGGTGGCCGAAACGAAGAGCTTGACCGCCTGGCAGTGGTGCAGACGCTCGAAGTCGACATAGCCCCGGATGGTGTCGCGCAGCGGGTTGGCGTCGAAGAAATTGAAGTGATAGGGCGAGAAGATCCGCGACATCGTGTCGAGCATCCAATAGCCGGGCGCATAGTCCATGTTGCCGATGCTGACCATGCGGTCGAGAAGGGTGGGCTGCATCGGCGTCAGGGCAGCGATCTTGGAAATCCGTTGCCAGACGGCGCGCAACAATTTGCGGGCGCCTTCGCGTCCCCCTTCGGTCAGGCCGTAGGCCATCACCGCGCCGTTCACCGCCCCGGCGCTGGCGCCGGTCACGCCGTCGATGGCGATCCCGTCGTCCTCCAGCAGGCGGTCCAACACGCCCCAGGTGAGGGCGCCGTGGGCCCCGCCGCCCTGCAGCGCCAGGTTCAGCCGCTTGACCCCACGGCCCTTGGGCCAGGGGTCGGCGCAGTCGGCGGGCGGTCTGCGCTTGGTCGGCTTCGCTCTTGCCATCATCGGGTCTCAATAAGCCGCTGGGGGGAACTCAGCTTAGTGTTGCAGCGCAGCATCGCAAAGCGCAGAGTGGGGGTGAAGGCAGATGTGAGGCGGATCGCATGGTTGGCGGCGGCATCGATTTCGAAACCGAGAACTGGCTGGCCCGCCACTGGCTGCGTCTGCGCCGGCGCGCCGGCACCTTCACCCTCGGCCAACGCCTGATGCTGCGGGAGGGGAAGGACCAGTTGTTGGGCCGGGTGCTGGCTCTTGCCGGGTTCGTTGCCGTGGTGTCGCTGCTCGACTGGCTGGCCTGAAGGCAAGCCGCGGCGCCGCACTGCGCTCAGCGCAGGGTGATGTACTTGAAGTTGCCCTGGCCACTGCCGATCAGCCGGCCCTCTTCATCGCGCACCTCGCAGTCGGCAAAGAAGATGCTCTTGCCGCCGCCGCTGCGCCGGGCGCTGGCCGTCAGTGTCTGGCCCTCCTTGGCGGCGCCGATGAAGTTGCAGGTGAGCGAGAGGGTAAAGGCGCGCCGCGGCGTTTCCCCCGGGGCGCTGTAGCAGCCGCAATAGCCGCAGGCGGTGTCGATCAGGGTGCTCAGCACGCCGCCGTGCATCACGCCGCTGCGGTTCAGGTGGCGCTTCTCCACGGTCAGCGCGATCTCGGTCAGGTCCCGTTCCCAGCTTGCGATCTCGTAGCCGACGAGATCGGCAAAGCCACCGCGGATCTTCAGCGGGTCGACAGTGCTGCCGCCGCCGTTCTGTGGAGAGGAGGGAGAGTCAGGCATGGGATTGAGACTGCCTTGCGCGTTGCGTTCTGTCTAGAACCGCGCCCGGACCCCGGCCGGCTTCAGCCGCGGATGCGCCGCAACAGGCCGAAGCAGAACAGCGAAAAGCAACAGATCAGAATGACCTCGGCCAGAAAGGCGCTGTCGTCGGGGCTGTTGTTGGCCCCATAGGTGAGCAGCGGCATGGTCACGAAAGCGATGGCGAAAAAGCGGGCGAGATAGTCGTGCAGAATCACGCCGCGCAAATAGAGGGCGATCCCCCAGAAACAGAAGGCCAGCACATAAGGCAAGCCGTACTGCGGGAAGCTCAGCAAGGCGGCCTCCAGGGCCGGATAGGCCTCGACGTCGCAGCAGCCCTCCAGGAAGCGTGCGAAGAGAACGCTCATGGCGACGGCGTAGACGTGCACGCCCAGCAGCAACAGATCGCGGGATCTGAGGCCGCCCCGCTCGCCGCCGGCATAACGCAGCCAGTTGAAGAGCGCGGCGATGGCGGCGATGAACCCGCCGACGAAGGCGATCTTGTTGGCGTTGGCGATGACGAGGCGGGCCGAGCGGCGCACCAGCACCATGGGGCGCGGCGGGACCACGCCGCGCCACCAGGGCAGCTCCGCCCGGGATTCGGTGCGCAATGTGGCGATCATGCCGGCCAGAAGCGCGAAGACCGCCCAGAAGAGCTCGCCGCCGAAGCCGGCGAGAAAGTCGTCGCGCAGCTCGGCGGGGGTTCTGTCGAAGGTCACGCCAACGTAATCCCAGTGGAACACGCTGAGGGTTTCCTGGACCGCGCCCAGCAGGCAGCCGCCGATCCACAGCCGCGTCGCGAGGGCCAGGAAGGGGCTCTGCAGCCGCCAGTACAGCGGCACGAAGGGCAGCACCACAAGCAGCAAAGCGGGGTAGACGATTTCCAGCTCCAACGTTTCCTCAAGGAGGACATCGATGATCATGTTGGCGAAGATCATGACCGCGGCGATCTGCAGCCAGGCAAGGCGCGCATCCCGCTCCGCCAGGCTCGCCGGGGTCTGTGTTTCCTGGGCCTGCAGTTGCACCAGGCGGATGCCCTGATAAACCGCGATGCCGAAGCCGGCGATAGCAAGGGTTACGGCCTCGTCGTCGATCCCGAAAGTCGAGACCAGAACGCCCCAGAGTCCGACCAGGATCGCATCGGTGAGAAAGTGGCGGTAGGAGGAGCCGGCGAGGTGGCGGGTGCGGATGCTGTAGACGATGAACAGCAGCAGCACCGCCGACACCATGGCCGCGATCAGGCCCTGGGTTTCGGCGTTGTCCTCGATGGCGATGGCCAGATAGACCAGCACGCTGACCCCGAGCGCCAGTTTGTTGCTCTGGGGCTGGTGGCGGAATTTGACGTAGATTGCCGGCGCGTAGAGCGCCGTGCCGGCGATCAACTGCTCGGCGCCGGCCAGGCCGCCGACCACCAGAAGGATCACCGGCAGATAGAGGGAGACCGTGTTGAACTCGTAGTCGCCGGCCAGCTTGAAGGCATTGAGCGCAAGCAGCAGGAGGTAGAAGGCGACGGCGAGCACCGCGCCCAGCGGAATCCAGGGCAGCATCAGGGCGCCGATCATGGCCAGCGCGATGGCCAGCGCCGCCGCGCCCGGCACCTCCCGGCTACCGGCGAGAACGCGGTAGGACAGCACGCCGAACCCACAGACGGCGGCGATGCTAAAGACGACGAAGGCCGGCAGAAACGTGTTGCGGACCGCCAGGTCCGCGAACAGTTCGGTTTCCCGGATCAGGTAGACGAGGGCCAGAAGGGTGCCGTGCAAGCCGGCGAACGGCAGGATCTTGCCGTTCATGCGCCCCTCGAAGACCTCGACCTTCGCGTCGATGCTTCCTCGGTCGATTGGCGCCTTGGCTTGTTGCGCCAGGTCCTCCAGCGAATTCATGGCCTTTCCCGACGCGGCCGGAGCGGGCCTTTGAAAGACAGCTTGGAACGCTCCGACTCGCTCAATTCAGGATAGCAGGCGACCTATGCCATGCAAGAAAGGGCCGAGGATCAAAGGGGTGGCAGCAGGTCGGCGTCTACGACCGATGTGCAGCCATCCGCACGGCTCCGCACGCGAGTCTATCGACAAGGCCGCGCCGACAGGCTAAGGGGTTCTCATCCCCGCCCTTGGCGGGGCGCGTTCTCGGGGCGGGGTGAAAGTCCCCACCGGCGGTGAGGGCCCGAAGGGCCTGGAGCCCGCGAGCGCCCTTTGCGTCTGCCGCATGGCGGTGGGTGGGAAGGGGTCAGCAGATTCGGTGTGATTCCGAAGCCGACGGTGACAGTCCGGATGGAAGAGAATGGAGAAGCGGCACCGGCGGCTGGCCGGGCGCCTTGCTGTTTCCTGACGCCCTGGTTCTGGTCTCTGACGCGATCAAGGAGCAAGCCATGAATCAGAGCTTTACCGATACCCAAGCAACAGCCGAATTCGGCCAGGGCCGCATCGCCTTCGTGAAGGCACGCTGGCATGCCGACATCGTCGATCAATGCCACGGCGCGTTCGAAGAGGAACTGGCCCGGCTGACCGGCGGCGCCCTAAAGACAGAGGTCTTCGAGGTGCCCGGCGCCTTCGAGATTCCGCTTCTGGCGCGCGACCTGGCGCGCAGCGGCCGCTATCGGGCCGTCGTCGGATCGGCCTTCGTCGTCAACGGTGGCATCTACCGCCACGACTTCGTCGCGGACACCGTGGTGGCGGCCCTCATGCAGGTGCAGATGGACTGCGACCTGCCGGTGCTCTCCGCCGTGCTGACGCCACACAACTTCCATGAAAGCGAGGAGCATCGTCGTTTCTTCCATGAGCACTTCCGCGTCAAGGGGCGCGAGGCCGCCTCGGCCTGCGTTTCCATCCTTGCCGTGCGTCAGACGGTCAAAGCGGCCGCCTGACGGCGCGGCAAGGGAAAGCTAAGAGCGGGCCGGCATGATCGAATGGCTCGTGCCCGCCGATGTCGGGACCGGCGCCGCGCTGTCGCTGGTGGCGCTCAGCGCGGCGACCTCCCTCCTCACGGCAGCCGCCGGCATCGGCGGCGGTGTGGTGCTGATCGCCGTCATGGCGGTGCTGATGCCGGCCCAGGCGCTGATCCCGGTCCACGGCCTGGTGCAGATCGGCTCCAACGCCGGGCGGGCCGCCATCATGCTGGGCGACGTGCAGTGGCGGGTGATTCTGTTCTTTGCCCTCGGCAGCCTGGTGGGGGCGGCAATTGGCGGCATGACGGCGGTGCGCCTGCCGCCGGCGGTGCTCAACATCGGCCTGGGCTGTTTCATCCTCTGGTCGGTCTGGGGACCGAAGGTGGCCGCGCCGGGACGCTTCAAGGTGGTGCTGACCGGCGTCTTTTCCAGTTTCCTGACCATGTTCTTCGGCGCCACCGGCAGCTTCGTCTCGGCCATGGTGAAGACCATGAAGCTCGGCCGCCTCGAACACGTCGCCACCCATTCCGCCTGTATGGTGGCCCAGCACGCCATCAAGGTGGTCGCCTTCGGGTTGCTCGGCTTCAACTACGGTCCCTATGCGGGGCTGATCGTGGCGATGATCGCCAGCGGCTTCCTGGGAACCCTGCTGGGCAAGCACGTGCTGGTCAAAATGCGCGACGAGACCTTTCACCGGGTCATCGCCGTCCTGCTGTCACTGCTCGCCCTGCGGTTGCTGTACGAGGGCCTGGTGCTTTTCGGTTCGATTTGATTGGCAAACCAATCTGAACCAATGGTCTAACCAATTTTCATTAGCCCACTTCACGTTTCCTCGATTTGACTTATTTTCCAAGATGGTGAAAGCTTTAACCAATGAAGGCGGCTGACCGTCGGTGGCGAGGGCCACTGGGCGGCGGGTCACATCGGCCCAAAACGCCTCAAGGGAGGAGACCTGCAACCATGCCCAAGGAAAATGTCTTTTCGCCGGCTTCGGGGCTGTCCCGGCGCCTTGTTCTCAAGACCGGTGCGGCGGTGGCCGCCGTTGCCGGCGCCCAGGGATTGGCGATCCCCGCCTTCGCGGCGGGCTTTCCCGAGCGCAACATCTCCGTGATCGTGCCGACCCGCGAGGGCGGCGGCGCCGACCGCAACCTGCGCGCTTTCACCGCGATCTGGAAGAAGTACCTCGACACCAATTTCGAGCCGGGATTCTACCCCGGCGCCTCCGGCCGGGTCGGCTATGAGGTCTACATGGGTAAGTTCGAGGCCGACGCCTACAGCCTGATCTTCGGCAACATGGGTCCCGAGGTACTGAACTGGGTGGTCAAGGAACCGAACTTCAGCATCGACGACTACATCTACTGGGGCCGCGTGGACACCGATCCCGGCTGTCTCTTCGTCGGTGCCGAAAGCAACATGAAAACCATCGACGACGTGATCGCCGAGGGCAAGAAGCGCAAGCTGAACGTCGGCACGAGCCGGCTCGCCCATCCGGCCTCCATCGGCATGCTGGCCCTGGCCGACAAGGCGGGGATCGAGGTCAACCTGATCCCGCTCTCCGGCGGCAAGCGAACGGTCGCCGGCGCGGTGACCGGCGAGGTGGACCTCAGCGTCCTGACCTCCGGCACCGTCGCGGCTGCCGGCGATGCCGTGCGCACGCTGCTGGTCTTCAACGACGAGAACGTGCTGGGCGAGGCCCTCGACAACGCCCCGACCATGAACCAGCACTTCGGCACCGACCTGCCGCCGATGCTCTCTTCCCGCGCGTTCGGCATCCACAAGGCGGCCGTCGACAATCATCCCGACCGCTTCGAGGTTCTGCAGTCCTCCTTCAGGAAGGTCTTCGAGGATCCGGACTACAAGGCCGGCGTGCTCAAGGCCAAGGGCCACTGGGAGTACGTGAACTACGGCGGCGTCGAGGAATGTGCCGCCTTCAAACAGTCCATGCTCGAGCTTGGCGCGCAGTACAAGTCGTACCTGACCGGCAAGTAAGGCCGGACGGCAGCCTGCCGCAGCAGCGGGGGCCGGGAGCTGCCGCTCTCGGCCCTCGTCGAGCGTCGGGGGCCCCTTGACCTGCGGGCGTGGATGAACATCGGGACGGACTAGACATGGCTTCGACGCGGGACGGCGGCGAAAAGCGCCAGCTTGGGGGCGAGTTGATCATCCCCGTGGTGGCGCTGGGCTTTACCCTCTACTACATCGGCACAGTTCTGGACTCGCCCTGGTCGGCGAAGGTGAACGCCTACATGGTCGGCTCGGTGCTGATCGTGCTGGTCCTGGCCTTCTTCGTCGTGGCCGCGCGCGAACTCCTGCGGGGGCGGGCGACCCTGGGGCTTTCCAACCTTCTGGAACCCTATGACATCCTGCCGAAGCGCATCGGCTTCATGCTGCTCACCGTCGGCTATCTCGTCGGGATCGAGTGGCTCGGCTTCACCCTCACCACCTTCGTCTTCATGGCGGCCTCCATGCTGCTGCTCGGCGGCGGCCGGCGGCCGCTGCTCTGCCTCGCGGCGGCCTTGGTGATGGCGGCGGTCGCCCTCGGGGTCTTCGTCATTCTCTTCGAGAAGCGCTTTCCCAAGGGCCCCATCGAACAGCTCGTGCAGGCGCTGAGCTGAGATGGAGATCAACGCCGCCTTCTTCGCCGACCTCTTTCTCCACAGCCTGTCGCTGTGGTGGGTGATCGTGCCCTCGATCTTCCTGGGCCTCGTCGTCGGCGCCATTCCCGGCTTCAGCGCCGCCAACACCATCATCGTGCTGCTGCCTTTCACGCTCATCATGGAGGTGGAGGTGGGCCTGGTTTTCATGGTGGCGCTCTACTGCGCTTCGCGCATGGGCGCGGGCATCCCGGCGATCCTGGTGAACATCCCCGGCACCGCCGGGGCGGCGGCGACGCCGCTGGACGGCTACCCCATGGTGAAAAAGGGGCAGGGGCAGCAGGCGCTGGCCATGTCCTTCACCGCCTCGACGCTCGGCGGGATATTGACCACCGTCATCGCATTGGCCGCCATGCCGCTGCTCGCCCGGGTCGGCTTCTACATGCACTCGGTCGAGATGGTGGTGGTGATGCTGTTCGGCATCTCGCTGATCGCCACCATCGCCGCCAAGGACACCCTGAAGGGGCTGATCGCCGGCTTCCTCGGCCTGATGATCGGCTCCATCGGCACCGACCATGTTTACGCCACCCCGCGCGGCACCATGGGCTTTCTGGAGCTCTACGACGGCATCCCCCTGATCCCCGCGCTGGTGGGGCTCTTCGCCATCTCCGAGGCCTTTCTGGTGATCGAGGGCGAATCCATCCTCTCGCGCCACAGCCGCGAGCGGCTGCAGAGCAGTTCCTGGGCGCAGACACTGCAAGGCTTTGCGATCACCCTGAAGAAATGGTGGCACGTCACCTGGACCAGCCTCATCGGCCTGGTCATCGGCGTCACGCCGGGAGCCGGCGCGGCCATCGCCGCCTTCGTCGCCTACCAGCAGTCGCGCACCCTCTCGAAGACACCGGAACTCTACGGCACCGGCCACCCCGAGGGCCTGATCGCCCCAGAAGCGGCGAACAACGGGGTGACGGCGGGGACCCTGATCCCGCTCTTGGTGCTGGGCATTCCCGGCGGCGCGACGGCGGCGATCATGCTGGTGGTGATGCAGTACCAGGGCGTGAACGTCGGCCCGCGCCTCTTCTCGGCGCAGCCGGAATTGGGCTACGGGATCTTCATGGCGATGTTCGTCACCTACCTGCTGATGGCTTTCACCATCCTGCCGATGTCGCGCTACATGTCCCGGGTGACCCTGGTTTCGACGACCTACATGTCGCCGCTGATCGTCGGCTTCACCCTCATCGGCTCCTTTGTGCCGCGGGAGTATATGTTCGACATGTTCCTCGCCTTTGCCTTCGGCATCCTCGGCTATATCGCGCGCAAGACCGGCTATCACGTGGCCGCTATCCTGATCGGGGTGATCCTGGGTCCGTTGATGGAGGGCTACATGCTGGTCGCCCTGCAGAAGTCCGACGGTGACCCCTTCACGCTGTTCTCCTCGCCGTTGGGCAACGTGCTCTGGCTGGCGCTGGTGGCCTCCCTGCTGCTGCCGGTCTTCCTGAAGCACCGGCAGCGCCGCCAGGCGGCGGCCTTTTCGGAAGGGGAGGGCTGAAGGATGGACGGCACCACGGCAAACCTCGCGCGCAACATCAGGCGCATCGGCCATCTGGACCTGCCCGGCGGCGGCCAGGTGGTGGTGCAGGACGGCTATGCCTACGTCGGCCACATGAAGCCGCCCTACGGCACCACCATCCTCGACGTCTCCGATCCGGCGCAGCCGCGCATCGCCGCCCAGATCATGCTGGAGGGCGAGGCCTCCCACACCCACAAGGTGCGGGTGGTCGGCGACATGATGATCACCAACGTCGAGCAGAACCGCCGCCATTTCCTGCGCAAGGGCGAGGCCCTGCCGGAGCTGCGCGGCAAGCTCTCGGCGGAACTCGGCCGGCCGCCGGAGGACAGGGAACTGGCCGCCGCGCTGGGGGTCGAAGCGGGGCAGATCGCCGAGCTGGATGCGGCGCGCGAGCGCGGCTACCGTGACGGCGGCTTCAAGGTCTGGGACATCTCCGACAAGACCCGCCCGCGCGAACTCTGCCACAAGCGCACCTTCGGCTTCGGCACCCACCGCTTCGACATGGATGCGAACTACGCCTACATCTCGACGGAGATGGAAGGCTACCTCGGCAACATTCTGGTGATCTACGACCTGAAGGACCCGGCGAACCCCGAAGAGATCTCGCGCTGGCACATGCCGGGTCAGCATCTGGCCGGTGGCGAGGTGCCGACCTGGGAGGGTTACAAGAACCGCCTGCACCACGCGCTGCGGGTCGGCGACGAGCTCTGGGCCGCCGTCTGGCACGCCGGCTTCCGGGTGGTCGACGTGAGCGACATCGCCCGGCCCCGGACCGTCGCCAGCCACGACTACCACCCGCCCTTTCCGGAGCCGACCCACACCATCCTGCCCCTGGCCGAGCCCATCGGCGGGCGGCGCATCGCCGTGGCGGTGGACGAGGAGCACGCCCACAGGCCCGGGCGCCTGCACGCCTTTCTCTGGGTCTTCGACGTCACCGACTTCGACAACATCACCGCGCTCTCCGCCTTCGACGTCAGCGAGCTGGACTCGCCCTGGGCGCGGGCGCCGGGTCGCTTCGGCGCCCATCAGTTCCGCGAGAAGTTCGACTCGACCCTGGTCTATGTCACCTGGTTCGGCGGCGGCCTGCGGGTGGTCGACGTAGCCGACCCCTTCGCGCCGGTCGAGGTCGCCCACTTCATTCCCGAACCCCTCGGCGACGAGCCCAGCCCTCAGTCCAACGACGTCGACGTCGACGACCGCGGCCTCATCTACCTCCTCGACCGCAACCGCGGCCTCGACGTGTTGGAGATGAGGGGCCGGTGATGAACCCACTGACCCCCTCACCCTCCCGCTGGCGCGGGCCCCTCCCTCTCCCGCGAGGGGAGAGGGAACGCCTCGCAGCGGCAATATCCTATCCCTCTCCCCTGGCGGGAGAGGGTTGCGCAGCCTTGGCGAGATCGACAGATCGAGCTTAGGCGAAGCTGGGTGAGGGGGACGGCTCGGTCTAGGAGGAAGGAAAGCGCGATGACGGCAGAGGTGTTGGAGAAGACGGCGGGCGAGGCCGATGTGGTGGGGGAGGAGCACTGGACCGACAAAGGCGATGTGCGGCTGTTCCTCTGGGAGAAGTATCTCGGCGCGCCGGGCGGCAAGAAGGGCACGGTGCTCTTCGTCCACGGCTCCTCCATGGCCTCCCAGCCGACCTTCGATCTGCATGTCGAGGGGCGGCCCTTCAGTTCGGCGATGAACTGGTTCGCGCTCCAGGGCTACGACACCTGGTGCGTCGACATGGAGGGTTACGGCCGCTCCTCCAAGCAACGGGACATCACCTGTGACATCGCCAACGGCGCCGACGACCTGGCCGCCGCCAGCGCTTACATCGAAGAGACCCGCGGCGCCGGGCCGCTGCTGGTCTACGGCATCTCCTCCGGCGCGCTGCGCGCCGCGCTCTTCGCCGAACGCCATCCCGAGCGGGTGAAGCGCCTGGCGCTCGATGCCTTCGTCTGGACGGGGGAGGGCAGCCCGACCCTGGAGCAGCGGCGCAAGAAGCTGCCGCAGTTCCTCGAGTCCAAGCGCCGGCCCATCGACCGCGCCTTCGTGCAGTCGATCTTCTCCCGCGATCATCCCGGCTGCGCCGAGGAGCGGGTGGTGGACGCCTTTGCCGAGGCCATCACGGCGCTGGACGATTCCATGCCCAACGGCACCTACATCGACATGTGCTCCAGGCTGCCGCTGGTGGACCCGGAGAAGCTCACCATGCCGACCATCGTCCTGCGCGGCCAGTACGACGGCATCGCCGGCTTCGGAGATCTGGTGAAATTCTTCGAGAAGCTGCCGAACCCGGACAAGCAGTTCACGGTGATGGCCGGCATCTCCCACGCCAGCTTCCAGCAGAAGAACTACATGCTGGTCTACGACATCCTCGGCAACTTCTTCGCCCGGCCGGAGCCGCTCTACAAGGGGGAATGACGTTTCTCAGGACGCGGCGGCGGAGCGCTCCGGCCGGGGCTCGTTGAGGGCGCGCCAGGTGGTGCCGGGGTCGAGGGCGGTCAGCGCGTCGTACTGGCTGAGGAAGACCAACCCGGTCAGCTTGTCGAGGAAATGGCTGCGCTTCAGCTTGTCCATGACCGGGCCCTTGACCTCCGAGAGGTGGAAGCGCACGCCCGCGGCCTCAAGGCGTTCGGTGAGCGCTTCCAGGCTTTCAAGCGCGCTGGCGTCGATGTCGTTGACGGCGGAGCAGATCAGCACGACATGGCGGATGCCCGGATCGGCGGCGGCCATGTCGTAGAGGCGGTCCTCCAGCCAGCGGGCATTGGCGAAGTAGAGGCTCTCGTCGACCCTGAGGCTCAGCACCTGGGGGCTGGTGATCACCAGGTGGCGCTTCACGTTGCGGAAGTGCTGGGTGCCCGGAACCTGGCCGACCACCGCCATGTGGGGCCGGCTGGCGCGCACCAGGAAGATCACCAGGGAGAGGGTGACACCGGTGACGATCCCCGCTTCGACCCCGACCCCCAGCACCACGAGAATGGTCGCCGCCATGGCGGCGAAGTCGCCCTTGGAATAGGCCCAGGTGCGCTTCAGCGCCCCCAGGTCCACCAGGGAAAGCACGGCGACCACGATGGTGGCGGCCAGAGTTGCCTTGGGGAGTTGCTGGAACAAGGGTGTCAGCAGCAGTGCCGTCACGCCGATGCCGAGGGCGGTCATCACACCGGCCAGCGGCGTGCGCGCGCCGGCATCGAAGTTGACGACCGAGCGGGCAAAGCCCCCGGTCACCGGGTAGCCGCCGGTGACGCCGGCGGCGAGGTTGGCGGCGCCGAGGCCGATCAGCTCCCGGTTCGGCGCGATGCGCTCGCGGCGCTTGGCGGCGAGGGTCTGGGCGACGGAGACCGACTCGACGAAGCCAACCACGGAGATCAGCACGGCGGCGGGCAGCAGGTCGCGCCAGAGGGCCGGGTCCAGGGGCGGCAGGGCAAGCGGCGGCAGGCCCTCGGGAATCGCTCCCACGACCGAGACGCCGGCCTGGTCGAGGGACAGAAGATCGACCAGCAGGATGGTGGCGATCACCGCCGCCACCGGGCCGGCCTTGGCGGCGCTGTCGGCCCAGCGCGGCCCGAGTCCCGCCTTCATCAGCAGCGGCTTCAGGAGGCCGCGGACCCAGAAAAGGAAAAGCGTGGCGCCGGCACCGATGGCCAGGGTCGGGCCGTTGACCGCGTCGATGTTCTCGAACAGCGAGAGGGCCAGCTCCGGCAGGGTGTGGCCCGACGCCTCGACGCCCAGGATGTGCTTGAGCTGGCTAGCGGCGATCAAGAGGCCCGAGGCGGTGATGAAGCCCGAGATCACCGGATGGCTCAGAAGACTGGCGAGAAAGCCGAGGCGCGCCAACCCCATGGCGACCAGGAAGAGACCGGAGAGCAGGGCCAGCACCAGCGCCGCGCCGCGATACTCCGGCGTGCCAACGGCGGTAAGCTCGCCCACGGCCGCCGCCGTCATCAGCGAGACCACCGCCACCGGGCCGACCGCCAGGGTCGCCGAACTGCCGAAGAGGGCATAGGCGACCAGCGGCAGCATGGAGGCGTAGAGCCCGGCCTCCGGCGGCAGACCCGCCAGCAACGCATAGGCCAGGCTCTGGGGGATCAGCATGATGGTGACGATGACGGCGGCGAGGCCGTCGCCCTGCAGCGCCGCGCGGTCATAGCCGCGCAGCCAGCCGAGGCCCGGCAGCAGGCGTTCGATCATGCCACAATCCTATGGCCGCGCCGTCCGGCGGTCCGCTTCAGTTGACGATCTCCGGCTTGGCGGGTTCCGGTTTGGCCAGCCACTCCTTGCCTCTCAGCATGGCCTTCCAATAGACCGGCGGCAGGATCTTCTCTTTCAGGAGCCAGGCCAGCCGGCTCGGCCGCTTGCCGTCGATCAGCCAGGCCGGGAAGCTGGGCAGCAGCTTGCCGCCGTAGCCGAACTCGGCCAGCACGATCTTGCCGCGCTCCACCGTCAGGGGGCAGGAGCCATAGCCGTCGTAGTGGCCGATCGCGGCCTTGCGGCCCATGTCCGCCAGCACGTTTTGGGCCACCACCGGGGCTTGCTTGCGGGCCGCCGCCGCTGTCTTCGCGTTGGGTGCGTTCATCACGTCACCCAGGCTCCAGACGTTCTCGAAGCGCTTGTGGCGCAAGGTGTTCTGCTCGACGTCGACCCAGCCGGCCTGGTCGGCCAGCGGGCTCACGCGGATGAAGTCGGGCGCGCATTGCGGCGGGCAGACATGGATCATGTCGAAGCGGCGCTCGACGCGGGTCACGTTGCCCTCGCCGTCGTTTCGGTCGAACCAGGCCGTCTTGGCCGGGCCGTCGACGGCGACGAGGTTATGGCTGAACTTCAGCTCGGCCCTGTACTTCTCGACGTATTCCATGAGCGCCGGCACGTAGTCCTTGACCCCGAAGAGCACAGGCCCTGCGTTGTAGAAGGCGATGTCGATGTGATCCAGGCGATCGCTGCGCAGCCAGTGGTCGGCGGAGAGATACATGGCCTTCTGCGGCGCCCCGGCACACTTGATGGGCATGGGCGGCTGGGTGAAGAGGGCGGTACCCGCCTTCAGGTTCTTCACCTGCTCCCAGGTATAGGGCGCCAGATCGAAGCGGTAGTTGGAGGTCACGCCGTTGTGGCCCAGGGTGTCCACCAGCCCCTCCACCTTGTGCCAGTCCAGCTTCAGGCCCGGGCAGACGATCAGGCGGCCGTATTCGATCACCCGGCAACCTTCCAGCAGCACCGCGTTGCGCTCCGGCTCGAAGGCGGCGACCGCCGCCTTGATCCAGTGCAGCTCCTTGGGCAGCACGGAGGAAAGAGTACGCACCGTCTCGTCGGCCTCGAAGACGCCGCCGCCCACCAGGGTCCAGCCCGGCTGATAGTAGTGGATGTCGGCCGGGTCGATGATGGCGATCTCGAGGTTGGAGGCCCGCGCCAGCATAGAGGAGGCGACGGCGATGCCCGCCGATCCGGCGCCGACGATGACGACATCGAACTTGCCGTCGACGGCCTCGCCGGGCGTGCGCCCCTGGTTGGCGATGCGCCGCACCACGCCGGACATGTCGTAGCCGGCGGTCTTGGCAGCGGCGAGAATATCCGCCAGCGGCATCCTGCCGGCGCGGCTCAGCGACCAGAGGGTGACCGAGCGCGTGCCGCTGCGGCAGTAGGCGAAAACCGGTTTAGGCGCGGCCTCCAGGCGTTCGCCGAAGGCCTCGGCATCGGCCTCGCTGACCTTGCCGCTTTCCACCGGCAGGTAGTGGGCCTCGAGCCCCGCCGCCTGGGCGGCTTCCTCGATCTCGTGGAACAGGGGCTGGTCGTTGCCTTCACCGTCAGGCCGGTTGCAGATCACCGTCTTGTACCCGGCCCGGGCGATCTCGGTGAGGTCCGCCGCGGCGATTTGGGCCGAGACGGCAAAGCTCTTGTCGAGCGTTCTTATGTCCATGGGGTCCTCCTCCTCCCGCGCCGCTGCGCCTAGAGCGCGTCGACGGGGATCTTCAGGTAGCGCACGCCGTTATCTTCCGGCGGCGGCATGGCGCCGGCGCGCATGTTGACCTGCACCGAGGGCAGGATCAGGACCGGCATGTCGAGCTGCTTGTCCCGCTCGCTGCGCATCGCGACGAAGGCGTCTTCGGAGATGCCCTCGTGCACGTGAATGTTCTCCGCCCGCTCGGCGGCGACCGTGGTCTCCCAGCGGTAGCCGCGGCCGTTGGGCGCGTAGTCGTGACAGAGGAAGAGACGGGTCTGCGGCGGCAGGGCGAGGATCTTCTGGATCGACTTGTAAAGCCGATGGGCATCGCCGCCGGGAAAGTCGCAGCGCGCGGTGCCGAAGTCCGGCATGAAGAGGGTGTCGCCGACGAAGGCGGCATCGCCCACCACGTAGGTCACGCAGGCCGGCGTGTGGCCGGGGGTGTGCATGACCCGGGCTTCGAGGGTGCCGATGGCGAAGGTCTCCCCGTCCTCCAGCAGGCGGTCGAACTGGCGCCCGTCGGTGGCAAAGCCGTCCTCGGCGTTGAAGACCTTCTTGAAGACCTGCTGCACGCGGTCGATGCGCGCGCCGATGGCGATCCTGCCGCCCAGCTTTTCCTTCAGATAGGGCGCGGCGGTCAGGTGATCGGCATGGACATGGGTTTCCAGGATCCACGCGACCTCCAGGCCGTTCTCCCGCACGAAAGCGATCACCGCATCGGCGCAGTCGGTGCCGGTGCGGCCCGACTTGGGATCGTAGTCCTTCACCGAGTCGACGATGGCCGCCTTATGGGTTTCCGGGTCCCAGAGCAGATGGGTGGCGGTAAAGGTCGCCTCGTCGAAAAAGGTCTTCACTTCGGGATGCATTTGCATTTCCTCTCGTTTTTTGCGGCCGCGTCTTGTTACGCGCTTCGGTTCAGGCCTCGCGCTGGCCGCGGGCCAGGGTGCAGATCCCCAGCAGGCGGTAGGCCGGGCAGAAGCCGATGAAGGCGGTGGCCAGCGGCACCAGCCCGATCAGGCCCCAGAGGGTCTGCGGACCGACGAAGACCAGGGCGAGCAATACGATGCCGACCAGGACGCGCAGAATGCGGTCAAGGGTTCCGACATTGCGGTTCATGGCGTGTCTCCTCTTGCAGGGGCGGGGCGTCGAAAGCGTCCCGCAGAACCTTGCGCCGGAACCTAGAGGGGCCGTCACCGCGGGTCTGTGATTTAGTCACGCAGCGTCGCGACGCCGCGTAGCGCGACGTCAATCGTCTCGCATGTCAACAGGCCCTAGTTGAGCGCGGCGAGCGCCTTCAGGGCGCTGCGGTCGCTGAGTCGGACGAGGCCGCGGGTCAGTTCCAGCCAGCCGCGGCGCTGGAACTCCTTCAGGTGGCGGCTGACCACCTCCCGCGCCGTGCCCAGTTCCACTGCGAGATCCTGGTGGGTGGCGTTCAGCCGGCCTTCGGCGTCGGCGCGCTCCAGCAGTTTCTGGGCCAGGCGCTTGTCAATCCGTTCGAAAGCGACTTCCTCGACCACGTGCAACAGGTCGGTGATGCGGTTGGCGTAGTCGGAAAAGACGAAGCGCCGGAACTCCGCCGAACGCGCCATGATCTCGTCGAACGCCGTCCGCGGCAGGGCCACCGCCTGCACCGGGGTCTCGGTGATGCCCTCGGCGTTGTAGCTGTCCTGGGACAGCAGGCAGGCCGTGGTCATGATGCAGCTTTCGCCATCACTCACGCGATAGAGCACGATTTCGCGGCCGCCGGCGGAGACCTGCTGCACCCGCACCGTCCCTTCCAGCACCAGCATGAAGCTCTCCGCCGGCTGGCCCGGCGCGAAGATGGTGGTCTGGGCCGGCAGCGCCACAAGCTGCGCCCGATCAGCGAGCATCTGCTGTTCGGCCGGCGTCAGCCTGGCCAGTTCCGGAAACTGCGGGATCCAGTCGATCGACATGATGGAGCTTTGCCTTGGCCGGGCCTTCGGCCCGTTCTTGGACGGACACGATAGCCCAGGGTCGACAGGCCCGCCAGCGCTCAGATGATCTCGTCTTCGTCGAACAGGGGGTCGGCCTGAAGCTGCGCCTCGATTTCGCCGACGGCGGCTTCAACGCTGCGCGCGCGCTGATGGCGGGCGATGTGGGCCAGGCCGTCGCCGCGGTTGACCACCGGCAGGTTGGT
This sequence comes from Pelagibius sp., assembly GCF_028289705.1. Lineage (GTDB taxonomy): Bacteria > Pseudomonadota > Alphaproteobacteria > Kiloniellales > Kiloniellaceae > Pelagibius. The sequence goes on from NZ_JANQOI010000134.1 coordinate 22,130, forward strand.
GCGCCCGATCATCAGCCCCGCGTCACGGGTCCTGACCTCGGTCTCCTGTTCGCCGAAGGGATCGGAGATGATGCCGATCAGCTCGTCCTCGGCGACGCTCTCGCCGATGGTCTTGAAGCTGCGCAGTACGCCGCCTTCGGGCGCGCGCAGCCAATAGCTGGACTGGGACATCATGGGCTGCACCTTGGCGTCGCGCACGGCGCGGGCCGGCACCATGCCAAGATGTTTCATGACGCGGAGGATTCCGGTCACGCCGACGCGGATGGCGAACTCGTCGAAGCGCAGGCCCTCGCCGGCCTCGAACAGCATGACGCCGGTGCCGACCTCCGCCGCCGCCTGGCGCAGGGAGCCGTCGCGCAGGGGCGCCTCCAGGATCACCGGTGGGCCGAAGACCCTGGCCAAGTCCTCCATGCGGGCCTGGCCGGGGGAGATGCGGATCTGCGGCAGGTTCACCCGGTGGATCGCCGCGGAATGCAGGTCGATGCCCAGCTCGGCGCGGGCCACTACCTCGTTCAGGAAGAGATCGGCAAGCTGGCCGGCCAGCGAGCCCTTCGCCGAGCCGGGGAAGGAGCGGTTGAGGTCGCGCCGGTCCGGCAGGTAGCGCGAATGGCTGATGAAGCCGAAGGCGTTGACGATGGGCACGGCCAGCAGGGTGCCGCGCAGTTTCGCGACCGCCGGCAGGGCGATCAGCCGGCGGATGATCTCCACGCCGATGATCTCGTCGCCATGGATCGCCGCCGAGACGAAGAGCGTGGGCCCCGGCCGCGCGCCATGTACGACATGGACCGGCAGCGCCATGGGCGTGTGGTTGGAGAGCACGGAGAGCGGCAGACCGACGGTCTCGCGGGCGCCCGCGTCGATGCTGAAGTCGCTGATCTGGAAGGCCGCGCGCGGCGCCATGGTTCAGCCGCGGCCCTTTGTCCTGGTCTTGCCGGGTTTGGCGTTCTTCTCAAGGAACTGGATCATCAGGTCGGCGACGTCGACGCCGGTCGCCTTCTCGACACCCTCCAGGCCGGGCGAGGAGTTCACCTCCATGACCACCGCCCCGTGATTGGAGCGCAGCATGTCGACGCCGCAGACGTTGAGCCCCATGGCCTTGGAGGCGCGCACGGCGGTCGAGCGCTCCTCGGCGGTGATCTTGATCCGCTGTGCCGCGCCGCCGCGGTGCAGGTTGGAGCGGAAGTCGTCGGCGGCCCCGTGGCGCTGCATGGCGGCCACCACCTTGCCGCCCACTACGAAGGCGCGGATGTCGGTGCCGCCGGCCTCCTTAATGAACTCCTGCACCAGGATGTTCACGTTGGCGCCGCGGAAGGCTTCCACCACCGACTTGGCGGAGATCTGCGTGTCGGCGAGGACCACGCCGATGCCCTGGGTGCCCTCCAGCAGCTTGATGACCACCGGCGCGCCGCCGGCGATCTTGATCACTTCCTCGGTCACCTTGGGGTCATGGGCGAAGGCGGTGACCGGCAGGCCGATGCCGTCGCGCGCCAGGAGCTGCATGGAGCGCAGCTTGTCGCGGGAGCGCCCGATGGCCACCGACTCGTTCAGGGGGAAGACCCCCATCATCTCGAACTGGCGCAGCACCGCCAGGCCGTAATAGGTGATCGAGGCGCCGATCCGCGGGATCACCGCGTCGTAGCCGGACAGCTTCTCGCCGTTGTAGATCACCGCCGGCCGGTGCGAGGTGATGTTCATGTAGCAGCGCAGGGTGTTGATGATGTCGAGCGTATGCCCGCGCGCTTCGGCCGCATCCGCCAGACGCTTGTGGGAGTAGAGATTGGGGTTGCGGGCCAGCATGAGAATATTCATCGCAGCGTCCTAAGGTGGGCGGTTCTGGGGTGGAAGCTCCTGGGATTCAAATTTGGGCCCGGGTCAGCGGCCCAGCAGGAAGGAGCGTGTCGGATGCACCAGAAAGCGGCCGGCACGCAACGAGGTTCTGCCGAAGAGCATTTCGAAGCCCATCTCGGCGCGGTTGGTCAGGGTGACTTCGATATCGAACTGCCGGCCGGCGAGCACCGCCGGCGTCGTGATCACATAGCGGTCCTGGGTGTGGCCGCTGGAACTCTTGACCGGCCGGTGGTCCCGCACCGGCGCCCGGCAGAGCACCCGCGCCCGGTCCCGCGCGCCGCCGCTGTGGGGGGCGACCTGGAACTCGACCCAGAGCTCTCCGGCATTGTCGAAGGGCGTGATCCGCATGGCGTGCAGGGCGGAGGTGCGCGCGCCGGTGTCGATCTTCGCCTTGATCCGCTCGATCCCGAGGGCGGGCAGGGAGAGCCATTCCCGCCAGCCGACAATCGCCTGCTTGTCCAGCAGGGCGGTGACCTCGGCCTTGATTCCGCGACGTTTTCGGATTTTCGCTGCCGGCTTGGCTGCTTTCAGCTTCTTGGCCATCGCATGCGACGAACCGTCCCCCCAGTCTTTCTTGTCCACTGATGCTGACGGACCCGTGAGTGCGGATCAAGCAAACTGTGGCCGAGAGGGGCGGTTGGGAGGGCGCTATTCCGCCGGCGCCTTGTCCTCTCCGGTCGCCGTTGTGGAGACCGTGGCGGCCCGGCGGCGGCCGAAGAGGCGCCGCAGGATCACGTAGAAGACCGGGGTCAGCAGCAGGCCGAAGAAGGTGACGCCCAGCATGCCGGAGAACACCGAGGTTCCCAGGGCCTGGCGCATCTCGGCGCCCGGCCCCTGGGCGACCGCCAGCGGCAGCACGCCGAAGATGAAGGCGAAGGCGGTCATCAGGATGGGCCGCAGGCGCAGGCGCGAAGCCTCCACCGTGGCAGCGATCAGCTCCTTGCCCTCCTCCTCGAGCTGCTTGGCGAACTCGACGATCAGGATCGCGTTCTTCGCCGCCAAGCCGACGAGGACGATCAGCCCGACCTGGGTCAGGATGTTATTGTCCATGCCCCGGAAGCTGACGCCCAGGAGCGCCGCCAGCATGCTGGTGGGGACGATCAGAATGATGGCGAGCGGCAGCACCCAACTCTCGTACTGGGCGGCCAGCACCAGGAAGGCGAAGATCACCGCCAGGGCGAAGATGTAGACCGCCGCGTCGCCGGCGACCTTCTCCTGATAGGCCAGCTCCGTCCACTCGAAGGTCAGGCCGCGCGGCAGGCTGCGCTCGGCCATGGCTTCCATGATGTCGAGGCTCTCACCGGTGGAAACGCCAGGCGCCGCGTTGCCCTGCAGCGGGACGGAGACCAGCATGTTGTAGCGCTGCACGAGGTCGGGCCCGGTGCGGTCCTCCACGTCCACTAAAGTACCCAGCGGCACCAGCGCGCCGGTGGCCGAGCGCACCTTCAGGCCGAGGATGTCTTCGGTGGCCAGGCGGAACTGCTGGTCGGCCTGCACGCGCACCTGATAGAGGCGCCCGAAGGCGTTGAAGTCGTTCACATAGGTCGAGCCGAGATTGACCGAGAGCGCCTCGAAGATGTTGGCGATGGGCACGTTCAGCATCTGCGCCTTGACCCGGTTGATCTCCAGGAAGACCTGGGGGCTGGAGGCGGAGAAGGTGGTGAAGACGCCGGTCACGCCGGGGGTCTGCTGGGCCTCGCCCATCATCTGGAAGGCTGCCGCCAGCACCCGGCGCATGTCCGAACCTTCCTTCTCCTGGAGCTGCATCTTGAAGCCGCCGGCATTGCCGACGCCGCGCACCGGGGGCGGCGGGATGGCGATGATGAAGGCTTCGCGCAGTGCCTGTAGCCGCCCGAAGAGCTGGCCGATGATGGCGCCCGCCGGCAGGCCCTGTTCGATGCGCGGCTGGAACTCGTCGAAGCGCGCGAAGATCACCGCTTGGTTGGTGGCGTTGGTGAAGGTGGCGCCGGAGAAGCCGGCGAAGGCCACCGCGTCGGTGACGCCCGGCGTCGCGTTCACGATCTCCGAGGCCTCGCGCACCACGGCGTCAGTGCGGTCCAGGGAGGCGCCGTCGGGAAGCTGGATGACGACGATGGCGTAGCCCTGGTCCAGGGTCGGAATGAAGCCCCGCGGCACGGTCGTCAGCATGTGATAGGCGCCGTAGACGAGGCCGGCGAAGACCACCATGACCAGCGCCAGCATGGCGGCACGGGCGACCAGCACGCGGACCAGCCAGGCATAGCCCCGGGCGAGGGCGTCGAATCCCCGGTTGAAGCCGGCCGCCATCCAGCTTCCGGCGCGGGCCAGCGGATTGCGGCCCTTGGGCTTGTCGTGGGGCTGCAGCAGCAGCGCGGCCATGGAGGGCGAGAGGGTCAGCGAGTTGACGGTGGAGATCACCGTCGACACGGCGATGGTGATGGCGAACTGCTGATAGAACTGGCCGGAGACCCCGGGCACGAAGGCGGTGGGGACGAAGACCGCGATCAGCACCAGCGAGGTGGCGACCAGTGCGCTGGCCACTTCGTCCATGGTGCGGTGGGCGGCGTCGCGCGGGCTCATGCCGCTGGCGATGTTGCGCTCCACGTTCTCGACCACGACGATAGCGTCGTCGACCACGATGCCGATGGCCAAGACCAGGCCGAAGAGCGTCAGCATGTTGATGGAATAGCCGAGCGCCAGCATGACCGCGAAGGTGCCGATCAGCGACACCGGAATGGCCATGATGGGGATCAGCGCCGTCCGCCAGCTCTGCAGGAAGACCACAATGACGATGACGACCAGAAGGGCCGCCTCGAAGATGGTGGTGTAAACCGCCTCGATGGAGGCGGAGATGAACTCTGTCGGGTTATAGACGACCTGGTAATCGAGGCCTGCCGGGAAGTCTTCCTTCAACTCCGCCATGAGGGTCAGGATTTCGTCGGCGGTGGCGAGCGCGTTGCTGCCCGGCCTCTGGAAGATGCCCAAAGCCACGGCGGGCTTGTTGTTGAGGTAGGAGTTGGTGACGTAGTCCTTGGCCCCCAGCTCCACCCGCGCGACGTCGCGCACGCGTACGATGCGTCCGTCCTCCGTCGCCCGCACGATGACATTGCCGAACTGCTTGGCGTTTTCGAAGCGGCCCTGGGTGGTGACCGTGAACTGAAAGGCGTTGTCCGCGGTGTTGGGTGGGGCGCCGAGGGCGCCGCCGGAGACCTGGACGTTCTGTTCGCGCAGGGCGTCGACCACGTCGCCGGGCGTCAGGGAGTAGGCGGAGAGCTTTTCCGGATCGATCCACACACGGATCGCGAACTGCCGCTCGCCGAAGATGATCAGGTCGCCGACCCCCTCCAGACGCACCAGGATGTCGCGCACCCGCGAGCGCGCGTAGTTGGAGACGTAGAGCTGGTCGTAGGTTTCGTCGGGGGAGAGCATGTGCACGACCATCATCAGGTCGGGCGAACTCTTGGCGGTGGTCACGCCGAGGCGCCGCACCTCCTCCGGCAGGCGCGGTTCGGCGGTGGTCACCCGGTTCTGCACCAGCACCTGGGCGTCGTCGAGGTTGGTGCCCAGTTCGAAGGTGACGGTGATCGCCATGCTGCCGTCGGAGGTGGAGTAGGACGACATGTAGAGCATGCCTTCCACGC
>NZ_JANQOI010000107.1 GCF_028289705.1 Pelagibius sp.
GTAGAGCGCCAGCAGCCAGGGCGCGGTGGCGTTGATGGTCATGGAGGTGTTCATGCGCTCCAGCGGGATTTCCGCGAAGAGCCGCTCCATGTCGCCCAGATGGCTGATGGGCACGCCCACCTTGCCCACCTCGCCGCGGGCCAGGGGATGGTCGGAGTCGTAGCCGGTCTGGGTCGGCAGGTCGAAGGCCACCGAGAGCCCGGTCTGCCCGCGCGCAAGATTTTTGCGGTAGAGCGCGTTGGAGGCCGCCGCCGTGGAGTGGCCGGCATAGGTGCGGATCAGCCAGGGGCGGTCGCGCTCGCGCTGCTTCGCATCCCCCTGCTGAGCGCCGTTTTGACCCGTCTTTTCGCTCGTATCCGTCACCGCGCGATCCTCTCTCAATTCGCCGCCCAGCCTATCGCTGCACCGCACCCAAAACAAGGCTGGAGCCGAAATCTATGTTATCATCTTCCTATTCAAAAGCCCAAATAGACATAAGATTACGAAAACCCCGCCGTTTGGGTAAAAATTAGCCATCTTGTGCGTTGCAATAACATCGATGGCAGTCTATGAGTCTAGCCAATGGCGGAGCGGTTAAAGGGACGTTAACGGCAAGCCTGAAAGATGGCCGAAGGCTGCGCCCCGGAGCGGCTCCGGGACCAGGATCGCCACCGCCGAGTGGGCAGAGGATCATGCGGCCGCCCGCGGCCGCCGCAAAGAGGAGGGTTCAGAGCATGGCCGAAGTGCTCGACAACGCGGTCAAGGGGACCGAGGCAGAGGCAGCGCAGCGTCCGGTGAAAGATCTCTACGAGGTCGGCGAAATCCCGCCCCTCGGCCACGTTCCCAAGCAGATGTATGCCTGGCTCATCCGCCGCGAGCGCCACGGCGAGCCGGAAGAGGCCATGCAGGTCGAGGTGGTCGACACGCCGGATCTCGACAGCCACGACGTGCTGGTCATGGTGATGGCCGCCGGGGTCAACTACAACGGCGTCTGGGCCGGCCTCGGCGTGCCGGTCTCCCCCTTCGACATCCACAAGGCGCCCTATCACATCGCCGGCTCGGATGCCTCCGGCATCGTCTACGCCGTGGGGTCCAAGGTGAAGCGCTGGAAGGTCGGCGACGAAGTCGTGGTGCACTGCAACCAGGATGACGGCGACGACGAAGAGTGCAACGGCGGCGATCCGATGTTCTCCACCTCCCAGCGCATCTGGGGCTACGAGACGCCCGACGGCTCCTTCGCCCAGTTCTGCCGGGTCCAGGACCGCCAGCTCATGGCCCGCCCGCGCCACCTGACCTGGGAGGAGAGCGCCTGCTACACCCTGACGCTCGCCACCGCCTATCGCATGCTCTTCGGCCACCGCCCGCATATCCTCAGGCCCGGCCACAACGTGCTGGTCTGGGGCGCCTCCGGCGGCCTCGGCTCCATGGCCATCCAGCTCATCGCCACCGCCGGAGCCAACGCCATCGGCGTGATCTCCGACGAGGACAAGCGCGATTTCGTCATGTCGCTGGGCGCCAAGGGCGTGATCAACCGCAAGGACTTCGACTGCTGGGGCCAGTTGCCGCCGGTCAACGGCGAGGGCTTCGGCGACTACATGCGCAAGTGCCGCGCCTTCGGAAAGGCGATCTGGGAGATCACCGGCAAGGGCAACGATGTCGACTTCGTTTTCGAACACCCGGGCGAGGCGACCTTCCCGGTGAGCTGTTTCGTGGTCAAGCGCGGCGGCATGGTGGTGTTCTGCGCCGGCACCACCGGCTACAACATCACCTTCGACGCGCGCTTCGTGTGGATGCGCCAGAAGCGCATCCAGGGCAGCCACTTCGCCAACCTGAAGCAGGCCAGCCAGGCCAACAACCTGGTGGTCGAGCGGCGCATCGACCCCTGCATGTCGGAGGTCTTTTCCTGGCGCGACATTCCCCGCGCCCACACCAAGATGATGAACAACCAGCACCGCCCCGGCAACATGGCGGTCCTGGTGCAGGCCAAGCGCCCGGGCCTGCGCACCCTGGAAGACGCGGCGGCGGAAGACTAGGATCATCCGAGGCGCCCCCGACGGCCCGCGCGAAGCCGAAGCGGCTTCGCTTCGGCAAAGGCAGATCGGAAGGCTTGCCCGCGCAAGCGCCTCGAGGGTGAGGAAAGGCTATGCCCTCATGCTGATGTGGGGGCCCTCTGCCTATGGGGGCCCATCGCGAAGTCTGCACCCGGAGGATCGATGTCATGCCAAAGCTCGAGGCCTTCCGCACCGATGCACTGCCGGCGGAGCTGCCGTTCTCCGCTGCGCTGCGCGCCGGGGACCTTGTCTTCACCTCCGGCCAGATCGGCAATGTTCCCGGCGAAATGAGACTGGTCGAGGGCGGCCTCAGGGCCGAGGCCCAGCAGGCGCTGGAGCACCTGCGCGCCGCGGTGGAGGCCGCCGGCTCCTCCCTGGACCGGGTCGTCAAGTGCACCGTGTTCTTCGCCGACATGAAAGACTTCCAGCCCTTCAACGACGTCTACCGGGAGTTCTTCGGCAATCACCTGCCGGCCCGCTCCGGTGTCGAGGTCAAGGGTCTGGCGCTGGGCGCGCGGGTGGAGATCGAATGCATCGCGCTGGCGGATGAGACCTGATGACGGCCGCAGGCTACGGCGACGCTTGGATTGATGAGACCGCGCATGCAATCTGCAACACCTTGAACCAGATTACCGGGCACTTCGGTCAAAAGGCAGATTATCGCAATGGTCCATGGACGCGGCAGATACTGACGCGGCTCGCAAAGCTGGGAAAGAAGCAAAATCGGCATGAGAACGGCGCCGGTATCTGGGTCTATGCCAGCAAGACCGACGCAGAGACAGAAACCAGCCCAAGTGTCGCCGACGGTGGTGAATGGCTGTTCGACCTTTGCTGGCTTGACTATGCCGGTCGGGATACTTGGGCGCAGTTGCGGACCGTGCCACTGGTTGCGGAAATCGAATGGGGAAACCAGGGGGACATCATCGACGATTTTCAGAAGCTGGTGCTTGCGCGTGCCAGGTTGCGCCTGATGATCTTCGCTGCGTCGTCGCGCGCAGCCGTCATCGAGCTCTTTGACAAGCTCATGCGCTTCGCCGACGAGTTCGGCGATCAGGAACAAAACGACCGTTATCTCCTCTGTGGATATGACGCTGAGAAAGGCCAATTCATCTTCAAGATGCCTGACAGGACGATATCACCATGACCCAGTTCGCCACACTCGAAGCCAGCCAGGACAGCGGGAACGCCACCCCCCTCCCCGAGCTACTGCCGCGCTGCGCCGAGGCGCTGGCGGCTGCCGAGACCTTCGCCGAGGCGGCGCGGCGGGCGGTGGCCAGCCTGGTCGCCCCCGGCGGCAAGGTGGACGCGGCCCTCCTGGAACAGGAGCAGTTCGCCGCCCACGGCTATGCCTGGCTGGCCACCTACGTGGCGGCGCTGCGGGAGATGCTGGGCTGGGCGAACCGGCTCGAGGATGCCGGTCAGTTGGGCGAGCTGGAGCAACTGATGCTGCAGGCTGCCTACGGCGAATACCTGAACCAGCTCTGGGGTGGCATCGCGCTCAGCCAGGTGGAGGTGCTGCGCCCGGCCGACCTGGGCATGAGCGACGACGACATCCACGCGCTCTACACCCCGGCGGTGCAGGCGCTGACCGAGCGCGGCAACACGGCTGCCGTGCGCCAGGCCATCGCCGGCCATTTGGCCGAGGGCCGCTTCGGCGAGGCGGGGCTGGCCGATGACACCCTGGAGATGATCCGCGACCAGTTCCGCAAGGTGGCCGAGGACCACAGCGAGGCCGCCCACGACTGGCACCGCAAGGACGATCTCATCCCGCTGGAGGTGGTGCAGCAGCTTGCGGAACTCGGCGTCTTCGGGCTGACGGTGCCAGAGGACTTCGGCGGTGCCGGCCTCGGCAAGCTCGCCATGTGCGTGGTGACGGAGGAGCTGTCGCGCGGCTACATCGGCCTGGGCTCGCTGGGCACCCGTTCGGAGATCGCCGCCGAACTGATCCGCCTCGGTGGCACCCCGGCGCAGCAGGAGAAATGGCTGCCGCTGCTGGCCTCCGGCGAAATCCTGCCGACGGCGGTCTTCACCGAGCCCAACACCGGCTCCGACCTCGGCGCCCTGCGCACCCGCGCGGAGCGTGACGGCGACGCTTACCGGATCACCGGCAACAAGACCTGGATCACCCATGCCGCGCGCACCGACCTGATGACCCTGCTGGCGCGCACCGACCCCGACGAAGCGGGCTACCGCGCGCTCTCCATGTTCCTCGCCGAAAAGCCGCGCGGCACGGAGGCCGATCCCTTCCCCGCCGAGGGCATGACCGGCGGCGAGATCAAGGTGCTGGGCTACCGCGGCATGAAGGAGTACGAGCTCGCCTTCGACGGCTTCGCGGTGAAGGCCGAGAATCTTCTGGGCGGGGTCGAGGGCCAGGGCTTCAAGCAGCTCATGGCGACCTTCGAATCGGCGCGCATCCAGACCGCGGCCCGCGCCGTCGGCGTGGCGCAGTCGGCCCTGGAACTGGGCCTCGACTACGCGCAGGAGCGCAAGCAGTTCGGCAAGGCGATCCTCGCCTTCCCGCGGGTCGCCGGCAAGCTCGCCTGGATGGCGGTGGAGACCATGGTCGCCCGCCAGCTCACCTACGACGCCGCCCGCGAGAAGGACTCCGAGCGGCGCTGCGACATCGAGGCTGGCATGGCCAAGCTCCTGGCCGCCCGGGTCGCCTGGGCCAATGCCGACAACGCCCTGCAGGTGCACGGCGGCAACGGCTATGCCGAGGAATACAAGATCTCCCGCGTGCTCTGCGACGCCCGCATCCTCAACATCTTCGAAGGCGCCGCCGAGATCCAGGCCCAGGTCATCGCCCGGGGGCTGCTGTCGGGACGGAACTGACGCGCACACGGTCGACAGCGTCACAAGGGATCGGAGATAGTGCGGGCCCTTTGCATTGCCGGGACCCGCTCGCATGACCGCACCGCCGGATTCCTCTCTGCCCGACAGGACTGAGACGCCCGCCGTGCAGCGCGGCTCGGCGGGCGAGGTCTTCGGCGCCTTTCTGAAGCTGGGACTCACGTCGTTCGGCGGGCCCATCGCCCACCTCGGTTACTTCCGCGAGGCCTTCGTGGTGCGCCGCAGGTGGCTCGACGACCAGGGTTATGCCGACCTGGTGGCGCTCTGCCAGTTCCTGCCGGGGCCCGCCAGCAGCCAGGTGGGCTTCGCCCTCGGGCTGATGCGCGCCGGGCCGTTGGGAGCCGCTGCCGCCTGGACCGCCTTCACCCTGCCTTCCGCCCTGCTGCTGATCCTCTTCGCCTACGGCGCGGCGAGCCTCACGGGGCCCACCGCCGCGGGGCTGCTGCAGGGCCTAAAGCTGGTGGCCGTCGCCGTGGTCGCCCAGGCGCTCTGGGGCATGGCCCGCAGCCTCTGCCCGGACCGCCGGCGCGCCACCATCGCGCTCGCCGCCGTGGCGGTGGTGGTCTTCGCCGGCGGCGCCCCGGGGCAGGTCGGGGCTATCGTCCTCGGCGGCCTCGCCGGGCTGTTGCTCTGTAGGGACAGCGCGGACGGCACCACGCGACTCCTCGTCTTCTCCGTGGGCAAGCGCATAGGGCTCCTCTGTCTCGCGGCCTTCTTCCTGCTGCTGTTCGGCCTGCCGCTGCTGGTGCTCGCGGCAAACGCATCCGGGCTGGCGGTCTTCGACGGCTTCTACCGCGCCGGCGCCCTGGTGTTCGGTGGCGGCCACGTCGTCCTGCCGCTGCTGCAGGCCGAAGTGGTGCCGTCGGGCTGGGTGAGCGAGGGCGCTTTCCTCGCCGGCTATGGCGCAGCGCAAGCGGTGCCCGGCCCGCTCTTCACCTTCGCCGCCTACCTAGGCGCGGCGATGGCGCCGCTGCCCGGCGGCCTCGTCACCGCGGCCATCGCCCTGGTGGCGGTCTTCCTGCCAGGCTTCCTGCTGCTGCTCGGCGTGCTGCCGTTCTGGGACGCCCTGCGCGCCCGGCCCGCCGCCCAGGCGGCCCTGCGCGGCACCAACGCCGCCGTGGTCGGCATCCTGGGCGCGGCACTCTACGACCCGATCTGGACCGGCACAGTGCTGACCCCCGCCGACTTCGCCCTGGCGCTCGCCGGCTTCGTCTTGCTCGTGGTCTGGAAGGTGCCCTCCTGGGCCGTGGTGATCGCCATGGCGCTCGGCGGCGTGGGCCTGACGTTCACCTAAGGGACGCAGGAACGCCCGCCCGCGTCACCCCTCGTTCAAGGGGAAGGCGGCGCCGCCTGTTCCAGTCGGGCGAGCCGGCGGCGCGTCCGGTTCCACACCACCAACGACAAGAACATGTAGCCGACAAAAACAAGGCAGAACATCGGTCCACCGGGAAAGGCCCAGGGAACGTCACCGAGATTACGCAGCGCCGCGTCCATGGGCGCGAGACCAGCGTCGGCAGGCGAAAAGAAGCTGCCGTCGAAGAGCCTTGCGTGGAGATTGAGATAGAATTCAGGATTCGGTGCGATCAGGGGCAATAGCGTGCCCAGAAGCAGCTCCAGGCCGTAACCGATGACCGCCATAGACAAAGGGCAAACGAACATAAATGCAGCGGCGATGCCCCGCACGTGCCCGTAGGCTCGGCGCGGTTCCACGCGGCGCAGATCGCGGTACAGGCCGTCGAGTTCGGAAGCCCGGCCCGTCAGGCCGTCAACTTTCCGAGCGTCCATGTCACGGATGCGCTCGCGTATGTCAGCACTCATCCGCTCCGCATCGTCGAGCAGACGCTCGACCCTCCAAACGATCCGCGGCAGTACCAGCGGTGCGCGAACAACGCCCCAGCTTTCAAAGCGGTTCCAGCGGCCGAGGATTGCCTTGGCGCGGTCCAACAGCTCCAAGCTGCGGTGCGCCTCGGCTTCCGTGTCGAAATCACGCCCGGGCTTGTCATGCCCATTTTCGTCCGGCTTGACGATCGGTTCAGGCTCCACCGGAGGTTCCGGCGTCTCGTAGGCGTGATCGTGGAATTCGTCTGCCGTGAACTGGCGCCCCTTCACCTGATCCCATGCCCGGCCCTCTTCGACGACGCCGGTGATGCGCATGTAGGCTTCCAACTCCGCGTGGTCCTTGAAGGGGCCGACGCCGATCTCCTTGCTTTCTGCGTGACGCCACAGCTCGTAGAACCCATCGGCGTTCTGTCCGGCGATGCTGTCGCCCCAGGCGTCCTTCAGGAAAGTTTCCAGGCGGCTCCGGTAGCCGGCGCCTCCACTGGCCGATTCCCAGCCTTCCACCAGTTCGCTGCGGGTAAGCGGGTTGCGCGTCAGCCAGAGGTAGGCGACGGGATAGCGCACCTGCAGTGTCAACAGTAGCGCGAACTTCGCATCGTCGAACTGGCCGCCTACGAGTGCCTCGTCCGTCTCCGTTCCCGCCGCAAGCCGCCGAGCGACCGTCCGGGTCAGTTGCAAGCAGTTGCTGAGGCGCTTTGCAAGACGCGGATTGCCGTCCGCGGCGCGCACGATCAGCTGTCGAATCTCTTCGCTGAAGTCGAAGTCCCGCGTCATGGTCTCGACGAAGCGCTTGAAGGTCTTGGGCTGGATCGGCGGTAGCGAGAAGGGAAGCTGAATCAGCTTGTCGAGATAGTCCTGGCCATGAATGCCGATGCTGTCCTTGTACTTCTGTTCGATGCCGCGCTGCACGACCTCGCGGTCGATGCCCAGAATGAATACGCATTCCTGCAGGTCGAAGAACAGCTTGATCGCCTCGAGCACCATGATGCAGTTGTCCGGCGTGCAACGGTCGAGATCGTCGACAAACACGAAGAGACGTGCAATGTCGCCCTCCCCGCCCGCAAGAATCTGCTTCTTCAACTCGCCGAACTGCTTTCGAAAGGTGTTGATGAAATTGGCATTTTCCCGGGCTGTCTTGGAATAGGCCTCGATCATCTGGTCGAAGGTCAACACTCCCGACGTCATCGAATGAATGGTCTTGTTCAGGGCCAGCCTGCCGACGCTCAGCGCAAGTGTGCGGAGCGTCTCCTTGATCTTTCTGGCCTCGTCCTCGCCACGGGTCGTGCGCCGCGCCTCCACCGCCTCGAGGTAGCGGATCACAGAGAGCAGCAAGGCCTTCCAGACTTCTTCCTTTTCTTCGAATTGCCAGGGATGGAAGACAACGCAGTGGAACCCGCCCGTCTCGCCCTTCTTTGCCCGTTCTTCGATGCTCAAGGGCTCACGAAGCAGGTTCATGAAGGTGCTCTTGCCGGTTCCCCAGCGGCCGAAGACGCCAACCGCGAAAGGCGTCTGCAGATCCTGCTGCGCGAGCACCTCGACCAACGCGTCGACATAGGGCTGGTAACCGAGGAGATCGACAGTGTGGGCACCGTCGCCGAGCAACGTCAGCGACTGAACGCTGAGCGGCTGGCCGCTAAAACTTGGAAATCCCGACCCCTCCATCGCAGATGCCTTCCCCGGGGCCCTACGCGCGCGATCCGCGGGTAGCGGCACCCGACATCAATGTTCAGATAACAGAAATGATTGATACAATCATAGGGGGATTGGCGAGGGGTGTTGAGCACTTAATAGGGTTACATCCTAAGGGGTATCTCCCGTGACGGCTTGACCGATCCAGCCCGCTGGTCGCTCCGCATGCCGTCACCGGCATCTCGGACCGCGCCGTCTTGATCGCGCCGGGCGTCTCGGACCGATCCTTATCAAACGGACGCCTGATAACGAACGCCCGCGCAAGTTCCGGAGAGAACGGGCGGGCCCGATCTGCCATCTGTGCCGCCGCGGCCGACCAACCGGCTGCAGGTGCAACGGATTGAAGGACCCCCAACATGAACACACTCGCCGGCAAAGTGGCGATCGTCACCGGCGCCAGTTCCGGGATCGGACGGGCCACCGCGAAGCTCTTTGCGGCCGAGGGCGCCGCAGTTGTCGCGGCCGCCCGCCGTCAGGCCGAACTCGACCGGCTGGTCGTGGAGATCGCCGAGGCGGGCCGCACCGCCGTCGCCCTGGCGGGCGACGTCAAGGACGAGGCCCTGGCCGCGGCGCTGGTCGAGACCGCGGTGGAGCGTTTCGGCGGCCTCGACATCGCCTTCAACAACGCCGGCATCATGGGCGCCATGTGGCCGGTTCCCGAAATGCGTCTTGGCGACTGGCATGCAACCATCGACACCAACCTCACCAGCGCCTTCCTGGGCGCCAAATATCAGGTGCCGGCCATGCTGGCGCGGGGCGGCGGTTCCCTCCTCTTCACCTCCAGCTTCGTCGGCCATACCGCCGCCGGCCTGCCGGGCATGGCCGCCTATGCCGCCAGCAAGGCGGGGCTGATCGGCTTCACCAAGGCGCTGGCCGCCGAACTTGGCCCCAGGGGCATCCGGGTGAACGCGATCCTGCCCGGCGGCACCGCCACCGACATGGCCCCGACCGATGATCCGGAGGCGCGGGCCTTCGTCGAAAACCTGCACGCCCTGAAACGCATCGCCGAACCGGAGGAGATCGCGCGGCCGGTGCTGCACCTCGCCTCCGAGGCGGCCAGCTTCATCACCGGCACCGCCCTGCTGGTGGACGGCGGCGTCTCGATCAATCTCGGCTGAGCGTTGTTATGGGTTGAGCGCCGGGCTGTCTTCAGCCAAGGCCCGGGGTATTGTCGGCGCCATGGACCTGCTCTCGGACCTCGCCGCCTTCGACGGCAAGCAGACCGACGTGCTCGAAGCGCTGGCGGCGAAACGTGCGCCGGAGCCGGCGCTCATCAGCGAGCTTTGCGCATTGGCCGAGAAGGACGAGGCCAGGCTGCCGGCGGCGGCGACCTGGCTGCTGAAGCGCTTTCAGGAACAGGGCTATGTCTATTCCGAAGAGGAGACCGCGGGACTCCTCGGCCTGTTCGGCTCTGTCGGCCCTTGGGAAGCCAAGCTTCACCTGCTGCAGATGTTGCCGGGGCTTGTCATTCCCGAAGACCGGGCCCCGGCCTTATGGAGGCTGGTCAAGGGCGAAGGCTTCCTCCAGGGCCCTAACAAGTTCGTTCGGGCCTGGTCCTACAACGCCCTGGCCGTCCTGGCGACGCAGCACCCCGCGTACCGCAAGGACGCCGCCGCGCTATTGGCGGCGGCCCAGGAGGACGAGGCCGCTTCGGTGCGGGCGCGGCTCCGCAACATCCTGAAAGACATCGACTGGGCCTGAGCAGCGGTCTGAATCTGGGCCCTCAACCGCCCCTCAGCGTGGCCGCAGTGGCGCCGGGTCTCGCGCTCACGACCGGGGCCGTCAGATCGTCACGTAGGCGCCGGGCCGAGGTCGCGCCGACAACAGATAAGTTCTCCGCAAAGCCCTGGAGACCGCTAGCAGCCAACTCCTACCCGAAACCCATATCAAAGGCCGAGATTGAGATAGTGGGCGGCAGGCCGCGCTTATGCATCCGCTTTCAGCCCCGATTATTCGCACTTCGGTCGGCGTTCGCAAACCACAAGAATCCTACTAGTGAGGCTGTGCTCCCGATCAAAAAACCAATGGCCGACAATTTCAGATCACCAATACCTGACGGAGCCGGATCGAACAGCTTTTTGGTATTGGAGTTCTTGAAACTCCAGGATTCTATTTGTTGATCTAGTTCATTTAGAACAATCTTCAATTCTTCGCCGACAGAGAGAAACGCGATGAAATCGATCACATAAAATGCCAGCAATGCCAACGCTATCAGTAATGAAGAAGAGCTGAAGCGAAACCTCCAAATCTTGTATGACTTTCCTATTGATCTCAAAGATAACGCCGCTGAAAAGGCTAACGATCCAAACGCAACCGTCAGAAAGAGATTAAAGATACTAATCGTACTGGCAGCATAGGTCGTTGCCGTCGCCAACAGGAAATCTACTAATTCTTTCTCGTTCATTGAAAATCACCTCTACGTTGTTTGCGATTATCCAGACAGCTTAGCTCAATCGACAACGAAGTTAACGCGATGGGCTATTGCAACATATCTCGTTGCGTGAACCGCAGCCAGAGGACAGGTTTCACCGCTTAACGTAACGCACGGCGATCGAGGTCCCATCTCGCTTACATATCCAGGTGCGAGGCGCGCCGCTCCGCCACGGGTTGACGGACGATCTGCAGCGAGAACAGAGGAAGACGCTGGCCATGATGGGCTCGACCGGTCGCATGCGCGGCAGCGTATGCAGAGACATCCAAATTCCCCTTGATCGCCGGCCGTCTTTGGTTTGGACTTTTTCACCCGGAAAGCGCGCCTCGCGCCTCTCCAAGAGGGCCAAAGCCGTCGTCGCGGGCTGTGTGGAGGTGTCTGGACCATGTCGGTCACCATCGTTCGTACAGGCGCTTGTCTAGGCCGCAGGTCGCTCGTGCTGCTGGCGGCTGCGCTGATCGCGGTCGCTCTGACTTCGGCCTCCGCGTTCGGGCAAGCCGTGCCGGCGCACGTGACCTGGGAGGAGACAATCGAGGTCGCGTCCGGGGGCGGGTACCGGGGCCCCTGGCGCATGAACCGCTCGGAATTCCGTTACATCGACGATCCCACCGTGGCCATCGACGCGCGGGGCCTCGTCGGGGTCGCCTGGGCCGATCAATCCCGGCAGGACATTTTCTTCCAGATTTACGAGCCCGACGGCAGGGCGCGCTTCGAGGCGCCGGTCAATGTCTCCCGAAGCCCAGAGATTTTCTCCTGGCTTCCACGGATGGTCATCGCCTCCGGCGACACCAACCATGTCTATCTCCTCTGGCAGGAGATCGTCTTTTCCGGGGGCTCGCATGGCGGCGAGATCCTCTTCGCGCGCTCGAGCGACGGCGGAAAGACCTTCGACGATCCGGTCAATCTCTCGAACAGCATCGCCGGTGACGGCAAGGGACGCCTTACCCGACGCCATTGGCACAACGGGAGCCTGGACCTCGTCCAGGGACCCCGGGGCGATCTCTACGCCGCCTGGAGCGAATACGAAGGAACCCTGTGGTTCAGCCGGTCCACGGACGGTGGCAGGAGCTTCTCCGAGCCGTTGCGCATCGCCGGTGGGCAGAATGCGAAGCCCGCGCGCGGTCCCTCCCTGGCCGTTGCCGCCGGGGGTACTGTCTATCTCGCCTGGACCGTGGGAGAAGACAAGGCCGGCGACATTCACCTGGCCAAGTCAGGCGATCACGGGAAGTCGTTCGACGCGCCGCGGGTCGTCTTCGACAGCGACGGACATTCCGACGCACCAAAAATAGCTGTCGACAGCGAGGGAACTCTCCATCTCGTCTACGCCGAGAGCCCGAGCGGTCCCTTTGGCGGATACCACATAGTCTACACCCGCTCGAGGGACGGCGCGCGCAGCTTCGAGACGCCGCGGGAGATTTCAGGCCCGCAGACGCAGCGCTTCGAGAGCGTGAGTTTCCCGGCCCTGAGTTTGGACGGCGCGGACAACCTCTATGTCATCTGGGAGCTCTTCCCCAGCCGCGCGACCTATCCCCGCGGACTCGGGTTTACGTCCTCGCGCGATGGCGGGCAGTCCTTCGCGCCGCCCTCGGTCATTCCGGGCAGCGGCGATCCGGCCCTCGGCGTCAACGGCAGTCAGCAGGGCTTGCTGATGCGGAAGCTCGCCGTCAATGGAACTTCAGCGCTCGCCGTCGTCAACAGCACCTTCAAGAGGAACCAATCGAGCCGCATCTGGCTGTTCCGCGGGCAGGCCCAAACGCGTTGATCCCAGGCGCGCGGCGCGCGGCTGCAAGAGCAGGCATAGGCGCCCGTTCCAGGTCTTAACCGCCCGACTTCAGCGCCAAGGCGCGCTCTGTGGTCCAGACCGCGTCAGCACCGCCCCAATGCCCGCTTTTGACTTCGTGGATCCGGACCGACGTGTTGTCCTGCATCGTCTTGCCGGCAACGGTCCCGAATGCTTTGGCGGTCTCCGCGATGAGCCTCGCCTTCTCCTCGTCGGTGAAGACCCCTTCGAGCACATGGATGTCAATCAGCGGCATAGCGGACCCTTCCCGGAAGATGATCAGCGCATGCGCCACCATAAGCGATTTCACGCCCCGCCAGTAGAACCGTTATTGCGGCTCGCGGTCCTGACGGCGGCGACCACGCTGACCGAGACGGCGGATCGGCGGCCGCCGATCCGCCTCAGGCGTCGATGACGTAGATCCAGGCCTCCAGGGCACCGTCGGCGGTCGTCACCTGGGTGACCACCCGGCGGTAGCCGCTGCCTTCGAAGGCATCGAGGCGTGGCCAATGGCCGGGCAGCGCCGGCGACTCGAAGACATGCACCTCGATGGCCTCGCCCGCCAGGTCGAGGATCAGGCCGGGATAGCCGAGCTCCGCGCCCCAGCCGGCCTCGACCAACCGGCCCTGCACCGTGCCCAGGCGCCAGATCCCCTCCAGCGCCGCAAGCTGGTGGTGATTGACCCGCCCCGGCGCGAGGGTTCCGTAGGTGGCCAGGCGCGTATCCGCGCAGATTTTCGTACTCGCCATCCTGAGCTCCACACCCCTGTCCGGACGCCGGTCCGGAGGCCGGTCCGGACGCCGGACCGGACGATTGCCGCCGATTTCAATCGCAGGTCCGTAAGGTGAAATCAATCCAACCGTGGTGTCACGGTCGCTTCGCACTTAGGGCTGTACAACCGTCAAGCTTCCTGTCTTTGCTGTGCCGCACAGCCGCGCGAGATCAAGGACCCAAATCCCATGTTTGCCGTCAATCCGGAGCTGTTCGCCGCCTATCTTTTCGCCACCGCCGTGCTGATCCTGATGCCGGGGCCCATCGTCACCCTGGTGATCGCCAATTCCCTGGCCTACGGGCAGCGGGTGGGGCTGGCGACCGTGGCCGGGGCGAGCAGCGGCAACGCGCTGCTGGTGGCCGCCGGGGCGCTCGGCCTCACCACCCTGCTGGCGCTGGCCGCCGACCTCTTCGAGGTGCTGCGCTGGGCCGGCGTCGCCTATCTGGTCTACCTCGGCATCAAGCAGTGGCGCGCGGCCCTGGCCGCCGGGGCGGAGAGCGAGGCCGCGCCCATGAAGTCCAGCAAGGGCGTCTTCGGCCAGGGGGTTCTGGTGGCCATCACCAACCCCAAGACCATCTTCTTTTACGCGGCCTTTTTCCCGCAGTTCATCGACCCCGCCCTAGCGGTGGGCCCGCAGCTGCTGGCCATGTCGATTGCCTTCGTGATCATCGCCACCACCCTGGACGGGCTCTATGCGATCCTCGCCAGCCGCGCGCGCGGGCTCTTTGCCTCGGCCCGGGCCAACAAGGTGCGCCACGGCATCACCGGCACGCTGCTGATCGGCACCGGCGTGGGACTGGCCCTGGCGCGGCGGTAGCGCGGTTTTGTTTTGACGGCACCGGCCCGCTCCCCCGCCCGGCCACCCATTCAGGATAATCGCATTGGGTGGCCGGGCGGGGGAGCGGGCCGGAACCGATTCGACGCAAGTCGAAAACGCCAAGGCGCCCGGAGGGCGCCGGCCCGCGCCTTCGCGACAAACTGACGCAGGCGGGTTTTCGCTGGTGCCCACCCGGGTGCGGGGACTATGGTCTGCGGATGAAGACGACATTTTTCATCCTCCTGCTCATCGCCATGCTGGTCACCCTTGGCGTCCTCGCCATGGGGATCGTGGGCATGGCCCGCGGCGGCGAGTTCAACGCCAAGTACGGCAACAAGCTGATGCGCGCCCGGGTCATCGCCCAGGGCGTCGCCCTGGCCATCTTCGCCCTCGCCGTTCTGGTCGGCACCCAGGACTGAAGCGCCAGAGACTGAAGCCCAAGAGCAGGACACCACAAAGACACCGAACGGACGG
This sequence comes from Pelagibius sp., assembly GCF_028289705.1. GTDB lineage: Bacteria > Pseudomonadota > Alphaproteobacteria > Kiloniellales > Kiloniellaceae > Pelagibius. The sequence goes on from NZ_JANQOI010000107.1 coordinate 14,683, forward strand.
GGACCGGCGGCATGGTCAAGCTCACCCGCATCTACACCAAGGGCGGCGACAAGGGGAAGACGGCGCTGGGCTCCGGCCAGCGGGTGGTGAAGCATCACCCGCGGGTGGCGGCCTACGGCACCGTCGACGAAGCCAATGCCGCCGTGGGGCTGGCACGGCTCCACACCGCCGGGCTGCCGGACGGGTCCGTCGACGAAATCCTCGGGCGGGTGCAGAACGACCTCTTCGATCTGGGGGCCGACCTGGCGACCCCGGAGGTTGAGAACCCGGAGTACCCGCCGCTGCGCATCACAGCATCGCAGGTGGAACGCCTGGAGGGCGAGATCGACCGGCTGAACGCCGATCTGGCGCCGCTCAACTCCTTCGTGCTGCCCGGCGGCAGCGCCGCGGCGGCCTACCTGCATCTGGCGCGCACCGTGTCCCGGCGCGCCGAGCGGGAGATCACCGCCCTGGCCGAAGCCGAGGCCATCAACCCGGAGGCCATCCGCTACATCAACAGGCTCTCCGACCTGTTCTTCGTGATGAGCCGCCATGTGAACGACAAGGGCGCCGCGGACGTGCTCTGGGTGCCCGGCGCGAATCGCTAGAAGAGGTTGTTTGGCCGCGGCGCCAGCCCGCCGGAACGCAAACCCGATTTTCACCGGAATCCACCCGAGAATCCCCCCACAAACCCTGCGTTTCGCGGCGTTGACACTCCCCAGCCGGACTCCTATTGTGCGACCGCGAGATAAGGGTCTACACGTTCGTTCCTCCGGCGCCCGGGCCTTGCAGGCAGCAAAGCGCAATCCCGGCGGCGGGCTCGTTGACAATTTCCAACTGAGGGGTGGGTCGCAGGTCTGCGATGAAAGTTCTCGTTCCGATTAAGCGCGTCATCGACGCCAATGTGAAGGTCCGCGTGAAGGCGGACCAGAGCGGGGTGGAAACGGCCAACGTCAAGATGGCCATGAACCCCTTCTGCGAAATCGCCGTGGAGGAAGCCGTCCGCCTGAAAGAGGCGGGCACGGCCAGCGAGGTCATCGTGGTCTCGGCCGGCCTGCAGCAGGCGCAGGAAACCCTGCGCACGGGCCTCGCCATGGGCGCCGACCGCGGCATCCTGATTCAGTGCGAGGCCGACCCGGAGCCGCTGGCCGTGGCCAAGCTGCTGAAGGCCGTCGTCGAAAAGGAAGGCCCGGAGCTGGTGATCCTCGGCAAGCAGGCGGTCGACAACGACAACAACCAGACCGGCCAGATGCTGGCCGCGCTGCTGGGCTGGCCGCAGGGCACCTTCATCTCCAAGGTGGAGAAGGCCGACGGCGGCTTCGCCATCACGCGGGAGGTGGACGGCGGGCTGGAGATGCTGGACCTGAAGCTGCCGGCGGTGGTCACCACCGACCTGCGCCTCAACGAACCGCGCTATGCCTCGCTGCCCAACATCATGAAGGCCAAGAAGAAGCCCATCGACAGCATGTCGCCCGCCGACCTGGGCGTCGACGTCAGCCCGCGCCTGACCGTGGTCAAGGTGACCGAGCCGCCGGCCCGCCAGGCCGGCGTGAAAGTCGCCTCGGTCGCGGAACTGGTCGAGAAGCTGCGCAATGAAGCGAAGGTGATCTGATGTCCACGCTGATCGTCGCCGAACACGACAACACCGAGATCAAGCCGGCCACCCTGAATGCGGTGACCGCCGCCGGCCAGCTGCCGGGCGAAACCCACGTCCTGGTCGCCGGCGCGGACTGCGGCGCCGCCGCCGAGGCCGCCGCCAAGATCGCCGGGGTCGACAAGGTGCTGAGCGCCGACGACCCGGCCTACGGCCATCGCCTGGCGGAGAACGTCGCACCCCTGGTCGCCAAGCTGGCCGAGGGCTACAGCCATGTCATCGCCGCCGCCACCACCTCCGGCAAGAACATCATGCCCCGGGTGGCGGCGCTGCTCGACGTGCAGCAGGTCTCCGACATCGCCGCCATCGAGAGCGAGGACACTTTCGTGCGGCCGATCTACGCCGGCAACGCCCTGGCCACCGTGAAGTCCGGCGATGCGACCAAGGTGCTGACCATCCGCGCCACCACCTTCGACGCCGCGGCGGAGGAAGGCGGCTCGGCCGCGGTGGAGAGCGTCGAGGGCACCGGCGATGCCGGCCTCTCCAGCTTCAAGGGCCAGGAACTCACCAAGTCGGAGCGCCCGGAACTGACCACCGCCGGCATCGTCATCTCCGGCGGCCGCGGCATGCAGTCCGGCGACAACTTCGCCATGCTGGAGCGCGTGGCCGACAAGCTGGGCGCGGCGGTGGGTGCCTCCCGCGCGGCGGTCGACGCCGGTTTCGTGCCCAACGACTATCAGGTCGGCCAGACCGGCAAGGTGGTGGCACCCGATCTCTACATGGCCATCGGCATTTCCGGCGCCATCCAGCATCTCGCCGGCATGAAGGATTCCAAGGTCATCGTCGCCATCAACAAGGACGAGGAAGCGCCGATCTTTCAGGTCGCCGACTACGGCCTGGTGGCCGATCTCTTCCAGGCGGTGCCGGAGCTGGAGAAGGAACTCGACGCCTGACACCGCAGGGCCGGCAGGGAGCCGGCCCGATCGCAAAAACCCGGCCACCCAGGAATGAGGATGGGGTAAGTTGGAACTGATGGCAGATCAAGACCCGGCCGCCGAAGGCCCCTTGGATGTGAAGATGGTCGGCGTTATCGGCGCCGGCCAGATGGGCTCGGGCATCGCCCACGTCAGTGCCCTGGCAGGCTATGACGTCAGGCTCTCGGACATCTCCGAGGAGCAGGCCAAGGCCGCGCTGGAGGTGATCGCCGCCAACATGGACCGCCAGGTCAAGCGCGGGAAAATCGCCGAAGCCGAGAAGGACGCGGCCCTGGCGCGGATCGCCCCGGGCGGCGGCCTGGAGATCTTCGGCGACTGCGATGTGGTGATCGAAGCGGCCAGCGAAAACGAAGAGGTCAAGCGCGAGATCTTCAAGGCGCTCTGCCCGCTGATCAAGCCCCAGGCCATCATCTGCTCCAACACCTCCTCGATCTCGATCACCCGCCTCGCCTCGGTCACCGACCGGCCGGCGCGCTTCATGGGCATGCACTTCATGAACCCGGTGCCGCTGATGCAGCTCGTCGAGCTGATCCGCGGCATCGCCACCGACGAGGCGACCTTCGAGACGATACGCACCCTGGCCGAGCGGCTGGGCAAGACCACGGCGCCGGCGGAGGACTTCCCCGCCTTCATCGTCAACCGCATCCTGCTGCCGATGATCAACGAGGCGGTCTACACCCTTTACGAGGGCGTCGGCTCGGTGAAGTCCATCGACACCGCCATGAAGCTTGGGGCCAACCACCCCATGGGCCCGCTGGAGCTGGCCGACTTCATCGGCCTCGACACCTGCCTCTCGGTGATGCACGTGCTCTACGACGGCCTCGCCGACAGCAAGTACCGGCCCTGCCCCCTGCTGGTGAAATACGTCGAAGCGGGATGGCTGGGCAAGAAGGCCGGCCGCGGCTTCTACGACTACTCCGGCGACGAACCCGTCCCCACGCGATAGAGCGTCTTCGACTCACGTCGCCTTGGTTTCTGCCCGTTCCTCCCATCCGTCATTGCCGGACTTGTTCCGGCAATCCATCGCGGTCCGAGTCTCGCTCTTTCCATGGACCCTCGGGACAAGCCCGAGGGTGACGACCTGAGTAGGCACGACCTTGGCAAGCGATTGAAATTAAACAACTCGCTTCAGGTCAGGCTCCAAGAGCGAAATCTCGCATTGACCGCTCAGCGGCGCAGGAATTCGAAGACGTAGCCGTCGTGCTCGTAGCGCACCTGGGCCAACCGGCCCTGGTCGTCGTACCAGAGGTCGCGTGAGAGCTGTCCGCTCAGCCGGTAGTGATCGGCGAGGATATCGCCGCCGCCGACGCGGATCGTCTCCCGCCCCAGAAGATCGGCGCGCACCCGGTAGACCGCGTCGCTTTCCGCCGAGAGCAGCTTGCCGCCGGAAAGGATCTGCTTGGACCAGAGGCTGGCGATGCCGAGCGAGCCGTTGAGCTGCTCGTCCTCACCGTTGAAGGTGCGGGTGTAGGCCTTGTCCTTTAGGACGATGGAGAGCTCCATCTCCTCGCCGTCGTCATTGGTCATGCCGGCCAGCGAGACGAGCTGCCCGTCGCGCCAGCGCTCGACCCGCTTGTGCTCGTAGCGGAATACCGTGAAAAAGGCCCGCTTCACCGCCAGGGCCGTCTCCACGGACACCTTCAGCCCCTCGTCCTCGCGCTCGAACTCGATGCTCTGCTCACCGACGGCCTCGCCGTCGCGCAGCACGTCGAAGACCAGACGCTCCTGCGCCAGAACGGTGACCGAGGCCAGCAGCAGAACCGCCAGCACGCCGAGCCCCAAACCGCCGCTGCGGCGGACACGCCGGCGCCAGAGGCGGCGCAGTCCGTCGGAAGCTCTGTGTCCACTCTGGAAGAAACCTGGGTTCGAAGCGCGCTGGGCAGAACTGGGCACGGGGCACCTCCTGGCGGTCGCGGCCTTGGTCGGCGACGGCATCTCTCCGGGCAACGGCCATCTTGGCCGGGGATGGCACCAGCCACAAGCTTTCCGTGCAATCTGGGAAAATTCTCAGGAATCTCAACCTGAGGTATCAGTTCCGGCCTCTTGCGGCCCCAAGTAGTGCCGGATCAGGGCCATGGCCTCCGGCGAATCCCATTCCGCCGGGCCGGTCATGCCCGCCACCACGGCGCCGTCGCGGCCGATGAGGAAGGTCGCCGGCAGGCCGCGCAGCGCGAAGGCACGGGCCAGGGCCCCCTTGCGGTCCAGGAAGACCGGCAGTTCGTCGAGGCCGAGCCGCTCCAGGAAGGGCACCACCTTGGCCGCGCCGCCACGGTCTTGGGACACCGCCATGACCAGGAAGCCCTCGTCCTTGAAGGCCTGATGGAGCCGCTCCAGGCCCGGCATCTCGCGGATGCAGGGCGCGCACCAGGTGGCCCAGAAATTCACCAGGACCAGTTCGCCCTTGAACTCCTGCAGGCTGACCGGCGCGCCCTGCAGGGTTTCGAAGGCCACGCTCGGCGCTGGCACCGGCGGGTCCGAGAAGGTAAGGTTCTCGGCGAAGGGGCCCTTCAGGGCCGACGGCGCTTCGTCGGATGCTCTTACCAAGTCCGGGTAGATTGCGAAGGCAATGGCAAGCACGGCGAGCACCGCGGCCGCGAGGGCCCTGCGCATGAAACGCCTTGTCCTGGCTGTGAGGCGCGTCATGCCGGCGACCGGAACCCCGTTGGATCTGACCATGCTTACCGAGGCCTCCTAAAGGCAGATGAGCGCTGACACACAGAAGCTACGCAGCGGCGAAACCGCAGCCGCAGCACCGCCGCAGACGCCCGCGGCGGCGGCCGATGCCGCGCGCGCCGGCGACCGGGACGCCAACAGCATGTGGGGCGGACGCTTCGCCGCCGGCCCCGCCGATGTGATGGAACAGATCAATGCTTCCATCTCCTTCGATCAACGCCTCTATGCACAGGATATCGCCGGGTCGCGGGCGCACTGCGCCATGCTGGTGGACCAGGCGATCATCTCCCCGGAAGATGGCGCGGCCATTCTCTCGGGTCTAGACACGATCTTGTCAGAGATCGAAAGCGGCCGCTTCACTTTCAAGGCCAGCCTGGAAGACATCCACATGAACGTGGAGGCGCGGCTGCGCGAGCTGATCGGCGACGCCGCGGGGCGCCTGCACACCGCGCGCTCGCGCAACGACCAGGTTGCGCTGGACGTGCGGCTGTGGACCCGCGAGGCCGTCGACCGGCTGGAAGACGCGCTGCGCGAGCTGCAAGCGGCACTGATCGCCCAGGCCGAGGCGGAGGCCGAGACCATCATGCCCGGCTATACCCACCTGCAGGCTGCCCAGCCGGTCACCTTCGGCCATCACCTCCTGGCCTATGTCGAGATGTTGGGCCGCGACCGCGGGCGCCTGCGCGACTGCCGCAAGCGCATGAACGAGTCGCCCCTGGGGGCGGCGGCCCTGGCCGGTACTTCCTTTCCCATCGACCGGGCAGCGACCGCCAAGGCGCTTGGCTTCGACCGGCCCATGGCCAACTCCATCGACGCGGTCTCCGACCGCGACTACCTGCTGGAGTTCCTCGCCGCCGGGGCGATCCTCGCGACCCACCTCTCGCGCTTCGCCGAGGAACTGGTGCTCTGGTGCTCCGCGGGCTTCCGCTTCGTGCAGTTGTCGGACGCCTTCAGCACCGGCTCGTCGATCATGCCGCAGAAGCACAACCCGGATGCCGCCGAACTGGTGCGCGGTAAGGCCGGACGGGTGGTGGCCGCCCTCAACGGCCTGTTGATCGTCATGAAGGGGCTGCCGCTGTCCTATGGCAAGGACATGCAGGAAGACAAGGAGCCACTGTTCGACGCGGCCGACACCTTGCAGCTCTGCGTCACCGCCATGACCGGCATGGTGCGGGACATGAAGGCCGAACGCGAGGCCCTGCGCCAAGCCACCGATCAGGGTTTCATCACCGCCACCGACCTGGCGGACTGGCTGGTGCGCAAGCTGGGGCTGCCGTTCCGTCAGGCCCACCATGTGACCGGCAGCATCGTGCGTCTGGCCGAAGCGCGCGACTGCGCGCTGGAAGACCTGCCGCTGGCGGCGATGCAAGAGGTGGAGGCCGGCATCACCGAAGAGGTCTTCGAGGTCCTCACCGTCGAGAAGGCCGTGGCCAGCCGCAACAGCGAGGGCGGCACGGCACCGGCCCAGGTCCGCGCGGCGATTGCCGCAGCAAAGGAGCGTTTCTTATGACCGCGATCCCTGGAAGGCGCGTGTTCGTGACCGGCGCCGTGGCGGCGGCCCTCTTGGCCGCCCTGGGCGCCTGTGGCAAGAAGGGCCGGCCCAAACCGCCCGAAGGCGAGGAAAGCGCCTACACCTATCCGCAGCCCTATCCGGCCCCGGGCACCGTCGGCCCGCCGCCGGAAGGCCAAGACCCGCAGGACTACCGCGGGCCGACCTCGATCTTCACCGACCCGCGCACCACGGTGAAGAGCTACTGACCGGCGAAGCCTCCATCATGGCCGGCCACGGGATCGTAGTGAGAACCCCGGGAAGCGAGTATCGATGAGCCAGTTCTTTCCCTACCGCGACGGGCGGCTGCAGGTCTCCGGCGTCGCCATCGAGCGGTTGGCCGAGGCGGTCGACACGCCCTTCTACTGCTATTCCGCCGACGCCCTGGAGGAGAGCTACCAGACCTTCGCCGCGGCCCTCTCCGGCCTGCCGGCCACCATCTGCTATGCCTTGAAGGCCAACTCCAATCAGGCCGTCATCAAGACCTTCGCCGACCTGGGCGCCGGGGCCGACGTGGTCTCCGAGGGCGAGTTGCGCCGCGCCCTGGCCGCCGGCGTTCCCGCCGAGCGCATCGTCTTCGCCGGGGTCGGCAAGAAGGGCTCGGAGTTGGCCACGGCCCTGGATGCCGGCATCCTGCAGTTCAACGTCGAATCGCTTTCGGAGCTGAAGCTGCTGTCGCAGGTCGCCCAGCAACGCGGCACCACGGCACCGGTGGCCCTGCGCATCAATCCCGATGTCGATGCCGGCACCCTGGACCAGATCACCACCGGGCGCGCCGACAGCAAGTTCGGCATCGACGCGAGGGAGGCCCGCGACTTCCTGCTGCGGAACCGCAGCCTGCCGGGCATCCGCTTCGACGGCCTGGCCGTGCACATCGGCTCGCAACTCACCGACGTGGCGCCCTATCGCACCGCCTTCCAGCGCCTGATCGACCTCTATCTCGAACTGCGCGGCGCCGGCGTTCCGCTGCGGCGCCTCGATCTGGGCGGCGGCATCGGCATCAGCTACAAGCACCACCTGCAGCAGCAGATCGACGAGGCAGCGGCGCGGGTGCGGGACTACGCGCAGATGGTGCGTGGACTGGTCGCCGGCCTGGATGCCGAGCTGGTCTTCGAGCCCGGCCGCCTGCTGGTCGGCAATGCCGGCCTGCTGGTGACCCGGGTGCTCTACGTCAAGGACAACAGCGAGCGGCGCTTCGTCATCGTCGATGCGGCGATGAACGACCTGATCCGACCCTCGCTCTACGACGCCTGGCACGAGATTCTGCCGGTGCGCTCCCCGGCCCCCGACACACCGCTGCGGCCGGTGGACGTGGTGGGGCCGGTCTGCGAATCCACCGATACCTTTGCCAAGCAGCGCCCCTTGCCGCCGCTGGCCGAGGGCGATCTTCTGGTGTTCAGCTCCGCCGGGGCCTACAGCTTCGTGATGGCCTCCACCTACAATTCCCGGCCCCTGCCGCCCGAGGTGCTGGTGCGCGGCGAGCGTTTTGCGGTAGTGCGTGCGCGCATGGACTATGACACAATGATTGGCCAGGATCGCCTGCCGGACTGGCTGGAAGACGGGGCTTCAGCGGACCGGCAGCCGGGTGCCCGAGTCCGCGCCCGCGGGGTGGCCTGAGGCGCATACGGGGAGCGTAAACGGCCCGGAGGGGCGGGCCACTATCGGAGTGCGGTCGGGGGAGACGGAAGCAGAGGAGCAGGCATGACTTCGAGACGCCCGCAGAAAGCCCCATCGGAGCCGCCGCGCCACCTGGGCGACAGCCGCCGCGTAAACCGGTCTTTGCGCCGTCTTGGACTGCTTCTGACCCTGGCGCGCGGGGCTCTGGCCTGGGAGAGCGTCTGGCCCGCCCTCTGGCCGCTGCTGGGTGTCGGCGGGATCTTTCTGGCGCTGGCCTTGTTCGACGTGCTGCCCGCTCTGCCGGCCTGGTTCCATCTCGCGGTGCTCGTCGCCTTCGGAGGCGCGGCGCTTGCGTGTCTGTGGCACGCGCTGCGGTCCATTGCCCTGCCCGACGAACACGCCGGAAAGCGCCGGCTGGAACGCGACAGCGATCTCACCCATCGGCCACTGACGGCGCTGGACGACCGCATGCTGACCGGCCAGCAGGACCCGGAATCGCGGTCCCTCTGGCGCACCCATCAGTACCGCGCCGTCCGCAATCTGGTGGGCCTGAAGGTGCGCTGGCCACGGCCCGGCCTGGCCGGCATCGACCCCTGGGCATTGCGCGGACTGGTGCTGCTGCTGGTCCTGGTGTCCTTCGCCAGTTCCGACGGCAACGTCTCCGGGCGCCTGGCCAACGCCATGCTGCCGCAGTTCCAGGGCGAACCCGAGCTGCCGCCCAGCCTGGATGCCTGGATCAATCCGCCCACCTATACCGGGCTGGCGCCGCTCTATCTCGATGCGGCCGTCGAACCCAAGGAACGCCTGAAGGTGCCCCACGGCAGCATCCTGCTGGCCCAGGTGCAGGGCGGCGGACAGGCGCCGGAGCTGGAGATCGACGAGCGCCTGGTGCCCTTCGACCCCTTTGCCCATGACGCCTATCGTCTGGAGCGGCAGCTCACCGAGGGCGCCAGCCTGGGCGTGCGCCAGGGCGGCCGGGTGCTGGCCGAATGGCCGCTGGACCTGATCCCCGACAATCCGCCGACCATCGCCTTCAATGCGCCGCCCGGCCGCACCGATCGCTCCGCCCTGCGGCTGACCTACCAGACCGAAGACGACTACGGGGTGGTCACCGCCAAGGCGGTGATCAAGCGCATCGACCAGCCCGAGGAAGCGCCCTTGGAGATCGACCTAGTGATCCCCGGCGCAGCGCCGAAGATCAGCGAGGCGACGACCTATCGCGATCTCACGCCGCACCCCTGGGCCGGCCTGGCGGTGGAGATCCAGTTGATCGCCTGGGACCACCTGGAGCAGGAGGGCCGCAGCGAGGCATTGCGCACCGTGATGCCGGAGCGGATATTCAACCATCCGGTGGCCCGGGCCCTGGTGGAGCTGCGCAAGCAGCTCACGGTGAAGCCCAAGGCGCGGCTGCCGGTGGTGCAGAGCCTCAGCCGCCTCTATGACCATCCCGAACACTTCTTCCACGATCTCGTGGTGGCGCTGGCCATCCGCTCCGCCGAGCGGCGGCTGATCTACGACCCCTCCGACAAGGCGCGTAAAGAGGTTCAGCAGTTGCTCTGGGACACGGCGCTGCGCATCGAAGAGGGCGAGCTGGCCCTGGCCGAGCGCGAACTGCGCGAAGCCCAGCAGGCGCTGATGGACGCGCTGGCCCGCGATGCCGACGATGCCGAGATCCAGCGGCTGATCGACGAGCTGCAGACCGCCCTCAACAATTTCCTCGACGAGCTGGCCGAACAGATGCGCGAGCAGATGGCCCGCGGCGAGCAGCCGAACGAACAGCAGATCCCGCCGGATGCGCAGCTTCTCGACCGCCAGGACCTGCAGGACCTGATCGACCAGGCGCGCGAGCTGGCCCGCTCCGGCGCCCGCGATGCGGCCCGCGAACTGCTGTCTCGCCTGCGCGACATGCTGGAGAACCTGACGGCCAATCCCTATGCCGGACAGATGAACCAGGACATGGAAAACGCCTCGCGCATGATGGAGAACCTGGAAAACATGATGCGCGAGCAGCAGGAGCTGCTGGACCGTAGCTTCGAGCGCTCCCAACAGGGCCGCCAGCAGGACGGCATGCAGGGACAGGGACAGCGGCCCCAGGGCCGGAACCAGAGCGAGAACATGGCCGACGCCCAGCGCCAGGAGGACCTGCGGCGCAATCTGGGCGAGCTGATGCGCCAGCTCGGCGACCTGATGGGCGACATCCCGCGCCCGCTGGGTCGGGCCGAGCGGGAGATGCGCGATGCCCCGACGCCGCGCCACGCTCTCCAACCGTCCCTACCTACCCAGGCTCCACCCTCACCCCGTGGAACACCGCCATCCAATACGTCCCCGCCGGGAACACCACATCCCGCTCCCCCTCCCGCCACCGCCGCAGCGCCTCCCGGTACGCCACCCAAAATGCCTTCAGCTCCGCCAGCGCCGCCACCCGCGCCTCCACCTGCCCCCGCCCCGCCGCCACGCT
>NZ_JANQOI010000111.1 GCF_028289705.1 Pelagibius sp.
TGGTCGTCTTCGGTGCTGTCTTCGCCGACTGGCTGGCGGCCGCCGATCCCGTGCGCATGTCGCCGCGCGACCGTTTCCAGGGCCCAAGCCTCGCTCATCTTTTGGGCACCGACCAGTTGGGCCGCGACCTCTTCGCCCGGGTGCTCCACGGCGGGCGCATCGCGCTGGCCGTGGCCCTCGGCGCCACGGCGATCTCTCTGGTGATCGGCGTGGTCCTCGGGCTGATCGCCGGCTACGGGCCGCGCTGGCTGGACAACTTCCTGATCCTGGTCTTCGACACGGTGAAGAGCTTCCCCACCGTCATGCTGGCGCTGACCCTGGTCACGCTTTTCGGCCCCTCGCTGATGGCGGTGGTCGTGGTCGTCGTTCTCGTCAACGTGCCCAGCTACGCGCGGGTGATCCGCACACAGACGATTGCGCAGAAGTCTTCGGAATACGTGGTCGCTGCCAAGTCCATGGGCGCGGGCATGGGCCGCATCCTGCGGGTCCATCTGCTGCCCAATGTCATCGGCCCGGTGTTGATCCTCGCCTCCATGGACATCCCCGTGGTCATCGCCATCGAGGCGGGCATGAGCTTCCTGGGCCTGGGCGTGCGCCCGCCGACCCCAAGCTGGGGCGCGATCCTGAACGACGGCTTCACCAACATCCGCGAGTCCTACTGGATCGTGGTGGCGGGGGGGCTGCCCATCGTGCTGACCACCCTCGGCTTCACCTTCCTGGGCGAGACGCTGCGTGACGTCTTCGATCCACGCCTGAGGCAAAGGTCATGACGGTCCTCGCGGTCGATGGTTTGACGGTGGAGTTCGCTACCGAGCGCGGAACTCTGACGGCGCTGCGGGAGGTCTCCTTCGACATCCCGGAACGATCCATCGTCGGCGTCGTGGGGGAGAGCGGCTGCGGCAAGTCGACCCTGATCAACGCGATTCTGGGCCTGCTCGCCGACAACGGCGATGTCGCCGGCGGGTCCATGATCTTCGAGGGCCAGCACGACCTCGGGCAGATCGGGCCCGAAGCTATGCGGGCTTTGAGGGGGCAGCGTATCGCCACCGTCTTTCAGGACCCCATGGGCGCGCTGAACCCGGTGCTCTCGGTCGGGCGCCAGATGGTCAACATCCAGTATCGCTCGAACCTCTCCCAGCGGGAGAAGGCGGCACGAGCGGCCGGGATGCTGCGCAAGGTGCGCATTCCCGACCCGGAGCGCCAGCTCGACCGCTTTCCGCACGAGTTCTCCGGCGGCATGAAGCAACGCATCGCCATCGCCATGGCCCTGATGATGGAGCCGGCGCTGCTGATCGCCGACGAACCGACCACGGCCCTGGATGCGACCCTGGAGGTCGCCACCATCGAGCTGCTGCACGACCTGCAGCGCGACATCGGCTGCTCGATCCTTTTCATCTCCCACCATCTCGGCGTGATCGCCGAGCTCTGCGACCAGGTAATCGTGATGTACGCCGGGGAGGTGGTGGAACGCGGCACCGTGCGGCAGATCTTCCACCGTCCGCGCCATCCCTATACCGCCAAGCTGTTCGAATGCGATCCCGCCCGGCTGCACGGCCGCTCCCGGATGCTGCCGACCATTCCCGGCGAGGTGCCGGACCTGCGCGCAAGGCCCAAGGGCTGTGTCTTCGCGCCGCGCTGCCATCGCGTGACGGAGCAATGTGGCGAGCGGCCGCCGGCCCAGACCTTCGAGAGCGGGCACGCGGCGCTCTGCTGGCTCGCCGACAAGCCGGAGCTTGCGGAGGTGCAGGGATGACGGGCGATACCCTCCTGTCGGTGGACGACGTCAGCGTCACCTTCGCCGTGGGTGGGCTGGCCGCGCGAATGGCGGGCCGGCCGACCTCCATCGCCGCGGTGGCCGGGGTGTCCTTTGCGGTGGGCAAGGGCGAGACCTTTGCCCTGGTCGGCGAGTCCGGTTCCGGCAAGACCACCCTGGCCCGCGCCATCAACGGACTGCAGCCTGTCGCCGGCGGTTCCATTCGTTTCGAGGGGGACTCGATTACGGAGCATTCCGGCGCTGCGATGAAGCCCCTGCGGCGACGCATGGCCATGATGTTCCAGGACCCGGTGGGCTCCCTCTCGCCGCGTCTGACGGTGCGTGCCCTGGTGACCGAGCCTTTTCGCATTCACGGTGTTGAAGGCCGGGACATGAATGCGGAGACCGAGCGGCTGCTGTCGCTGGTGGGCCTCAACATGGACTTCGCCGACCGCTATCCGCATCAGCTTTCCGGGGGTCAGGCGCGGCGGGTCGGCGTGGCCCGGGCCATCGCGCTGGACCCGGCGCTGATCATCGCCGACGAGCCCACGGCCGGCCTCGATGTCTCGGTTCAGGGGGAGGTGCTAAACCTCTTGAACGACCTGCGCGAACGCCTCGGCGTTTCGATGGTCATCATCACCCACAACCTCCACGTCGTGCGGCAGATCGCCGACCGCATGGCGGTGATGTATCTCGGCCGGCTGGTGGAGCAGGGGGAGACGGAAGCCGTCTACACCGCGCCGCGCCATCCCTATACCGCGGCGCTGCTCTCGGCCAATCCGGAACCCGATCCCGATCTCGCGCGCGACCGCATCACGCTGCCAGCGGAGGTGCCCTCGCTGATGGCGCGCCCGAACGGCTGCGAATTCCACACCCGCTGCCCCTGGGTGCGGAAGAACTGCCGGACGGAGGCGCCGGCGGCGGCGGGCGAGGGCGATCGCCGCTTCACCTGCCACTATCCCCTGCAACCGGGCGAGCGGCCGCCCAAGACCGAAGAGCGTGTTCATGCCTGATACCGCCGCGATCCGCGAGATCGAGACCGCCTGGATCCCCATGCCCGACGGTGCCCGGCTCGCCGCGCGCATCTGGATGCCGGAGGATGCCGAAAGCCATCCCCTGCCGGCGATCCTGGAGTACATCCCCTATCGCCGCCGCGACCGCACCCGGCTGCGCGACGAGTCGATGCATCCGCGCTTTGCCGCCGCGGGCTATGTCGCGGTGCGCGTCGACATGCGCGGCTCCGGCGACAGCGACGGGGTGATGCTCGACGAGTATTCGCAGCAGGAGATCCAGGACGGTGTGGACGTGATCGCCTGGCTCGCCGCGCAGCCATGGTGCGACGGCAATGTCGGCATGTTCGGCAAGTCCTGGGGGGCCTACAACTCCTTCCAGGTCGCCGCCCAGCGCCCGCCGGCGCTGAAGGCCATCGCGCCGGTCATGGGGACCGACGACCGTTGGCTGGAGGACATCCATTTCTATGGCGGCGTGCTTGCCAACGACAATTTCTGGTGGGGCTCCATCATGCAGCTCTACAACGCCATGCCGCCGGACCCGGCTATCGTCGGCGAGGACCGCTGGCGGGAGGTCTGGAAAGAACGGCTGGAGGCGATGACCTTCTGGCCGGCCCAGTGGCTGGAGCATCAGACCCACGACGGCATGTGGCGCCACGGTTCGATCTCGGAGAACTACGACGACGTCGAGATACCGGTCTATTTCTTCGGCGGCTGGGCGGATCTCTTCCGTGACACGCCCTTTCGCATCGCCCAGCGGCTGAAGGGGCCGCTCAAGGTGCTGATGGGCCCCTGGGCCCACCTCTATCCCCATGAGGGTGCGCCGGGGCCGAAGGTCGACTTCGTCGCCGAGGTCATCCGCTTTTGGGACCACTGGCTGAAGGGCGAGGACAGCGGCCTGATGGACGAACCGCCCTTGCGGTTCTGGATGTCCGACGGCGTGCGCCCGGCCGGGAAATACGCCGAGCGCCCCGGTCATTGGGTGGAGGAGTCGGCCTGGCCGTCGCCCAACGTCGCGGTGGAGAGGCTCTGGCTCAACGACGGCGCGCTGGGCCGTGAGGCCGAGACGGCAGGCGCCGCGCTCTCGATCTGCTCGCCCCAGACCTTCGGCTCGGCGGGGGGCGACATGTGCTCCTTCGCCATTCCCGGCGACGTGCCGGTCGATTGCCGCATCGATGCGGCGGGCGCCTTGTCGTTCCGGACCGAAGCATTGGGGGCGCCGCTGGCGATCCTCGGGCAGCCGGCGCTGCGGCTGCAGGTCTCGGCGGACCGGCCCCAGGGCTTCGTCGCGGGGCTGCTCATCGACGAGGCGCCGGACGGGGCGCAGACGCTGATCACCCGGGGCTTCGCCAACCTCATGCATCTGAGCAGCGATACCGACCCTACGCCGGTGGTGCCCGGGGAGGTGATGGAGGTGACCGTGCCGCTGCACGGGATCGCCTACCGGCTGGCGGCGGGGCACCGGCTGGTGGTGCAACTCGCCTCAGCTTACTGGTCGATCCTCTGGCCGGCGCCGGAGCCCTTGACGCTGACGCTTGCGCCGGGCCGGTCGTCGCTGGAGCTTCCGGTACGGGCCGAGACGGCGGCAGCGCCGGCGCCCCGGGACCTGCCGGTGCCGGCACCGCCGGACAAGCCGCGGCCGAGCGCGCGCCTGCGGGAGGGCAAGCTCGAACGCCACCTCTCCACGGACCTGACCACGGGCCTGCACACCACACGGCTGTTCATAGACGGCGGCGTGTTCGGGCCCGTCGGCCTCATGCGGCTCGAAGACATCGGCACCGCGCTCGGCGACGTTTCGGAGCGGATCTATGCGATCCATCCCGACGATCCCCTCTCGGCCCGCGCGACCATGGACCAGGAGAGCCTGTTCGAGCGGGACGACTGGAAGGCCCGCATCAAGACGCATTCGGTGATGACGGCGACGAAGACCGACTTCCACCTGCATGCGACGGTGGAGTGCTGGGACGGCGAGACGCCGTTCCACAGCGTCGAATGGACCCACACCATCCCCCGCAACGGCATGTAGCGGCCTTGGAGCCCGACCCGAAATGAAACCTAGTCCGTCAGAAGACTCTCGCCCTCTGGCTCCCCCCAGGCGTCATTGCCGGACTTGTTCCGGCAATCCATCGGGGTCCGGGTCTCGGTCTTTCCATGGACCCTCGGGACAAGCCCGAGGGTGACGATGTGGAGAGTGAGTCTTGCTTATAAGGTATTGAAAATAGATAGCAAAGTCCGAGTCAGAGACTTACAGGAACAGCATTTATGGAACTAGACGGCGTTACGATCGTCACCGACTTTCCGCGCAAGGTCCGGGAGATCGAGAACACCTGGATCCCCCTGCCGGACGGAACCAAACTCGCCGCGCGCATCTGGCTGCCGGAGGACGCGGAGGCCGATCCGGTCCCCGCCATCCTGGAATACCTGCCCTACCGCAAGCGCGACGGCACGCGGGAGCGGGACGAACTGACCCATCCCTACTTCGCCGGCCACGGCTATGCGGGGGTGCGCGTCGACATGCGCGGCAGCGGCGACAGCGAGGGCGTCTGCCTGGGCGAGTATCTGCTGCAGGAGCAGGACGACTGCCTGGCGGTCATCGAATGGCTGGCGGCGCAGCCCTGGTGTTCCGGTGCCGTCGGCATGATCGGCATCTCCTGGGGCGGCTTCAACGGACTGCAGGTGGCCGCGCGCCGCCCGCCGGCCCTGAAGGCGGTGATCAGCCTCTGTTCGACCGACGACCGCTACGCCGA
Source organism: Pelagibius sp. (assembly GCF_028289705.1). GTDB lineage: Bacteria > Pseudomonadota > Alphaproteobacteria > Kiloniellales > Kiloniellaceae > Pelagibius. The sequence goes on from NZ_JANQOI010000111.1 coordinate 5,511, forward strand.
CGACATTCACTTCATGGGCGGTGCCGTCCTGACCGACAAACTGGGCTGGGGCGCGACGGCCTTCGCCATCGCCAACACGCCGCCGGACCCGGCCCTGGTCGGGGAGCGCTGGCGGGAGATGTGGGTCGAGCGCCTGGAAAACAACGGCCTCTGGCTGATGGACTGGTTCCGTCACCAGCGGCGCGACGACTTCTACCGCCACGGCTCGATCTGCGAGGACTATGCCGACGTCGAGATCCCGGTCTATGCCGTGGGCGGCTGGGCCGACGGCTACAGCAACGCGATCTTCCGCCTGCTGCAGAACCTCTCCGGCCCACGCAAGGGGCTGGTGGGCCCCTGGGGGCACAAGTATCCCCACTTCGCGCGCCCCGGTCCGCGCATCGGCTTCCTGCAGGAGTGCCTGCGCTGGTGGGACCAGCACTTGAAGGGCCTCGACACCGGCATCATGGAAGAGCCCATGCTGAGGGCCTGGATGCAGGACCCGATGCCGCCGGCACCCTGGTACAAGACCCGGCCGGGGCGCTGGGTGGCGGAGCCGGACTGGCCGGCGCCAGGAGTTGACACGCAGACCTGGACCCTGGCGCCCGGCGCATTGGTGCGGGAGAAGGTGCCGGAGCGCCCGCTTGCCATCCGCTCCCCGGAGACCGTCGGCCTCGCCGCCGGGGCTTGGTGCGGCTATGGGCTGGAGCCGGATCTGCCGGTGGACCAGCGCCAGGAAGCCGGCGGCTCGCTGGTCTTCGAGACCGAGCCCCTGGCGGAGGACCTGGAGGTGCTGGGCTTCCCGGTGCTGGAAGCGGTGGTTTCGAGCGACCGCCCGGTGGCGACCCTCGCCGCGGTGCTGTCCGCCGTCGCCCCGGACGGCCCGGTGAGCCGCGTCAGTTTCGGCATCCTGAACCTCACCCACCGCGACAGCCATGCCGAGCCGGCGCCATTGGTGCCCGGGCAAGCTGTCACCGTGTCGCTGAAGCTGAACGCCTGCGGGCAGCGCTTTGCCAAGGGCGAGCGCATCCGTCTGGCACTCTCCACCGCCTACTGGCCGATCATCTGGCCGGCGCCGGAGCCTGTCACCCTGACCGTCACCAGCGGTGCCAGCCGGCTCCACCTTCCGCTGCGCGCGCCGCAGGCCGCAGACGCCGCTCTGCCGGATTTTGCCGCGCCGGAATGCGCGACCCCCATGGCACAGACGGCTCTGGCCCCCGGCTGCTTTGCCCGCGAGGTCACGGCGGACCAGGCAAGCGGGAAGACGGTCTATACCCGCGTGGGCGACGACGGCAGCGTCCATCACACCCAGACCGACCTGACGGTGACGGTCTCCAACACCGATCGCTTCACCATCGTCGACGGCGACCCGGCTTCGGCGACGGGCCGCTGTACCTGGCGCAAGCGCTATCAGCGTGGGGACTGGACCGCCGAGGTCACGGTCGCGGTCGAGGTATCGGCGCAGGCCGATGCCTTTGAGGTGACCACCTCCCTGGGGGCCCGGGACGGGCAGGCGGAGGTGCTGACGCGGAGCTGGAAAGAGCGTATCCCGCGGGACCTCTGCTGACCCGCGGGCACAACTTTGTGTCCAGGACTGTACATAGGTGTCTAGACGCGGGTTGAGGTTCGCAGTAGCCTCCTTTTGGACGGCGTTAAGGGAGCTTGGAGCATGAATTCGCACTATCGTGTGGTCGTCATCGGCGGCGGTGTGGTGGGGACCTCCGTTCTGTACCATCTGGCGAAATTCGGATGGACGGATGTCTGCCTGATCGAGCGCTCGGTGCTGACGGCGGGGTCCTCCTGGCATGCCGCCGGCGGCTTCCACGCCCTGAACGCGGACCCGAACATCGCAGCCCTGCAGGCCTACACCATCGACCTGCTGTCGCAGATCGAGGAGGAAAGCGGCCAGTCGGTGGGCATGCACATGACCGGCGGCCTGACCCTCGCGGGCACGCCCGACCGCTGGGAGTGGCTGCAGTCCGCCTACCGGGTCTTCCAGACCATGGGGATCGAAGACGTTCGACTGGTCACGCCTGAGGAATCCGGCGAGCTCTGCCCGGTCATGTCGACCGAGGGCATCCTCGGCGGTCTCTGGGCCGACCGGGAGGGCTATATCGACACCACCGGCACGGTCTACGCCTATGCCGGTGCGGCGAAGAAGAACGGCGCCACGGTGATCGAGCACAACCGGGTCCTGGAGCTGCATCAGAAGCCCGACGGCTGGGAGGTGGTGACAGAGAAGGGCACCATCACTGCCGAGCATGTGGTCAATGCCGGCGGCCTTTGGGCCAAGCAGGTCGGGCGTATGGCGGGCATCGAACTGCCGGTCTCCCCCCTCGAACACCACTACCTGCTGACCGAGTCCATTCCCGAGGTCGCCGCGCTGGACCGCGAACTGCCGCTGGTCGTCGACCTGGAAGGCTTCACCTATATGCGCCAGGACCAGAAGGGCATGCTGCTGGGCATCTACGAGATCCAGCACAAGCACTGGATGATGGATGGCGCGCCCTGGAACTACGGCGTCGAACTGCTGCAGGAGGACATCGACCGGATTTCCGAGGAACTGACCCTCGGCTTCGAGCGCTATCCCGTGCTCCAGGAGGCGGGGGTGCGCAACTGGGTGAACGGCGCCTTCACCTTCTCCCCCGACGGCAACCCGCTGGTGGGGCCGGTGCCCGGCAAGCCGGGCTACTGGTGTGCCTGCGCGGTGATGGCGGGCTTCCTGCAGGGTGGCGGCGTCGGCAAGAGCCTGGCCGAGTGGATGATTCACGGCGAGCCCGAGGCCGATGTCTACGGGATGGACGTGGCCCGCTACGGCGACTTCGCCGCGAACCGGGAATACATTAAGCAGACCACCGGCCAGTTCTACACCCGCCGTTTCGTGATGACCTATCCGAACGAACAGCTTCCGGCGGGACGGCCGCTGAAGATGGCGCCGGCCCACGACGCCATGACCGCCGGCGGCGCTCTCTGGGGAGAGAGCTGGGGCCTGGAGGTGCCGCTTTACTTCGCGCCCCAGGGCTTCGAGGAGACGCCGACCCTGAAACGCTCCAACGCCTTCGACATCGTCGGCGCGGAGTGTAAGCTGGTGCGTGAGGCGGCGGGCCTGCTGGACATCTCCGGCTTCTCCCGCTTCGAGGTCACCGGCCCCGAGGCCGAGGCCTGGCTGGACCATGTCATGGCCGGGCGCCTGCCCAAGCCCGGCCGCGCCCGCCTCGCGCCGATGCTGGCGCCGAACGGCAAGCTGAAGGGCGATCTGACGGTCTTCAACTGGGGCGACGGCACCTGGTGGATCATGGGCAGCTACTACCTGCGCCGCTGGCACATGCGCTGGTTCAGCGACCATGCCCGCGAGGGCGTCACGGTGCGCGACATCTCAGACACCATCGTCGGCTTCTCGCTGGCCGGTCCCCGCTCACGTGAGGTTCTGGCCGCGCTCACGCACCAGGACGTCAGCCACGAGGCTTTGCCCTTCATGGGCTGCACCACCCTCGACGTCGGTCTGGTCCGGGCCAAGGTCGGGCGCCTCTCCGTCGCGGGCGAGCTGGGTTACGAGATCCACTGCCACGCCGCGGAACACATCGGGCTGCGCCGCGCGCTGCTCGAGGCAGGCGCCGACCACGGCTTGGGCGAGTACGGCTACAACGCGCTACTGTCGCTGCGTCTGGAGAAGAGTTTCGGCATCTGGTCGCGGGAGTTCACCCAGGCCTATACCCCACGCATGACCGGCATGGACCGCTGGATCGCCTGGGACAAGGGCGACTTCGTCGGCCGCGAGGCGGCTTTGGCGGAGCGCGACGGGCCCGATCCGTCGCAGCTGCTGGTGACCCTCGCCATCGAGGCGAGCGACGCCGACACCTCCGGCTACGAGCCGGTCTGGGCCGAAGGCCGCCGGGTCGGCTTCGTCACCTCCGGCGGCTATGGCTACACCGTCGGCCAGTCGCTCGCCATGGCGCTGGTGGAGCCAGGCTTTGCCGCACCCGGCACCAAACTCAGCGTTCACGTCGTCGGCGTCGAGCGCCCCGCAGAGGTGATCCCGGCTTCGCCCTACGATCCGGAGGGCCGGGCCATGCGCCGATGACAGCGCGCGAGGCGAAGGCGCGACCGCGCCGGCGCCGTCCAGCACGGGAGTCGGCGGGCGGCGGCAAGCGCAACGTCGACTACCGGCGTCTGCGCAACCCCTTTCCGCCGGTGCCGGTGTTCTCCAGCGACGAGGTGGCGGCGCTTCACGACGCCGCGCTTCAGGTCCTTGAAGAACTGGGCATGAAAGTGCTGTTGCCCGAAGCGCGGGCGATCTTCGCGACCGGCGGTGCCGAGGTGGACGATGCGGAGCAACTGGTGCGCATCGGCCGCGACATCGTCGAGGCCGCCCTGGCTTCCGCCCCGCCCTCGGTTCCCATGAAGGCCGGGGCGCGGCATCGGGATCTGGTGCTGGAACTTGGGGCGGTGACGATCCAGTCCGGCGGCGGCGCGCCCCATGCAACGGACCTGGAGCGCGGCCGCCGTCCGGCGACCATTGCCGACTTCCGCGAGCTGGTGCGCATCACCCAGCAGTTCGACGTCCTGCATATGCTCAATCCGCTGGTCGAGCCGCAGGACGTCCTAGTGCACCTGCGCCACTACGCGGTGACCGAGGCGCAGCTCACCCTCTCCGACAAAGTGCCCTTCATCTTTTCGCGCGGCAGCCCGCAGGTGCGCGACGCCTTCGCCATGATCCGGGACTACCGCGGTCTCTCCCAGGACGACTTCGAGGCCGAGTCCCACTGCTTCACCATCATCAACACCAACTCGCCGCGCCAACTCGATATCCCCATGGCGCAGGGCCTCATCGACTTCGCCCGCCACGGCCAGCTTTCCATTGTCACGCCCTTCTGCCTGATGGGGGCCATGGCGCCCGTGACGGTTGCCGGGGCCCTGGTGCTGAGCCATGCCGAGGCGCTGGCGGCCATTGCCCTGACCCAGCTCGCGCGCCCCGGGGCGCCGGTGCTCTACGGCGCCTTTGCCTCCAACGTCGACATGAAATCCGGCGCGCCCGCCTTCGGCACGCCCGAGCAGGTGAAGGCCAATCTCGGCGCCGGCCAGCTCGCCCGCTTCATCGGCCTGCCCTGGCGCTGTGCGGCCGGTTGCGCCGCCAACATCAACGACGCCCAGGCCGCCCACGAGACGCAGATGAGCGCCTGGGGCGCGCTGCTGGGCGGTTGCACCGTGATGCTCCATGCCGCCGGCTGGCTGGAGGGCGGCTTGACCGTTTCCTACGAGAAGTTCATCACCGACCTCGAAGCCATGCAGATCTTCGCCGAACTCTGCGCGCCGACCCCCGCCGGAGAGGCGGACCTGGCCCTCGACGCCCTGCGGGAAGTGGCCCCGGGCGGCCATTTCTTCGCCGCGGCCCACACCATGGAACGCTACCAGTCCGCCTTCTACGAGCCCATCGTGGCCGACTGGTCGAACTTCGGCACCTGGACCGAACGGGGCGCCGTCGATGCCAACCACCGGGCGACGGGGATCTGGCAGTCCCTTTTGGAGACCGCCGACCCGCATCCCATCGACCAGGCGAAGGCCGAAGCGCTGAGCGCCTTCATCGAACGGCGCAGCGCGGAAGGCGGCGCGCCGCCGGAAAGCTGAAGCCTCTTCGCAAGGGAGCACGCCATGTCTGCCTTTCCGACCTTCGGACCGGACGCGACGACCCGGACAGTCAGCGCCAATGGCGTCACCATGCGCGTGGTGGAGCAGGGGAGCGGGCCCGATGTCGTCTTCATTCCCGGCGGCGATTCACCGGCAGAGGCTTACGTGCACCAGTTTCGGCTGTTGAGCGATGCCTTCCGCTGCATTGCCTACGACCCCCGCGGCGTCGGCGAGACCACGGCACCGCCGGCGCCCTGGACCATGGCGGACTTTGCGCGGGACTGCGCGGCGGTGATCGAAGCCTGCTGCGAAGGCCCGGCCGTCGTCACCGGCCTCTCCATGGGCGGTCTGATCACCCAGCAGGTGGCTATCGACTTCCCGCAGCTTGTTCGTCTGGCCATCCCCATGGGCACGGCCGCCTATATCGACGGCTTCACCCGCGACTGGATGCAGGCGGAGATCGACCTGCGCAAGGACGGTGTGGTTCTGCCCGATTACTTCCTCGCCGTGCACTACGCGGCCTACGCCTATCCGGCCAAGGCGCTTCACGAGCCCGAGCTCTGGTCGGCGGTGAAGGCGGCCTATACCGCCCGCTTTGCTGGCCGAGATCCCAAGGACCTGATCGACCAGTGGGAAGCCTGCCTCGACTTCGACTGCCGCGCGGCTCTGCCCCACTGCGAAGTGCCGATGCATGTGATTGCTTTTTCCGAGGACGTGCAGACGGCACCCTCGATGTGCAAGGTGGTGGCTGATCTGGCGGCCGACGGCCATTTTCATGAGATCGCCGGGCTGGGCCATGTCTCGCTGCTGCGCCACCGCCCGGAGGTGGTGGCCGCCAAGCTGCGCGAGATCATCACGGAGATGGAGCGATGAGTAGCTCCAACCGCCCCTTGCCCGAGAGCGAGGCCGTGCTGCTTGCCGGCAACATCAAGGCGACCCGCGAGGACTGGCTTACGGTCGCCCTGGATGTGCTCATCAGCGAGGGGGTGGAGCAGGTCAAGGTCCTCGGCCTCGCCGAACGGCTGAGCGTGTCGCGGTCCAGCTTCTACTGGTACTTCAAGAGCCGCCAGCAGCTTCTCGACGAGCTGTTGGAAGTCTGGGAGCAGACCAATACCGGTGCGATCCTGCGCCAGGCGGAAGCGCCTGCGCAGACCATTACCGAAGCGGTCTGCAACCTCTTTCGCTGCTTTGTCGATATCGATCTCTATAACCATCAGCTCGACTTCGCGGTGCGGGAGTGGGCGCGCCGCTCCGGGCCGGTGCGCCGGGTCATCGACGCGTCGGATGCGCGCCGGGTGGCCGCGATCCGCGCGATGTTCGAACGCCACGGCTATCCGCCGCAGGAAGCCGAGGTGCGCGCGCGCGTTCTCTATTTCATGCAGATCGGCTACTACACCCTGGAGCTCCACGAACCCTTGGAAGAGCGCTTGAGCTTCGTGCCCGAGTATCTTCACGCCTTCACCGGCCGCACCGCGCCGCCGGAGGAACTCGCGGACTTCGAGGCCTATGCCCTGGGTGTGCGGGACAGGAGGAAGAGATGACAGAAACCGCGGATGCCATCGTCATCGGTGCCGGCGTGATCGGCGCCGCCACCGCCTTCGAACTGACAAAGCTCGGCTACAAGCCGGTGATGCTCGACCGGAACCGCCAGGCGGGGCACGGCTCCACCGCGGGGTCCTGTGCGATCATCCGCATGCATTACTCGACCTTCGACGGAACGGCCTTCGCCTGGGAAGGCTATCACTACTGGCGCGACTGGGCGGATTACCTCGGGCTGCCCGGCGACACGCCCCTTGCCAAGTTCCGGGAGATCGGCTGCCTGGTGATGAAGACCGAGGCCAACGGTTTCTTGAAAAGGCACATGGAGAACAGCGCCGCCCTGGATTGCCCCTTCGAGGAGTGGTCGCCGGAGCGGATCGTCGAGCGCTTGCCGATCTATTCGCTGGAGAGTTTTGCGCCGCCGCGTCCCATGGAGGACCCGGACTTCGGTCTGCCGAACGGGGAGCAGGTTTCCGGCGCCGTGTTCTGGCCCCACGCGGGCTACGTCACAGACCCGGCGCTGTCGGCCCAGAACCTGGCTGACGCGGCCGTCGCCAAGGGCGCGACGCTGCGTCTGGGCGCGACCGTCGCCGAGATCCTGCAGGACTCCGGGCGTGCGGCGGGGGTCCGCCTCGCCGACGGCACGGAGATCCATGCGCCCGTGGTGGTCAACGTGGCGGGCCCGGCCTCCGCGCGGGTGAACGCCATGGCCGGCGTGCTCGACGACATGACCATCGAGACCCGCGCGCTGCGTCAGGAGGTGGTGCACGTACCCGCACCCGCCGGATTTGATTTCGAAGCGCTGGGCACCATTGTCTCCGACAGCGACATCGGCTGCTATTGCCGCCCGGAGCACGGCAACAACATCCTCGTCGGCAGCGAGGACCCGGAGTGCGACCCCCACCAGTGGGTCGACGACGACACCGCCTATAACCGCGACTTCACCGAGCAGTGGACCCTGCAGGCGCGGCGCTATGGCCAGCGGGTGCCGAGCCTGGGCATCCCGCAGAATGCGCGCGGCGTGGTCGACCTCTACGACGCCGCCACCGACTGGATTCCGATCTACGACAAGTCCGCCCTGCCGGGCTTCTACATGGCCTGCGGCACCAGCGGCAACCAGTACAAGAACGCGCCCATTGCCGGCAAGATGATGGCGGCGCTGATCGACTACTGCGAGGGCGGCAACGACCACGACACGACGCCGCTGCGCTTCCGGCTGCCTTACATCGGCCGGGAGATCGACGCCGGCTTCTACTCCCGAAAGCGGCCCATCAACACGGAATCGAGCTTCTCGGTCCTGGGATGACCGGCTGAGGGCGGACGGGGCTCTTCCCCGTCACCCCGGTTTGTAGTCGCGGCTGGCTTCCGGGTCGTCGGTGGAGTAGGGCAGAGCGTTCAGCGCCGCCCAAGCGTCCTCCGGGATCGGGCTGGCGGCCCATTCCAGCGTCTGCGTCACCCGTTCCGGCTTTGACACCCCCACGATGGTCGAGGTGACGCGCGGGTCGCGGAGCGAGAAGTTCAGCGCCGCCGCACCGGGCGCGATGCCGTGGCTGGCGCAGACCTCTTCGACCGCGCGGGCCGGCGCGAGGGCGGCCTCGTCGGCTTCCTGATAGACCACCCGCGGCATTGCCGCGCTGCCCTTGGCCAGCACGCCGCCGGCATAGGGGGCGGCGTTGAAGACGGCGATCCCCGTCTCCTGCGCGTAGTCGTACATCTCCTGCGCCTGGCGGTTCAGCAGGGTATAGCGGTTGTGGCTGATCAGCACGTCGAAGGGCCGCTCCCGCAGGATCGGGAACATGATGTCGATCCGGCCCATGGCCAGGCCCACGGCATCGGCAAGGCCTTCTTCCTTGATCTTGAACAGCTCGTCCAGGGCGCCGCCGGACCGTGTCACCTCGTTCAGGTCGGCGGCATATTCGGGGTCGTGCAGGTGCAGGATCTGCACCCGGTCCAGCGACAGCGCCTCCAGGCTCTCCTCGAAGGACTGCCGGGCGCGGGCGGCATCGAAGCGGTTGGTCTCCATGTCGCGGTCCAGCTTGGTGGCGATCACGAAGCCCTCGGGCAGGCCGCCGCGCTCTCGAATCGCCGCGCCGATGCGGCTCTCGCTGCGTCCGAAACCGTAGTTGCGCGAGGTGTCGAGGAAGTTCACCGGCCCCTCGAAGATCGCCTGCAGGGTGTCGCGGGCGCGCGCTTCGTCCACCCCGTAGCCATAGGTGTCGGGCATGTCGCCGAGGGCGGAGGTGCCGAAGCAGACTTCGGTCACCTCGAGGCCCGTGTTGCCGATCTTTCGCGTCTTCATGCTGAGTCCCCAACCACCTGAGAAAAGGAAGCGGCGGCGTACCGCTGCACGCCGCCGCCCGCGAAAATACCCGGCGTTACTGGGCCAGGCAGTTGCTGGCGTTCTCCGCCGTGCAGACGTCGAGGCCCGTGTAGATCGGGTCGTCGACGGACTTGCCTTCGGCCAGGTCCTTCATGATGAACATGGCCCTGTAGCCCATCTCGAAGGGGCGCTGGCCGACCTGGCCCTTGGAGAGCCCGTCGGAGAGCTGCGACATCTGCATCGGCAGGGTGTCGGCCACGATGATGGACATCTCACCGGAGTCCAGCTTGCCCTTGTAGGGTTCGACGGCCTGGCGATAAGCGTTGTCGTACCACTGGGTGAAGGCGCCGGTGGAGATGAAGGCGGTCAGATCGCCTTCCTTGGCCAGGATATCGGTCAGGCCCTGCACGGCCTTGTTGCCGTCGTCATCGGTGATCAGCGGGCAGCCCGAAACCTCGGTCCAGCCGTTCTCGCCGGCCAGCGGATCGCTCGGCGGGGTGGTGCCGGAGCGGCCGCCCAGGGTGTCGCGGATGCCCTGCAGACGCTCGTTGTGGTTGGCCGCCGCGGCGCCGCCGGTCTGCAGGCAGATCTTGCCGCCGCCGGGGTGCAGCTTCTGGGCGATCTTGGCCAGGTTCACGCCGATGTCGTAGTTCTTGGTGCCGACATAGGTGGAGCGCACCTCGGCATCCTGCGGCAGCACGTCGGAATCCCAGGTCATGACCGGAATGCCGGCGGCCACAGCAGCCTTCAGGGCCTTGCCCATGGCCGGGGCGTTGGAGGGGGCGACGGCGATGCCGTCGATGCCCTGGCTGATCAGATCCTGAACGATCTGGATCTGCTCGAGCTCGGTGTGCTCGCCCGGGCCGATGTAGACGCATTCGACGTCGGCCAGTTCGGCCTGTGCCTTGTAGCAGCCGTCGCGTGCGAGGTCGAAGAAGGGATTGTTCATCGCCTTCGGAACGAGGGCGAATTTATAACCCTCCGCCGCGGCGATCCCCGGCAGGGCAAGCGTGGCGATCATCGCCAGTGTCGTGAGTTTCTTCAATTCTTCCTCCCGTATTCATGTGGAGTCTTGGTGGCGGTGGTTATGGTCGTCCACGGTTGCGAATCTGCTCCAGAAGCACCGCCAGGATCAGGAACAGACCAACAAAGAACTGCTGCCAGAGGGCATCGATGCCCGCGAGCAGCAGCGAATTCCGGATAAGCTCCATCAGCGCCGCGCCGATGGGGGCGCCCAGGGCATAAGCGACGCCGCCCATCAGGTTGGCACCGCCGATCACGGTGGCCGCGATGACGTTGAGTTCGTAGGTGAGGCCAAGGGCGTTGGTGACCGAGCCGAACCAGCCGACCATCAGGAAGGCGGCAAGCCCGGCGCAGAGCGAGCAGATGACGTAGACGGAGATGATGACCTGCTCCACCGGGATGCCGGCGAGCCTTGCGGCCTGCACGTTGCCGCCGACGGCGAAGACCCAACGGCCCCAGGTGGAATAGCGATAGGCCCACCAGAAGACGAAGGTCAGGATAGCGAGCACCCAGACCGGGTTGGGCACGCCGAAGACGCTTTCGCCGCCGATCCACTCGAAGAGATCCTGATCGGGGCCGAACTCGTAGACCATCTTGTTGTTGGAGATCACCATAGCGATGGAGCGCGCCATGGCCAGCATGCCCAGGGTCACCACGAAGGGCGCCATGCGCAGATAGGCGATCAGGGCGCCGTTGATCATGCCGACCAGCGCCGCCGTTCCCATGCAGGCCAGGAATCCGAAGCCGATGGAATAGCCGGCCTGCATTACGAGACCGGCGACGATGCCGGTCAGTCCCATCAGCGAGCCCACGGAGAGGTCGATCCCGGCGGTGCAGATCACCGCCGACATGCCCAGCGCCATGATGCCGAAGAAGGCGAAGTTGCGGGTGATGTTGAAGAGATTGCGGTCGGTCAGGAAGGCGTCGGAGACGAAGGTCATCACCACCCCGATCGCCAGAATTGCGACGAACACCCAGAAGGGCTGGGTGCGGATCGCCGCCTGGAAGCCGGTCATCTCGCGATGCTCGGTGACGCTCTCGTCGATCTTGGCGTGGCCCGCCTTGGTGGTGTCTGTCATGCCCGTTCAATCGCCCCCGTGATCAGACCCGTGACTTCCTCCGGGCTTGTTTCGTTGATGTGCTTGTCCGCCACCTTGTTGCCGCGCCGCAGCACCGTCACCCGGTCGCAGACCGAAAAGACGTCGGGCATGCGGTGAGAGACCAGGACCACGGCGTGGTTGGTCTCCTTCAGGCGGCGGATCAGGTCGAGCACTTCGGCCACCTGCCGCACGGAAATCGCCGCGGTGGGCTCGTCCATCAGCACCAGCTTGGGATCGGAGAGGCGGGTGCGCGCGATGGCCACGGCTTGGCGCTGGCCGCCCGACATCTGACGCACCAGGTCGCGCGGCCTGGTCTCGGACTTGAGCTCGGCGAACAGCTCGGCGGTGCGCGCATACATCGAGGGGTAGTCGAGAAAGC
>NZ_JANQOI010000121.1 GCF_028289705.1 Pelagibius sp.
CGGCGGCGAACTCTATGGCGCCGACACGGCGCCGGAGGGCGCGCTCTGGCTCCGCGTGATCCGCTCGCCCCATGCCCGCGCGCGCTTCACCCTTGGGGATCTTTCCGGGCTGGTCGCCGAGACGCCGGGTCTGGAAGCCGTGCTGACCGCGGCGGACATCCCCGGGGCCAACGGCTTCGGCGTCTATCCGCACATCAAGGACCAGCCGGTGCTGGCCGACGGCCAGGTGCGCTATCGCGGCGAAGCGGTTCTGGCGCTGGTGGGCGAACGGGACGCCATCTGGGCGGTCGACGAGGAGCAACTGCCGATCGCCTGGCAGGTGGAAGCGCCGGCCGGCAACGGGACCGCAGAACCGGTGCAGGCTGCCTATCCCGACAACGTGCTGGCCCGCGGTCATGTGCGCAAGGGCGACGCGGAAGAGGCACTGGCAGGTGCCGAGGTGGTGGCGGAAGGACAGTTCGCCACCCCCTTCATCGAACACGCCTACATCGAACCGGAGGCCGGCTATGCCGAGCGCCGGGGCGACAATCTGGAGCTCTGGGTCACTACCCAGGCGGCCTATATGGACCGCGACGAGACGGCGTTGCTGCTGGGGCTCGACAAGGCGCAGGTGCGGGTCATGCCCTCGGCCTGCGGCGGCGGCTTCGGAGGCAAGCTGGACCTTTCCATCCAGCCGCTCATCGGCCTCGCCGCCTGGCTGCTGGAGCGGCCGGTGCGCGGTGAGTACAGCCGCCCGGAATCCATGATGTCCTCGACCAAGCGCCACCCCTCGCGGATCACCGCCAGGGCGGGCTGCACGCGCGAGGGCAGGCTGACGGCCTTCCGCTTCGAGGGCGCCTTCGACACCGGCGCCTATGCCTCCTGGGGGCCCACGGTCTCCGACCGGGTGCCGGTGCACTGCAGCGGCCCCTACTTCGTCCCCCATGTGCTGGCCGACAGCGTGGCCATGCTCAGCAACGCGCCGCCGGCCGGCGCCTTCCGCGGCTTCGGCGTGCCGCAGTCGGCCCTGGCCCACGAGGGTCTGATGGACGAACTGGCGCAGCAGGTCGGCATGGACCCGTTGGAACTCCGCCACCTCAACGCCATCCGCGCCGGCCAGGCGACGGCGACCGGGCAGGTGCTGACGGCATCCGTCGGACTCGATCAGTGCATCGAGGCGGTGCGCGCCGACTGGCAGGCCTGGCGCGCGGCGGCGGAAGACTTCAACAAGTCCAGGGACCGGCTGCGGCGCGGGGTGGGCATCGGCTGCATCTGGTACGGCTGCGGCAACACCTCCATTTCCAATCCCTCCACCATGGCCATCGGGATCGACCGCAAGGGCGGGGTGACGCTCTACAACGGCGCCGTCGACATCGGCCAGGGCAGCAACACGGTGATGGTGCAGATCGCCGCCGATGCCCTGGGCCTGCCCGCCGGGCAGTTCCGGGTGGTGATGGGCGACACGGCGCTCACCGCCGATGCCGGCAAGACCTCTGCCTCGCGCCAGACCTTCGTCTCCGGCAACGCGGCGGCCCTGGCCGGCCGTGACCTGCGGGCGCAGATCCTGCGCCTCGCCAACGCCGGGGAGACGGCAACGCTGCAGGTCAAGGACGGCCAGATCCAGGTGAGCGACGGTGTCGCGGTCAGGACCATCGACCTCGGCGATCTGCCCGAGGGGGAGAACGGCGACGTCATCCGCGGCAGCGGCACCTTCGATCCGCCCACCTCGGCGCTGGACGAACACGGCCAGGGCGATCCCTATGCCACCTACGGCTTTGCGGCGCAGATCGCCGAGGTGGAAGTCGACATCGAAATGGGCACCGTCAAGGCGCTGCGTATGGTGGCCGCCCATGACGTCGGCCGGGCGGTCAACCCTACCCTGGTGGAAGGGCAGATCCACGGCGGTATCGCCCAGGGCCTCGGCCTCGCGCTGATGGAGGAGTACCTGCCGGGGCGCACCGAGAACCTGCACGACTATCTCATCCCCACATTCGGCGACATGCCGGAGATCAGGACCGTGCTGATCGAGGATCCGGAGCCGCTGGGCCCCTATGGCGCCAAGGGCGTCGGCGAGCACTCCCTGATCGCCACCGCGCCGGCGATCTTCGGTGGCGTCTATCAGGCGACCGGGGTGCGGCTGCGCGAAACGCCGGCGACGCCGGACCGGGTGCGTGCGGCCCTGCGCGCCGCAGGCGTCACGTGAGGACAGAGCCATGAGCGAAGCGGGCGAAACCACCAAAGCCAGACGCAGCGATCGCGACGACATCGTGGTCTGCGATGCCTGCCCGGTGCTCTGCCGCATCCGTGCGGAAAAGACCGGCGCCTGCGGGCGCTACGGCAACATCGACAACACGCTGGTGCGCATGGATCCCTTCGTGCTGGCGCGCCAGGCCGCCGAGCGCGCCGAGGAGCTGGTGCCCTTCCTCGCCAATCCCGCCGGCGGCGCCGAGTGGGACGGCAGCCTGGTGCAAGGCGGCGAAGCCTTCGTCACCGGCATCGGTGCCGGCACCACCTATCCCGACTACAAGCCGGCACCCTTCATCGTCTCCGCCGAGATCGACGGGATCGACATGGTGACCGTCGTCACCGAGGGCATCTTCAGTTACTGCGGCGTCAAGGTGAAAATCGACACCGACCGCCACCTCGGCCCGGAACAGGCGGCAGTGCGCTGCGAAGGCGAACAGGTGGGCCATGTGACAACGGCGGAGTACGGCTCCCAGATGCTGGCCCTCGGCGGGGTGCGCCACTTAACCGGCGGCAGCAAGAAGGAAGGCAACGTCACCTGCCAGACTCTGCTCTCCCTCTGCAACAAGGAAGCCGTAGAGCTGGAGATCGATGGCGGCGCGCGCCTCACCGTGCAGGCCGGCAAGGCGCCGGTGATCAACGGCGTGGAGGAGGAACGCATGCGTGTCGGTTGCGGCTCCGCCACCATCGGCATCTTCGCGCAGCAATGGCTGGGTCATGCCGACGAGGTGATCGTGGTGGACGACCACATCACCGGCGTCCTGACCGAGCACCAGGCCGGCAAGTTCCTGGACATGCCGGCCAGCGGCGTGCGGGTGCGCGGCCGCCGTTCCACCCCCGGGCGCTACTTCCAGGTGGCGGAACCCGGGGTCGGCTGGGGCGGTACCGACATCGACGATCCGCTCACCATCATCGACAAGATCGATCCCAAGACGGCCTGGCCGGGCTTGCGCCTGCTGATGGTCAGCACCACCGGCGAGCATGCCGCCTGGTTCGAGCTGGACGACGAATTGAAGCCGGTGGAGGCAGAGATGCCGGCGCCCATCCGCCTTGTGGTGGAGCGCATCGGCGAGAACTGCGAACCGGCGCTCTGCTCGGTCCTCTTCATGGCCGGCGCCGGCGGCAGCCTCAGGGCCGGGGCCACCGAGAACCCGGTGCGCCTGACCCGCTCGGTGAAGGAGTCGCTGACGCGCGTTACGGCGGGCGGCGCCCCGGCCTACGTCTGGCCAGGCGGTGGCATCACCATCATGGTCGATGCCCTGGCGATGCCGGACAACGCCTTCGGCTATGTCCCAACGCCAGCCATCGTCGGGCCCATCGAGTTCACCATGCCTTATGAGACCTATGCCGAACTGGGTGGGCATCTGGACTTCGTACAGCCGCTGGAAAGCGTGCTGCAGGAGAGCGGCACCGGCGAGCGCATCCAGATGACCGAACTGAAGGCGGAAAACCCCTGGCCATTGCAGCCGAACCGGGCCAAGGCCGGAGGCAAGGGCTGATGCGGGAGTCGATCCAGATCCGCGGCCTGCCCGACGGGCGCCTGCATCTGCACGAGGGGCCCATCGATCTGATCGTCGAGGCCTTCGGCGCGCCTCAGGAGGTGGGCCGCGCCTATGACGCTGCAGTCGCCGCCTTCCCCGCCGTCCTGCCGGATCTGGTGGCGGAGTTGCCGCAGCTTCGCCGTCCGCTCGGTGCTGACTTACCGGCGCTGCGGGGCGCTGTCGCCCAGCGCATGCTGGACGCCGCGGCGCCCCACCGTCCCGCCTTCGTCACACCCATGGCGGCGGTGGCCGGGGCCGTCGCCGATCATCTGCTGGCGGCGATGACGGAGGCGGCGGAGTTGTCGCGGGCCTACGTGAACGACGGCGGCGACATCGCGCTGCATCTGGCGCCGGGCGAGAGCCTGGCCTGCGGGCTGGTGGCGGAACTCGCCGCGCCGCGCCTCGACGGGCGGGCCGTGATCACCGCAGACATGCCGTTGCGCGGCATCGCCACTTCGGGCCGCGCCCACCTGGACCAGGGCGGACGCAGCTTTTCGTTGGGCATCGCCGATGCGGTCACGGTCTTCGCGCGGGATGCGGCGGCGGCCGACGTGGCCGCCACCCTGATTGCCAATGCTGTCGACCTGCCGGGCCACCCGGCGATCCAACGCCAACCTGCGGAGGTCCTCGATCCGGAGAGCGATCTCGCCGGCCGGGAGGTCACGGTCGCGGTGGGTACGCTACGGCAAGAAGAGATCCGTGCGGCGTTGCAACGGGGCTGCAATGTGGTGGAGCGGATGCGTGCCGAGGGCCTCATCGAGGCCGCGGCGCTGTTCCTGCGCGGCGAGGCCGAGGTGGTTGCGGCCCCCGCCGGTCTGCTGGCGGCGGCATAAGGGGGAAAAGGAAGACGGTATGCCGGTTGAGGTGCGCAGATATCAGACCAGCGTGGAGGAGATCCTTCACGAAGGCGGTCCGCCGCCGGAGCAGCCCCTCCTGGTCGGATCGGTGGCGGCGGTGATCGAGAACCCCTTCGCCGGGCGCTACGTCGAAGAGCTGCAGCCCTTCATGGACGAGCTGAAGCCCCTCGGTCTTGCCATGGCCGAGCGCCTGGTCGCCGCCCTCGGCGGCGACGCCGCCAGGGTGGAAGGCTACGGCAAGGCGACCATCGTCGGCGCCGGCGGCGAGCTGGAGCACGGCGCCCTCTGGCATGTGCCCGGCGGCTATGCCATGCGCGAGTTGCTGGGCGGCGCCATGGCCATCGTGCCGTCGTCCAAGAAGGTCGCCGACGTCGGCGCGCGCATCGACGTGCCGATCACCCACATCGATGCCTCCTACGTGCGCGGTCACTTCAACGCCATCGAAGTCGGCCTGCCCGACGCGCCGCGGCCGGAGGAACTGGTGCTGATCCTGGTGATGACCACCGGCGGGCGGATTCACGACCGCATGGGCGGGCTGCGCAAAGAAGATGTGAAAGGGGAGGACGGCCTCAGATGAGCGTCAAGGTTCGCAAGTACGTGGTCACGGTCGAGGAGACCCAGAAGGAGATCGGCAAGGCCATCGACCCGCCGGTGCGCCGGGCCGCCGCCCTGGCGGTGATCGAGAACCCCTTTGCCGAGCGCTATCAGGAAGACCTGGAAGAGCTGATGCAGATCGGCGCGGAGCTGGGGAAGGTCCTCGGCGAGAAGGCGGTGGCGGCCCTGGGCGTCGACCCTTCGGCCATCGAAAGCTACGGCAAGGCGGCCATCGTCGGCGAAGGCGGTGAACTGGAGCATGCCGCCGCCATCCTCCATCCGCGCCTCGGAAAGCCCTTGCGCCAGGCGGTGGAGAAGGGCGCGGCCCTGGTGCCCTCCTCGAAAAAGATGGGCGGGCTCGGCACGGTGATCGACGTGCCCCTGGGCCATAAGGACGCCGCCTATGTGCGCAGCCACTTCGACGGCATGGAAGTCCGCGTGCCCGATGCGCCGCGCCGCGGCGAGATCGTGGTGGCCATCGCGGTGACGGATTCCGGGCGGCCGCTGCCGCGGGTGGGCGGGCTGACCGTCGACGAGGTGAAGGGGGAGGACGGCCTGCGCTGACGCGCTTAGCCTGTTGGAGGATGGAGCGATGACCTTTGTGCGCAATGCCTGGTATGTGGCGGGATGGGCCGAGAGCTTCGGCCGCGCGCTCACGCCGCTGACCATCCTCGACGAGCCCATTGTGATCTTCCGCAGCGAAACGGGCGACGCCGTCGCACTCGCCGACGAATGCCCGCACAAGCGCCTGCCGCTCTCCAAAGGCAGGCTGAAGGGCGACACCCTGGAATGCGGCTATCACGGCCTCACCTTCGACTGCAGCGGCCAGTGCGTGCGAGTGCCGGGACAGTCCAACATTCCGCAGAGCGCCGTCGTGCGCCGCTACCCCCTGGAGGAGCGGCGGGGCATCCTGTGGATCTGGATGGGTGACGCGGAGCAGGCCGATCCCGCGCTGATCTTCGACCTGCCGGCCTTCGACGACCCGGCCTGGGCGGCGCACTTCGGCGACGCGCTCACCGTGGAGTCCAACTATCTGAACCTGGCGGAGAACCTCTGCGATCCCGCCCACGTCAGTTTCGTCCACCCCACCACCCTGGGAAACCCGGAAAGCGAGGACGTGCCCATCGAGAGCCACCGCGAAGGGCGCACGGTGGTCACCTCCCGCTGGATCCGCGACGCGCCGCCGGTGGGCTTCTTCAAGGCCTTCGGGAACTTCCAGGGCAATGTCGACCGCTGGCATTACTACTTCTTCCATGCGCCCTGCACGGCGGTGATCGACTTCGGCAGCGCGGCCAGCGATCTCGCCATTGCCGAGGAGGACCGCGACCGCGGCGTGCGGCTCTTCGCCCTGCATTTCCTGACGCCGGTGAGCGAGACCCGCACCGTGGATCACTGGATGCACCTGCGCAACATCGCCCAGGACGACGAGACCATGGGCGATCAGATGAACACACAGTTCCGCCTCGCCTTCGACGAGGACAAGGCGATCCTGGAGGCGATCCAGGAGCGAGAACGGCAGCCGCGCCGGCAGCCGCCGGTGCGCATCGCCATCGACCGCGGCGCCAACCTGCTGCGCCTGGTGATCAAGGACATGATCGAAAGCGAAGGCGGTGCCCTGGACCTGGCACCGCGGCGGGAGGGTAAGGCCGCGGAAAAAGTCGCACAGGCGGGCTCATGACATGTGGTGGGGCCGCTCGGGCGGCTCATGACGGAGTGCATAAGACGAGATTTGAACGAGAACGAGGAGGCAAAGATGGGGTTCAGGAAAGTGATTGGCATGGCGGCGCTTGCCGCCTCGGTTGCCCTTACCGGCGGTGTGCAGGCCGCCGATACCATCCGCATCGGCGACATCAACAGCTATAAGCGCCTGCCGGCGCATACCATTCCCTACCGGCAGGGCGCGGAACTGGCGATCGAGCAGATCAACGCGGCCGGCGGCGTTCTGGGCAAGCCGCTGGAGATGATCTCCCGCGACGATCAGGGCAAACCCGGCGAGGCGGTGCGCTACGCCGAGGAACTCTTCGCCAAGGAAGGCGTGGTGATGATCTCCGGCTCGCTATTCTCCCACGTCGGCCTGGCGCTCAGCGCCTACGCCGGCCAGAAGAAGCGGCTCTATCTCGCCGCCGAGCCGCTGGCCGACTCCCTGGTCTGGCAGAAGGGCAACCGCTACACCTTCCGCCTGCGCCCCAGCACCTACATGCAGGCGGCCATGCTGGCGGAAGCGGCGGCCGAGAGCGGCGCCAAGCGCTGGGCGACCATCGCGCCGAACTACGCCTACGGCAAGGACGCGGTGGCGGCCTTCAAGAAGATCCTCAAGGCCAAAAACCCCGAGGTCGAGTTTGTCGGCGAGCAGTGGCCGGCGCTCTTCAAGATCGATGCCGGCGCCGAGGTGCAGGCCCTGGAGGCGGCCAAGCCCGACGGCATCTTCAACGTCACCTTCGGCAGCGATCTCACCAAGTTCGTGCGCGAGGGCACCCTGCGCGAACTGTTCCAGAACCGCACGGTGCTGGGCCTGCTGACCGGTGAGCCGGAATACCTCGACCCGCTGGGAGCCGAGGCGCCCAAGGGCTGGATCGTCACCGGCTATCCCTGGTACGAGATCAAGAAGCCGGAACACCAGAAGTTCGTCGAGGCCTATCAGGCGAAGTTCGACGACTATCCGCGTATCGGCTCTCTGGTCGGCTACAACACCATGCTGTCCATCGCCGCGGCCATGGAGAAGGCCGGCAACACCGAGACCGAGGCCCTGGTGGAGGCCTTCAAGGGCCTCAGCCTCGACACGCCGGTGGGCCCGGTCACCTATCGCGCCATCGACCATCAGTCCACCATGGGCGCCTACGTCGGGGTGACCGACGTCAAGGACGGCAAGGGCGTAATGGTCGACTGGAGCTATCGCGACGGGGCGGCCTATCTGCCCAGCGACGAAGAGGTCCGCAAGCTTCGCGGCGCCGGCAGCTAAGGACCCTTGAGCCACGGTGCCGGGACCTGAGGCGGTCCCGGCACCGGCGGCCTGGAACCTGCATATGGGTGTTTATCTGGTACAGTTCCTGACCGGGCTGGCGAGTGCCTCGGCCCTGTTCCTGGCGGCCTCGGGCCTGTCCATCATCTTCGGGGTGACCCGGGTGGTGAACTTCGCCCACGGCTCCTTCTACATGCTGGGCGCCTACTTCGGCTTCAGCTTCGTGCAGATGGTCGGCGGTGGGGCCATCGGCTTCTGGGTGGCCCTGCTGCTCGCCGCCGTGGCGGTGGGTCTCGTCGGCCTGCTGGTGGAGCTGGTCATTCTCCGCCGGCTCTACAAGGCGCCGGAGTTGTTCCAGCTCATTGCCACCTTCGGGGTGATCCTGATCGTCCAGGATGCCGCCCTTTGGGCCTGGGGCGCCGAGGACCTGCTGGGGCCGCGGGCGCCGGGCCTCACCGGCATCGTGCGCATCATGGGCACGCCGATGCCGGTCTACGACCTGGTGCTGATCGCCGTGGGGCCGCTGGTGCTGCTGGCGCTCTGGCTGCTGTTCAACCGCACCCGCTGGGGCGTCCTGGTGCGCGCGGCGACCGAGGACCGCGAGATGGTCGGCGCCCTGGGCGTCAACCAGTCGCTGCTCTTCACCGGCGTCTTCGTGCTGGGCTCCATGCTGGCGGGCCTGGGCGGCGCCATCCAGCTTCCCAAGGGCGGCGCCGACCTGCTGATGGACTTCGGCATCCTGGCCGAGGTCTTCGTGGTCACCGTGGTCGGCGGCATGGGCTCCATCTTCGGGGCCTTCCTGGCCGCCGTGCTGATCTCCCAGTTGAACACCTTCGGCATCCTGATCTGGCCCGGCGGCACCCTGGTGCTGATGTTCATCCTGATGGCGGTGATCCTGATCGTGCGGCCCACCGGTCTGCTGGGCCGGCCGGAGACCGTGGGTCACAAGGCCGCCGCCGGCTTCGAACAGGCGCTGCGCCCCGCCGGCCCCCACTACAAGCTCTTCGTCGGGGGCCTGCTGGCCTGCCTGGCGGCCGCGCCGGTTTTCGTCGACGAGTTCCAACTCGTCCTCATCACCGACATCATGGTGCTGGCGCTTTTCGCCACCAGCCTGCATTTCCTCATGAGCACTGGCGGGCTGGTGTCCTTCGGGCATGCCGCCTTCTACGGCGGCGGCGCCTACACCGCGGCCCTGCTGGTCACCTACGCCGCCTCGCCCTTCGAGCTTGCCCTGCTCCTGGCGCCGCTGGGGGCCGGGATGCTGGCGCTGGTCATCGGCTGGTTCTGCGTGCGCCTCTCCGGCGTCTACTTCGCCATGCTGACCCTGGCCTTCGCCCAGGTCGCCTGGTCCGTCGCCTTCCAGTGGTCGGAGGTGACCAACGGCGACGACGGCCTGCTGGGCATCTGGCCCTCGCTCTGGGCTTCGGGCACCCAGGTCTTCTACTACCTGGCCCTGGTCTTCTGCGTCGGCGGCATCTTTCTGATTCGCCGGGTGGTCTTCGCGCCCTTCGGCTACGGCCTGCGGGCGACCCGGGATTCGACCCTGCGCGCCGCGGCCATCGGCATCGACATCAAGCGCCAGCAACTCATGGCCTTCGTCTTCGCCGGTGCCATGGCGGGCCTCGCCGGCGGGCTCTTCGCCTTCTCCAAGGGCTCGGTCTTTCCCGACGAGATGTCCATCCCGCGCTCCTTCGATGCGCTGCTGATGGTGCTGCTGGGCGGCGTGGAATCGCTGTCGGGGCCCTTCGTCGGCGCCGCCGCCTTCACCTATCTGCACGACGAGCTGATCACCTTCGAATACTGGCGCCTGCTGGTGGGCTCGACCATCGTGGCGCTGGTGCTCCTCTTCCCGCAGGGGCTGGCGGGGGCCGCCAAGCACCATCTCGGACGTTTCCTGAAGCTGGAGGCCGACCCCGAGGCGGCGGCGCCGTCGCCACGACGAAAGGCGCGGGAGGCATGAGCGCGCCCTCGACCATCGAGCGGGCGACCGACCTGCCGAGCCTGGCAGTGCGCAACCTCAACAAGGCCTTCGGCGGCGTGCAGGCGGTACGCGATGTCAGCTTCGATCTTGCCGAGGGGGAACTCTTGGCCCTGATCGGCCCCAATGGCGCCGGCAAGAGCACCTGTTTCAACATGCTGAACGGCCAGATCCCGGCCGACAGCGGCTCGGTGCGCCTGGCCGGCGAGGAACTGCTGGGCTATGCGCCGGCGGAGATCTGGCGGCGCGGCGTCGGGCGTACCTTTCAGATCACCGCCACCTTTCCCTCCATGACCGTGGCGGAGAACGTCGCCATGGTGCTGATGAGCCAGCAGCGCGAGCTCTTCAGCTTCTTCAGGTCGGCCACCCATCGCCACCGCGACAGGGCCATGGAGCTGTTGGATCTGGTGGGCATGACCGGACAGGCCGACCGCCCCTGCGGCGTGCTCTCCTACGGCGATCTGAAGCGGGTGGAGTTGGCCGTCGCCCTGGGCAACACGCCGCGGGTCCTGCTGATGGACGAGCCCACCGCCGGCATGGCGCCGCGCGAGCGCCTGGAGCTCATGGGCCTGGCGGCCCGGCTGGTGGGCGACCTCGGCATTTCGGTGCTGTTCACCGAGCACGACATGGACATCGTCTTCGGCCATGCCGACCGCATCATCGTGCTCAGCCGCGGCGCCCTCATCGCCGAAGGCAACGCCGAGCAGATCCGCAACGATCCCCTGGTGCTGAAGACCTATCTCGGCGAGGGCCAGATCTATGGCCAGGCGGAAGACTAGATCATGCTGAGCGTCGAGAAGATCCACAGCTACTACGGCCAGGCCCACATCCTGAGCGACGTCTCGCTGGCGCTGGCGCCGGGCGAGATCGTGGTGCTGATCGGGCGCAACGGCGCCGGCAAGTCCACCACCATCAAGTCGATCATGGGCATGGTGAAGGTCACGGAAGGGCAGATCCGTTTCGGCGGCGACGACCTGATGGGCGAGCCGCCGCACCGCATCGCCCAGCGTGGCATCGGCTATGTACCGGAGGAACGCCGCGTCTTCACCCGCCTGACGGTGCTGGAGAACCTCGAGGCCGGGCGCCAGCCGGCGCGCGGCGGCGCGCCGCACTGGCAGGCCGAGGATCTCTTCGCCCTCTTTCCCAACCTGGCCGAGGCGCGCCACCGCCTCGCCGGCACCTTGAGCGGCGGCGAACAGCAGATGCTGACCATCGCCCGCACCCTGATGGGCAACCCCGGCTGTATCCTGCTGGACGAGCCCTCGGAGGGCCTGGCCCCGGTGGTGGTGGAGCAGATCATCGAGGTGATCAAGCAGATCAAGACCCAGGGGCTGCCGATCCTGCTGTCGGAGCAGAACCTCTACTTCGCCTCTCTGGTCAGCGACCGGGCCTATGTGATCGAGACCGGCCGCATCCGCTTCTCCGGCACCATGCAGGAGCTTCAGGAGAATGCGGAGATCCGCCGGCAGTACCTTGCGGTCTGAACAAGCGTGGAACGACGGCTACGAACGGTGACGCCATGAGCGACAAGAAAAACGACAAACTGGTGATCCAGAACATCGGCCTCCTGCTCTCCGGCGACCTGGAAAAGCCGATCCTCGATGCCGATACCCTGGTGGTCGTGGACGGCAGGATCGCCGAGGTCGGCAAGGCCGCGGAGGTCGATACCGGCAACGCCGCCGTCACCGTCGACGCCAAGGGCACGGCGGTCACGCCGGGGCTGATCGACAGCCACGTGCACCCGGTGTTCGGCGACTGGACGCCGCGCCAGAGCCAGCTCAACTGGATCGACAGCTTCCTGAACGGCGGCGTCACCACCATGATTTCTGCCGGGGAAGTGCACCTGCCGGGCCGGCCCAAGGACATCGTCGGCCTCAAGGCCCTGGCGGTCACGGCGCAGCGCGCCTTTTTCAACATGCGCCCGGGCGGGGTGAAGGTCCATGCCGGCGCCCCGGTGATCGAAAAGGGCATGGTGGAGGAGGACTTCAAGCAGATGGCCGAGTCCGGTGTGAAGCTTCTGGGCGAGGTCGGC
The DNA here is from genome assembly GCF_028289705.1 of Pelagibius sp. GTDB lineage: Bacteria > Pseudomonadota > Alphaproteobacteria > Kiloniellales > Kiloniellaceae > Pelagibius. Next base: position 12,185 of record NZ_JANQOI010000121.1, read on the forward strand.
CTGGGCGGCGTGAAGCAGGGCGAGGAGGCCAAGCAGATGGTGGCCTGGGCGCGCAAGTACGGCATCCAGAGCACCATCCACACCGGCGGCCCCTCGATCCCCGGCTCCGGCCTCATCGATGCCGACGTGGTGCTGGAGGCCGATGCCGATGTGATCGGCCACATCAACGGCGGCCACACCGCCCTTCCCCTCGACCAGATCCGCTGTCTCTGCGAGCAGTGCACGCGGGCCGTGGAGATCGTCCACAACGGCAACGAACTGGCCGGGCTCTATGCCATGCGCACCACCATGGAGCTGGGCCAGACCGAGCGCATCATTCTCGGCACCGACTCCCCGGCGGGTTCGGGCGTGCAGCCCTTGGGCATCCTGCGCATGATCGCGCTGCTCTCCTCGGTCGGCGAGGTGCCGGCGGAAACCGTGTTCTGCTTTGCCACCGGCAACACCGCGCGGATGCGCGAGCTCGACTGCGGGCTGATCGAGGTGGGCCGTGCCGCCGACTTCGTGATCATGGACCGCGCCCAGCACACCGCCGGCAAGGACCTGCTGGACTCGGTCCGCCTCGGCGACCTGCCGGGGATCTCCATGGTGATCATCGACGGTGTGGTGCGCTGCCGGCGCTCGCGCAACACCCCGCCGGCGACAACCCTGGCGGAGGTCCTGTGATGGCGCGCCGATGGACTTTATGACGAGGCGGATAGATGGCTGAGCTGGGCGAACCGGGATCTTCCCTGACCGCGGTCGCGGAAGGCGGCGACTATCGCCTGGAGGAGCAGATCGGGTTTCTGCTGCGCCGCGCGCACCAGTACGCCAGCGATGTCTTCCAGGCGCGCATTGGCGCCCTGAACCTGACTCCGCAGCAGTTCTCGGTGCTGGTCACCTTGCTGAGGAACCGCGAGCTGGCGCAGACCAAGCTCGGCGAGGTCGTGGCGATGGACCCGGCGACGGTCCTGGGGGTGGTGCAGCGCCTCGCCCAGCGTGGCCTCGTCGCCGTGCGCACCGACCCGGCGGACGGGCGCCGCCGCCTCGTTCAACTGACCCGCGACGGCCACGAAATGGCCCGCGATCTGGTGGTCATCGGCCCCGAGATTTCCCGCGAGACCCTGGCCGGCCTCAACCCGGACGAACAGCGCGAACTCTTGCGCCTGCTGGACCTTCTGGGGCAGAAGGGTTGATAACGGCCCAGGGCGTCGGGCCAAACAATGGGACAGCCGGCATCGCGGTGACCGGCAAAGGGGGTGTCCATGGTCGAATATCTGATAGCGCGCAATGCCGACTGGGCGGCCGAGCGGGTCGAACAGGATCCCGATTACTTCAAGCGGCTGTCCGGGCCCCAGCACCCGCGGTATCTCTGGATCGGCTGCTCGGACAGCCGTGTGCCGGCCAACGTCATCGCCGGCCTGGAGCCGGGTGAGGTCTTCGTTCACCGCAACGTCGCCAATCTGATGCACCCGGGGGATCTCAACTGCCTTTCGGTGCTGCAGTACGCCGTCGAGGCCCTTCAGATCCAGAAGATCATCGTCTGTGGTCACTACGGCTGCGGCGGCGTCAACGCGGCGGTCGACGAGCGGCGGCACGGCCTCATCGACCACTGGCTCCAGCCCATTCGCGACATCGCCGAGCGCAGCACGGAGGAAATGAGCCAATTCGCCGACGAAGGCCAGCGGATGAACCGCCTCTGCGAGCTGAACGTCATCGCCCAGGTGCGGCGGGTGGCGGAAACGCCCATCGTGCGCGATGCCTGGGCGCGCGGACAGGAACTGTCGGTCCACGGCCTGATCTACGGCTTGAGTAACGGACGGTTGCGCGATCTCGACTGCGGCTTCGACGCGCCGCCGCAACACTAAGCGCTCTCCTATCTTCGTCGTTACCGGCGCGCTCGTCGCGGCGTGGGTTTGCGCTTGCGCGACCTGAACTGGCCATCGGCAATTCCGAAAAATAATTGTCCGCTCTGCATCCAGGCGGGGGCGTGCCGCCGTTAGGGCTAGCAGAAGGCGCGGTCCGGTGGGGCTTGCCGTTCCCCGACCGCCTCGGCCGGTTCTGCGGATCGTCGCCTTCGCCCGATTTCTTATCTCATGCAGAGTCTAGGAGAGATTTCATGGCATCCATTGATACCAGAACCGTTCCGGAGATTGTTCCGGCGCGCCGGCGCTTCTTGCAGGGCGCCGGCAAGGCGAGCCTTTCGGCCACCGCGGTAGCGCTGCTGATCGGCTGCGAAACCATGGCCAGTTCCGCCAGCCGCCAGGGCGCGAGCGACCCCAAGAAGGACGTGTCGATCCTCAACGTGGCGCTGGGCCTGGAGCACGAGGCCATCAACGCCTATCAGCTCGGTGCCGAGAGCGGCCTCCTGTCCCAAGAGGTCTTGCCGGTGGCCGTGCTCTTCCAGAGCCATCACAAGGAACACCGCGACGCCCTGATGGCGACCATCAAGACGCTGGGCGGCGCACCGGTCGAGGAGAAGGCCATCGGCGAGTACGCCAAGGCGCTGGGCGCCGGCGGCCTGAAGACCCAGGGCGATGTCCTCACCCTCGCCGCGCGCCTCGAACGGGGTGCGGCCAACGCCTATCTCGGCGTGATCCCCGCCTTCGCCGATCCGGCCCTTGCCAAGGTCTCCGGCCGTCTCGCCGCCGACGAGACCATGCACTGGGCGCTGCTCGCCTCGGCGCTGGGTCAGCCGGTTCCCGAAAAGGCCTTGAGCTTCGGGGTCTGACGCCTGGCGCTCGCGCGGACCGGTGACGCGGCCAGAGTGGTCCCGGCACCGGTCCGGCGGTCTGCCCGCATGCGGGAGAGAAGAATGGTCAAACCTGTTTTGCACCTCATCGGCTGTCTTGCGCTGGCTTTGCCCATGCTTGCCGCGGCGGGCGAAAGCCGGGGCGAGATGGCGGAAGTGGGTGATGCCGAGCGCGGCGCGCTGATCTACGACAGCCGCTGTATCGGCTGCCATTCGCTGGCGGCCAACCGCATCGGCCCGCGGCACAACGACGTCTTCGGCCGGGAAATCGGTTCGCTGAAGGATTTCGACTACTCGGAGGCGCTGCAGAAGGCCGGCGGCACCTGGGATCGCGCCGCGCTCGATCTCTGGCTGGCCGATCCGGAAGCCTACCTGCCGGGCCAGCGGATGAACTTCATGGTCTCCGAACCGCAGGACCGGGCCGACCTCATTGCCTTTCTGCAACAGGAGGCTGAGCGGTGAGGTGGTGACCGGGGTAATCAGAAATGCAAAGACCGACCGAGGGGGTATGGGGCATAATGATCGCTTACATGGGGGAGAGCCCGGCGCTCGGAATGAAGGGCTCATCTGAAGTCGCGGAGCTGGATCCGCTGCAAGACCTGCTGGCCGCCACTGCAAGGGGCGACCGCTCGGCCTTTCGCCGCGTGTATCAGCTCACCGCATCGCGGCTCTATCCCATCGCCCTGCGCCTGCTCTCGCGCCGCGACGCCGCCGACGAGGTCTTGCAGGAGGCCTTTGTGCTGGTCTGGCGCAAGGCGGCGCAGTACCGGGCGGACAAGGGCCGCCCGATCGCCTGGATGACCACCATCGTGCGCAACTGCGCCATCGACCGGCTGCGCAGTGAGGCCCGCGAGCCCCGCAATCCGGAGCCCTGGGACGAGGCGGCGGAAGCCAAGGCGGACCCCTCGGTGTCGCGCCTGCCGCCGCCGGACCACAGCGACCCCGGCTTGCGGAAGTGTCTGGAGGCCCTGCAGGAAAATCAGCGACAGGCCATTCTGTTGGCCTACTATCATGGTCTGACCCATGAGGAACTCTCGGCCCGGATGGAGGTGCCCCTCGGTACCGTGAAAAGTTGGGTCCGCCGCGGTTTGCTGCAACTTCGGGAATGCTTGGGGTAATGGCTTCGGGACGCATGACCAAGGACGAACTGGATCTGCTGGCGGCGGAGTATGTCTTGGGGACGCTCGATCCTGAGGCCCGGGCGCGCACCGGCAAATCGCTGGCGACGGACATGGCCCTGCAGGAAGCCGTTCAGCGCTGGGAGCAGCGCTTGTCCGGCCTGGCCGCGGAGCCGGGCTCCGAGGAACCGCCGTCGGCGGTCTGGGAAGGGATCGAGGCTGCAATCGAGAGTTCCGGCGCCGGGGGACCGGTCTCGAAGCGGGAACGTTTTTCCATTGCCGTGCGGGCTTCCGAGGGGGAGTGGAAGCCTGTCGCCGAGGGCATTGAGAAGAAGTCGCTCTTCATCGACCGTGAAGAAGGCTTCGAGGCCTTTCTGCTGCGCTTTGCCGCGGGGGCGGTGTTGCCGCCGCACCCGCACCGCATGACCGAGGAGTGCATCGTGCTTGAAGGCGAGGTCGAAATCGGCGGGGTGCGCCTGACGGCCGGCGACTATCACGTGATTTCCGCCGGGGTTCCGCACCCGGCGATCTCAAGTCCCAAAGGCGGTCTTTTCTACGTGCGTGGAGAGTTGCGCAACGCCGGCTAGAGCAGATCCTGGTTCGATGGAATCGCGGGAGCGATCCATTGAGCCTGGTGAATCTGCTCTATTTCTTGAGTGTAGAGCGGATTCACATGTTTAGACGCAAACACGAGAGTGTTTCCGTCTAAACATGATCCGCTCTAGAGTGTTTCACGTTTTGACGGCACCAGCCCGCTCCGCCGCCCGGCCACCCATAGGATACTGGTGCTGGGTGGCCGGGCGGGGGAGCGGGCCGGAACCGCTTCGACGCAAGTCGAAAACGCTATGGCACCCGGCATCGAACCGCGACACTTCACCGCGATCGCTAGACTTGGAAGGGCATTCCGTTCGTTATGGCATCCGATACACGCAGGCGGTCAGAACTCCTCGCTGCGGAGTTCGTCCTCGGCACCCTCGATGCGGCCGCTTTCCGGCGCGCGGCCCTTCGTTTCGATCAAGACGAAGGCTTTGCGCGCCTGGTGGACCGCTGGGCCGAGCGGCTGGAGCCGCTGGCCGCAACGCTTCCGCCGCAGGCCCCTGAGGCGGCGGTCTGGGCGCGCATCGACCGTGCGCTCGACCGTGACGAAAAACCTAAAGCGAAGACAAGGACGGCGCCGACGCGTCCCTGGGTCCGGCGCTTCGCCTGGGGCGGCGCTGCGCTGGCCGCGGCCTTCGCGCTTTTGCTGCTGGTCACCGGCGATCCCGGACCGGCGCCGCTGCAGGCCGTGGCACAGCTCCGGCCCGAAAGCGGCGCCTACACCTGGATCATCGGCGTCGACCGGGATGCGGGCGCACTGACCATCCGCCGCGAGGGGGCCGCGCCCAACCGGCCGCAGGCCTCGCTCGAACTCTGGTTGATCGCCGAGGGCGGCGGCCCGCGCTCCCTCGGCCTGCTGCCGCAAGGGACCGAGACGACCTTGGCGCTGCCGCCTGATGCTCTGGAAGACCTGCTCCCGGGGGCAACCCTCGCGGTCAGTCTGGAGCCCCTGGGGGGTTCGCCCGGCGGGGCACCGACAGGCCCGGTGCTGGCCTCGACGAGGTTGCTGCGGCCCTAGCCCTCAGCATCCACAAGCGCTCTTCGCGCAGGGGCTGTGTCGGACTTCTCCTGCCGTTCTGCCATCTATTGGGATCAATGGCTTGTAGGCGGAGTCTGCACCCTAGGGGTGATTGTCTCACCGTGCGGCGAAGGGCTCCGCGGCACGGTCATCTCATGGAGATCAAAGCGACAAGAAGCTGACACGTAACCGTCACCTCCCTTTGGCATTGGTGGATCGCCGTAGTACCGGGCACGGTGATCTTCCTGACCACGCTCTCCATCAGTCTCCTGGGCGACTGGCTGCGCGACCGCCTCGACCCGACCCTGCGGTAAGAGCCCTGACGGGAGCCGTGCTACTCGGCGGCGCGGGGCAGACTGTCCGTGGCGGTGACCGGGACGGCGGTGCGGCCCTCGCGGCGGTGCAGGCCGCCGCTGGCGAAATAGCCGGTGAGGGAGCGGTTGGCGTGGGCGAGGCGCAGGGAGAGCATGCGCTGGGCCATCTCCGCCAGATATTCGGCAAAGGCCGGGTCGTCGGCCAGGTTGTCGAATTCGTCGGGGTCGTTCTCCAGGTCGAAGAGCAGCGGCGGCAGGGCGGCGAAGTGCACGTACTTCCAGCGCGCCGTCTGATAGACCGCCAGGCAGCAGTCGTCCATTTCGATCCCGAAGCGAGCCTCGACGCTGGGGTCCAGCACCTCGCGGAAGTCGAACTCGTAGTGCACGCCCTGGCGCCAGCCTTCGGGGTGTCGGCCCTGGCAGAACGGCAGCAGGGAGTGGCCGTCGCACTGCCGCGGGACCGCTTGGCCGAGCCAGTCCAGGATCGTCGGCATCACGTCCACCGACTCGGTGAAGGCCTCCACCACGCTGCCGCGGGTCGCCGGGTCGGCGCCGGGATCGCAGACGATCAGCGGGATGTGGTAGCTGTCGCTGAAGTAGCCGGTTTTGCCCAGCAGGTGGTGGTTGCCGAGCTGTTCGCCGTGGTCGCAGGTGAAGACGATCAGGGTGTTGTCGATCTCTCCGCTTTGCTCCAGCTCGTCGAGGATGCGCCCGAGGTTGTGGTCGACCTCGGAAATGAGGCCGTAGTAGTGGGCGCGGATCTGCCGGACTTCCACCTCCTCCAGCTCGGCGGCGGGGCCGCTGCGGTTTTCCATGAACATCGCCTGGTCGATGCGGTCGAGCAGCAGCTTCAGCAGCGGATGCTGCTCGGCTTCTTCCTTGCGACTTGCCGCGCGGACCGGCCCCCGCAGGGTCGCGGGGTCGTAGAGCCGCAGGAACTCCTCGGACGCGCAGAACGGCGGATGCGGCCGGTAGAGCCCGTAGTGCAGGAACCAGGGTTGCCCCTTCGCGTGACGGATGTACTCCAGCGCGCCGTCGGTGAACCAGGCGGTGTCGCTCTGCGCGCTGTCGATGGGCGATGGTAGGTCCAGCCGGCCGTCGGGTCCGCGTTTGGGGTACTCCGGGTTCCAGAGATCTTCCTGGGTTTCGGGGATGGCATAGCCATGGCTGCGCAGCCAGGAGAAATAGGGGTCCTTCTGCGGGGCGAAGGAGCGGATCACGCGCCAGTCGTCCATCAGATCGCCATGGGTCTCGTAGCGCGGATCCCCGGCGGCGGTGAACCGCGGGTCGGGGGTCGTGGTGGTATAGCCGGTGAGCGCCGGGTCGTAGCCGGCGCGCCGCAGCGCCCGCGGCAGGGTGGTCAGCATGGCATCCAGCGGCGTGCCGTTGCGGGTGACGCGGTGGGTCATCAGGTAGGTGCCGGTCAGCAGCGAAGCGCGGGCCGGCCCGCAGGGTACAGCCTGGCAATAGTGGTTGCGGAAGGTGATGCCGCGCGCGGCCAGGCGCGAGACGTTGGGGGTCTTGACCTCGGGATGGCCGAGATGCTGAAGGCTGTCACCACGCCACTGGTCGACGACGATCAGCAAAACCGATTTGTTCATCAGAGACTCGACTCCCCTTTGCTGCGGAGACTTGAACACTACCCTGGATCGGCGGCGCTTTTGTGACAAGGCATGGTGGAGCAAATACTGCTCTGGCAGGTTGTTGGAAAAATGGGTGCATCAAGCACGCCACACTTCGAGACGCGGTTCTGCGAACCGCTCCTCAGGGTGAGGCGAGGTGTTGGCCTGATTGACCTCATGGTGAGGAGCCCCCTTGGAACAAGGG
>NZ_JANQOI010000182.1 GCF_028289705.1 Pelagibius sp.
CGCGTCGTTGAGGGTCAGGGAGAAGACGCCGTCGCCCTGCGCCATGGCCAAAGCCGCGCCGAGGGCGATGGTGGCATGGCCGCAGAAGGGCACCTCGGACTCCGGCGAGAAGTAACGCACCCGCCAGCCCTCCCCGTGGGGTGCCGCGAAGGCGGTCTCGGAAAACCCCACCTCGGCGGCGATGCGCTGCATCTCCGCCGCCTCCGGCAGTCTTTCGTCGATGGCGACGCCGGCCGGGTTGCCGCCTTCCTCGCCCTTGGAAAAAGCCGCGATGCGCAGCACCTCCATGGCCTGGTCCTCCTCTCGTCGAAGTGTGGTAATGGGCCGGCGGCTCGGCCATTCTTCGTCGGGCAGCTTAAGCGTTGCAGAGCGCTGGTCCAATCACTACTCCTGGTATAGAGTGACGCGGCACTGACGAACTGGGAGACGGGAATTGCATTGGCCGCTTCCTCTGATGGACGGATGTCCGCGCGCCTCGGCGCAAGGGTGACAGTCAGCCTGCTGGCTGCCGACCTTGGCCGCACGCTTGCCTTCTATCAGGGGCTGGGGTTTCGCGTCACCGGGGAGTATGACGACGACGACGGCACCTGGGCGGAAGTCCGGCGGGACAGCGCCGTCCTGCAGTTCTTCACCGACCCGCCCCCGGGCGTGCCCGCCCAGCCGGCGCTCAGCGGCACCATCTACTTCTATCCCGACGACGTTGCCGCCCTGGCGGAGGAATGGCAGGGCAAGGTCGCCTTCGAGTGGGGGCCGGAGGTGATGCCCTACGGCATGCGGGAATTCGGCCTGAAGGACCCTAACGGCTACTACCTCGCCTTCACCGAACCGGTGGACTGAGAGGGCGTCACGGCGCCAAACGCAGGGCGGTCAGAAATGCCGCTGCGCTCAGGGCGATCAGCGCCGCGCCGCCGGCGATGAAGGACGCGCCGATGGAATAGGCCGTGGCGACGGCCGCGCCGGCGAAGGGCGCGACCAGCATCACACTCACCGTCACAGCCTCGCAGACCGCGGAGACCCGCGCCATGCGCTCCGGTACCGCCTGCTGCTGCACGATGGTCCTGAATGGCACGACCACCACCGCCGTGGCCGCGCCGAGCAATCCGAAGACGCCGACGTAGAGCCAGCAGGGCGGTGGACTCTGCGCCGCCGGCGCCAGGCCCAGCAACACCGCCAGCGGTCCGGAGACCAGATAGCCAAACCCCATGAGGGCGAAGGCGTTCACCCGGCCGAGCCAGGCGCCCACGGCCAGGGAGGCCAGCACGCCGCCGCCGCCCGCCGCCGCGATGGCGAGGCCGAAGACACTCTGATCGTAGAGCAGCGTCTTGGTCAGCAGCGGGATCAGGGTGTCGTAGAGGAACAGGAAGAAATAGCCGAAGGCCATGAGCAGCAGACCGAGGGTGAGCGCCGGCTTGTGGCGGAACTCGGCGAGCCCTTCCCGCATCTCGTGCAGCAGCGAGCGGCTCTGCGCAGGCGTTGCCGCGGCGCGCTGCCGGAGGTCCAGGCCCAGGAGCATCAACGCCGCCGCCAGGGAGACCAGGGCATTCGCCAGAAACACCGCCTGCGGCGTGAGAAATACCAGCAGCGCCCCGCCGATTGCCGGTCCGGCCACCTTGGATGTCTGGTTGATGGCATGGCTGAGGCCGTTGGCGGCCGTCCGCTCCTCCGGCGGCACCAGCGCCTGGATCGCCGCCTGCTTGGCGGGGGTGAAGAAGGCGTCGGCGGCACCCCGGGCGAAGACGATGACCAGGAGGACGATCACATCAGGCGCGAAGGCGAGACAGAAGGTACCGGCGGCCCGGCCGAGGTTGCTCAGCACCAGAACCCGCCGCAGATCGGCCCGGTCGATGAGGGCGCCGGCCAGCGGACCGATCACCACATAGGGCAGCCCCAGGGCGACCGCCAGCCAGGCGAAGGCGGCCGGGCCCGCCTCCCAGGTGAAGGCCAGCAGCGCGCCGACGGCAACGAAATCCAGCCAGTCTGCGAAGTCCGCCGGCACCTGCGCGCCCAAGAGCCGCGGCACCCCTTTGTGCTTCACGGCAGTCGCCAGGCCGGCCGGAAATCTCATCTCCGAACCGATTGGGTCAAGCCGCTAGGCCCGCACGTCCGTCTCTTCGGCGGCCTTTGTCGCCAGGCTCCAGGGCGCCGCGGCCGCAGCGCCGGCCGAGGGTGCGGAGATGTCGGCGGCGCCCCAGCAGGTGCCGTCGGCCGGGTCGCGCAGCACGCCGGAGGGGCAGGAGTAGAGCTTCGGGAAGACCAGAAGCTGGGCCACCTCGAGCTCGAAGACATCGGCCAGCGCGGCCAGCGCCGCCTCCCCCATGGCCGGGTCGGCGCGCACCGAACCCCGGGCCGAGGCGTCGATGCGCGGGGTGTGGAAGGCCTCCTCCAAGCTCATGCCATAGTCCAGCAGCAGGGCCGTGATCTGCGACGTGCAGGGCACGATGTGGTTGGCGCCGGAGGCGCCCACGGCGAAGAGCGCCTGCCCGTCCCGCGTGGCGATGGTCGGGCACATGTTGGAGGAGTTGATGCGCTTGCCGCCGGCCATGGAGACCGGATTGCCGGGCCGCGGATCGAAGTAGGAGACCGAGTTGTTCATCAGGATGCCGGTCTGCGGCAGCATCACGCCGCTGCCGAAGCGGTTCAGCAGGGTGTAGGTGAGCGCCACCATGTTGCCGTCGCGGTCCACCGCCGACATGTGGGAGGTGCAGCCGCCTTCCGCCGCCAGGCCCACCTTGCGCTTGTGGGTGGCGAAGGCTTCGTCGAGCGCTCTGGCATAGGCGATCCAGGTGTCTGGGCCCACCTCAGCGCCCGGATCGAAGTGGGCCTCGGCATGGGCCAGCATGTCCAGCAGGCGCTGGCCGCCGGAGGTCTCCCCCGCGGTATGGATGGCGGCCCCGCGGTGGTTGCCGCTGAGCGGGGCGTGGCGCTCCACCTCATAGGAGCCGAGGTCCTCGAAGGAAATGCGCGAACCGCCGGCCTGCAGGTCGGCGGCGATCTTCTCCGCCAGGGCGCCGCGGTAGAAGCTCTCCGGGCCCTCGGCGGCCAGGGTCTTGAGGGTTTCGGTCAGGGCCGGCAGCGGCCGGTGGGTTTCGGGCTGCAGGGGCACGCCGTCCGGCAGGTAGTGGGCGCCGGCCGTCGGGTCGCGGCGCAACAGTGCCGTGGACAGGGCGATCTGCAGCGTCGTGTGCCAGTCCACCGCCAGGCCGCGCTCGGCCAGGGCGATGGTCGGCGCCAGCACCTCGGCCCAGGACAGGCGGCCGTGCTCGGTCAGGGCGGCGGAAAGGCCCGCCACCGCCCCCGGCACGGTGATGGCACCATAGCCGCGCACATTGGCCTGGTCCTTCACCCCGGGATAGCCCATAAGGGAGTCGGGTTCCGCCGGGTCCAGCGGATAGTCGGCCGTGTCGATGGCCCCGGCCAGCGTGCCCTGGAAGTTCAAGACCCGGGCCTCCTGCGCCTCGGCCAGCCAGACCACCATAAAGCCGCTGCCACCGAGGCCGCACATCCAGGGCTCGACCACATTCAGCGCCATGGCGCAGGCCACAGCCGCGTCCACGGCGTTGCCGCCTTCGGCCAGCATGGCCGCGCCGGCCCGCGCCGCCTGCCAATGCTGGGCGGCGACCACGCCATCGGGGGAGGTTACCGCCGGCTTGCGCAGGCGCCATTGTTCGACGTTCTCGTTCACGCGGGCTAATCTCCTGTTTCGCGAATCACCGGGGAGCGACGATGACCTATACCATTAATGCCATGCCAAATCAGGTGCCGGCCGCCCTTCTTGAAAAGGCGCAGCAGGCCGAGACCGCCACCATCGGCCATCGCCGCCACATGGGCTTCGTCGACAAGGCGATCCAGTGCGTTCTTTCCCCAAGCGTCTTTCCCGCACAGCGGGCAGCGGGCTCGGCGGTCACCCTCGCGCTGCCGGGTCAGGATTCCACGCTGTTGCACCACATCATCGCGCAATTGCGCCCCGGCGACGTTCTGGTGATCGACCGGCTCGGCGATCACAAGCACGCCTGCCTCGGCGGCGGGGTGGCGGCGGCCATCAAGGCCAGCGGCTGTGCGGCGGTGGTCATCGACGGGCCCTGCACCGACCTGCCGGAGATCGAGGATCTCGGCCTACCAGTCTGGTGCCGCGGCGTCGCGCCCATCACCACGCGGCTCTACGACATCGGCGGCAGCTTCAACGTACCGGTCTGCTGCGGTGGCGCGGTGGTGAACCCCGGCGATCTGGTGGTCGCCGATTTCAGTGGCGCCCTGGTGATGCCGCCGGACGAAGCCGAGGCGGACATCGACTGGGCGCTCGGCAAGCAGGCGGGCGAACTGGAGGGCCACAAGCGCCTGCTGGCCGGCGAGAAACTCGGCGAGCGTAGCGGCGCCAGCGCCATGGTCCGCGCGAAACTGGGGCATGCCGATTAGGTCGGCTAGACGATTGATAAGGCGACGATGAAGGTTCTGGTTACCGGAAGCGCCGGGCATCTCGGCGAGGCCTTGGTGCGCAGCCTGCGCGCCGCGGGGAAGGAGACCGTCGGCCTCGACATCGCCGCCTCGCCCTTCACGAACGTGGTCGGCTCGATCACCGATCGGACGGCCGTGCGGCGCTGCATGGCTGGGGCCAGTGCGGTTTTCCACGCGGCGACCTTGCACAAGCCCCATGTCGCCACCCACAGCCGCCAGGATTTCGTCAATACCAACGTTTCCGGCACCCTCACCCTGCTGGAGGAAGCCAAGGCAGCGGGGGTCGCAAGCTTCGTCTACACCAGCACCACCAGCGTCTTCGGCGATGCGCTGGTCCCGCCGCCTGGCGCCCCGGCGGCCTGGATCACCGAGGAGACCGTGCCGGTCCCCAAGAACATCTACGGCGTGACCAAGGCGGCCGCCGAGGACCTCTGCCAACTCTTCCACAGAAACCACGGGCTTGCCTGCATCGTGCTGAGAACGTCGCGCTTCTTCCCGGAGGAGGACGACAACAAGGCGTTGCGGGAGGGCTATGCCGACGCCAATGCCAAGGCCAACGAGTTCCTGTTCCGGCGCGGCGACCTGGAGGACATGGTGAGCGCCCACCTGCTGGCGGCGGCGCGGGCGCCGGACATCGGTTTCGGGCGCTATATCGTCTCGGCCACGACGCCCTTCCTGCCGGACGATGTGCCGGAGCTGCGCAGGGATGCCGCCGCGGTGGTGCGGCGGCGGGTCCCGGGCTCCGAGGCGGAGTATGCCCGACGCGGCTGGCGGATGTTTCCCACAATCGACCGGGTCTACGTCAATGCCAAAGCGCGCCAGGATCTGGGGTGGGAACCGCAGTATGACTTCGCGGCCTTGCTTCGGTCCTTGAAGAATGACGAGGAGCCGGGAAGCCCTCTCGCCCGACTGATTGGGTCCAAAGGCTATCACGCAGAGAGCTTTGTCGAGGGGCCATACCCCATAGCTTGAACTGGCACGGCGGTTGAAGCGGGGGGATAGATGGTATATTCGTTTATGTCATAAACAATCTTCACAGCCCGATTAGGCGCTGCGGAGGATAAGATTGCCGAGCGAACGGCACGACAGACTGGGAGGAAAGCATGAGACGCGTTCTATGGCCGCTCTTTGCCGGGCTGCTTGTCCTGGGCTCCGCCGGGGTTGGACCCATCGGTTGGGCGGCGGCGCAGGAAGTCACCCTGCGGGTGCATCACTTCCTGCCGGCCCCGGCGCCGGTGCCGAAGAATTTCATCACGCCCTGGGCGGAGAAAGTGGAAGCCGAGTCCGGCGGGCGGATCAAGGTGGAGATCTATCCGGCGATGCAGCTCGGCGGCAAGCCGCCGGCCCTCTTCGACCAGACGAAAGACGGGGTCGTCGACATCGCCTGGACGCTGCCGGGCTACACCCCCGGCCGTTTCCCGGGCACCGAGGCTTTCGAGCTGCCGTTCATGCCGGCCTCGGCCGAGGCCACCAGCCAAGCGGCCTGGGACTTCTACGACAAGTACCTGCGCAAGGAGTTCGCCAGCGTTCAAGTGATCGCCGTCCATGTGCATAGCCCGGGCCTGCTCCACGTGAAGGGTAACGGGGTCGCCAAGCTTGAGGACATGAAGGGCCTGAAGCTGCGCGGCCCGACGCGTCAGGTGAACGCACTGCTGTCGGCGCTGGGCGCGACGCCGGTGGGCATGCCGGTCCCGGCGATGCCGGAGGCGCTCTCCAAGGGCGTGATCGACGGAACGGTCATCCCCTGGGAGGTAACGACGCCCCTGAAGGTCGCCGAACTGGTGGATAGCCACACCGACTTCGAAAGCTCGCGCGGGTTCTACACCGCGTTCTTCGTCTTCGTGATGAACAAGGCGCGCTATAACTCGCTGCCGGAAGACCTGCGCGCCATCATCGACGCGAACTCCGGGCGGGAGACCTCGCGCTGGGTCGGCAGTGTCATGGACCAGGGCGACGCACCGGGCATCAAGGCGGCTCAGAGCGCCGGCAATGTGATCCGCAAGCTGCCCATGGCGGAGGTGGAGCGCTGGAAAGCCGCCGCCGCGCCGCTCGTCGAAACCTGGATCGCGGAGATGAACGGGAAGGGCTATGACGGCGCCGCCATGGTGGCCGATGCCAAGGCCATGATCATGCAATACGCCGGCGCCGAGTGATCCGCAGTCTGCGGCGGGGCACTAAACCTCGCCGCAGCGGCCCCTTCGCGAGCCATACGTCATGACCGTTCTCATTGCCGGCGCCGGGATCGGCGGCCTGACCCTGGCTCTCAGCCTGCATCAGGTCGGCATTCCGGTGCGCGTCTTCGAGGCTGTGCGCCGGCCCCAGCCGCTGGGCGTGGGCATCAACCTGCAGCCCCACGCGGTGCGCGAGCTGGTGGAACTCGGCCTGCTCGACCGGCTCGACGCCATCGCCCTGCGCACCCGCGAGGTGGCGTACTTCTCCACCGGCGGCAAGGAGATCTGGCGGGAGCCGCGGGGCCTGACGGCGGGCTACGCCTGGCCGCAGTTCTCCATCCATCGCGGCCATCTCCAGATGCTGCTGCTGGAAACGGCGCGCGAGCGGCTGGGAGATGCGGCCATTCGGACCGGCGTGTCCGTGGAGGGATGGCGGGAGAGCGGCGATAGCATCGAGATCGAGCTGGCCGAGCGGGAGACCGGCGCGGCGCTTGGCCGCGAGAGCGGCTCCGTTTTCGTTGCCGCCGACGGCATCCACTCCAAGGCCCGCTCCCGTCTCTTTCCCGACGAGGGGCCGCCGGTCTGGGGCGGCATCATGATGTGGCGCGGCGTCACCCGCGGGCCACGGTTCCTGGGCGGCCGCACCATGGCGATGTCCGGTTGCAAGCAGCGCAAGTTCGTCTGCTATCCCATCGCCGACGACGGCGAGGGCTCGGTGATCAACTGGATCGCCGATCTGGCCCGCCCGCCGGACGCGCTGTGGAACCGGGAGGACTGGAACCGCCCTGGGCAATTGGACGACTTCCTCCCCCGCTTTGCCGACTGGCATTTCGACTGGCTGGACGTGCCCTGGGTGATCCGCAATGCCGAGCGGGTCTTCGAATACCCCATGGTCGACCGCGATCCGCTGCCGCGCTGGACCCATGGCTGCATGACTCTTCTGGGCGATGCGGCCCACGCCATGTATCCCATCGGCTCCAACGGCGCCTCCCAGGCGATCCTCGACGCCCGTGTGCTGACCCGCGAACTGCAGCGCCAGGGGCTTTCCGAAAGCGCCCTGCTGGCTTATGAGGAGGAACGCCGACCGGCCACCGCCAAGATCGTGCAAGCCAACCGCGGCGACGGCCCGGACAAGGTCCTCGACATTGTCGAACAGCGGGCGCCTGAGGGCTTCGAGAAGATAGAGGACGTATTGAGCCACCAGGAACTCGAAGAGACCGCTGCCGCCTACAAGCGCCTCGCCGGCTTCGACGTGGAAACGCTGAACCGGCGGCCCTCCATCGTCGCGCTGTAAGGGGATGGTTACGTAAAGCCATGGTGGGGACAAGTCAGGCCGGGATCGCCCCAGAACTCGAGGCGCTGGTGGGCCAGGCCCTCGGCCGCGCGGCCCGGGCGCTGGCCTTCGCCGGCGGCCTTGTCCTGACGGCCATTGCGGTGATGACGGTGCTCTCGATCTTCGGGCGCAGCCTGGTCTTTGCTGGTCTGGGGCCGATCCCCGGCGATTTCGAGTTGGTGGAGGCCGGCTGCGCGGTTGCCGTCTTCGCCTTCCTGCCCTGGTGCCAGTTTCGGCGCGGCCACGTGACCGTCGACGTCTTCGTCTCGCGCCTCTCGCCTCGGGTACAGGCCTTCCTGGCGATGGTCGGGAACGGCGCCCTCAGCATCGCCGCCTGTCTCATCGCCTGGCGCCTCTGGTTCGGCATGCTGGACAAGTTCGCTTACGGCGAGACCACCATGATCCTGGGCATGAAGCTGGGTTACTCCTACGCCGCCGCGTTTCCCGGGGCCGCCTTCTTCGCGCTGGTCTGTCTCTACACCGTCTGGCGCAGCCTGAACGAGACCATCCGGGGCCACGAAGTGCGATGAGCGGCCAAGTCAAATGAGTGGACTCGCGATGTCGGCCATCGCCTTTGCGGTGATGCTCGGGCTGATCTTTTTGCGCATGCCCATCGGCGCGGCCATGCTGCTGACCGGGCTCGCGGGCACCTGGATCGTCACCGGGACGGCGGTGCCGGTGTTGGCCCAGTGGAAGTCCCTCACCTACGACACCTTCTCCAGCTATTCGCTCTCCATTGTGCCGCTGTTCCTGCTGATGGGCCAGTTCGCCGCCAAATCCGGCATGTCGGAGAGCCTGTTCCGCGCCGCCGCCGACTGGCTGGGCCACCGCCGTGGCGGTGTCGCCATGGCCGCCGTAGGGGCCTGCGCCGGCTTCGGAGCGGTCTGCGGCTCTTCGCTGGCCACTGCCGCCACCATGGGTCAGGTGGCGCTGCCGGAGATGCGGCGCCTGCGCTACTCCGACACCCTTTCCACCGGCGCCCTCGCGGCCGGCGGCACCCTGGGCATCCTGATTCCGCCCTCGGTCATCCTGGTGATCTATGCCATCCTCACCGAGCAGAACATCATCAAGATGTTCGTTGCCGCCCTGATTCCCGGCATCCTGGCTGCGCTCGGCTACATGCTGACGGTGGCGGTCTACGTGCGCCTGAACCCCGAGGCAGCCCAAGCCGCGCCGCGCGTGCCCTACGCCCAGCGCTTGCGCACCTTGATCGGCATCTGGCCAGTGGTCTTTATCTTTGCGCTGGTGATCGGCGGGATCTATTTCGGGCTGTTCACGCCCACCGAGGCGGCGGCCATCGGTGCGGTAGCGACGGGCTGCTACGCGTTGGCCGTGGGCCGGCTCAGCCGCCGGGCCTTTGCCGACTGCGTGCTCTCCGCGGCCTCCTCCACAGCGATGATCTTCTTCATCGTCCTGGGCGCCCAGGCCCTCAACACCTTTCTGGCCCTGACCCAGACCCCCCAGGCCGCCGCCGACTGGGTTGCCGCCTCCGGCTTCTCGCCCTGGCTGGTGCTGACCATGATCCTGGTCTGCTACCTGGTCTTCGGCTGCGTCATGGACTCGCTCTCCATGATCCTGCTGACTATCCCGGTGTTCTTTCCCATCGTCATGGCGCTCGACTTCGGTCTGCCGCCGGAAGAACTGGCCATCTGGTTCGGCATCCTCGCGCTGATGGTGGTGGAGATCGGCCTGATCACGCCGCCGGTGGGCCTCAACCTCTTCATCATCCATTCCCTGGCGGGCGACGTGCCCATGAGCAAGACCTACCGCGGCGTCGCCCCCTTCGTGCTCAGCGACGTGATCCGCATTGTCATTCTGGCCGCCTTCCCGGTGATCACCCTGGGCCTCATGCGAGCGATGTTCTGAGATGCCCGCCCCGCCCCGCCAGCTCGACTACGGCCTGCTCAACGATCTGGGCGGGCACCTCTTCCGCCACGCCTTCCTGCGCGGCCAGCAGGTCTTCGGGGAGGTCTTCGCGGATGCCGGCATCACTCCGCTGCAGTTCATGACCCTGGAGCTGGTCTCCCACAATCCCGGCGTCACCCACAAGGAGATCTGCGCGGCCATGGCCTCTGCCCCCTCGGTGATCACCACCACCCTGAAGCCACTGATCGGCAAAGGCGCCTTGCTGCGCGAGCGCAAAGCCGGCGACGGCCGCCAGATCGGCTACCGCCTCTCGCCGCAGGGCGAAACTTGGTTCCAGGACCTCCGCCCGAAGATCCACGCGGCAGAGCGGAAGCTCTTCAAGGGGCTGCCGGCGGATCAAAGGATCGCACTGCTGCAAGCGCTGAGGCACCTGACGGAGCGTGACCGCCTCGGTCAGCCAGTCCTCGAAGAGTGACCGCCGCTGCCGCCCTCACCGGCCCTAATTGAAGATGATCGCCGTGTCCGGGCCGAGCACCAGGTTGGGCAGCCAGAGGGTGAGCGCGGGGACATAGGTGATGAGGATCAGCACCACGATCAGCGGAACCAGGAAGGGAATGACTGCCATGGTCACCTTCTCGAAAGGCACCTTGCCCACCTCCACCATGATGTAGAGGCCGATCCCCATGGGCGGGGTGGCGATGCCGATGAGCAAAGCCAACTGAAACACGATGCCGAAGTGAACGCGGTCGACCCCGAAGCTGTCGACCACCGGCAGCAGCATGGGCACCAGCATCAGTTTCGCCGGCACGCCCTCCACCACGCAGCCGATGAGCAGCACGAAGACGATCATCATGGCGAGGAAGACGGCGCGGCTTTCGGTGATGGCGAAGATGGCGTCGCCCAGCTTCTGCGGCACCTGCTCGATGGCCAGCAGCCAGCCCATGGCGATGGAAAAGCCGATGATGATCATGATCACCGAGGTCATGAGCATGGTGTCGGTGAGCGCCTTCCACAGCCGCGCGAAGGTCAGCGAGCGGTAGACGGCGCCGAGCACCAGGCAGTAGAGGCAGGCCAGCACCCCGGCCTCGGTCGCGGTCACGAAGCCGCCGAGGATGGAGCCCAGGATGATGGCGGGCGCCACCAGGGCGAGCACGCCGTCGACGCCGGTGCTCATCACCTCGCGGGGCTTTGCCTTCTCCTGGGTCGGGAAATTGTGGCGGATCGCCAGGATACGGTTGAAGATCATCAGCGAAAGGCCGACGACGATGCCCGGAATGACGCCGGCGAGGAACATGCGCTCGATGGACTGCTGGGCCAGGAAGGCATAGACCACCAGGCCGATGGAGGGCGGGATGATGGGCCCGACCACCGCCGAGCAGACGGTCACCGCCGCGGCGAACTCGGCCTTGTAGCCGCGCTCCTTCATCGCCTTGATCTCGATGGTGCCGAGGCCGGCGCAGTCGGCCACTGCGGCGCCGGAGACCCCGGCGAAGATCATCGAGGAGAGCACGTTGACCTGGGCCAGCCCGGCCTTGAAGTGGCCGACCAGGGCATTGGCGAAGTTGAAGATGCGGTCGGTCATGCCGACCACGTTCATCAGGTTGCCGGCCATGATGAAGAAGGGCACCGCCGCCAGGGAGGGCTTGTTCACCCCCTCCAGGATCTGCTGGGGGACGATGTAGAGCGCATCGGAAAACTCGGAGGTGGCGAAGGCCAGCAGCACCGCGGCACCGATGGCCATGGAGACCGGCACCCGGAGCAGAATCAGCGCGATGAAGGCGGCGAAGAGGACGAATGCCATGAGTTCGCTGTCCGCCCCCTAACTGTCCACCGCCGGCAGGCTGTGGGGTTCCTCCCAGCCGAGCCAGGCCTTCACCACATCCAGCAGCGCATTCACGAAAATCAGAAAGCAGGAGATGCCCAGCGGGATCGACAGCGTATAGCGCTCCAGCTCGCCCCAGGGCGTCACCACGGCATCGATCACGCCGACCTGGGACTCGATGATGGTCGGCATCTGCAGGAGGATCACGCCGGTCACCAGCATGACCATGAAGGCGACGAAATAGCGGGTTCCCGTCATCGCCCCGGCGCCCAGGCGCAGCACCACGAAGTCCACGGCAATATCCTTGCGGAAGCGGTAGACCGCGTAGAAGCCGAAGAAGGACATCCAGACGAAGAACTGCATCGTCCAGGGCCATATCCAGTAGAAGGACAGGTTGAAGGGCCGCAGGACGATGGTGGCCGCGGTGCCGATCAGCATCAGCAGCAGGCAGATGTTGGCGATGATCAGGAACAACCAGCCGAGGGATTCAAGCCAGCCGTCCAGCAAGAAGGCGAGCCGCGCGAGCGGCCCGCCCTCTATCGGTTCGGACCCCAGCACCTCCGGTTACTGGGCGGTACGGGTCGATTCGACCATTGCCAGGAAACCTTCAGGCAGCTCGCCCTGGCTTTCCAGATCCTGGTAGAAGCGTTGCATGGACTCGACGAAGGGTTTGCGGTCCACACTGACGAAGGTCACGCCCTGGTCGCGCATGCGCGCGATGGACTCTTCGGCGGCCGTGCCCATGATCTCATGGCTGTAGACGCCGGCGTCCTCGTAGGCCCGGTTGAGGGCCGCCTGCAGTTCCGGGTCCAGCTTGTCGTAGGCCTTCTGGTTCACCATGAAGCCGATGGACTGATAGTACTCGTCGTGGCGCACCACATGGGGGGCGACCTCATAGAAGCGCATGGCCTCTACGAGAGCGATGGGGCTGTTCACCGCGCTGACGATCTTCTTGTCGATGGCCTGATAGACGTCGGTCCAGGCCAGGGTCTTCACGTCCGCGCCCAGATGCGTCCAGGTGGCGATGGCCATCTTGTTGGGATGCATCCTGAGTTTGATCCCCTTGAGATCACCGTAGCTGCGCACGTCCTCGTTGGTGACCATGACGCGGTAGGGACCGCGGATGATCGCCGTGGGATCGCCGAGCACGCCGACGCCCGCCTGCTCGGAGGCGTTCTTGAACCAGCCTCTCGCCATGTCGGTATTCATGAAGCGCACCCAATGATCGCGGTCGTCGAACAGAAAGGCCGCGCTGATCCAGGTGATCTCCGGCACCCACTTCTTCATATAGGTGGAGCCCTCGGCATAGAGGTGTACCGTTCCGAGCTTCAACTGCTCCATCGTGGCTTCGGTCTTGCCGAGCTGCTCGTTGGGATACATTTTGATCTTCAGCTTGCCGTTGCTGTACTCCTCGGCCAGATCGGCAAAGCGCTGAAACACTTTCCCTTCCGGGCTGTCCGGCGGCATCTTGTGGGCCATGCGCCACTCTTCAGCGGCCTGAGCGGTGGATACCGTCAGACCGGCCGTCAGGGCCAAAGCCGTCAGGCCGAGAAAACTACGCTTCGTGATGTTCATTTTTGTCCCCTCCGTTGCAGGCAACGCCGTCACTGGCGTTGCGGCGCGCAGCGGTGCAGGATTCAGAGGAAGACCGTGTTCGCAACGCCGGGGCAATCTGCCGCGACGTTGGGTCGGCCTTCGAGGATGCTTGCCGCCGTCGTTCGCCTTTCGCGGCATTAGATCGCAAGCCATAATCGACGGTCAATAGCGTCGCGGGCCGGCGGTTACCAATGGTAGAACGGCCCTTGGTTAATTCGGGTGGCCGCGGTCTTATGGCGGCAGGGACTTGACGGTTGCATTGCGGTCGACAAGCTGGCGGAACCCCCGGCAAGCCGGGGCAAAGCGGTGTCAGGAGGAACGATGGCGGGCAAGGCTTTTGCCTCTCAAGGCGATCTGGAAGAAAAAACCATTACCTTCGAAGAATTAGCCGAGGGTCTCTATGCCTACACCGCCGAGGGCGATCCCAACTCCGGCATCATCGTCGGCGACGAGTCGGTCATGGTGGTGGATACCCAGGCGACGCCGGTGATGGCGCAAGGTGTCATCGACCGTATTCGTTCGGTTACGGATAAGCCCATCGAGTACGTGACTCTCAGTCACTACCACGCCGTGCGGGTTCTCGGCGCTTCAGCCTATGGCGCCCAGCAGGTGATTGCCAGCCGCGATACATACGACCTCATCGTCGAGCGCGGCCAGCAGGACTACGAGTCGGAGGTCGGCCGCTTCCCGCGCCTGTTCCAGTCCGTGGAAAGCGTGCCGGGGCTCACCTGGCCCAATGTGGTGTTCGAGGGATCGCTGACCCTCTACATGGGCAAGCACGAGGTCCAAATCCTGCAGTTGGGGCGTGGCCATACGAAGGGCGATACCGTGGTCTGGCTGCCCAAGGAGAAGGTGCTCTTCGCGGGCGACCTTGTGGAGTTCGGCGCCACCCCCTACACCGGCGACGCCTACCTGAAGGACTGGCCGAACACCCTGGAGCGGCTGCGCGCCCTCGGCCCCGAGAAGCTGGTGCCCGGGCGCGGCGCGGCCCTGAAGACGCCGGCCGAGGTGGAAGACGGCATCGCTGGCACCCAGGCTTTCCTGACAGAGATGTACCAGTCCGTCGCCCAGGGCGTTTCCGGCGGCAAGAGCCTGAAGGACATCTATGGCGAGACCTTTCAGCGCCTGGAGCCCAGGTTCGGCGGCTGGGTGATCTTCGAGCATTGCATGCCCTTCGACGTGGCCCGCGCCTACGACGAGGCATCGGGCATCGCCGATCCGCGCATCTGGACCGCCGAGCGGGATCTCGAGATGTGGCGCGCCCTTGAACAGGGCTGAAGCGAAAGCGCCGTCCACAAGAGCCGCCGACCAGATGCCCAAGACCTATCAGAATCCACGCTACCCCTATCGGCGCAGCGACGACCAGTACGCCGGCACCGCCCATCATCCGGCCATCATCGTCGGGGCCGGGCTCGTCGGGCTGGCCGCCGCGGTGGACCTTGCCAGCCGCGGCGTCGCCTCGGTGGTCCTCGACGACGACGACACGGTCAGTTTCGGCTCCCGGGCGATCTGCTTTTCCAAGCGCAGCCTGGAAATCCTCGACCGCCTCGGCCTCGGCGCCAAGCTGAAGGAAAAGGGCGTGACCTGGCATACAGGCAAGGTCTTTTTCCGTGACCGCATGATCTACGACTTCGACCTGCTGCCGGAGGGCGGGCACTGCTGGCCCGCCTTCATCAATCTCCAACAGTACTACGCCGAGGAGTGGCTGGTGGAACGGGCCGAGAGCAGCGGCCTCGTGGATCTGCGCTGGAAAAACCGGGTCGTCGGTGTCGAACCCGCCGACGGCGGTGCCGCCGTGGTCATCGATACGCCAGACGGTCCCTATCGTCTGACCTGCGACTATCTGCTGGCCGCGGACGGTGCGCACAGCAGCGTCCGGAAGGCGTTGGGGCTTTCCTTCAGCGGCCAGGTCTTTCTCGACCGCTTCCTGATCGCCGATGTGGTCATGCAGGCGGATTTCCCGAGCGAACGCTGGTTCTGGTTCGATCCGCCGTTTCACCGCGGCCAATCGGCGCTTCTGCACCGGCAGCCGGACAATGTCTGGCGCATCGACCTGCAGCTCAGCTCGGGCTGTGATCCGGAAGAGGAGAAGCGCCCGGAACGGGTCATCCCGCGCCTGCGCGCCATGCTGGGTGAGGAGATCGACTTCGAGCTCGAATGGGTCTCCGTCTATACCTTCCAGTGCCGGCGCCTGGAGCGCTTTCGCCACGGCCCGGTGATCTTCCTTGGGGACTCGGCGCACCAGGTCTCGCCTTTCGGCGCGCGCGGCGGCAACGGCGGCCTGCAGGATGCCGACAATCTCTGCTGGAAGCTCGCCGCGGTGCTCAAGGGCGAGGCGCCGGACCGCCTGTTGGACAGCTATGACGCCGAGCGCATTCCGGCGGCCGAAGAGAACATCCTGAACTCGACCCGCAGCACTGACTTCATCACCCCGAAGAACGAGGTCAGCCGCCTGTTCCGCGACGCCACTCTGGAGCTGGCCGAGCGGCATCCCTTCGCCCGGGCCCTGGTCAACTCCGGCCGCCTCTCCCAGCCCGCGATCCTGACGGGCTCACCCCTTATCAGCGACGGGAGTCCAGACCATGCGGAGGCGATCCCGCCGGGCGCGCCTTGTCCGGATGTGCCGCTGGTCCGTGGGCAAGAGACGCGCTGGCTGCTGCACCTCGTGACCGGCGGCTTTTTCGGTCTCTACTACAAGGGACCCGAAGAAACGTCGGACAGTCGGCGCGAATGCGCCCGCCTCGCCGAAGCCGAACCGGGCCTCTCCGTGCTGGCCATCGTGAGCAAGGGGGTGGACGTGGCGGACGGCGAGGACGCCTGGGTCGACGCCGAAGGGCTTTTTGCCGAGCTCTACGGCGTTCGGTCCGGCAGTTTCCTGCTAATCCGGCCGGACCAGCATGTCGCCGCGCATTGGCCCGCGCTATCCCATACGGCCGTTACGGAAGCGATAGGAAAATCTCTTTCTCTTGAATAGGTTCCGAATGAATTCGAAACTGATAGATGAACCTAATATCGCGGCACCTGATGACTTCTATGCCGCGCTGATGGACCTGCACCGGGACCTCGACCTCGAAGAGAGCGCCAAGGTCAACGCGAAGCTTGTCCTCCTGCTCGCCAACCATATCGGCGACATGACAGTTCTGCGCGAGGCCATTGCGGCGGCCCGATCCGGTTCATGACCGGGCCCTTCCCCACCACGGCGCCGCCGGCGCCGCGGCAGGTCCTGAAGGGGCTGCTGGAACTCGCCGGACTCGATGGTGCGCAGGCCGGCTCCGTTGCGCTCACCGGCAGCGAGCCGGTGCTTCCCTCCTCCTATGCCGTTGGCACCATCGCCCAGGCGACCATTGCAGCCACCGCGGCCGCGGCGGCGGAGCTGTGGACGCGGCGCGGCGGTTCAGCGCAGGACATCGCCGTCGACATGCGCCATGCGGCGATCGAGTTTCGCAGCGAACGTTTGTTCCGTGTCGACGACCAACCGCCCAACCGTCTCTGGGATGCCATTGCCGGCGTCTACCGCACGGGCGACGGACGTTGGGTGCGCATCCACACCAACTTTCCCCACCACCGCGACGGCATCCTTGCCCTGCTCGGCTGCGCTTACGAGCGGGCAACGGTGCAGGAGGCGCTGGAGAAATGGCAGGCGCCCGCGTTCGAGGCGGCGGTTGCCGAACGCGGCCTGGTGGCCACCATGTTGCGCAGCCCACAGGAGTGGTTGGGCGAACCGCAGGGCCAGGCCTTGGCCGCGCAAGACCTGCTGTCCTTCGAGAGGATCGGGGAAAGCCCCGCTGAACCTCTGGAGGTTGCCGAGCGGCCGCTCGCCGGGCTGCGTGTGCTCGACCTGACCCGCATCATCGCCGGGCCCGTGGGCGGGCGGGCCCTGGCGGCCCATGGCGCCGATGTGATGCGGATTGCCGGCCCGCACCTGCCCTTCATCGAACCGCTGGTGATCGACAGCGGACGAGGCAAGCTCTCCGCCCACATCGATCTGCGCGAGGAAGCAGGACGCGAGACCCTGACCGCGCTGATGCGCGAGGCCGATGTCTTCGTTCAAGGCTACCGGCCCGGCGCTTTTGCCGGACACGGTTTCGGCCCGGAGGCGGCCGCCGCGATCAGGCCCGGGATCGTCTATGTGTCGCTCTGCGCCTATGGCTACGAGGGACCCTGGGCCGGGCGGCGCGGCTTCGACTCCCTGGTCCAGACCGCCAGCGGGATCAATCACGGCGAAGCCGAGGCTGCCGGCATAGAAGGCCCGCGGGAACTGCCCTGCCAGGCCCTCGATCACGCCAGCGGATACCTGATGGCCTTCGGTGCCATCGCCGCCTTGCGCAAGCGCGTGCTGGAGGGCGGAAGCTGGCATGTCCGCGTCTCCCTGGCCCGCACCGGGCGCTGGCTGCAGTCCCTGGGGCGCTTGGCGGAGGGGCAGGCCTGCCCCGAACCCGAATCTTCCGCCGTTGAGGCCTTGCTGGAGCATTCGGATTCGGGTTTCGGCAGATTGAGCGCGGTCCGGCACGCCGCCGTCATGTCCAAAACGCCGCCGCGTTTCGCAAGGCCGAGCGTGCCGCTGGGCAGCCACCCGCCGCGCTGGCCGGATTGACCGGGTTTAGAACTTTGTCCGCAGGCCCAGGGTGACCAGATTGCGTGTGAAGTCCTGCTCGTCCACGTCGGACCAGCGCTGTTCGAAGCGATAGTCGGCGGCCAGAGAGAGATAGCGGTTCAGCAGATACTCCCCGCCCAAACCGAAAATCGCCCGATCATCGGTGCGATCGATCTCGCGGAAGTCATCCTGGATGTAGCGGGCGACGCCGAGCAGCAGGATGTTGCGCTGCAGTTCGTGCTGGACTTCACCGGCAACCGTCGTCTGCGTCTTTGACGAAGACCCTGGTTGATTCGTCGCGGTGTCCCGCCTCGCAAGGCGCCCCTTCACCGTGGTCATGGCCGTGACATACCAGGTGGCGTTTCCTTCGGCGATGAAATCGACTTCGTCGTCGAAGCGGGAGTCCTCGAAGTCGTTGGCGATGAAACCGACTTCGAGGCCAACATGGAACAGCCGCGTCAACTCGGTATCGAAGCCCAGAGTGGCGCCGGCGGCCTGGGCGTCGCGGTCCGCCCCGGTCTCATCGACCTCGTCGAAATCCCGGATCCGGTAGAAGGGCTCGAACTTCAGGTCGGTGATTGCCGATAGCTCATAGCCGATGGGCAGGCCGAAGCGGTATTCGGTGCGGTCCCTGTCGTCGTCGCCGGTGGAGACGAAGTCGTCACGCCGCACAAAGGCGGCTCCGCCGACGGAAAGCCTGTTGAAGCGGTGGGTGTATTTCAGTTCGGAGAGAAACCGATTGAACTCGGTGGGGTCGTCTTCGTCGCTGTCCTCCGGATCGTCGCGCCCCACGACCCGGCGGCTGTGCTCGGCACGCAGCCCCAGGGTGTTGCGTTCCGCCAGGTCGAGCCGCAGCCGGGGGCGGATGAAATACTCGGTGCGGTCCTGGTCGCTGTTATCCAGGAAGGCTTGATGGCGGAGGTTTCCGGAGACCTGCAGCTCGTGGCGTGACCATTCGCTCCTGGCCAGCAATGCGGCGGTGACGGAGGTGATGAGGTCGTCCTGCTCGCCGTCCTCGTCGGCGAAAACGTTGTCGTCGTAGGTTTCACTCACCGACAGCCGCGGAAAGAGGCGAAAGCCGCCCAGGTCCAGCCCCTTGGCGTCGAACGCACCCCGCGGCCGTTCCTGCACCGACCGCGGTTCGTCCCTCTCTTGCGCAAGCGCCGCTTGGGGGAAACCGGTCAGCACCGTGGCCAAGAGAACGCCAAGCCGGAACGGCCGCAGGGCCACAAGCGCTTCGCGAACGCTCATTACCCAGCGTCGCCGCGATCCGGCGTCATCGATTGCCAGGCCAAGGACGGCACCGCCTAAAAGTAACGTTCGTAGACGTTGATCACGTCGCCGGGCTGAACGTAGGCCAGGGGGTCGGCCTGGAACTCGGAAATCTGCCCCTCCACCACGCGGGTGATCGACATCAGATCCTGGTCGGCCCGGAAAGTGAAGCCGCCGCTGATCGAGACCGCGGTGAGCACGGTCATCCGCGGTACATAGGGGTACTGCCCGGGGGCCTTGGTCTCGCCCAGGATGTAGAAGGGCCGATAAGTGGAGATCTCGACACTGCAGTTCGGGTTCACCAGGATGCCTTGTTTGAGTTCGGAGCCGATCTGGCCCTCGAGTTCGCGCAGGCTCAGGCCCTCGGCGTCGACGGCGCCGATCAGGGGCACGGTGATGAAGCCCGAATCGCTGACCAGATACTCACCCGACAGTTCATCCTGGCCGAAGACGACCAGGCGAATGCGGTCGCCGGCCCCAAGCTTGTAGGGCCCCTCATCGGCCGGTGGCAGTGGCGGCAGGGACCCGTGTCCCGCGCAGCCAGCCAAGGCGAGCGACAACAAAAGCACCGCGAGCAGCCTTACGGCCGGTCTCCGCCCGAAGCGCATCTCCTCCTCCTATACCAGTGCCAGTCAAAATGGGCGGCTCATCGGCGAACCCGCCGCCTTCTGCCTGCCCGATCTCGTTCGGGTTCCCTCACCCTCCCCCGGAAAGTCCCGCGGCCATGGACGGCCGCCCCGGTGCCGGGCGGTCCATACCGCACCGCTGAAGAATGTGATCGACGAAGTCCGGTTCAAGTTTGGTCCGCGGCGCGGCTGCAAGCTGCGCTTCCAGCACCGCGGCGTGGCTCGATCGTTCGACGCAGCGGCCGGCCAGCGGCAGGGCAGAGAGCGGCCAGACCTCCGCCATGGCGAGAATGGCCCGCTTGAGGTCCAGACTCTCCTGGCGTTCCAGGGCCTCGAAGACATCGGGCTGCAAGACATAGCGGCCCCGCGCGCTGCCGATGATGGCGGCAAAAGCACCGTCCCGCTCGATCACCTCCGCATCGGCCACGGCGACGACATTGCCGCCCTGCTCCCGGTAGCGGTCGACGACCTGCTTGATTGCCGGAACGGCAGCGGCGATCAGGTGGCTCGGAACCAGCAGGGCGAAGGGATCGAGGCCAATGGCCTTCCTTGCCCCCCAGAGGGCATGGCCCAGGCCGTGCAATCTGCCATGGCGCGAGATCAGCACCTTGCGGGGCCACCCCGCCGGTCCCCAGGCCGCCGGCCGGCCGATGAGGCGCTCAGGACCCGTTCTCTCTGGTTCCGGCTCTGTCGGGGAATGGCCCTCGACGATCGCCAAGCCTTCCTGGGTGACGAAAACCAACTCCTCGAACCCGCTGGCCAGGGCTTCCTCGACGGCGCGGCGGACGAGCAGCCGCTCCACCGCGGCCTCTGCCGCCTGTGGAAGGGTGCTGCGGTTTCCTTGCGCACAGTGCCGGACTACTCCGACCGGAATGACGGCCTTGCGCGGGGCTTCGATGATCAAGGCTGATTGGCTCCTATTTCGTCGCGAGCGGAGGGAGTGGCCGAGACATCGCTAGTAGGCCTCGCGGTCTCCGAAGAGGACGAAGACCGTGCGGATGAGAATCCAGAGGTCGAAAGCCAGCGACCAGTTGTCGATGTAGAAGAGGTCGTATTCGACGCGCCGCTCGATCTTCTCCACCGTATCCGTCGCGCCGCGCCAGCCGTTGACCTGTGCCCAGCCGGTGATCCCGGGCTTGACGCGGTGACGGGCCGCATAGGCATCGACCGCGTCTTCGTAGAGATGGCCGTCGGCCTTGGCGGAGGTGGCGTGGGGTCGTGGCCCGACCAGGGACATGTCGCCTTTCAGAACGTTCAGCAGTTGCGGCAACTCGTCGATGCTGGTCCGTCGCAGCATCCGCCCGATCCGCGTCACCCGGCCGTCGTTGCGCTGTGTCAGGGTCTCCGCGTTGGCATCGCGCAGGTGGTGATGCATGGTGCGGAACTTCCAGCAGTCGAAGAGATTGTGATTGAAGCCGTAACGCTTCTGACGAAAGAACACCGGTCCCGGCGAGTCCAGCTTGATCGCCAAGGCGACCAGGGCGAAGAGCGGCATCAGCAGAAGCAGAAGGGCACCCGCGATAACGCGGTCTTCGACGGTCTTCAGGATGTGCGACCAGCCGGAAATCGGCCTGTCGAAGAGCCGCATCAGTGGCAGTCTGGCGACCTTCGTGAAGCCGCGGTCGGGAAAGGAAAAGCCCACCAGGTCGGGCGCCAGGCGAATCGCCACCGGCGTGCGTTGCAACTTGGTCACCACCTGCTGCAGGCGCCGGTCGGCAGTCCAGGGCAAGGCGACGATCACCTGGTCGACCTCGTCCTGACGGATCATGTGAATCAGGCTGTCGACGTTTCCCAGGAGCGGAAGGTCCTGGCTCTCCTCCTCAATCCTAGACATCCGGTCGTCGGCAAAGCCGATCACCTTGGTATAGGCATCGCCATGGCGGCGCAGATAGCCGGCGAGCCGGCGCCCCTGTTCGCCAGCGCCGAGAATGACCGTGCGGTTGGCGAAGCGCCCGGCAACGGCCAGACTGCGGACCCAATGCCTCAGTGCAAGCCGCCCGAGCACCAGGCCCATGCCGGCTCCGGCGAACCAGGAGAACGCCCAGGCCCGGGAATAGGTGTCGGAGATCTTGAACATAAAGGCCGCGGCCAGCAGGACGGAGAAGGTCACCGACCAAGCCGTCGCCAGGCTGCCGAAGGGAACCCGTTTGGTGAACAGGAACTCGTCGCGGTAGACGTCGAAACGATGCAGCATGAAGGTGGCAACGACCATCGCCACCAAGATTGCCGCGAGGTACCTTGGATAGTAGAGGTCGGGGGCCTCGGCCTGGCGAAGAAAGAAGAACAGCAGGCCGACCAGACCGATGATCATCAGGTCGCAGGTTCGAAAGACAATGTCGATGGTGATACGCGAAATCGGCCTGACGGCTCGGCCTGCTTGCTTGCCAATCAGCGCCGATAGCGCAGCATCCATTCCACAATCCCCCTGCTTGACTCAGCGGCACTGCGTTCCATCGGTCATACCTGGCGCTTAGACGATCGTTCTTCCGTGCGATCCTTCCAGCGGCGCAGGGCTCGAGACTGGAACAGTTCGAGACACCCCTTACTACTGCACCGCAAAATTTCTACCACTTCGGCCAACCCGCTTTTGTGATTTTGCTTGGGCTAAGTTGTGACCTTTTCAGGTGTCTCATGAAAGTCACTGGTGAACGCGATTGAAGTGTGCGACCGCGAAGACGCGCGACCTTCGTGACAGTATTTTTTGCATCTCCCCGAGCGGCTCCCGAGTGCGCAATGACCTCCCTTTCCCATTCACAGGACCCGTACCGCGCCCACTCGTTTCCGGCGCCCCGGTCGCAGGACGCGGCTCTGCGTCTGCTCGAATGGGCCTTTCTTTCGTTCACGCTCCTGGTAGCCGCTTACGCCTTCTCCCTGCTGCGCCCCCTGGAGAGTCTCTCCTGGTATCTCATCTACCTTGTGGCGCTCGGTCTGTTCGTTCTGAAGTATGGCTCCTTCCTGTCGTCGGTCTGGCGCAGCGCCCCGTTACTGCTTTGGCCGCTGCTGGCAGTCCTGTCGTTCTTCTGGTCCGACAATCCGCCGCAGACGCTGCGCTCGGCCATCCAACTGTCGATGACCGTCCTGATCGGCGCCTACATCGGCGGACGGTTTTCGCTCCTGGACATCTGCCGGGCCCTGTTCTGGGTGCTGCTGGGCTGCGCCCTGGCGTCCCTGGTGCTGCTGCTCGCCAAGGCGGGCATCGCCTTCGATCACAACGGCGTTGCCCGCGGGATCTTTCCGCACAAGAACGTGCTTGGCGGGCGCATGGTGCTGCTGCTTATTTGCTCTGTGCTGCTCCTCGCCGTGGGCAGGCACCGCCTGCCGGCCTCGGCCGCTGCGGTGATCGCCTTGATCCTGATCGCCAGCAGCCAATCGGCCACGTCAATCCTGATGACTTTCGGACTTGCCGTGGTGGCCCCGGTGTTTCTCGCCTGGCGCTCCCCCGCACCGCTCAGGCTGCTGAGCTATCTCATAGCCGCGATGATCGCCGCCTCGGCGGCCTGGGCGGTTCTCGCCTTCGACATCGATCCGGCCGGGCTGGCGCTCGAGGCTCTCGGAAAAGAACGGACGCTGACCGGGCGGTCTGTTCTCTGGGACTTCGCCCTGGGTCTGATCGAGCAGCGCCCCTACTTCGGGGTCGGCTACGATGCCTTCTGGGATGGCCGGGACGGTTCCACCAGCAGCTACGTCCAGTATGTCATGCGCCACGACCTCAAGAACTTCCATAACTCCTATCTGGACATCACGGTGCAACTGGGGCTTCTCGGCATTTGTGTCATCTCGCTCACCGGACTTTGGTTTGCTGTGCGCGCAGTCTCCACGCTCAATCGGGGCGAGGACGCGACAGCCGCCCTTCCGGCCTTCCTGCTCGTCTTCGTCGTGGTCTACTCGCTGAGCGAATACGCGCTCTTCCGCCAGCACGCCCTGATCCAGATCCTTCTGGGAGCCGTTCTGGTCGCCTCGTGGCGCTTCGCTGCGCGGCCGAAGGCGCCGGTTCCGCTACAGCATGAAGCACTTTAGGCTGGGGTTGACCGCAATCTCTTCTCTGATAAGCGCCGCCAGATCTCCGCTGCGAGCTGTACCGAAACATAGTGGAAGACGTGCCAGCCTTTGAAGCTGGCCGAGACGGCCCTGTGCCAGCTTCGTGCCTTGGCCGCGTCGATGAACACCCGCCACTGCAGGCGCTGATCGATGCTCCTCTTGTGCTGTAGCAGGGCCGTGCGGAATTCCACCGGCAGCATGGCGCCGCCGGACAGCAGGCGTTCGTCGACACCCTGCAGGCGCCTCAGATCTTCTGCCGTGTGCCCGGCAGTGACGGAGTCCGCACGAACGCGATAGCGATAGAGCGCCTGCTGGCAGAGAAAGAAGCGCCCGCCGGCGGCAAAGCAAGCGAGGTAGAAGGCGAAATCTTCGGCAAAGCGCAGGGACTCGTCGTAGCGCAGATCGTGTTCCAGTAAGAAGGCTCGAGAGATAATCGGCTTCAGGAAGCCGTAACTCCTCCTGGGTCGCTCTGGATCGGGAAGATTGCCGCGCAGGAACTCGGCGGCGGTGACCGGCGCGCAGCTTGCCGCTTCGCTGAGCGGGAGCATGCGTTCCGGCCTTCCGTCCTCCGGTTCCAGGATGAGGTTGTCGGCCAGGAGATCGGCACCGCAATCCCGCGCCAGACCGATGAGGCGGGCAAGACGGTCCGGCTCAAAGGCATCGTCGGCATCCAGCAGGGCGATCCACTGCCCTTTCGCCTGCGCCAGCCCCAGGTTGCGCGCGGCCGCCGGTCCGCCGTTGCGCTCTGCGGCAATGACCCGGATGCGCGGATCGTGCACCGCGAAAGCGCTCGCCACCGCCCGGGTTTCGTCCAGCGATCCGTCGTCGACGACCAGGATCTCCAGGTCCGTCAATGCCTGCTGCTGCAGCGACGTCAGCGCTGCGCCGAGAAAGGCGGCGGCATTGTAGGCGGGAATGATCACCGAGACTTGAGGCAAGGGCGCACAAAGCTCCACGGAGACGTCACTGCGAAGGCGCTGCGACGCTCCGTCCGCAGACGCCTGTACAGGCCGGCGGCATGGTAGCCCCGCCCTCACCGCGGCGAAGTGAGACATCTTTGTGGCAGGGGCAGTGCAGAACGCGTCAATCGCCCAGGAACCGTAAGAAGTCTGTGACGGTCACGCTTCTCACGCAATGACCCGAGGCGCAGTCCTAAATTCACCTCCATGACGAAGACAGCGGACAAGCAAGGCAGCTCATGGCCCGACGCTATCGCATAGCCTATGTCGTCGGCCTGCCCTACTCCGGCTCGACTCTCCTTGCGCACTTGCTGAACGCTCATCCGCGCGCCTTCAGTGTCGGCGATGTGCTGGACATCCACGGCTATGCCAATCTGCTGATTGCCAAGAGCGACCGTAATCCCTCCGGCTCGGCCTGCGGTTGCGGGGCAGAGAGCATCTGGAGTTGC
Organism: Pelagibius sp.; assembly: GCF_028289705.1. Classification (GTDB taxonomy): domain Bacteria; phylum Pseudomonadota; class Alphaproteobacteria; order Kiloniellales; family Kiloniellaceae; genus Pelagibius. Next base: position 25,179 of record NZ_JANQOI010000182.1, read on the forward strand.
GAGTTCTGGCGTGAGGTCGACGGCGAGATCGAACGGCGGGCCGGTCTGACCCTGCGGGATCTCGATGTCATGTCGAGCGATCCCCTGCGCTTTGCGGACCATAATCGCCTGCTCTTCGATTCCGTGGCGGACGTGTCGGGCGCGAGGCTCATCGTCGATTCAAGCAAGGCTCTTTCCCGCCTCACTGCCTTGCTGACCTGCACCGAGTTGCCGGTCGTACCCATACACCTAATGAGGAATCCAAAGGGCCAGATCTGCGCTGCGCTCAAGTCCGGCGGCGCATCGGTACTGAAAACCGCCACACATTACCGCCGTGCGACCTTGATGACCCTGCGGGTGCTGCGGGAGACTGAACATCTGCGCCTGCGCTACGAGGATCTCATCCTCGATCCGCAAGGCGCCTTGACCGCGGTGATGAGACCGCTGGGCCTGGAGTTCCGCGCCGCTCAGCTCGACTGGGCATCGGCGGAACGGCATGGCCTCTCCGGGAACCAGCTTCCCCGGCCGGCGGAAGGCAGACGGCGTGTGCAGGAGGAATGGCGGCAGATGCTCGGCCTTTCCCGTCAGGCGCTCATCACCATGTTGACGCTGCCTGCCATCTACGCGACCCGGCGCTACTAGGACCTACCCATCATGTGCGAAAGCCCCGTCCGCTCAGCGGCTTTCCGCCGGCTTGGCCGGCTTCAGTGCTCTGGCCATGGCATCGCTCCAGCGCTGTGGGACCACGAACTGCGTGAGGAGTCGCAGGGCATAGCGGGTCGAGATGTAGTCCGCCCGCCAGCAGCGCCAGAGGCCCCGAAGCACCACCCCGGGGCTTTGCCACACATAGGCCGGCATCTTCGATGCGAGCTGCGCGGCGAACTTCTGCCGGGTCGCAAAGGGCATCAGATCCCCGGTCGTCTCCAGCCAATCCAGGGACAGCAGGAACTTCGGGCGGTAACTCATGCGGTCTTCGCGGGTTTCGGCGTGCCAGCGCCCGAGGGGCTCCGGATGGAAATGGAAGCGCGCGCCGGCCTGCTGCAGGCGCAGGCAAAAGTCGATGTCCTGGTGAATGCGCAGGCTCTGGGTAAAGCGAACCCGCAGGGCGAGCTCCCGGCTCATGAAGAGTGCGATAGTCGTGAGCAGGTTGCCGCGCCATGGAAAGAGGTAGTCTCCGACCGTCTCGCCGGGGGCCATGCCCCGCTCCGGCAGGATCTGCGTGCGTCCGTCCTGGTCGTGGACCACCTGGGCGTAGTAGACGCAGTCCTGAGGGCGCCCGTCGGCCAGATAGCACGCCACCTGCTTGGTCAGCTTGTCGGAGGTCCAGACGTCGTCGGAATCGAGAAATGCGACGACCTCGCCGCGCGCGTGATCGAGACCGATGTTGCGCGCACCGCCTCCGCCCAGGTTTTGCGGCAAGGCGATCCAGCGCAGTTTCTCTTCCTCGGCCGGTGAAAGCGTCAGCGCGACGTCCGCGGTCGACGCGTCGTCGACCACGATAATCTCGAAGGCTTCATAGTCCTGCGCCAGCACGCTGTCGACGGCCCGTTGCAGCGCGGCCCTTCGGTTGAAGTTCGGAATGATGACGCTGACCAGGGGCAGGGTCGTCACGAAACGCTCCTAAGCTTTCAGTCCGAGGTAGGTCGTCTTGAGATGGCGGAAGGCCCGCCGGGTCGGGTAATAGGCAGCCGGCCAGGAATCGCGAAAAGTCGCCTGCGGCCAGCGCCGCAGCCGTTCCAGAACGCTGCGAAGGGAAAGGTCCCTCGGCTTGAAGTCGTGGTAAGGAGTTCTCATTAGATATTGATAATAAACATTTTTATGCGGATGCGTGTTGCTGAAATGCCAGGGCTTCGAGGGCGTTGTGTAGTGGATGATCGAGGGCCTGCGCAGCAGCGCCCGGTATGCCTCGTAGCTGAGACCGAGGCTCTCCGGCTCGCACCAGAGCATCGATGTCTGGAAGTTCCACTGCGGCGCCAGCTCGGCAATCTCCCCCAGGAAAACTGCGTTCAGGGCGTCCTGATCGTGGGCGTAGAGATGGGCGTGGTTGGCCTCGATGAAGGCGATGAGCCGCGCCGCCCCGTCCCCCTCCCGCCAGCGCTGCAGGTTGAGCAGCAGGACACCGGCATTGAAGTAGGGCGCGCCTGGAGGCATTCCCAGGTCGCCGTGGCGGACGAAGAAGGGGTTGTGGACGGCGCCTAGCACCTTGTTCCCGATGTCGCTCTCCCAGAGGGGTCTAATCCGGTCCTGAACCACAAGGTCGCAGTCAAGATAGAGCACACGGTCTTCGTCCAACGGCAGAAGGTCCGGAATGAAAATCCTCAGATAGGTGGCATGGGAGATATGTCCGTCGGTACGGAAATGCCGATAGCGGCTGATATCGAAGGGCCGGAAGCGAAGCCGGACGTTGGACAGCCCCTCGACGAGGCTGCGGACCCTGGCCTCGTCCTTCGAAGTCATGTTCAGAGTGATGACGAGGATGTCGAGCGCCTCACCGGGGTTGTTGGCCAGGAGGGAGGCCAGGGTTACCGCCAGATGCTGGCTGTAGCTGCCGTCGACACCGAAGACGAGCTTGATGGGCGATGCCGCCATGGCCCTAAGCCCCTCCCCAGCCCGCAGAAGCCGCTTTCGGGCTCGCGAAAGTCACCGGCGCAGCGGCGACGTTGACGACAGCGTTCATGGCTGCAACCAGACAGGCCACCTGCTGCTGCGGGTCGATCTCGGGTCTTTGCGAGTATGCGAGCGCGGCCGCGGACAGCTCGGAGCAGAGCTGCTCGCTCTCCCAGATCTCACGGACGGCCGCGGCCCAGACCTCCGGCGCCGCATCGTGCGCCAGCAGACGGCCGCCCGGACCGACGGCTTCCGGCAGGCCGCCACGGCGGCTGGCGATCACCGGGATGCCGCTGAACTGTGCTTCGGTGACCACCCGGCCCCAGGCCTCTTCCCATTGGCTGGGCACCAACAAACAGCGGGTGGCGGCATAGACGGTGCGCATGTCGTGGGTGCGCGCATGCAGACGGACATTGGGATGTGCGGCCACGCGGGATTCCAGCGTCATTTTTTCGTCGCGGTTCATCGGCCAGCCCTCGACGAAGCAGAAGGGAATGTCCGGACAGAGCGCGGCGACGGCAAAGGCCAGGTCCGCCCCCTTGACCGGATGGGGGTTGACGAAGGTGACCTGCCTCGGCGTACGGGCAGTCCGGTAACGCGCCGCCTGAAACAGCGGGCGGATCACCGTCGGTTTCGGCCCGAAGGTGGCGGCAAAGCGCTCCGCTACAAAACCGGAGTTGGCCAGGTATCCGACTTCGGGGACCTCGCCCGGATGACCGCCGAGTTCGTGAAACTCCACATCGCGCAGATAGACCAGCGTCGGGACATCGGCCGCCACCAGGGCCTTGGCCATGCGGATCGGTTCCCCGGACTGGACCAGCGCCACATCCGGGCGCTCGCGGGCGAGAAGCCGCCCGATCTCCCGCTCCGGGGCCCAGGCGCGGTCGACGCGGTAGCCCGGCGCCCGGTCGCTCCACAGCGGACGGCGGGTTGCTTTCATCAGCACCCGGTTCCGCAGGGCCAGCCAACCGTTGCCTTGAAGCTGCGCGAGAACGCTGCAGCGGTGGCCGGTTGCCTGGAGAGCGAGGATCAGCTCATGGCTGCTGGACTCCGACCCCCCGACACGCTGCGGCAGAAAGCCGTGACCTGTGGCGAAGAGGATCTTCATGTACGCTTCCCCGCGCTGCGGCTCAAGGGACCGACGGCTTGGCATTCCTGCCACAATCTGCCCAAATTTACGGCGCAGGCTTCTGCTCGGGCGGCACCCGGCCGATCATGCCGAAAGGCCGGTGCCCGCCTGTCCATCGGCGCAGCGACTATCCTTGGGGACACAGCATGAGCGTACTCTCGATGGTTTGGGATGAATCCACCCAGGCGCGGCTCGGACGCGCCATGCGCAGCGAGGAGGACGCGGGCCTGACCTTCGCTCTGGTGGCGCGGACCTTGGCTTTGGTGGTGGTCGGGGTCTGGCTCGCCATCGAAGTGCCCATGCCGCGGGTCACCTACTATCTGGGGCTGATTGGCCTGTTCCTGGTACTCGGCGTCGCGCACTACTTCACCCGCCGGCAGACGGATCACCCCACCGCCTGGACCGCGCTCTACATCGCCATCGACTCGTCGCTGTTGGCCGTTGCCCTGATCTTTCCCAATCCGCTTGCCGAAACAAGCTGGCCCATCCAGGGCAACCTGCGGATCCACAACGATCTCTATCTCTATATCTGGCTGGCCCTGGCGGCGATCAGCTATTCGCCCTTTCTGGTCATCTGGACCGGCATCACCACCATGGTTGCCTGGAGCGCTGCGACCTGGTGGGTGGCCTCCCTGCCGGAAACCATCACCGAGTTCAACGGCGAGCTCGCGACCCGGGCGGACCCGGAGTGGGTCGGCGAGACCTTCGGATATTTCTTCGATCCCTACTTCGTCAGCCTCGCCGGCTGGCAGAACCAGGTGGTGCTCTTCCTGATCGCGACGGCGTTGGTCGCTGCCGCCGTCTGGCGGTCCCGCAAACTCCTGATCCGGCAGGCCCGTGCCGAGCGGGCGCGAGGCAACCTGGCCCGCTTCTTCTCCCCCAACGTCGTCGAACAGTTGGCCGAGAGCGACGATGCCCTCGGCGAGGTGCGCACCCAGGAGGTGGCGGTGCTGTTCATCGACCTGGTCGGCTTCACCCGGCACGCTGAAAGCCTGGCCCCGGATGCGGTGGTCGAGCTGCTGCGGACCTTTCATCAGCGCGCCGCCAAGATCATCTTCGACCACGGGGGAACCATCGACAAATACATGGGCGACGGCATCATGGCGACCTTCGGGACGCCGAAACCCGGCGCCAAGGACGCCCTTTCGGCGCTGCACTGCGCCTGCGCCCTGCGAGAAACCTTTGTGGCCTGGAACCGCGACCGGCAGGCGGCGGGCGAGCCGGCCCTGGAAGCGGGCATGGGCCTGCACTTCGGCCAGGTGGTGTTCGGCGCGGTCGGCGATCCGCGCTGCATGGAATTCACCGTGATCGGCGATACGGTGAACGTGGCCAGCCGGCTGGAGCGCCTGACGCGGCAGCGAAACAGCCCGATCATCGTGAGCGCAACCACCATCGAGATGGCCCGGGCGCAGGCCGAAAGCGCGGCGGAAAACGACGCTCTGGCGCACTTCGAGCGGAT
>NZ_JANQOI010000003.1 GCF_028289705.1 Pelagibius sp.
GGTGAGCATCACCGTCAACGGGGTGAACGACGCCCCGGTCCTGGTCAACAACAGTCTGACCGTGGGCGAGGGCCAGACGGTCACACTGGACGGCGACGACCTCTCGGCGGCGGACGACGACGACGACACATCATTGATCTTCACCGTCAGCAACGTCACCGGCGGGCGCTTTGCGCTGGCAGAGACGCCGGAGACACCGATCACAAGCTTCAGCCAGCAGCAGGTTCTGGATGGCGCTATTGTCTTCGTCGACGACGGCGACGAGGTTTCACCCGGCTACAGCGTCTCGGTGAGCGACGGGCAAGCGTCCACAGTTCCGGCGGCGGCTGAGATCGACTATACGCCGGTGAACGACGATCCCGTGGTGACCAGCGATACCGCGGGCTTGGTCAAGGGCGCGTCTCTTGCGATCACCACCGCGATCCTCTCTGCCAGCGACGCGGAGACGACAGACCCGGCCCAGCTCACCTTCACGGTCACCGCTGAGGTTGCGGGCGAAGTCCTGCTCTCCGGAGCACCGGCCGCCAGCTTCACCCTGGCCGACGTCATCGCCGGCCTGGTCGCCTTCCAACACGACGGGAGCGACGGCGCGGCCGCGGGCTTCACGGTGACCGCGAGCGATCCCGACGGCGGCGTCAGCGCGCCCGCCGATCTGAGCTTCGCCGTGGCCACCAGCTTCGTCTGGACCAACGGGAGCGGTAACGGTGATTGGAACAATCCGCTGAACTGGGCGAGCGGTTCGGTACCGATTGACGGCGCCGATGTCGTGATCCCCGATCAGCCCGGCGCGGCCATCTTCTCCTCCGGGTCCGCCGTTCTCCAGAGTCTCACGCTCGAAAGCGAAAGCCTGGTCATCACCGGCGGCAGCTTCGCGGTGACGGGGGAACTGACGAGCGAAATCGGTTCGACTATCGCCGTTTCCGGCGGCAGCTTCGAGGTTGCCGGCGGTACGCTGAACGGCACCTTCGCCTGGACCGGCGGCACCGTCACCGGAGACGGCGCCACCCTGACAATCAACGGCCCCGCCAATCTGGGCGGCGTTGCTCCCCTTACCCTGGACATAGACCTCGACCTGAACGGGCTCGGCGCAATGACCGGGAACATCCAGGGCGGCGGCGCCATCGCCAACGGCGGCAGCCTCTTGGTGCCCAGTGCCGCCACCCTGGGCGTCGGCTTCAGCAATGAGGCCGAGGGCAGCCTCGCGGTCCTTTCCAACCTGACCATCGACAACGGATCGGGCTTCCGCAACAGCGGCTCGATCACCATCGCGGCCTTCGCCACGCTTGCCGTGGTCGGCGGCGACTTCGAGAACGCCTTCGGCGCGGAGATCGGCGGCGAAGGGATCATCGACGTCACCGGCGGCAGCCTGATCAACAACGGGACCATCAATCCGGGGACAAGCCCCGGGACCTTCACGGTGCTCGGCGACTATGAACAGGGCCCGGACGGCCTCTTGACCGTCGAGATCGACGGCACTGGCGGGGATCTTCTGCAGGTCAGCGGCACCGCCAGCTTCGCCGGGATCATCAACGTGGTCTTGCTGGACGGCTTTGTCCCGACGGCCGGCGATACCCTGAACTTCGTTCAAGCCGCGGAGATCATCGACAATGGCGTCGAGGTGACCGGCCTCGAGTACGCTGGCGGTCTGCTGGGCATTCAGCTCGCCGGCGGTGTCGCCAGCTTCGTCGCCATCGCCGGCAGCGGCGACACCTTCGTCGACCCCTTCGAGATCATCGTCGGTGACGAAGCCTTCGGCAGCCTGACCGTCGATGCCGGGCAGGATCTGGTCTCTGAGTACTTCTCGGTCGGCGAAGAGACCACCGGTATCGGCGAGTTCGTGCTGACCAATGGCAGCACGCTGACCATCCTGGGGCCGAGTGTCATCGGCAATGCCGGCACCGGCGATGCCACGATCAGCGGCGGCGCCTCCGCTGAGTTCATCAGCGGCAATGCCGACAACCTGATTATCGGCAACTTCTTCGGCAGCACCGGATCGCTGCTCATCGACGGTGCGGAGACCAACGTTACCACCAGCGGTGAAAGCAACAGGGTGCGGGTGGGCCTTGGCGGGACCGGCGACATGACGGTCCAGGGTGGTGCTTCCTTGAACACCCTGCTGCTTGATTCCGGTGTGGCCGGTACCGGCACCGTCATCATCCGGGGCGACGGCACCCAGGTGACGGTTTCCAACGACACCGGACTCTTTCCAGGTGACTTCGCCGATCGGGCCGCGTTCGTCCGGGCCGGGCGGGACGCCGGCGGCGACGGCACCGTTGAGGTCCGTGAAGGCGCGCGCCTGGATATCCGCGCCGGGATCGGCGTGAACGAGAACACCAACGAACCGGGCCTGCAAATCGCCCGCGATCCCGGCAGTGTCGGGTCGGTTCTGATCGACGGGCCCGGGTCGATCATCGCGCTGACCCAGACCGCGCCTGCGGACCCGGACAACGACATCTTCGGCCCCTTTGTGCAGGCCGGAGATGGCGGCGACGGTGACCTGGAGATCCGCAACGGCGGGCAGCTCACCCTGACCGGCGAGCAGGCGAGCCTCCAGGCGGCCAGGCAGTTCGGCGCGCAAGGTTCGGTCTTGGTCGATGGCCCGAATTCCACGATCGCCATGGATGGGGCCGGCCTGTTCGTCAGCATCGGTGACGAGGGCGACGGCCAGATGACCCTCCGCAACGATGCAACCTTTTTGCTTTCAGGCGGAGAAGACTTCATCTCCTTCAATGTGGGCTACGAGGAAGGCGCGAGCGGGGAAGTCGTCATCCAAAGTGGGGCCACCCTGTCCTTGCAGGGGGGAGACAACACTGCGCGTCTTCGCATCGGCCGCGAGGAGGGCAGCGACGGCAGGGTCTTGGTCCAGGGGCCCGACTCCCTGCTGACCGTGGGCGGCACGACCAATCCGGTTGGGGGCTTTGCCAACCGGATCGAGGTCGGCCGCGAGGGCACGGGACATTTGGAAACGCGCGACGGCGCCATGGTGATCAGCGAACGCCTGGACATCGGATTTGGGCAGTCGGGTGTCGGCACAGCCCTGGTCGATGACGCCGAGTGGCAAATCGGTACACGGCTTTGGATCGGCCGTGAAGGCCAGGGGACGCTGACCATCCAAAACGGCGGTACGGTCACGGCCAATGCCGGTCCCGTCAGTATCGCCGACGGCGGTGGCTCGACGGGCGTGGTCAATGTGGACGCTACATCGAGCCTCAACGTGAACGGGTTCTTTTCCGTCGGCAATGGCTTCTTCGAACCGAACCTGTTCCCGGACTTCGGTCAAGACGCAGAGGCGACCGGTACTCTGAACATCAACGGTGGCAGCTTCGCTGCAGTCGATACGAACATTGGCGATCAGAAGCTGGGTGTTGGCCTCGTCACCATAGACAGCGGCACTTGGCAGAACGCCGGCGAGCTGAACGTCGGCCTGCAGGGAGACGGCACCCTCGAAATCCTGAACGGTGGGTCGGTCACCGTCGAGGGAGACTTCAACAACATCGCCAACGGCGGCGGATCGACGGGGTCGGTAAACATCGACGCCGAGTCCTCGCTGACCGTCAACGGCAAGCTGACCGTCGGTCTCGGCTGGTTCGATCCGACGGACGATCCGACCTTCGGGCAGAGCACGACAGCGACCGGCAGCCTTGCCGTCAACGGTGGCTCGCTGGCCACCCAGGGCGTGGACATCGGCGGCCAGAGGCTCGGGATCGGCGAGGCCACCATCGACGGCGGCATCTGGACCGACACCAGCGGGCCCAACGACGGTTTCGCGGTCGGCCAGGCCGGCGACGGAACACTGGTCCTTCGGAACGGGGCCTCCGTCACCACCAACGGCGGCTTCAATTCCATCGGCAACTTCGGCGGTTCGAGGGGCAGCGTGACCGTCGATGCCACCTCTTCGCTGGCCTATGAAGGGTTCCTGAGCGTCGGCAACGGCGTCTATGACCCGGTCGGCCTTCCCGGATTTGGACGCGATGCGGAGGCGACCGGTATCCTCACCATCGACGGCGGCATGGTGACGGCCCAGAACGCCGACATCGGCGGGACGGAGCGCGGCCGCGGCTTCGTCACGATCGACGGTGACGGCGCACTCTTCGATGCCGGCGAGAGCCTGAACATCGGTCATCAGGGTGAGGGGACCGTGACCCTCGAGGACGGCGGCGAGCTGCAGGCCGATGTCATCTCTGTCGGGGCGGGCGGCAGCCTCGGCGGCGTCGGCCTGGTCGATGGCGACGTCTTCATCAACGGCGGCACCATCGGCCCCGGGCTCTCCCCGGGCGAACTGGAGGTCGACGGCAGCTTCACCCTGAACGACGGCCTCCTGCGGTTCGAGATCGCCGGAACAACGCCTGGCACGGGCCATGACGTTCTGACGGTGAGCAGCCCGAACCCCGGCTCCGGTAACGTGAGCCTCAACGACGGTGTGATCCAGTTCGGTTTCGACCCCGATTTCACGCCCCTGGTCAGCGATAGCTTCGCGTTCCTGAACTATGTGAGCCTGGCGGTGAGCGACCATGTCGCCTATCGCTTTACCGGGGTCGATCCGACCAACTTTATTTACGGATTCATTGACGATGCCGGGACCCGCAGCCTCAGGTTCTTCGGCAACAGCGTTTCATTGGGCAATGGCATCGTCTTCGAGGGCGGCGAGGGCGACGACTATGAAGCAGGCTCCGCCTTCGCCGACCGCATCGAGGGGGCCGAAGGCAGCGACACCCTGGGCGGCGCGGGCGGCAATGACACGCTGACAGGTGGCGACTACGGCGATACCTTCGTCTTTACCTTGGCGCCCCTGGACGCCGGTGCCCCCGGCGCCGAGCTCACCATCACGGATTTCTTTCCGGGCGAGGACGTCATCGAGGTCATTGGCTGGGACAGCACCAGCCCGGATGGCATCGGCGTCACCGGAACAGACTATGGCACCCTGCTCGATTTCGGCGGCGGCTACAGTATTCATTTGGACTTTGTGTTCGATTATGTGCTCAGTCCAGACGACTTTGTCTTCCGCGTGCTGGCTTCAGAGGGCGTCAGCCGGTCCGACAGCGATGAGATCTTTGTTGGCGCGCCCTTCGTGAACGGGAGTCTGGAAATCCGCGATGGCGCCGAGGTGGACGCCCCGCGGGTCCTGGTCGGCCAACAGTTCGGCGCCAGCGGCCAGGTCTTGGTCACGGGGCCCGGTTCGACACTCACCACCTCCGGCGAGAACGCGCTCATCGAACTCGGCAACGTCGGGGTCGGCGAAATGACGGTCTCCGGCGGCGGCCAGGTGGAGGGCCTCTGGCTCGACCTCGCACGGGACGGGGTCGGCAGCGTGGTGGCCAGCGATGCGGGGACGAGGATCTTCCTGTCCAACGACTTCGGGTCCTACCCGCCGCCGGATGCGGATGATGGCGCATTCCTCAGGGTCGGCCGCAATGCCGGCAGCATTGGAATCCTGGAGGTGCGGGACGGTGCCGTCATCGACATCGAGGCGAGCCCCGGCTTCAACGGGCCGGGCCTGCAGATCGCCCGGGAGGACGGCAGCCAGGGCAGCGTTCTGGTGGACGGTGCCGGCTCGCAGATAAACCTCTTCCAGACCGACCCGGCCGATTCGGACAACGGCATCTTTGGCCCCAGCCTGCACCTCCGCAGCGGCGATGCTCAGTTGACCATCGAAAATGGCGGGTCCGTCAGCCTTTTCGGGCAGGACGCCAACGTTATCGTGGGCCGCGGCAATGCCGATGGCTTCGAAGGCCCGGGCGACCCGCCGGATCTGGCGCAAAGCCGTCTGGAGATCCTGGCCGGCGGATCGCTCACCGTCGACGGCGATGACGGGCACGCCTCCATGAACATCGGCCGCGAGTCGAACGGCGATGGTGCCGTGGTGGTCCGGGGCGAAGGCTCGGAGCTTCTTTTGCAGGGCTTCGCGCCGAACATCAATGTCGCGCGCGACGGGACTGGCGAGCTCACCATCGATCAAGGCGGCAATGTCGCCACCACCTTCATGAGCATTGGTCGGGTCAGCGGCAGCCAGGGGAGTGTGACCGTCGATGGCAGCCAGGACGAGGAGCTCCGCACGACCTTGCGCCTGTTCGGCCGTGACGACGAGCACCAGGGTGCCTTCCTCCAGGTCGGATGGGGCGGTCAAGGCAGCCTGACGGTGAAAGGCGGCGCCCTGCTGAGCATCGACGGCAACGGCGGCCAGTTTCCGGGCTTCAATGTCGGCCGCGATGCGGGATCGACGGGCACCATGGTCGTCGACGGTATCGGAACCCAGGTTCTGATCGCCAACGGAGACGGGGGCCCCGCCGGCAGTCTGGGCTTCATTGCCGTCGGCCGCGAGGGTAACGGCACCCTGGACGTGACACAGGGTGCGCAGGTCGTAAACGCCGCCGGCGGCTTCACCTTCGTCGGCCGCGAAGCCGTTGCCAGCGGCGCGCTGACGGTCGACGGGGTTGACGGAACGGCGACGCTGTTCGATGCCGGCGATGTGCTGGTGGTCGGGGCCGACTTCGATTTCGACAACGGGGAGGTCCTTTTCGACAGCGGTGGGACCGGCAGCGTGACCGTCACCGACGGCGGAACCGTGCGCGCTGGGGTGGCCGAAGGCGACGGCATCACCGATGTCTTCATCGGCAGCGGCGGCACCGTCACCGTGCAGGCCGGCGGCACATTGATCGGCGATATCGAGAACGTCGGCGGCACGCTGATCAACGGCAACTCGCCGGGCACCGCGGCCTTCGGCGGCGACTTCGTCATGTCCGACGGTGTCCTGGAGGTGGAGCTGGGCGGGACCGAGGCCGGGGCCTTCGACCTCTACCAGATTGCCGGGACCGCGGATTTCACCGGCGGCGTGATCGAGTTCTCGATGATCGAGGGCTACGATCCCCTGGCCGGCGACAGCTTCATCTTCCTCACCGCCGGCGCGCTGACGCTGGACGAGGATGCGCTGTCCTTCGTCGTGCGCGGCGTCGATCAGGCCTTCGACTTCGCGCTCGACCTTGGCGCCGACTCGCTGGGCCTGACGGTCCTGAACGACGCCGGCAGCGGGGAGAGCCTGGTCTTCCTCGGCGGCGAGGGCGACGAGGCCTTTGCCGGCGGTGCGGGGAACGACCGGCTGGATGGCGGCGGCGGCCGCGATACTCTGACCGGTGGGGACGGGTCCGATATCTTCGTCCTGCGCGCCGCGGACGGCGCCGACTCGCTGGACCTGGCAGATGTCATCGGCGATTTCGAGATCGGCAGCGACAGCCTGGGCCTCGCCGAAGGGCTGGGCGCCGAAGACCTGACGATCACCGCCACCCAGGGCGGTGACGCGGCGGTTGCGCTGCAGTCCAGCGGCGCCATCCTCGCGGTGCTCCAGGGCGTCTCTGCCGCCGATATCGACCCCGCAGAAATCACCACCGTGGTATAGATGAAGTCTGCCGCCCCGCGGATGGGCGGCCACCGCGGGAGGGAAGAGACAGCCGTGAGCGGAGAGGCCCTGCCAGGCCCGGTACCGGCCAAGCGGCGCGATGACGCGCGCTGGGCGCGGCTGCGCCGCCTGCTGGTGCGCCGGCGGCTGGTCCGCATGGCCCGGCGGTTCGGGTTCAGCCGCGTGCTGGGGCTCTGCCTGCTGCTGCCGCTGCTGGCCCTCAGGGTCTGGGACCCGATCCCGCTGGAGATCCTGCGCCTCAAGATCTTCGACCTCTACCAGGTGGCCATGCCGCGAGAGGCCTCGCCGCAGCCCCTGGTGATCGTCGACATCGACGAAGAGAGCCTGGCAGAAGTCGGCCAGTGGCCCTGGCCGCGCACCGACGTCGCGCGCATGATCGACAGTCTGCGGGCCGCCGGCGCTGCCGCCGTCGGCTTCGACGTGGTCTTCGCCGAGCCGGACCGCACCTCGCCGGGCCGCTACGCCGACTTCCTCGGCGACGTCGACCCCGCGGTCATCGAGGCCCTGCGGGCCCTGCCCAGCAATGACGAGGTCTTCGCCGACACCCTGCGGCAGACGCGCCTGGTGCTGGGCCAGTCCGGCTACCACCGCAAGCTGGAGGGCGGCCCGCCGCCGGATCTGCCGAAGATTCCGCTGGCAATCATCGGCAATGATCCGACCCCCTACCTCTTTCATTTCCCCGCGCTGGTGCGCAACACGCCGGTCCTGGAGCAGGCGGCGCCCGGGCGCGCGATCTTCAACCTCGTGCCGGGGCGCGACGGCCTGGTGCGCCGCATTCCGGCCTTCGTCGTCGCCGAGGGCCAGATCGTTCCCAGCCTGGCCCTGGAGATGCTGCGCCTGGCCACCGGCGGCAACGCCTTCGCCATCAAGACCGACGAGGCCGGCGTCAGCGCCTTTGTGGTCGGCGGGGTCGAGGTGCCGACCGACCGCCACGGCCGCATCTGGATGTACTATGCCGAATCGCGCCGCGACCTCTACGTCTCGGCCCGGGACCTGCTAAAGGGCCGGGTGCCGCCGGAGCGACTGGCCGGCCGGCTGGTGCTGATCGGCACCTCCGCTGCCGGACTCTTCGACATCAAGGCGACGCCGGTGCACGACCGCATCCCCGGCGTGGAGATCCATGCCCAGATGCTGGAGATGATCCTCTCGGGGCAGCTCCTGCTGCGCCCGCACTATGCCCTGGGGGCGGAGCTTTTCGTGCTGGCTGCCGTTGGGCTCTTGATGATCGCCCTGGTCCCCGTATTCGGCGCCGCCCTGACCATGCTGCTGGGCGCGCTGGCCGCCGCCGCCCTATTGCTGGCATCCTGGGTCCTGTTCACCAGTGAGGGCCTGCTGATCGACGTGGCCTATCCGCTGGTGGGCTCGGCGGCGGTCTATACCGTGCTGGTCTTCACCAACTACCTGCGCGAGGAGGGGCGGCGGCAGCGGGTGCGCAGCGCCTTTCGCCAGTACCTCTCGCCCACCCTGGTCGACCAGCTCGCCAACGATCCCGGCCGGCTGGTGCTGGGCGGCGAGACGCGCGAGATGACCGTGCTGTTCAGCGACGTGCGCGGCTTCACCGCGATCTCCGAGCGCCTGCAGGACCGGCCCCAGGAGCTGACCCGCCTGATGAACCGGCTGCTGACGCCGCTGACGGCGGAGATCATGGGCCGCGACGGCACCATCGACAAATACATGGGCGATGCGGTGATGGCCTTCTGGAACGCGCCGCTGAGCGACGAAGACCACGCCATGAATGCCTGCGATGCGGCCCTTGCCATGCTACAGGCCGTCGACCGGCTGAACGAGCGGCTGCGGCGCGAGGCCGAGGAGGGCAGCGGCGAGACCATGCAGCTCAAGGTCGGCATCGGCATCAACACCGGGCTTTGTGTGGTGGGTAACATGGGCTCCGAGCAGCGCTTCGACTATTCGGTGCTGGGCGACGCGGTCAACCTCGCCTCACGCCTGGAAGGGCAGTGCAAGACCTACGGCGCCGACATCATCCTCGGCGAGACGACCGCTTCGGCCATCGGGCCGCGGGCGGCCTACATGGAACTCGACCTGATCCGGGTGAAGGGCAAGACCGAGCCGCAGCGCATCTTCGCCCTGCTCGGCGGCGAGCCGGCGGCCGAGGGCAGCGAGATCCAGAAGACCGTGAACGGCATCTGGGATTTGCTGACCGCCTATCGCTTTCAGGACTGGGAGGCGGCGACCCGGCAGATCGGCGCCTTGGAAGGCCATACGCTGCCGCACTTCGACCTGGCGGGGTTCCTCGCGCTCTATCGCGGCCGCATCGAAGCCTTCCGCCGCCACCCCCCGCCGCGCAACTGGGACGGCGTCTACACCGCCGAGACGAAGTAGGGGGGTGAGGGCGGAAGAGCGCTTGGCGCCATTGGCGGCTGTTGCGTGATCACGCTGCGACCCACGACGTGTCCGTCATTCGAACCGGTGCACTGGTGCAGGAGGACTGAGCGATGAGTGAGTGGGAAAGATATGCGGCGGCTGCGCTTCAAGGCCTGCTTTCTTGCGAGGCGGGCCTTGAACTGGCGCGCAGGGAAGCCGCGAAGGAAGGAAAAATCACGCCCTTCCAAGCCGCAGCGCGGCTGGCCGCGGAGGTGGCAGACGAGATGGTAACCCAGGAAGCGGGGCGGAACGGGTGAGGCGACTGGTGGCTTTGCTGCCAAGCCACCCCCACATCCGGAACCGATTCGACGTAAGTCGAAAACGCGTTAGCAGGTTGTTGAAAGGGTGGCTGCAGGGAGCACAGCACCCTTCGAGACGGCCCCCCTTTGAGTGACTTTGGGGGCCTCCTCAGGGTGCGGTAAATGTTGGGGGGATTGACCTCATGCTGAGGAGCGAAGCGTCTCGAAGCACGAGGTCGATCACCAAACCGGCTTTTTCAACAGCCTGTTAGCTCGCGTTGGATCGCCGGATCAGGCGCTTGAACTCGCCCAGCAGCAGTTGGCTGCTGTTCTGGCCGGCAAGGACGCCGCGCCGCTGTCCGCTGCCGTCGAAGAGCAACAGCGTGACATGCCCGACGCCGTGGGCGGCGGCCAGCGCCCGCCCCTCGGGCTCGCGGATGTTGGCGACGAGGTACTGGATCTCGCTGTCGTCCAGTTCCGCGAGCGCCTCGCGGGCCTCCTTCTGCAGCGCGCGGCACTGGGGACACTGCGGATCGTGGATCTGCACCACCGTCGGGATGCCGTTGCCGAGGCGCGAGAGGTCGCCCTCGACGATCCCGGCATGGACGCTGCTCGCGAGATACCAGCCGCCCCCGCCGACCACGGCGATGCCGGCAAGGCCGTAGCCCAAGTTCTGCAGGAGGTCGCGCCGGTTGAGAGCCTTCTTTTTTGGCGCCGAGGGCTCCCCAGGCTGCGCGCCGGCGGCGTTTTCCGGCTTCTTCTTCGCGGTCGTCTTACGCTTCTGTCGCTTCATCGTGCGGTCCCTACATGGCCGCGGCCCAGGCCGGCGCCGGATCGTGTTCAGCCGGTTCCCGGAGGCCCGGTTCGTAGTTGCAGCCGTTCGGCAGGTGAACACTACCCGAACCGGGGCCGCCTACGCAGATCACCAATGCGTGAACCGCGTCAAGGGGAGGGGCCGCTAAACGAAGGGCGGTGTTTATAGAGAGGTCATCAACGGACCCTTGCGTGCGTCCGTTTCAAGGCTGGCTTTCGCGTTCCTCGATGGGCGGATTGAGAAGCATGGCGAGGCGCACGAGGTTGGCGCGATTGTGAGTGCGGGTCTTCGCCAGGATCGACTTCACATAGCTGCGCACCGTTTCAAGCTGGAGGCTGCGGAGTTCCGCGATATCGTGGGTCTTCCAGCCTTCTGCCAAGAGTCGGCAGACTTCCTGCTCCGTGGCCGTCAGCCTATAAATCTCGCCCATGCCGGCCGTTGAGATGGATGCGGCATCGGTGGGGTCGATGATCGCCACCAGCGCACCGGCGAAGCCAGGTTCCAACTCATACCCGACATCGCAGAGCGGCGAGACAGAAATCAGATAGGCATCCTGGCCTGACAGACGCTTGATGGCCATCAGTGTCTCGGCGTCGTCACTGGAACCCACGGCAGTCCGAGAGGCGCCGAGGACTGCTGCCGACAGGGCGCCATTGTGCTCACCATCCAGCACTACAAGTCGGCCGCTGCGGTCAAGGCCCAGGCCATCCCTCGACTCCAGCATCCCGTCGGCATGACGGTTGGTCATCACGACACTGCCGTCTCCCCGGGTGATGCAGATTCCGACATGCCAGCGGTCGAGGGCGGCGACTACGGCATCGTGGCGTTTGCGAAGAACGACGAAGTTGCGTTGCATCTCCACGCTCTTCGCCATGTGCGGAATGATCGACTCGCCAATTGCGGCTTCATCGGCGGTCATAGGCCCCCGCGCATCGGCAAACAGAACCGCCAGTACATCCAGCCAGCCATCGTGCAAGTTCAGCCGCGTGCCGGCGCGGTGTCGGATGCCGAACTGCTCTATGTTGAACCTGATGCTGGGAAAGACCCGGTGCTGAGCTTCGCTGGTCAACCCAAGGAGTTCGAAGTCTGCATGAAATCCGGTGGACCGCGTCTCCATGAGGGCCCGGTAGGCCGGCATATCGAACTTCACGTAGCGCTCTCGCCACGTCGTCCAGACATCGGAACCCAAGTCGGGAAACAGGCTGGACATGCCGCTCACCGAGACTTCCTCGCGGTGCGGGTCGACCACGTGAATATGGCTCCCGGCGGCACCCATGATTGCGGCAATGCGATCCAGCGCCTCGGTCCAGTGGCCTTCCGGCTCGAGGGCCGAGCGATAGATGCAGGAAACCGTCTCGATCAGTGAAGGCTTTCCCGCCATGCCTTCCCCTCCTGATTGGCCAGTCGAGATCCGATCTGTGACCGAGCTCTCTGACTACATCTATCGGAATATTAAACAATAACGGGAAAGACTTGTTAACGCTAATCGCTGATATAGTGCCCGTGATGCTCAGTACATGGCCGATTTCGGCCATTCCAGATCACCGGGCTCACTCCTTATGATTGTATTTGACCTGGGTCTATTGACTATAGGCGACAGTGATGGTGCAGGCCCTGGAGCGCTTTGCCCCAAAGTGCGGTGTTGTCCGGTAGTATCAGACGGCGCCGTTGGAGAAACGGCCCGGCGCCCGAGTGGGCCGCAGGCGGTGGCCGGGCAAGGGACTCGGCACGCCAATGATGATGCACAGCAAGGACCAGACTCCCCATGGTCCCGCCGTCACTGTGACTCCAACGGCCGCCTTGGGACGGCACCAGCCCGCAGCGGTCACAAGGCGCACGTTCCCGCAAGCCGTTGTCCGCCGATTGATGATGGGAGCGGCGCGGCGGGTGGCCCCGGGAACGGTCGCCTTGCGGGTGCGGCGGCGGAGCCTGCTTGGCTGAACTCGCTGCGCCGCTGGACCGGCCGCAGGCTATTCGAGAATGGCGACCATGTCCGACTGAACGCCCCTGCTGTTGTGCACCCTCTTGAACTTAAGGGTTCGCTTCAACTCGGGAGAAATGTACCAGGTGCGGGTGCTCCAGCTGTCCCTGCAGATCACCTCGTAGCTTGGGTACTGCTTGTCCTGAACCGAGACCATAACCATGTCCGAAACCTCGCAGCGTCTTGTCGTCTGCCAGGTCTCGTTCTTGGCGTTCTTGCCTTTGACCTTGTAGGACTCGGCCATGCCGACCGCGAGTGGCCAGATGTCGCCACTTTTCGTCGCTTCCTGCGTCCCTGTGGAGCCCTCGCAGTCCTTCCAACTGAGCGTGGGTGCAAACCATGAGTCATTGACCCAGCTACAGCCCTTTCTGGTGCCCTCCACCCAGGCGCCGGCAACCATTCCCTCGCCGGTCATTGCGATTTCCATCAAGGCCGGTTCGCCTTTGTCCAACCAGCTGAGCTTACCCTCCAGAACCGCCGGCTTCTCCATCGGTGCCAGCTCGACACTGGCCTCCCGATTGATCGCCGGGTCGCCGGCGCAGCCGGCGGTCAGGGCCACTGCCGCCACTGTCAGGCTGATACGACGCAGAGGTTTCATGCTTCTTCTCCCCTTGCTCGTTTGAGCACGCGTGCGCGGCCGCCGCTGTCTGGAAGCGTTGTGGGTGTCGGCAACGACGGTCACTCCCGTCGATCATCTTGATCGTGGATGGAAACCACCACAGCCCCCAGATGGGGGGTGCAGGACTGTCAGCGGTCTCTTCTTCTGCACGAAAAAGGGCTAGGCACAGGACGTCACAGCCAAGCCAAGCCGGCCGCACAGACATGACATCTCAGGAGGAGTCCCCGGTGCGCCCGGAAGGCCGATGAATCGCCTGACCTGATGGTGCCGGCTGCAGGATTCGAACCCGCGACCCCCTGATTACAAATCAGGTGCTCTACCAGCTGAGCTAAGCCGGCCCTGGATGGGGCGCCGGCCTCGGGCGGCGGGCGCGGGGGCAAGATAGGGCCGGCGGCGAGCCGCCGCAAGGGTGGGGCCGCTTCTACGCGCTGATCCGGCTGAACAGGCGCGCCCATGCGGGGGCTGCGGGGCGGCTATGCCGGTCTTTCCCAAGGCTTGCTTTGGCGGTCGGGGCGGGCTTAAGGTCCGAACAGACGGTCAGGTACGGGGAGGGCCGGGTTTTCTTGGCGCCCCGCCGTGCATCAAGCCGGATCTTCAACAGCAAAACGCCACGCCAAGCGGCGGTTCAAGGGAGCATCAGCGCCATGTCAGCGGCCCTCTCCATCGAGTCCGTGAAATCCCAGGCCCAGGGCCTGTCGTACCGGAACCAGGCCTTCATCGGCGGGCAGTTCGCCGACGCCGCCTCCGGTAAGACCTTCGACTGCGTCTCGCCCATCGACGGCAAGGTCCTGACCCAGGTGGCCGCCGGCGACGCCGAGGATGTCGACCGCGCCGTCAAGGCCGCCCGCGCCGCCTTCGAGGATGGGCGCTGGCGCAACATGCCGCCGGCCAGGCGCAAGAAGGTGCTGCTGCGCTGGGCCGATCTGATCGAACAGCACGCCACCGAGCTGGCGCTGCTGGAGACCCTGGACATGGGCAAGCCCATCGGCGATTCCAGCCGCATCGACATTCCGGCGGTGGCCACCTGCATCCGCTGGTATGGCGAGGCCGTCGACAAGATGTATGACGAGATCGCCCCCACCGGCAGCGATGCCGTGGCCATGATGGTGCGCGAGCCCCTGGGCGTGATCGGCGCCGTGGTGCCCTGGAACTTCCCGCTGCTGATGGCGGCCTGGAAGATGGGCCCGGCCCTGGCGACCGGCAACTCCATGGTGGTGAAGCCCGCCGAGCAATCGCCGCTGACCGCCATCCGCGCCGCCGAGCTGGCCGTCGAGGCCGGCCTGCCGGAGGGCGTGCTGAACATCGTTCCGGGCTTCGGCGAGACCGCGGGTCAGGCGCTGGGGCGCCACATGGATGTCGATGCCATCGCCTTCACCGGCTCTGGCGAGGTGGGCAAGCTGTTCCTGAAGTATTCAGGCGAATCAAACATGAAGCGGGTGTCGCTGGAGTGCGGCGGCAAGACGCCCAACATCGTCATGGCCGACGCGCCGGACCTCGACGCCGCGGCGACGGCGGCGGCCTGGGCGATCTTCTTCAATCAGGGGGAGGTCTGCAACGCCGGCTCCCGCCTGCTCGTGGAGGAGAGCGTCAAGGACGAGCTGCTGGAGCGCATCATGAAGGTGGGCCGGGAGATGCGGGTCGGCGATCCCCTCGACCCAGGCACCCAGATGGGCGCCATGGTGGACGACACCCAGATGGACCGGGTGCTGGGCTACATCGGCAAGGGCCAGGCCGAGGGCGCCCGGCTGGCCATGGGTGGCGCGCGCATCATGGCGGAGACCGGCGGCTACTACATCGAACCCACGGTCTTCGACAACGTGAACAACGACATGAGCATTGCCCAGGAAGAGATCTTCGGGCCGGTGCTCTCCACCATCAGCTTCTCCGACCCCGAAGAGGCGATCCGCATCGGCAACGACACCATCTACGGCCTCGCCAGCGCGGTCTGGACCAGCGACATCACCAAGGCCCACAAGGCGGCCAAGGCCTTGCGGTCCGGTGTGGTCTGGGTGAACTGCTTCGACGCCGGCGACATCACAACCCCCTTCGGCGGTTTCAAGCAGTCCGGCTTTGGCCGCGACAAGTCGCTCCACGCCATGGAGAAGTACACCGAAGTGAAGACCATCTGGATCGACCTCACCTGATCTCTCAAGACGCGTGACGATCAGCGGCGGGGCCGCCAGGTAAACACCGGGCGGCCCCGCCGTTTTCGTCTTTGGGTATCCAGGCCTATTTCGCCCACCACTGCGCGAGTTGGCAGCGAATTCCTTCGCTTATCAACAGGTTATCCACCGAACTTGCCTCAGGAATGACCCACAACCGAGGGCTGGTCGGAGCGTAGGCTCTTGCCCGGGGTAGTCGGGGTCCCGGGCCGCTGTGCGCGGCACCAAGGGGGAATGCGGGACCCAAATGGGCTGGAGAGCATGACAGTCATCGATTTTCGCGAAGCCGCCTTACGCCAGCAACTCCGCCAGGCGTTGATCAAGATGGACGACGTGCTGTCGCGGGGCAGCGAGGACCTGGGCCTCGATGTCGACAAGGCCGGCTATCTGGTGCTGACCGAAGGCGAGGATCTGGAGTAAGGCTCCGAACGTTTTGGGCTGAGGCCTAGACGGGTTTTTCCATATAGACGCGGTCGTAACCGGCGACCGTCTTGCGCTCGGTCACCCGGTAGCCGAGGCGTTCGTAGATCGCCACGTTCTCCACCATGAGCACGTGGGTGTAGAGCTGGATGCGGTCGTAGCCCTGGCGGCGCGCTTCCGCCTCGGCGAAGGCCATCAGCGCCTTCCCGTATCCGCCGCCCTGGGCGCCCGGATCGACGGCGACGTTGTCCAACAGCAGATGATCCTCCGCCGGCTCCAGCACCAGGATGCCCACGAGCGCGTCAGCGCTCTCCAGCACATGGGTCTGGCCGGCGGCGATGCGCGCGGCGTAGTCGTCCAGCATCGGGCCCGGCGGGCGGCCCATGTGCGCGATGTAGGGGCTGTAGGCCGCCTCGACGATGGCCTCGATTCGGGGCCGGTCGTCCGGTTTGGCGAGACGAATCTCTTGCTGCGACATCGGCTCAGGGCGCGAAGCTGCGCCCGTCGGAGGTCAGCAGCGGGCCGTAGAGTTCCGGCCGGCGGTCGCGGAACAGACCCCAGGAGGCGCGCTGGGCGCGAACCGCGTCCAGGTCGAAAGTGGCGGTGATGACCGCGCGGTCTGTCTCATTCGCCTCCGCCACCTTGGCGCCGGTGGGATCGGCGATGAAGGAGGAACCGTAGAAGGTGATTCCCGCGTCCTCGCCTTCCTCGCGGCCGATGCGGTTGGAGGCGACGAGCGGCGTCACGTTGGCGGCGGCATGGCCCTGCATGGTGCGCTGCCAATGGTCTTTCGAATTGAGGCTCGGGTGCTGGGGCTCGCTGCCGATGGCGGTGGGGTAGAACAAGATCTCCGCTCCCATCACGGCCATGGCGCGGGCGCACTCCGGGAACCACTGGTCCCAGCAGATGCCGGCGCCGAGGCAGCCGTGGCGGGTCTGCCAGACGCGAAAACCGCTGTCGCCGGGATTGAAGTAGAACTTCTCCCGATAGCCGGGCCCGTCGGGGATGTGGGTCTTGCGGTAGACGCCGAGGTTGCGCCCGTCGGCGTCGATCATGGCCAGGGAGTTGTAGTGGGCGTTGTTGGCGCGCTCGAAGAAGCTCACCGGCAGGACCACGCCCAGTTCCTGCGCCAGTTCGCCCATCCGCTCCAGCACCGGATGGCCGGCCACCGGATAGGCGAGGGCGAAATAGTCCTGCTTCTGGTCGACGCAGAAATAGGGCGTCTCGAACAGCTCCTGGATCAGCACCACCTGGGCGCCGGCGCCGGCGGCCTCGCGCACCAGCGCCTCGGCGTTCTTCACGTTGGCCTCGCGGTCCCAGGTGCAGGCCATCTGGGTGGCCGCGACGGTCACCTGGCGCATGCGAATACCCTCCTTTTGCTTGGTCCGAGCCCCGGACGGCTAGGCAATGTTGAGGTCCGCGGCGGTCTTGTCGAGGGCCTGGCCCAGGCGCTGCACCAGCTCGTCCGCTTCCTCCCGGGTCAGGATCAGCGGCGGGGCGACCACCATGGTATCGCCCACCGCCCGGCTGATCACGCCGATCTCGAAGCAGTGGTCGCGGCAGAGGGTACCGGCCCGGCCCTTGGGCTTGAAGCCGGCGCGGCTGGGCTTGTCGGCGACCAGCTCGACGGCGCCGAGGAAACCGACCCCGCGCACCTCGCCCACCAGGGGGTGGTCCGCCAGGGTGGCGAGCCGCTCCTGCAGGTAGGGCCCGGTGTCGTCGTGCACCCGCTCGACCAGCTTCTCTTCCTCGATGATGGCGATGTTCTCCAGGGCCACCGCGCAGGCCACGGGATGGCCGGAATAGGTGAAGCCGTGGGCGAACTCGCCGCCCTTGTCCCGCAGCACCTCGGCCACCCGGTCCCCCACCATGGCGGCGGAGAGCGGCAGGTAGCCGGAGGTGATGCCCTTTGCGAGGGTCATTAGGTCCGGCTCGATGCCGAAGAGGTTGCTGCCGAACCAGTGGCCGGTGCGCCCGAAGCCGCAGATCACCTCGTCGGCGATCAGCAAGACGTCGTACTCGCGGCAGATCCGCTGCACCTCCGGCCAGTAGCTCTGCGGGGGAATGACCACGCCGCCGGCACCCTGGATCGGCTCGCCGATGAAGGCGGCCACGGTCTCCGGCCCCAGCTCCAGGATCTTGTCTTCGATCGCCTTGGCGGCGGCGAGGCCGAAGTCCTCCGGCGAAAGATCGCCGCCCTCGCCGAAGAAGTAGGGCTGGCGCACGTGGTGAAAGCCCGGCAGCGGCAGATCGTCCAGGGCGTGCATCGGCTGCATCCCGCCCAGGCTGGCGGCGGCCATGGTGCTGCCGTGGTAGCCGTTGGTGCGGCTGATGATGTTGCGCCGTTCCGGCTGGCCCACCAGCTTCCAGTAGCGCCTTACGATACGAGCGAGGGTGTCGTTGGCCTCGGAGCCGGAGGAGGCGTAGAAGACCCGGTTCAGCCCCGCCGGCGTCAGCTCTGCCAGCTTCTCCGAAAGCTCGATGGAGGGCGGCGTCGCGGTCTTGAAGAAGGTGTTGTAGTAGGGCAGCGCCACCATCTGGTCGTAGGCCGCCTTGGCCAGGCGTTCGCGGCCGTAGCCGACATTGACGCACCACAGCCCGGACATTCCGTCGAGGATGCGCTGACCCTCGGAGTCCTCCAGCCACACGCCTTCGGCGCGGGTGATGATGCGGCTGCCGCCTTCCTCGGCCAGGCCCTGGAAGTCGGTGAAGGGATGGAGATGGTGGCGGGTATCGGTTTCACGCCAGACGGTCGTGGAATTGCGGAGGGCTTGCAGAGACATGATATCGATCCTTTCGGGGTCACCAGGGTGAGAACCAGGTTTTCCGCCCGGCGGGGCCGGGCCCCGGCGCCCTAAGGATTGAAGCCGATCCGCGCGCAGTTCAGCAGCAGTTCGGCATGGCGGCAGCGCAGCGAAGCCAGGTAGCCGCCCGGCAGCAGTTCCACCGTTACCTTCGAGATCATGGTTGCGGTCTCGCCCATGCCCACGCGTCCGTAACAGGCTATACGTTTAGCAGAAGGTGCTCGCGTTCCCAAGACGAGATCACCTGCTGGTAGGCGTCCAACTCCTCGTACTTCACCAGGGTCACGGCCTGGATGAAGAGGCTGCCGAGCACAGGCTTCAGGGCCTTGGTGCCGTTGAAGCGCTCCAGCGCGTCATAGAGGGTCCGCGGCAGGGTGCGGGCCAGGCGATAGGCGCTGCCGTCCACCGGCTGGCGCGGCTTCAGCTTCTCGGTCATGCCGAGATAGCCGCAGGCGAGCGAGGCGGCGATGGCCAGGTAGGGGTTGGCATCGGCGCCGGCCAGGCGGTTCTCCACTCGCCGGTTCTCGGGGCCCGAGTTGGGTACCCGCAGGCCCACGGTGCGGTTGTCGTAGCCCCAGTGGGTGTTGATGGGAGCGTCGTAGTCCGGCATCAGCCGGCGGTAGCTGTTCACGTTGGGCGCCAGTAGCGGCATCACCGCAGGCAGGTAGCGCTGCAGGCCGGCGATGTGGTTGCGGAACAGGGCGGTGTCCTTGCCGGTCTTGGTGGCGAAGAGGTTGCGCCCGGACTTGGCGTCGAGGACGCTCTGGTGCACGTGCATGGAACTGCCCGGCTGGCCCTGCATGGGCTTGGCCATGAAGGTGGCGTAGACCTTGCCGCGCAGACCCGCCTCGCGCACAGCGCGCTTGAAGAGGAAGGCCTGGTCGGCCAGAAGCAGCGCGTCGCCGTGGTTGAAGTTCATCTCCATCTGCGCCGCCCCGCCCTCGTGGGTCAGGGTGTCGATGTCGATGTTCATGGCTTCGCAGAAGTCGTAGACCTCTTCGAAGATGGGATCGAACTCGTTGACGGCGTCCAGGCCGTAGGCCTGGCGGCTGGTCTCCCGCCGGCCTGAGCGGCCGATGGGTGGCTCCAGGGGGTAGTCCGGGTCGGTGTTCACATCGACCAGGAAGAACTCCAGTTCCGGGGCCACCGTCGGCTCCCAGCCTTGGTCGGCGTAGAGCTCCAGC
The DNA here is from genome assembly GCF_028289705.1 of Pelagibius sp. Taxonomy (GTDB): domain Bacteria; phylum Pseudomonadota; class Alphaproteobacteria; order Kiloniellales; family Kiloniellaceae; genus Pelagibius. The sequence continues at coordinate 20,017 of NZ_JANQOI010000003.1, forward strand.
ACCTGCTTCAGGATGCGGCGCGGGGCGATCTCCACAGGATCGTGGCTGAAGTGATAGGCATCGCAGATGACCTGGGCCGTCGGCTCCTCGTACCAGGGCACGATGCGGATGGTCTCTTCGTCGGGGATCAGATAGACGTCCTTGGTCGACGCGCTGACCACCGAACTGGGGTCTTCGGGGTAGTCCCCGTTCACCGTCTGGACGAAGACATCCTCCGGTATGCGCAGGCCGTGGCGGCGCATGCCGTCCAGGAACTTCTTGGCCGGCAGGATCTTGCCCCGGGCGATGCCGGCCATGTCCGGCACCAGGCACTCGACCTCGTCGATGCGGTTGTCCTTGAGAAAAGCTTCGATAACGGTGCTCATGACCACCTGCACGCTGGTTTTGCCAGATCGCTAACACGGGCTTCGCGCGGCTGGCAAGAAAACCGCGGAAGCCGTTGACCTTTCCAGGACTTCAGCCGCGTCCGAGCAGCTCGTAGAGCGCCACGGCGGCGGCGTTGGAGATGTTGAGGGCCTGGATCGGCGGGCGAGTCGGCAGCTTCACCAGCAGATCGCAGCGCTCCCGGGTCAGGCGGCGCAGGCCGCCGCCTTCGGCGCCAAGAACCAGGGCCACCGCCGCCGCAGGGTCGCTGTCGGCGAGGCTCCGCGGCGCCTCGTCGGCCAGGCCCAGACACCAAAATCCGGCGACTTTCAGGGTATCGAGGCTCCGCGCCAGGTTGACCACCCTTATA
>NZ_JANQOI010000033.1 GCF_028289705.1 Pelagibius sp.
CGATGGCCTTGTCGTAGTCGGCGACGGCCTTCTCGAACTGCTCCAAGTCGTAATGGGCATTTCCCCGATTGTTGTAGGCGGCGACATACTTGGGATCGATCTCGATGGCCTTGTCGTAGTCGGCGATGGCCTTCTCGAACTCCTCCAAGTCACCATAGGCAATTCCACGATTGTAATAGGCGGTGGCATACTTGGGATCGAGCTCGATGGCCTTGTCGTAGTCGGCGATGGCCTTCTCGAACTCCTCCAAGTTGTGATATGCATTTCCCCGATTGTTGTAGGCGGCGGCATACTTGGGATCGTGCTCGATGGCTTCGGTGTAAAGGGCTATCTTATGACTCGGGTCGGGCTCTTTGTATGCTTGATCGAACTTTTCCCGCGCCTGTAGACGAACGTCGAGGGCTTCCACGTTCTTTTCGAGACTTTCTACTTTCGCGACTTCTTTCTCTATTCCCGGGATTCGGTCACCAATTTTCTTCAGCTGCTCTAACTGGCTGGAGGCGAGGTCGAACTCCTTGGTTAGTGCATTAGCGCGCTCTGCCGTACTCTCTGCTCTTTCAACTGCGTCTTGGACTGCAAGCTCCATTTTCGCTCGCTGTTCCTGTGCTTGAGCTTCGAGTTCTTCGATCTTCGCACTGAATTGCCCGGCCTTGTCCGTTACCTGCAAATCGATTGCTTCCGCTTTCTCTACCGCCGAGTTAAATTTGCTTTCCGCTTCCGAGCGAAGTCTCTCAAGCTCCGCCATTGAGCCCCAACCGATATAGCCAATGAAGCCGGCGAACACCGCCAGAGGAATGCCTGCAACGGTGACGAGCCTTGTCAACCATCTCCAAACACGGTCAGTAACCTGTTCGGTGGCTTTAGCCTCGACGACTTCACGGGTCGTCAAACCCAGCAATTTTGCGTCGATTGCCCGGCCTATCTCCCCTGAGAGAGAGTCACGAATGAACGCTTGAATGTCGACGGTGCCTTCGGTCAGAGAGGCACCACACTTGCCACAATAGTCGTTTTCTTCTGGATTCGAGTATTGGCATTTAGGGCAGTCCATGATGACCTCCCTACCGATTCGCAGTCGGCTCAGTACCCTGATGAGCGTATCACTTTGTCGCGTCTTTGGTGATCAAGCTGCGGCAGTACTTTATCAATTGGTCAGTGCGCAGATATCCTTCCTTTGCGATCACTCTCCGCAATGTTGATCGCCCAACCTAGGCGGCACTACCAAATATTTATCGAAACGAGTGATCACGACAATGCATGTTCATCGACTGGTGCAGTATCTTGACCATGAGTGTATGCTTAAATGAGGGAGAATTGAAACTCCGGAACGCTTCAATACCACTCCTTCGTTGTCCTCGGCTGGTTCTATGAGGCGATGGTTTCAGGGTGCGGAGTGCCACCGCGTTGGCTCCCGTGCGGCGAATGCGTGGATGCTCGGGACAACCCCGAGCATGACGAGCGTGCTTTCGTTGTTGTGTAAGTGCTTCGCTGGTCTTCAGGCTGACGACTTGACTGGAGACCGACGGGCGCTGAGATAAGGTGGCGAAGGCGCACCTTGCGGCGTAGCTGCCGCATTTGAATAGAGGAGGTTCGTGGTGAGCGAGGCTTGGGACTATCAGATCCGGATAACCCTCGAAGACACCTGTGCCGCCGTGGCGCGGCGCGATCCAGACGATCCGGCGCTGGCGCCGCTGGCCGCGGTCCTGCGCAAGCACGATGCGCAACTCAAGTGCCAGTTCGATGCCTTTGCCGGCTACGTGGCCGAGGCCGAGGCTGAGGGGACGGAGCGCTATCCGCTCTATGCCTGGACCAAGGCGACCATCGAGAACCCGGCCAAGGAGGCCAGATACGTCAAGTCCTTCACGCTCTACGTCGGCGGGGCGGAGGTCTACGCCCGCGACCTGGCCGAGGCCCTGGAAGCCGACCTGCGCCCGCTCGTCGGCGGCGCCATCGTCACGGACCTCTCCAAACACGATACCAACCCCGCCAACAACCCCCAGCCGCCCAAGCGCTATCGGTAATAGGCGGAAGGCCTCCGGCGAACCTCCCGGTTCGACCCTGAACGGAAAGACCAGGGCCAAGAGCCGCCCGGCCATTTGAGGCCTTGCAGAGAACGGTGGAGCGGTCTCCGGCGTAGCGCTATGGTTGATGGCGCATGCCCAGGCGTCCTGCCCGCCCTGCCGGCCTATCGAGGAGGACCGTTCGATGTTTCAGAAGGATCGGTTTATCGAGGATTGCAAGGCGGCCGTCGGCGAGGGGCAGAAGGCAGTCCGCGAACTCATGCTGGAAGCGGTGGCCGATCCCTCGGGCATCGTCGCCGAGCTGGGGGAGCCGACGAAGGCCGGTGTCTATCCGTTGCATCAGGCCGCCGACCTGACGGTGATCAACTTCGTCTGGGCACCCTGCATGACCCTGTTTCCCCACAATCACAATATGTGCGCCGTGATCGGCATATATGCGGGCCGTGAGGACAATCTCTTTTGGCGCCGCATCAAGGACGGCAGCGATGGGGGAACGGGCCCCGGCATCGAAGCCGCCGGTGCCGAGTCGATGGGCCCCGGAGAGGTCGCGACCCTGGGCCGCGACATCATTCACTCGGTTTCGAACCCGATCACCAAGCTGACCAGCGCGCTTCACGTCTATGGCGGCGATTTCTTCGATCCGCCGGAACCGCGCAGTCAATGGGACCATGAGGCCCTGGTCGAGCAACCCTGGGATATGGACAAAACACGCGCCGTGTTCCGTCAAGCCGAGATCCGCTACAACGCCGGTCTCTCGGCGGGGCTGAACGCATAGGACGCAGCGGGGCGCGCAGTCTCTTCGCTCTCACCGACCTCCCCCTCGATCTCTCGGCGGTGGCTGGCGTAGAGGCGGGCGAGGGCGTCCATGACGATGCGGATGCGCGGCACGTTGCGCAGGTCGGCGTGGACCAGCAGCCAGTGGTCGACCCGCGCCTCCTCCAGGATCGGGGTGAGCCGCGTCAGTTCCGGATCGGCATCGCCCAGGAAGCAGGGCAGGATGCCGATGCCGTTGCCGTCGCGGATCGCGTTGGCCAGGAAGATGCCGTTGTTGGTGCGCACCGCCGGCCGCCGCTCGCCCAGGAACTCGGCCTGCCAGGCCTGGCCCGGCATGTAGATGTGCTCGCTGTCGAAGCCGACCCAGGGCAGCGCGCGCAGGGCTTCGTCGCTGCCGTCCAACTGCCGGGCGAAGGCGGGCGTGCCGTAGACCGCATGGGCGAAGGTGGCGAGCTTGCGGCCGACGATGCTGGACAGATCGGGCACGCGGAAGCGGATCAGGAGATCGGCCTCGCGCTTGGAGAGGTTCGCCGAGGTGTGGGCGACCGCGACCTCGAACTCGATGCATTGATGGTTTTCGCGCAGGCTCTGCAGATGGCGGGCGAGGAAATCCGCCATGGTCTCGTCGACCGAAATCCGCACGGTCCCGAGATGGGACCCCGAGAGCCCGGCGGTGCGGCGGGCGAAGGACTGGGAGGCGCGCTCCATCTCCTGGGCGTCGTGCAGCAGTTCCAGGGCGGTTTCGGTGGGCTGGAAGCGGTCCGGCAGGCGGTCGAACAGCTTGGCGCCGACCGAGTCCTCCAGCGCCTTGATGCGCCGGGCGACGGTGGGGTGGCTGACCCCCAGGCGTTTGGCCGCCGCCGTCAGGCTGCCTTCCTCGGCCAGCGCCAGAAAGACGCGGAGATTGTCCCAATCGTCGATCATGCCGTGAGTATCCCGGAGCCTTGATATGAGTTCATTGTACAACTTTCTACAGCGATTCTTCGAAATCGTCTAGAGACGAACGATAATGTTCGGGGATAGAGTGCCGGTCAGCAAGGGACTCCCGGGTGTTTCATAGGATTTGACGGCATGCATTTCGAACCGCGTCTTTGGGCCTTCACCAAGGGGGTGCGCGGCCGCATCGCCTACGCGGTCGCCATCGGCCTGGTGGCGGTGGCGCTGGGGGTGGCGCGTCTGGCCCTGCTCGGCTGGCTGATCGCCCAGGTCTTCGCCGGGGCGGGCGCCAGCGACCTGGTTCTGCCAGTTGCCATCGTGGCGGCGGTGATGGTCCTGCGCGGCTGGTTCGAGCAGTGGCGCGCCATGGTCGCCCACGAGACGGCCGCCATGGTGCAGAAGCGCCTGCGCCGGGCGCTGTTCGAAAAGCTCTGCGCGCTGGGGCCCGCCTATGCCGGAGTGCAGCGCTCCGGCGACGTGACCCTCACCCTGGTCGACGGGGTCGAACAGCTCGAGACCTATTTCGGCCAGTACCTGCCGCAGCTCCTGGTCTCGTTGCTGACACCGGTCCTCATCTTCGCCTTCGTCGCCTTTCTCGACCTGCCGGTGGCCGCCGTCCTGCTGACCTTCGCGCTGATCGCCCTCTTCGCCCCGGCGGCCTGGCAGAAGCGCGACTGGCGTAACGCCAAGGACCGCCAGGGCGCCTATGGCGACTTTGCCGCCGAGCTGCTGGACTCGATCCAGGGGCTGGCGACCCTGAAGGCCTTCGGCCGCTCGCGCGAGCGCGCCGCGGTGCTGGCGGAGAAGGCCGAACACCTCTTCCGCACCACCATGTGGGTGCTCGGCACCAACACCGCCTCGCGCGGCATCACCGACATGGCCATCGCGGTCGGCGCGGCCGCGGCGCTGGCGCTCGGTGCCTACCGCGTCGAGGCCGGCCAGATGGAGCTCGCGGCCCTGTTGATGGTCCTGATGATGGGGGTGGAGATCTTCCGGCCCATGCGCGACCTGCGCAGCGTGCTCCATCAGGGCATGGTCGGGCTCTCGGCGGCCCAGGGCCTCTACCGGCTGTTCGATGCCCGTCCGCCGGTGGCCGACGCGCCGACGCGGGCGGTCGAGAGCCTCGCCCCCGGTCTATCGTTCGAAGACGTCTCCTTCGCCTATCCGGGCTCCAGGCGGACGGTCCACCGCGGCCTGAATTTCGAGGTGAAGCCGGGCGAGCGGGTCGGCGTGGTCGGCCCCTCGGGCGTCGGCAAGTCCTCCCTCGTGCGCCTGCTGCTGCGCTTCTACGACCCTGACGCAGGGACCGTGCGGATCGGCGGCGAGGATCTCCGCGGCCTGCCCTTCGACGCCATTCGCTCGCGCATCGCCGTGGTGCATCAGGACGCTTTCCTGTTTCACGGCAGTATCGGCGAGAACATCCGCCTGGGCCGGCCCGAGGCCGACCAGGAGGAGGTCGAGGCCGCGGCCCGGGCGGCCAACATCCACGACTTCATCGCGGCCCTGCCGCAGGGTTACGACACCCCCATCGGCGAGAAGGGCATCAAGCTTTCCGGCGGCCAGCGCCAGCGGGTGGCCATCGCCCGCGCCGTGCTGCGCGACGCGCCGATCCTGATCCTCGACGAGGCGCTCTCGGCGGTGGATTCGGAAAACGAGGCGGCCATTCAGAGCGCCCTGGACCGGCTGATGCGCGAGCGTACCACACTGGTCCTGGCCCACCGCCTGTCCAGCGTCATCGACTGCGAGCGCATCCTGGTGATCGACGAGGGCCGGGTGGTGGAGGAAGGCAACCACGCCGCGCTGATGGCCCGGGGCGGGGTCTACGCGGCGCTGATGGCCGAGCAGGTGCACGACGCCGGCGCCGCCGCCGATGACGACGCGCTCGACGAAACCCCGGCGCGGCGCCCGGCCGAAACGGCGTCAGGCGCCCAGCAGGCGCTGACCGCCCCGACCGAGGGCATCGTCGCCGCCGAAGGGCTCGGCTGGGGCCGTCTGGTGGCAATCCTCTTCGCCATGATCGCGCCCTGGAAGGGCAAGATGACGCTCACCTTCGTCCTCGGGGTTCTGCGCGTCCTCGCCTTCATCGGCGTCGGGGTGATCAGCGCGCTCATCGTGCTGGCGCTGAAGGAAGGCCGCGACTTCACGCCGCTGCTGCCCTGGCTCCTGATCACCGCGCCGCTGGCGGGGCTGCTCCACTGGGCCGAATCCTGGCTGGCCCACGACGTCGCCTTCCGTCTGCTGGCGCAGATGCGCATGGCGCTGTTCGACAAGCTCGACAGGCTGGCGCCGGCCTATCTGGTGCGCCGGCGCACCGGCGACCTCATGGGCATCGCCACCCAGGACGTGGAGCTGGTGGAGTACTTCTTCGCCCACACCGTGGCGCCGGCTTTCGTGGCGGTGCTGGTCCCGGCCCTGGTTCTGGGGACCCTGGCCTGGGCCGACCCCTGGCTGGCGGTGGCGCTGTTGCCCTTCCTGCTCGCGGTGGGGCTCAGCCCCTGGCTGATGCGCCGCCGGGTCGACCGCCTCGGCTCCCAGGCGCGGGAGGCGGCGGGCGAACTGGCCGCCCACGCCGTGGATTCCGTCCAGGGCCTGGGCGAGGTGGTGGCCAACCGGCAGGAACAGCCCCGCGCCGAAGCGCTCGACCGCCTGACCGAGCGGCATGTCCGCCTGCGCATGCCGTTTTTCCGCGAACTGACGGCGCAGAACTCCCTGCTGGAGGTGCTGACCGGCCTGGGCGGCCTCGCGGTCGTGACCGTGGGCGCGCTGCGGGCTTCGGCGGGTACCCTCGACCCGGGCCTGCTGCCGCTGCTGACCCTGCTGGCCCTGGCGGCCTTCCTGCCGGTCTCGGAGATCGCCCAGGTCGGCCGGCAGCTTGCCGACACCCTGGGGGCGACGCGGCGCATCCACGCGGTGGAACGCGAACGGCCGGTGGTGGAGGACGGCCCGGGGGTGGCGGAGCCGGCGGCCCGCGCGGCCGGTGTCGCCCTGTCGCTGGAGCAGGTCGCCTTCCGCTATCCCGGCACCGAGAAGCCGGCCCTCGCCGACATCTCCTTCGAGGCCAGGCCCGGGGAGACCGTTGCCCTGGTCGGCCCCTCCGGCGCCGGCAAGACCACCACGGCGCAACTGCTGCTGCGCTTCTGGGACCCGGAGTCCGGCGCCATCCGGCTGGACGGCCAGGACCTCCGCGCCTATCGCCTCGACCAGTTGCGCGAGCGCGTCGCCCTGGTGGCCCAGGACACCTATCTCTTCAACGATACGCTGGAAGCCAACATCCGCGTCGCGCGGCCGGACGCCAGTGCCGAAGACCTGAAGGCGGCCATCGCCCATGCCGCCTTGGGCGATCTGGTCGAGTCCCTGCCCGAGGGCCTGGCGACCCCGGTGGGCGAGCGCGGGGCCAGCCTCTCCGGCGGCCAGCGTCAGCGCGTCGCCATCGCCCGCGCCTTCCTGAAGGACGCTCCCCTGCTGATCCTCGACGAGGCGACGTCTCATCTGGATGCCGTGAACGAAGAACTCGTGCGCGGCGCCCTCGACCGCCTGCAGCAGGGGCGCACGACGGTGGTCATCGCCCACCGCCTCTCCACCGTCCGCAAGGCCGACCGCATCGTCGCGCTGGACGAAGGGCGTGTGGTTGAGGCCGGCGCCCACGAGGCACTCATGGCCCGCGGCGGGCTCTACGCCCGTCTCGTCCGCCGCCAGCAGGAAACCGGCCGCCGTACCACAAGAGCGAGCGCCGCGAGCTGAAGGGCAACCGGGAAACAGCTTCCCCCTCACCCAGCTTCGGCTAGGCTCGATCTGCGATCTCACCAAGCCTGCGCAACCCTCTCCCGCGAGGGGAGAGGGAACCAAATCAGACCCTCTCCCCTCGCGGGAGAGGGAGGGGCCCGCGCGAGCGGGAGGGTGAGGGGGCATGCCTGGCTGTGTCCTTTCGAATCCGAATCGCCGTTTTCGGACGCGGCCATGCGTGATCGCTCGCGCTGGTGGACGCGAGGTGATAGCTCATGGGCATGATCGCTTTCGATGGAAGGAGTGACCATGAGCCAGGCCGAGAAGGCCCGCGCCTTCGCCACCCTGCACGTGCCGGGAACCCCCGTGCTGCTCTACAACATCTGGGACGCGGGCAGCGCCCAGGCTGTCGCCGAGGCCGGCGCCAAGGCCATCGCCACGGGCAGTTGGTCGGTGGCCGGCGCCCAGGGTTATGGGGACGGCCAGAAGATCCCGCTGGATCTGGTGCTGCGGGTTCTGGAAAGGATTGTTGCCAGCGTCGACCTGCCGGTGACCCTGGACTTCGAGGGCGCCTATGCCGAGGCACCGGACGAGGCGGCGGCGAACGTCGCGCAGGTGATCGCCGCCGGCGCCGTCGGCATCAACTTCGAGGATCAGGTCGTCGGCGGCAGCGGGCTGCACGCCACAGAGTTTCAGGCCAAGCGGATCGCGGCGATCCGCCAGGCGGCGGAGACGGCCGGGGTGCCTTTCTTCCTCAACGCGCGCACCGATCTCTTCCTCAAGGAAAAGGACGGCAGCAGGCACGGCGCCCTCATCGCGGAAGCCCGAGACCGCGCGGGGGCCTACGCCGAGGCCGGGGCCAGCGGCTTCTTCTTGCCGGGACTGAGCGACCCGGAGTTGATTGGCGGTCTCTGCGAGGCGGTGGCGCTGCCGGTCAACATCATGATGCGCAAGGGCGTGCCCCCGGCGGCGGAGCTGGCCTCCCTCGGCGTCGCGCGCATCAGCCACGGCCCCGGGCCCTACGTCGAAGCCATGGCCACCCTTGCCGAGCGCTTCAAGCAGGTGGCCGGCGGCGCTTAGGGCCGCCTGCCCGTTCATCTCGCAACGGTCACCCTCGGGCTCGTCCCGAGGGCCCATGGTGCCCTTGCACGGACCTTGAACAGGCGCTAGTGGGACACCGCTTGCCGTGGCGGCGGCGGTGGCCCCGCGTGGCCAGCCGTCCAACGATACCGAACCTTCTTCAGCGTATGGCAAGGAGTTGAGAGGCGGCAATTCGGCGGCGCTTTCGGCTTGAGGAACTTCGGAGCCAACCGACCCGGCTAATGGCCGGTGGCGAGTTCACCCTGCTATGTCGGCACAGCAAACAGGACGAGTTCATTTATGTTCTGGAAGGCACGGCAATTCTGGTGACGGAAAGCGAAGAGCTCTCGCGGTCACCGGGAATGTGCGCCGGCTCTCCAGCCAACGGGTTCGCCTTCCAGCTCGTGAACCGCACCGAGAGTGACGGGGCTATCCTGGGGGTCGCTGACCGGACCCTCGACGAAAAAGGTAGCTATCCCAACGACGACACCCAGGCCGTGCTCTGACTCGACGGCACATGGTCTTTCGCCCATAAGGACAGCCAGCGCTACTGACGCTGCGACAGAGTCCGCGGTGTTCAGCCGACATTTTCAGCAATCTTCCAAGCCCTCAGTGTGGCGTCATCGAGCCAAAGTTCCGACAATCCAGCCGTGTGTGAGCACCTTCACATTCCTGCGCCGAGAGTTACCCCACAATGAGCAAATCGCGGATCCGCGTGGCTTTCGCTTTGATCCCGCTCCGCGGCCGAACTTTCGAAACTAGGCCGATCAAAAGGGAAAGACTCATCATGGCAAAACAAGCAACCACACTGCGCCAACTCGCTCAGGTTCGTGCTGACAATCGCACGCTGTTGAATGCTATCGTTGGAAATCAGGGAACCGCGCTCGGGCGCAAGAACTTCACGCCTTCAGGTGAGCCAACGGGTGATCCCTGCATCATCGCCTACATGCCGCATAAGATCAGTCTTGACCTGATCGCAAACAAACAGCGGGTCCCTGAGATACTGACCTCCGCCGATGGAACTCTCGAAGCGCCAACGGATGTCGTGGTGACAACTGTTCCCGATGAGCCGAAAGAGGAGCCACCGCTCTCACCTGACAATCAGCAACTGGTAAGGACGCTCCAGTGGCTCGACGGACAGCTTGATCACCTGCCGCCGGGCGCACAGGTTGGCGGGGCTGAACTGACGGACGAGGGGCTGGGGTCTTACTTCGGGACCATAGGCTTCGCGGTTCGCTCCACTTTGCCCGAAACGAGCATCAGCGGCTTTCTCACCAATCAGCACGTTGGCGGGACGGCTAGTCGGTCGATGTACATCCCGGGTGCCCAGCAACAGGCGATTCGCGTCGGCGTGACGCGCTCAGTGCGCGAGCATTATCCGGATGAACGGTGGATTGAAGGCGTGAACGAGAAATTCGCTTATGTCCGCACGGACGCTGCGTTCGTCGCCGCCGAAAACCACATCGCACCACTCTTGAGAAACGACGTTCCACGTGTTGGCCAGGTCGCCGGCATTTACGAAGTAGACCTGGACACGATGGACGTGATCGGAACCCGAGTGAAGAAAGTGGGCCGGACCACCGGGCTTACACATGGGACTGTTGTCGCATTCGGATTTGGTATCCCAAACGCAAACGAAGCCATTGATCGGTTTCTCGGCTACGAGCCGGCCAACGTCTATACAGACTTTCTGATAGCGCCGCGGGAAGCAGGCCCGTTTAGCGCTCCTGGAGACTCAGGCTCCGGCATCCTTGTGGACGAAGCAGCGCATAACAATGAGGCGCTCGGCTTGCTCTGGGGTGGATGGCCCACGGACATCGGCCGTGCCACCGGTTTGGAAGATCTCACCTACGGGATCAACCTGAAGCGGGTGTTTCAGGAGATGAAGCTTGAGTTGTTGTAGCGGCTATCCCGTTGTGTATCGCTGCGAAAGCAGCACACTCGTGTTCGGTGTCGACACGTATAGAGCAAACTGAAGCTCGGTTGGAGCAAGCATGCGGTTGTTTCGGAGGTTTGCGACCGGACTCCGGCGACCAAGGCAGCGATGCCAACGACGGTATTCAGGCCATGTCCGGCGAAGGCGGCAGGAGGTCCTTCACCAACGGGTACTTGCTTGTGGTTGGGTTTTGGCTGGGCGGAGCGGCAGATCTGGACAATTGTGAAAAGTGGGAGCACGACGAACGTCTCCCGCCCACGCTACCGCTCGTGGTTCACCCCCCGTGGGCCCAGGTCCAGTAGGCTTCGCGGGCGGTGGTGCAGATGGGGCCGGGCTGCAGGGCGCGGTCCTCGACCTGGGTGATGGGGATCACCTTGCCGTAGTTGCCGGTGGAGAAGACCTCGTCGGCCTCCGTCACCTCCTGCCAGGTCACCTGCTTCTCGTGGACCGGGATCCCCCGCTGTTCCAGCAGCATCTGGACCCGCTGTTTGGTGATGCCGTTGAGGAAGGTGCCGTTGGGCACCGGGGTGATGGCGGCGCCGTCCTTGGCGATCCAGATGTTGGCGGTGGCCAGTTCGGCGACGTTGCCCAGGGCATCCAGAACCACCGCGTTTTCGAAGCCGCGTTTGGAGGCTTCCCGCAGGGCGCGGGCGGAGTTGGGGTAGAGGCAGGAGGCCTTGGCGTCGGTCGGCGCCATGGACTGCATCGGCCGGCGGAAGCTCGAGAGGCAGACCGAAAAGCCGTCGCCCGGCGGCAGCGGCGCCTCATAGATGGTAAAGCAGAAGCGCGTGCTCTCCGGGTCGCAGTCGACGAAACCGCGCTCGGCGAAGAGCATGGGTCTGAGGTAGAGCGCCGCGTCCTTGTCGAAGTGCTTGAGCCCGTCCTGGGCGAGTTCCAGCATCTCGCCGGCGGAGTGCACGACGCCCAGGCCGAAGGTCTCCGCCGAATGGACCAGGCGCTCGCAGTGCAGGTCGAGATCGGGGGTCACGCCTTCGAACGCACGCGCGCCGTCGAAGACCACCGAGGCCATCCAGGCGGCATGGGTCATCGGCCCCATGATCGGCGGATTGCCTTCGATCCATTCGCCATCCAGGAAATGCACGGCTCTCGGCATGTCCATCGCGGGCGTCGTCATGCGCTGCTCTTCCCTCTTGCTGTCCGCTCGCTCTACGTTTCGGGCCGGCCCCGAGAAGACGGACCTCTTTCGGTTACGTCCCGGCGCAGCCTATCGGCTCGCCAGGGCAAGGGAAAGCACGGCGCGCAGGCCGGCGTCTTGGCCGATCTTGCGCGGCCCGGAGAGAGGGCGTTCAGAAGCGATGGCGATGCGGACGCCCCGCTGCGGGGGGCTATAGAGTTTTCGACTTACGTCGAATCGGTTCCAGCCCACACCCCCGCCCGGCCACCCAGCGCCAGTATCCTATGGGTGGCCGGGCGGGGGTGCGGGCTGGTGCCGTCAATACATGCAACCCTCTAGTGGCCGGCCCAGGAAATGCGCGAGACCCATTGCACCTGATTGGCCGGCAGGTTGCGGGCCGCCTGTTCGCGGCCCAGCGATTTCACCCAGAGCTCCTGCGGGTTTATGGCCTGCAGTTCGGAGATCAGCATCTCGCCCTGCTGCGTGCGCACCAGAACCCGGTCGCCGGGCGTCACATCGACACTCGGGCAGACCACCACGACATCGCCGTGGCGGAATACCGGCTGCAAGCCCTCGCCGCTGATTTCCAGGGCAAAGGCATGGGGGTCGGAAACGTCGGGAAAGGGGGTTTCCTCCCAGTGCGCCCGCAACGGCCGGCCCTGGGAATCGAAGTAGCCGGGCTGAGCGGCCTGGGCCAGACGCAACTTCGGGAGCTGGCGTATGCCGACGGGGCTCTGCTGGTCTTCGACCAGGCTGACGAACTCGCCGAGGGAGGCGCCGGTGGCCGTGAGCACCTTCGCCAGAGACTCGGTGCTCGGCCAGCGCTGCTTGCCTTCCTTGGTGATGCGCTTGCTCTTGTTGAAGGTCGTCGGATCCAAACCTGCCTGCCGGGCGAGTCCCGAAGGGGAGAGCCCGTATCGCGCAGCAAGGCGGTCGATCGCCCGCCAAACACTTTGGTGTTCAAGCATGGGAACATTGTCTTATAAACGGAGAACTAATGCACCAAGAACATAGTCTCAAAGGTAGTCAATTCGAAAAGCCTTCGCCATTTTTGGCTGCAATCCTCCGCCCACGCTCGTGTATCTCCAGACACGAGTCGGGTTGGCCTGAAGAGTGTGGCCGGGACAATCGCTTGCCGGGCAATTCAGGGCGCCTTGCAGATGGTTTCAAAGCCACGGTGCATGCTCTAACGTGGCGCGAATGAATGCAGACATGATCTTTCATATCTGTCGCAAGGACGAATGGGAGTCGGCCCGCGCGAGCGGCCACTACGGCGGGTCCTCCCAGGACAGGGCGGACGGCTTCATCCACTTCTCCGATGCCCGGCAGGTGGCGGAGTCCGCGGCTCGGCACCGCGCCGGGCAGGACGGCCTGGTCCTGCTGACGGTGGACAGCGATGCGCTGGGGACGGCTTTGAAGTGGGAGCCTTCGCGCGGCGGCCAGTTGTTTCCGCACCTCTATGGGCCGCTGCCGGTCGCGGCGGTGCGCAGGGTGGACGACCTGCCGCTGGGCCCGGACGGACGCCATCGCTTTCCGTCCTTGGACGGGTGAAGCGGGAAAGACCCGATGGCTGCCGCCTTTGTCTTCGACCGCCTGATCGGCCCGGCGCTGAGACGGCTCGATCCGGAAACCGCCCACGGCCTGACCCTGCGGGCGCTGGGGGCCGGGCTCGCGCCGCGCCCGCGCGAGGGTGACGACCCGCTGCTCGCCCAGCGGCTTTGGGGCCGCGACTTCGCCAATCCCCTTGGCCTCTCCGCCGGCTTCGACAAGGACGCCGCGGTCATGGCGCCGATGCTGGGGCTCGGCTTCGGCTTCGTCGAGGTGGGCAGCATCACGCCCCGGCCGCAGCCGGGCAATCCCCGGCCGCGCATTTTCCGCCTGCCCGAAGACGGTGCGGTGATCAACCGCCTCGGCTTCAACAGCGGCGGCCTGGTCCAGGCCCGCGCGCGGCTTCAGGCCTTTCGCAACCGCCCGGGCGGCGGCCTCGTGGGGGTCAACCTCGGTAAGAACAAGGACAGCGCCAGCGCCGGCGCCGACTACGCGGAGGGCGCCGCCGCCCTCGCCCCCTTCGCCGACTATCTGGTGGTCAACGTCTCCTCGCCCAACACGCCGGGGCTGCGCGCGCTTCAGGGCCGTGGCGAGCTGGAGGACCTGCTGGGTCAGGTGACGTCGGCCCTGCCGTCACCGGCCCCGCCGCTGCTGCTGAAAATCGCGCCGGACCTGACCGACGCGGACAAGCGCGACATTGCCGAAGTCTGTCTGGCCCAGGGGGTCGCCGGCATCGTCGCCACCAACACCACGGTGCAAAGGCCGGATGGTCTGAGAGGAGACGCCCGCGGCGAGGCCGGCGGCCTCTCGGGGCAGCCGCTGTTCGGCCCCTCCACGGCGGTGCTGTCGGAACTCTACAGCCTGACCGAAGGCAGGCTGCCGTTGATCGGTGTCGGCGGGGTGGCCTCGGGGGGCGATGCCTACCGCAAGATCCGCGCCGGCGCCTCTCTGGTGCAGCTCTACACCGCCCTGATCTATCAGGGACCGAACCTGGTCGCCCGCATCAAGCGCGAGCTGGCACGGCTGCTGCGCGAGGACGGCTTCGAGAACATCACCGCTGCCATCGGCGCCGATCACCGCTACAGCGGATAGCGGGGGAGCGGCCTGGAACCGAGTTGTCGCGAAGCGACTTTCTAGAGAATCTCCAGCACCGCTTCCGGCGGGCGGCCGAGGGCGACCTTGGCGCCATTGGTGACGATGGGCCGCTCGATCAGGATGGGATGCTCGACCATGGCGGCGATCAGCGCCTCGCGGCTGAGCTCGCCGGACCCCAGATTGAGCTCCTTGTAGGGCGCTTCCTTGCGGCGCATCAGCTCGCGCGGTTCCATCTTCAGCTTGTTCAGCAGACGGTCGAGGGTCGCGGCATCCGGCGTGTCCTTCAGGTACTCGACGACCTTAGGGTCGTGGCCCTGTTTGCGCAGCAGCGACAGGGTCTGGCGCGATTTGCTGCAGCGCGGGTTGTGATAGATGGTGACGGCCATCGTCTGGGCTCTCCTTTTGGGGTGGGCCTGCAGTCTCTCCGATTCCCGAAGCCGTGGAAATGCTTCAACCGCGGGGTTAACGTTCCATTAACCATCTTTAACCGTCTTTCAAGACTGGCGGGGCAAAGTGAGGCCATGAATCGGGCCGATTCCCCAGTTTTGCGCGAGGCTTGGCCGGGCCTGACCGGCAAGCCTGCTTGAACATGCTTAAGCACCTCGCGATCTTCCTCTGTTATGGCGCGGCGGCGGCGGCGGTGTTGATCTACGCGCCGCAGTGGCACGCGATCATCGACCAGCGGACGGCCCTGGCCCTGGCGGTCGCGGTGCTGCTGGGGGGCGGCCTTCTGCACGAGATCTACGCCCGCCTGGGCCGCGAGACCTTTCTGGCCCGCAAGCTCCTGTCCCTGCGCATTGCGCAGGGTGAAGCCCTCGACGAGCTGAGCTGGACGCGGCGCGAACTGGCGTTGCTGCGCGAGGCCCTGGAATCGGCGGGCGGAGTGAGCAAGTCCGGCAAGTCGGTGGACGAGGTCATCGCCGAGGTGAAGGTGCTGCAATCGCTGATCACCCGGCTCGCCCGCTCCTCCAGGGCGCCCAAGGCTGGACTGGACGGGATGCCGGAAAGCGCAGCCGCAACGGCCCCCAGCGGTGCCAGGCCGGTCACCGCCGCGGCCGCGGCTGCGGCGGCCAAGCGCCACCCCCTGGGTCCGCTCCCCGCGGCGGCCGCCTCCGCCCCCGCGGGCGAGGCGAAGGCCGCACCGCCGGCCAACGCCAACCGGCAGCCGGGAGTCCTCCCGCCCGTCGCGCTCGGCCTGGACGATTCGGCGGGGCTGGAGGTGGCGCGCCAGGCGCTGCGCGACGACCGCATCGACCTGGTGCTGCAGCCCATCGTGCTGCTGCCGCAACGCAAGCGGCGCTACTACGAGTGCTTCTCGCGCCTGCGCACCAGCGACGGCTTCATGATCCTGCCGGAACAGTACATCAACCTCGCCGAACGCGAGGGGCTGGTGACCGCCATCGACAACATGCTGCTGATCCGCTGTATCCAGTTGATCCGCAAGATCCAGCGCCGCAACGAAGAGCTGGACTTCTTCTGCAACATTTCCAGCCACACTTTGGGCGACGACGTTTTCTTCGCCGACTTCGTCGACTTCCTCGACAGCAACCGCGAGCTGACCCAGAACCTGATCTTCGAGTTTCCGCAGAGCGACTACGAATCCTGGGACCGGGGGGCGGAGGTCTACCTGCGCCGGCTCTCCAGCCTCGGCTGCCGCTTCTCGCTGGACGGGGTGACCGACCTGCACATCGATGCCACCTCGCTCGCCCTGCGCGGCTTCCGCTTCGTCAAGGTGCGGGCCGAGGTGATGCTGGCGGACCCGGAGGCGGCCGAACGCCTGCTGGTCCGCCTGAACGAACAGGGCCTGCGCATGGTGGCCGAGAAGGTCGAAGACGAAGACGCGCTGATCGAGGTGCTGGACCTGGGGATCGACTGTGCCCAGGGCTACCTCTTCGGCGAACCCCGCCTCGCCCGTCCGGCGGCGTAAGGGTGCCCCTGGGAAAAAACCGCTGCTTCGGGCCTCCCTACTTCAACCGCTTGAGAACCTTGTTCATGACCCGGTCTTGGATGGGTTTCATCTCGTCTGCCGTCATGCCGGGTTTTGCGCGGCGGTCGTAGGTTGACTGGAGGAAGACCACTTCAAGAAAGTTGGTAAGTCCTCGGGCAATCTTCTTTTTCGTTGGGTCGGGTTCCGGATCGTCGGATTCGACAAGAGGCTGTCCCTTGGTGGCGCTCCAGGTCATGGAACTGACCAGCAGCCTGTGGATGCAAGCCATTGCTTCTTCCGCGGAGAGATCGGCGGGGACCAGACCCGCGGCATAGGCAAGCTCGAAGGGCTTTGCCTGACTGGTAGCCCGCTTGGCGACGCAGAGTTCGTCGCTGCCGTCGTCCCGGAGGTCCGCCTGCATGGCGCTGGTGTCGGAATAGAGCGGCATCAGGACGGCCGCGTGTTTTGAGAGCGCGGTTTCGGGTAGGTCCCTCTCGACGATGAGTACCACGTTGCCGCCGGCCCCATCATCGCGGCCGATGTTGTGACCGGTCATCGTCCTCAGCCATTGGACGCGGTTGTCGACAATGGCAGTGTGGAGGGGGCTGACCTCGCCGACCAAGGACACCCGAACCGGACGGACCCACTTCTTCAGTCCGTCGCCCGCATCCGCCTGCGCATCGATGGGGATCACCGCACCGCGATCGGTCGGCAGGCTGTGGTCCGATTCGGAATTGGTGACGCAGGCTGTCAGCGCGAGAAGGCTGAGGACGGCTGAGATCTTGGCAAGAGCGGTCGGCTTCATCGGATCTCCAATCGTCTTGATCGGTTGTCGCGCGGCCGTTTGTGCCGCCTCGGCGTCTCATAGCACGCTGCGCGCGAGAGTGGAACGAGGGTCCTGTCGATCACCCACTGCGGCAGGCGATCGCCCCTTTGCATCCCCGCACCCGCTGTGGCAGAAGAGCGCCGGTGCGCTTGCGCCCTTTCGGGCCGGTGCGCCTGCACCTTCTCGGAGTGTCCATGTCCAGCCCTGCTTTCCACCCAGGCCTTTCGGCCCTGGCAGACCGCTACGACGCCTTCATCGTCGACCTCTGGGGGGTGATGCATGACGGCATCGCCGCTTTCCCTGAGGCCGTCACGGCGCTGGAGGCGCTGAAGGCGGCGGGCAAGCGCTCGGTCATTCTCTCCAACGCGCCGCGCCGTGCCACGGTGGTCGCCGAACGCAACGCCGAACTGGGCATTCCCGTGGACCTGCCGGACCATACGCTGACCTCGGGGGAGGACACCTGGCAGCACCTGAACACGCGTCCCGATGCCTGGTACCGGGCCCTGGGCCGGCGCTGCTATCACCTGGGTCCGGACCGGGATCAGGGCATGCGCGAGGGGCTCGACTTCGACTTCGTCGAAAGCCTTGAGGACGCTGAGTTCATCCTCACCACTGGGAACCTGGACCGCCGCGATACCGTGGAGGTCTACCGGAACTTTCTCGGCGAAGCCCTGGCCCTCAAGCTGCCGATGATCTGCAGCAACCCGGATCTGGAGGTCATTCGCGGCGGCGTGCGGGAAATCTGTGGCGGCGCCATCGCCCTGGACTACGAACAAAGGGGCGGCGCGGTGCGCTGGCACGGCAAGCCCCATCCGGAGGTCTATCGCAGTTGCTTTGCGCTGCTCGATGGTGTCGAGCCGGCGCGCATCGCGGCCATCGGCGATTCCCTGCGCACCGACGTGGCCGGGGCCAAGGCGGCGGGGATCGATGCGATCTTCGTCGCCGGAGGCATCCACGGCGAGGAATTGGCCGTAGACAAGAACGGGGACATCGACCCGCAGCGCCTGTCGGACTTCTTTGCGGGCACCGCGGAGCAGCCGGACGCGGTGGTGCCCATCATGCGCTGGTAGGCGCGGGCGGGGCCGCCTCGCCGAAGGTCGAACAGGGGCCAGACCATGCCGCAGGCCGAGAGCCGCACCTTTCACTGGCAGTTCAACAATCCGCCGGCGGCGATCTGGCCCCTCCTCGCCGACACGGTCCGCTTCAACGAGGCCGCGGGCCTGCCCCGCTACGAGGTCACCGAGACCCTGCAGGCCGACGGCACGGTGCTCTACGAGGGCGCCATGAAGCAGGGCCCGATGACCATCGCCTGGCGGGAGATCCCGGTGAACTGGGTGGCGGGGCAGTGGTTCGAACACCGCCGGGAGTTTCGCAAGGGACCCTTGAAGAACCTGACGGCCCGCCTGGTCCTACACCCAGAGAACGGCGGTGAGGGCTGCAGCGCCGACTACACCCTGACCGCCACGCCCGCCAACCTGTTGGGCCGGGTGATCCTGAAGGCCGGCTTCTTCGAGTCGACGGCCAAGACCTTTTCCGGCCTGGCCGCCGATGCCGACCGCTATGCCAGCGGTCTCAGCGTCCAGCCCTTCAGCTTCAAGGCACCGGCGCCCGGACCGGCAGTGGCGGAGCGGGTCGGCGAACTGGTAGCCCGCATCGAGGCCGGGCCTCACGGACATGGCCTGGCTGAGCGCCTCGCCGATCATCTGCTGAGCGCCCAGGAGTCGGACCTGGTTCACCTCCGCCCCCTGGCCCTGGCGCGGACCTGGCAGGAGGACGAACAGGCGGTGATCGAGCTTTGCCTCGAGGCTGCGCGCGCCGGGTTGCTCACCATGCGCTGGGACCTGCTCTGTCCGCGCTGCCGCATTCCCAAGGCCGCTGTGGAGGCCCTCGACGGCCTGCCCCAGGGTGCGCACTGCGACACCTGCAACATCGACTACGGCCGCGATTTCTCGCGCAACGTGGAACTGAGCTTCGCCCCGGCACCGGCGGTCCGCGAACTGGGCTCGGGCGAGCACTGCCTCTTCGGCCCGATGTCGACGCCCCACATCTGGGTGCAGCGCAGCCTCGGCCCCGGGGAGCAGGTGACCGAGGCCTGCGATCTGCCGCCGGGCCGCTATGCCCTGCGCACGCTGGAGGCCGGGCCGGAGTGCGAGGTCGAGCTGGCCGAGGGCGCGGCCTTGCCGGCGATGGAGGTGCACGCCGACAGCGTGCAACCGGGCGTGGTTGGCACACCGGGGACGGTCGTTCTGCGCAACGCCGCGCCACAGCCCCGCACCCTCATCGTCGAGGAGCGGCGCTGGCTCCGCGATGCCCTGACCGCCGACCGGGTGACCGCCATGCAGGCCTTCCGCGATCTCTTCTCCGACCAGGTGCTGCGGCCCGGCGACGAGGTGGCGGTCGCGCGCATCGCCCTGCTGTTCACCGACCTGCGCCGCTCCACCGACCTCTACGGGCGCATCGGCGATGCCGCCGCCTATCACCTGGTGCGCGACCACTTCGCCTTTCTCGGCGCCATCGTGCGCCGCCACAGGGGCGCGGTGGTGAAGACCATCGGCGATGCGGTGATGGCGGCCTTTGCCGCGCCGGCCGATGCCGTGGCTGCGGCCCTGGCGATCCAGGACGAGGTGGCCGGCTTCAACGTGGGGGAGCAGGTGCCGGTCGCCATCAAGCTGGGCGTTCACGAAGGCCCCTGCATCGCCGTCACCCTGAACGGCCGCCTCGACTACTTCGGCACCACGGTGAACATGGCCGCGCGCCTGCAGGGCAAGAGCGAGGGCGGCGACCTGGTGATCTCCGAGGCCGTGGCCGAGGACCCGCTGGTCACGCCTTTGCTCGACAGGCTCGACAGCCAGTCCGAAACGACAGCGCTCAAGGGCTTCGAGGGCCCCGTCGCCTTCCGCCGCATCCGCTTCTAGATTCTCGTTGCGCCAGGGATTAGAACGGCGGTTGCGGGTGGACGACCTGCCGACATAAGGGGGGCAAAGATGCGAGCGGGTTTCAGCAGATGGGTCCTGGCCCTCCTGGGTCTGGTGCTTTTGGTGGCGGGCGGCAGCCTTCCGGCGCATGCCGCCGATTTCGATCTGACACGGCTGAAGGAGGGCGGCTACGTCGTCCTGCTGCGCCACGTGAAGGCCGGCGGCAGCGACGCCGACGACTTCGACCTCAGGAATTGCAAGACCCAGCGCCAGGTGGGCGCACCGGGCCGCAAGCAGGCGGCCGAGCTGGCGGCCCGCTTCAGGGCGGCCGGTATCGCCAAGGCCCGGGTGGTCAGCAGCCAGTTCTGCCGCGCGCTGCAGACCGCCGAGCTGCTGGGTTTGGGGCCGGTCACCGAGGAGCCCGGGCTGAACTACTTCCACTGGCGGATCGGTGACGAAGCGGCGATGACAGAGGGTCTGAAGGCCTATCTTGCCGGCCTCGAGGCGGGCCCGCCCGAGGCGCCGTTGATCCTGGTCACCCACAGCCATGCCTTCAAGGCGATCGGAGCGCCGGGCGTGAAATCCGGCGGCGGCGTGATCCTGATGCCCAACGGCACCGACAAGCCCGAGGTGGCGGGCGAAATCACCCCACCCTGATCCCGCCGGCAAGGCAGCGCCAGCCTGCCCCAGCATGAAGGGCTGTCCCTCAAAAGCTTCCCGCCCGACATCCACCCGGCTCCGGCCAGGCTGGATCGGCGATCTCTC
Organism: Pelagibius sp.; assembly: GCF_028289705.1. Lineage (GTDB taxonomy): Bacteria > Pseudomonadota > Alphaproteobacteria > Kiloniellales > Kiloniellaceae > Pelagibius. Next base: position 20,679 of record NZ_JANQOI010000033.1, read on the forward strand.
CAAGCCTGCGCAGAAGCCCAGAGACAGCTCTTTGCGTCACCCTCGGGCTTGTCCCGAGGGCCCATCGTGCCGTGCGCTGGAGCCTCTGTGGGAGAGGTTTGGATCTGAGGCAGCCATGGACCCTCGGGACAAGCCCGAGGGTGACGACCTGAATAGGGGTTTCGTCGTCAATGAATTGAAGTCAAAAAGATGCCGTTCGTGTCAGACGCTCAAGCCCCAGCCGGGACGCTGCCGGTTGGGATTCGCGGTCCTGGGCAGACGGCGCCGTGCTAGCCTTTCGCGGTGATCGGCGATTCGAAAACTGTTGAGACGGCGGGCGGCGGGGCTGCCGCCATCGCGTTGGGCGGCTGCATCGCCCTGGCCGCGGCCATGGGGATCGGGCGTTTCGTCTATACGCCGATCCTGCCCTTCATGGTGGAGAGCCTGGGGCTCAGCCAGGCGCAGGCGGGCATCGTCGCCTCGGCCAACTTCCTCGGCTACCTGCTGGGCGCGCTCGCCGCCGCCAAGGCCAGCCTGCCGGGCGGGCGGCGGCGCTGGTTTCTGGCGGCGCTCGCCACATCGGGGGTGACCACCGCGGCCATGGCGGGCGAGGCCGCGCTGCCACTGTTCCTCCTGCTGCGATTCCTGGGCGGTGTCGCCAGCGCCTTCGTGCTGGTCTTCTCCTCTGCCTTGGTGCTGGACCGCCTGGCGGCCGCCGGCCGACCCGGTCTCTCCGCGCTCCATTTTGCCGGGGTGGGCAGCGGGATCGCCGTCTCCGCGGTGCTGGTGGCCTGGCTCGCCGCCCTCGGTACCGATTGGCGCGGGCTCTGGCTGGCCTCCGGCGGGCTCTCATTGCTGGCGCTGCTGGCGGTCCTCTGGCTGGTGCCGCCGGAACCCGAAACCGCCGCCGCCAAGCCGCCGGCCGCCGAGGGCGACGGCCGCAACCGCCGCCGCCTCGCCGCCCTCATCGTCGCCTACGGCCTCTTCGGCTTCGGCTATGTGATCACCGCCACCTTCATCTCCACCCTGGTGCGCCTGACGCCGGAGATTTCCTGGCTGGAGCCCTACATCTGGCTGGCGGTGGGGCTGGCCGCCGTGCCCTCGGTCGCTTTCTGGACCTGGGTGGCGGGGCGCCTCGGCAAGGCGCGGGGCTTTGCCCTGGCCTGTCTCACCGAAGGCATCGGCGTCGCCCTCTCGGTGCTCGGCAGCGGGGCGGTTTCCGTGCTGCTGGCCGCGGCGCTCTTGGGCGGCACCTTCATGGGCATCACCGCCCTCGGTCTGGTCTACGCCCGGGCACTCACCACCGGCGATCCGCGGCGCTCCATCGCGCTGATGACCGCTGCCTTCGGCCTGGGTCAGATGATCGGGCCCAGCTTCGCCGGCTACGCCTACGGATTCGGCCAGTCCTTCCTCTTGCCAAGCCTGGTGGCCGCCTCGGCGCTGTTGGTCGCCTTCGCCCTCACCATGGACTGGCGGGCCAGGGCCTAAGCACTTTCGACTGATGTCGAATCGGTTCCGGCCCACTCCCCTTCCCGGCCACCCATAGGATACTGGTGCTGGGTGGCCGGCCGGGGGGGCGGGCCGGTGCCGCAGAACCCAAACGACTTTAACCCTTCAGGGGAATGTGGATGTCGGTGATGTTGTCCGCGGGGGTCACTTCGCGCGGATTGGTCAGGTATTCCTCGTAGCAGGGGGCGTCGCCCGGCTCGTGGCCGCTCTGCGGCAGCCAGGTGCCGTAGAACCACTGATAGGCGCCCATCAGCTCGGCATAGGCGCCCTTGAAGCGCAGCACCGCGTGGCGGCCGCCTGGTACGTCGATCAGGTGCACCGGGTCTTCGGTGGCCGTGCCCGGGGAGACGGAGATGCCGACGTCGGAGCGCAGCTCGGCCTCCGGCACTTCCGAGGGGTCGTCGTGGTAGACCCCGATGACCCGGGTGTCCGGGCCCATCGCCCCGGCGCCCATGGCCCAGCCGAAGACCCGGTTGAAGGGCTGTTCCACCTCCATGTAGGGGCCGACGTGGCGGATCGCCGCCAGGGTGAGGGGTTCGGTCTTTTCGATGCGGACGTCGTACATGGCGGGGTCTCCTTCGTCTTTCGGGGTGAGGGTGAGCGGCGGGGCAAGGCGCCCGGCGGCGCGGTAGGCGGCCGGGCTGCGCCCGAAGGCGCGGGAGAAGGCGCGGCTGAAAGCGGCGGCGGAGCCGTAGCCGGCTTGGCGGGCGACCGCCTCCACCGGATCGTCGTCCTTGATTAGCGCGCCGGCGGCATGGTGCAGGCGCAGGCGCGTCACCATCTGGGCGACGGTCTCGCCGGTGAAGGCGTGCCAGCAGCGGTGGAAGTGATAGGGCGAGAGGCAGGCGACCGCGGCCAGGCTGTCCAGGTCCAGATCCTCGTCCAGGTGCGCGGTGACGTGGTCGGTCACCCGCAGGAAGCGGGCCAGCCAGGCCTGGCGCGTGGTCTCTCTCTGGCTCATGGACGGGGTCTCCTCAGGTGCACGTTTGTTTGCCTGACCCCAGACCTACCCGAGCCCCGCTTGATCTGTCTTGCTGAATTGCGGTTGCCGAGAAGTTGCGGGCTCGTCCAACTCTGCTGGGGCCGCCCCTCTTGATTGTCACCCTCGGGCTTGTCCCGAGGGTCCATTTCTCAAACACTCGGCTCCATGACGCAAAGCCCCGGTCCTGCCGCTCCATGGATGCTCGGGACAAGCCCGAGCATGACGGTTGGTGGCGGCGGCGCTAGTCTGCGCCGCTGATTCGGGATATGGACGAAGGACGCGGCTGAATGAACCGTTGGATTGCCACCGCGCTGCGGCCGGCTGTGGTGCGCCGCTCTCTGGGGGTGGCACTGGTGGTCGGCACGCTGCTGGTCGCCATCAACCAGGGCGACCGCCTCATCGCCGGCCAGGGCCTCGACCTTGCCAAGACCCTGCTGACCTTCCTGGTGCCCTACTGCGTCGCCACCTACGGCGCGGTCTCGGCCCTCATGGGCGAAGACAAGAAGGAGAGCTAGGCCGCCGACAGTAAGTGAGTCCGGCTGCTAAGTCGTGTCCGCCCAGGGGTCGTAGCTACCGAAGTTCCAGAGGTGGCCCTCCGGGTCCTTGCAGGCATAGAGCCGCCCGCCGTGCTCCTGGTCTTCCGGCGCCATGACGATGACCGCCCCCGCCGCCTTCGCGCGGTCGTGGTGGGCGTCCACGTCGGCGACCACGACATAGGGCGCCTGGGTCACCCCGCCGGCGGCCTGCGGGTCGCGGAGCAGCCTGTCGTAGTCGCCGCCGCTGTCGGAATCCAGCATCACCATGCCGCTGCCGTTGGCGCCCGCCTCGGGGCCGAGGGTCAGTTGGGCGTGGACGACTTTGCCGCCTTCGCCCGGCACCACGAGATGGCGCTCGAAACCGAAGGCCTGGCAGAGCCAGTCCACCGCTGCCGCGGCGTCGCGGTAGCGCAGGGCCGGGATGATGCAGGCCATGGCGGGGCTGTCAGCAGGCATGAGTGGATTTCCCTTAGCTTGGAGTACGCTCGAGCGTGGGACGGGAGCCCGCACCCATCTTCCACACATGGTTCAGGATAGTCTGAAATCGGAGCAAACACTTGAATGAAGCTCAATCAAGTATGGTCAAAGATTCGGCCGCATGAGTTCAAGAGAGAACACAGTTACAGCAAGAACGTGCCTTGAGAGTTCACCAAGCAGTTGGGTTCAAGTAGTCTTCGATACCTCTCGCAATCACAAATGCAACAACAGCCCAATTTGCAACGTCATTGGCGCTTGGTATCGTGCCGCTCGATAGCGCGTGTGCAACGGAGTGACGCGTATCTATTAGACTGGTGAGAGTTCTCCCCAGAGCCGCCTTGTCGAGCGGCTTCCCATCAAGGTTGTCAAAGAGGGTCTTCCCATCAGAGCGAAAAGTCCTCAAGAGAGCATTCAATCTCTCCGGCGCTGCTGCTCCTTCCATGAACATACCGAATTCGGGAAAGTGCTCCCAGGAAGATGGGTCCTGGTAGGCTGTCTTTGCTTCTTCAACGGTCCGCTTGAGGCGTTGGGCTTTTCTCTCCGAAAAATCATTTGGGTTTGCCAAGTCACCTGCAACAGATCGCAGTCTTCTAGCAATCTGCATAGTCAAGAAATCCTTGGCGCCCATCGGTAACTCCTCCCAGGTCTTTGAGTTGATATGGGCACAACGATTATCCAAAGCTGAGTTGACATACCGCTCCAATGCGGCCGTGAGTAATACAGTGGCGGACTTGCTACATGCAGCCGCGAGGTCTGCGCTGTCGCAGTCCATCGAGTAACGAATGAGCAGAATTGCTTCCCTTAGACGGACAGTGAAGTCCAAGTATGCGGCACTCCGCATCTTGTTTATGCTTCGGGTCGGTCAGGGATCAAATGAGGCGCACTTATTTGCGCACCCAATTCAGTTAATGATGTGGCCCAAACATTTAACCGATAATCGAACCTCTTCTTGTCCGCAGTTGCTCGGCTGACGCTGTCTGCAAATGTATCGTCGTTAATGCAAAGTGCCTGGAAACAATCTCTGATCCGATCTCTGTTTTCTGTCAGCCACTCGAGAGGCACCAACTCGCTCATGATCATCTGAATGTCAAAGATCGCTCTATTGAGGTTACGGTCATATTCTGGGTTTCCGCTAACGAGTCTAACCCGCCGGAACGGATGATCTGCAAATACAGCGTTGACTCCCTCAACTGCTCTAAAGAACCGAGTTTGGAGCTGGTCCTTTTCGACATCATCAATGTGGCGATGATCCCTCATGTAGTCTGTGAGGATCTTTTTGAGAGGTGGGGAATAGTTGGGTAATGCATCGTGAATCGCGAAAAACCTGAGAATGAGTTCGCAATCTACCATTCTTGGATGCCGATCATCGCGACCGTAAATCTGGAGCCAAGTTTGGTTCCTTGATAGCTCGTGAAGGAGGTCGTTGAGTTCGCCGCGATAAACACAATGTCGAACCTCTTGAGCATTAAGAGGCATCCCACCTTGATTTAGGCGCTCAAACACCTGAAATCTAATTTCCGAATCGCTCTTGGCCGAGATTACAAGACACCGCAGGGTTCGATTGTTAATGATCCGCTGTTGGCGTTCCGAAAGGTCATCAAACCTTTTGCCATTCAGTGGTGCGAGTACTTCTAGGCCTCTCATTGGGAAGCGGTTCTCCACAAACTCTTTGAGTGCGAGGAGCCTCTGCTGCCCGTCTACTACAACCTTCTTGTCCTCATCATCGGCGAAGAAGAGTGTGGGAATTGGAATGTTCAGCAGGATCGACTCTACAAAGCGACTCTTGCGAGTTGCATCCCAGACTTGGTTTCGCTGGAACGTCGGTCGGACGATCAGCTCACCTTCACGAATCTCCTGGACCAATGACTTGATTGGAGGGTCATACGGTGATGCGAAGAAATCACGATCTGACGGGAGTTCTTGCCACGCAATCGCATTTTCGCCTTCCTCGTCCGAAAACTCTTCCGATATGGCTTCGTTGGTTTCGATCACTCGGGTCTCCATGTCAGCGGCATTCGAAAAAAGCGCGCATCATCGAATTGGTTGCCATTTGCACCAACCACGGTCTGTGGACTGACCCCAAAGCTCGTATGTATTTGCTCCTTGGTCAACCAATGGATGCAGATAGCAATTGGCGGGACATCCGGTCTTCGCAAGCCGCGAAAGCAAATAGCCTTCTAGGCTAGCCGATTGTCTACTCCAGTCCACTCTTTCCCCCCAATCGTTCGTCCGCTTATACTGCACCTGCGAAAAGGCATGAGAAAGCCGGCGGCCGGGTTGGGTGGGCTGCCGCAGGTCGGAGGGTGGATCGATGAGCGATTGGGCCGAGAAAACGCTTGAGGACTGGCAGGCCCTGGCGGCCAAGGAGCTGCGGGGCGCCGATCCCGGGAGCCTTGCCTGGGAGACGCCGGAAGGCATCAGGGTCAAGCCGCTCTACACCGCCGCCGACCTGGAGGGGCTGGAGGGTGTGAACTCCCTGCCCGGCTTCGCGCCCTTCACCCGCGGCCCGCGGGCAACGATGTACGCCGGGCGGCCCTGGACACTCCGCCAATACGCCGGTTTCTCCACCGCCGAGGAATCCAACGCCTTCTACCGCGCCAACCTGGCCGGCGGGCAGAAGGGCCTCTCGGTGGCCTTCGACCTCGCCACCCACCGCGGTTACGATTCCGACCATCCGCGGGTCGTCGGCGACGTCGGCAAGGCGGGGGTGGCCATCGATTCCGTGGAGGACATGAAGATCCTCTTCGACGGCATCCCGCTGGACGAGATGTCGGTCTCCATGACCATGAACGGGGCGGTGCTTCCGGTGCTGGCCGGCTACGTCGTCGCCGCCGAGGAACAAGGCGTCGGGCCGGAGAAACTCTCCGGCACCATCCAGAACCACATCCTGAAAGAGTTCATGGTCCGCAACACCTACATCTATCCGCCGGCACCCTCCATGCGGATCATCGCCGACATCATCGGCTACACCTCGCGGGAGATGCCGCGCTTCAACTCCATCTCGATCTCCGGCTATCACATGCAGGAGGCGGGGGCCACCTGCGTGCAGGAGCTGGCCTTCACCCTGGCCGACGGCGTCGAGTACGTGCGCGCCGCCCTTTCCAAGGGCCTGGACGTGGACGCCTTCGCGCCACGCCTCTCCTTTTTCTTCGCCATCGGCATGAACTTTTTCATGGAGATCGCCAAGCTGCGCGCCGCGCGCTTCCTCTGGGCCGACCTGATGCAAAAGCACTTCCAGCCCAAGGACCCGCGCTCCCTGATGCTGCGCACCCACTGTCAGACCTCGGGCGTCTCGCTCACCGAGCAGTCGCCCTACAACAACGTGGTGCGCACGGCGGTGGAGGCCCTGGCGGCGGCGCTGGGCGGCACCCAGTCCCTGCACACCAATGCGCTCGACGAGGCGGTCGCCCTGCCGACGCCCTTTTCCGCGCGCATCGCCCGCAACACCCAGCTCATCCTCCAGGAGGAGACGGGCATCACCAAGGTGGCCGATCCCCTGGCCGGCAGCTACTACGTGGAGAGCCTCACGGCCTCCCTGGTGGCCGAGGCGCGCAAGCTGATCGCCGAGGTGGAAGCCCTGGGCGGCATGACCAAGGCGGTCGAGTCCGGCATGCCCAAGCTGCGCATCGAGGAGGCGGCGGCCCGCCGCCAGGCGCGCATCGACCGCGGCGAGGAGGTCATCGTCGGCGTCAACAAGTACGTCAGCGAGGACCCGGAGCATGTCGAGATCCTCGACATCGACAACACCGCGGTGCGCGAGCAGCAGGTGACGCGCCTGCAGGGCATCCGCGCCGGCCGCGATGCGGGGGCCTGCAGCGCGGCGCTGGACGCGCTGACGGCGGCGGCGCAGGACGGCAGCGGCAACCTGCTGGATCTCGCCGTGAAGGCCACCCGCGCCCGGGCCACGGTGGGGGAGATCTCCGATGCCCTGGAGAAGGTCTATACCCGCCACCGCGCGGTCATCCGCTCGGTCACCGGGGTCTACGGCTCGGCCTATGAGGGCGACGAGGGCTTCCAGCGCATTCAGGCCGAGGTGACCGCTTTCGAGGCGGAGGAGGGGCGGCGCCCGCGCATGCTGGTGGTGAAGCTCGGCCAGGACGGCCACGACCGCGGCGCCAAGGTGATCGCCACCGCCTTCGCCGACATCGGCTTCGACGTCGACGTCGGCCCGCTGTTCCAGACGCCCGAAGAGGGCGCCCGCCAGGCCGTCGAGAACGACGTCCACATCGTCGGCGTCTCCAGCCAGGCCGCCGGCCACAAGACCCTGGTGCCGCAGCTCATCGAGGCGCTGAAGCAGCAGGGCGCCGACGACATCATCGTGGTCTGCGGCGGCGTCATCCCGCCCCAGGACTACGACTTCCTGATGAAGTCCGGCGTCTCGGCGATCTACGGCCCGGGCTCCAACATCCCCCACGCCGCCAGCGAGATCCTTGGCATCGTCAAGCAGCGCCGCAAAGCGGCCTGAGAGGTACGCCCCCTCTGACCGGCAGAGCGAAGACATGTTCCAAGATCCCTCTCCCCTTGTGGGAGAGGGAGGGGCCCGCGAAGCGGGAGGGTGAGGGGCTTTGGTTCTGCACCCGGAAGCGAGCGCGACCTCCGCGATCGCATTCCCCCTCACCCAGCTCCGGCTAGGTTCGCCTCTCGGCTCACCAAGCCTGCGCAGCCCTCTCCCGCCAGGGGAGAGGGATTCTCTCTGTGCCACATTTTGGTTTCCCTCTCCCCGGCGTGGGAGAGGGAGGGGCCCATGCAATGGGAGGGTGAGGGGGGTCTGTGTTTTGCTTCCGGGCGGCCCGATAGAACATTGGGCAAGCGGGCCTGCGCCCTATATCCTGCGGCGCAGGAGAGACAATGCGTGGAACGACCATAGAGCCGGGGCAGAAGGCAAGCCTCGGCCAGCTCAAGGTGCTGACCAACCTGCTGCCCTATCTCTGGCCGCGGGGGCGGACGGACCTGAAGACCCGCGTGGTGGCGGCGCTGGCGCTGCTGGTCTGCGCCAAGATTGCCACGGTGACCGTGCCGCTGGTGCTGCGCGAGGCGGTCGACGCGCTGACCGTCGCCGACGGCGCCAACCTGATCCTGGTGCTGCCGCTGGGCCTGTTGCTGGCCTATGGGCTGGTGCGGGTGGCGGCGCTGGCCTTCGGCGAGCTGCGGGATTCGCTCTTCGCCCGGGTGGCGCAGAACGCGGTGCGGCGGGTGGCGCTGGCCACCTTCCGCCATATGCACGCGCTCTCCCTGCGCTTCCATCTGGAGCGTCAGACCGGCGGCCTCAGCCGCGCCATCGACCGCGGCACCAAGGGCATCGAGTTCCTGCTGTTCTTCACCGCCTTCTCGGTGATCCCGACGCTGATCGAAATCGTGCTGGCCTGCGGCATCCTCTGGGTGCTCTTCGACTGGCGTTTCGCCGTCATCCCGCTGGTCACCATCACCGTCTTCGTCATCTTCACCTTCAAGGTAACGGAGTGGCGCATCGAAATCCGCAAGCGGATGAACGATGCCGACAACGACGCCAACACCAAGGCCATCGACAGCCTGTTGAACTTCGAGACGGTGAAGTACTTCGGCAACGAGGACCACGAATCGCGGCGCTACGACGTGGCGCTGGCGGGCTATGAGGAAGCCTCCATCAGAAGCCGCACCTCCCTGTCGCTGCTGAATGTCGGCCAGTCCATCATCATCGCCATCGCCATCACCCTTTTGATGATCCTCGCGGCGCAGGGCGTGGTGGCCGGCAGCATGACCGTCGGCGACTTCGTCATGGTGAACGCCTATCTGCTGCAGCTCGCCATGCCGTTGAACTTCCTCGGCACCGTCTACCGGGAGATCAAGCAGTCGCTCATCGACCTGGAGACCATGTTCAAGCTATTGAAGTCCGACGCCGAGGTGACGGACCGGCCCGGCGCGCCGACCCTGGCGCTGAAGGGCGGGGAGGTGGTCTTCGACCGGGTGAGTTTCGGCTACGACCCGCGCCGGCCGATCCTCAAAGACGTCAGCTTCACCGTGAAGGCGGGGAACACCGTGGCCATCGTCGGGCCCTCGGGCGCCGGCAAGTCCACCGTCTCGCGCATCCTCTTCCGCTTCTACGACGTGCTGGAAGGCTCGGTCCGGATCGACGGGCAGGACCTGCGCGACGTGACCCAGGACAGCCTGCGCGCGTCCATCGGCATCGTTCCCCAGGACACCGTGCTGTTCAACGACACCGTCGGCTACAACATCGCCTACGGCCGCCCGGACGCCAGCGAGGGCGAGATGGTTGAAGCCGCCAGGCTGGCGCAGATCCACGACTTCGTCGAGGGCCTGCCGGACGGCTATGCCACCACCGTGGGCGAGCGCGGCCTGAAGCTCTCCGGCGGCGAGAAGCAGCGCGTCGCCATCGCCCGAACCATCCTGAAAGGACCCCAGATCCTGCTGTTCGACGAGGCGACCTCCGCCCTCGACACCAAGACCGAGCGGGAGATCCAGGCGAGCCTGAAAGAGGTCTCCCGCAACCGCACCACCCTGGTCATCGCCCACCGCCTCTCCACCGTGGTGGAGGCCGACGAGATCCTGGTCCTCGAACAGGGCCGCATCGTCGAGCGCGGCCAGCACGACGCGCTGCTGGCCCAACAGGGCGTCTACGCCCAGATGTGGGCCCGCCAGCAAGCGGCAAGCTCAGACAAGGAGGGCGGGGAGAAGCCCGCCGAGACCGCGGCCGAATAACAAAATCCCCCTCACCCAGCTCCGGCTAGGCTCGCCCGAGGGCTCGCCAAGCCTGCGCAACCCTCTCCCACGCTGGGGAGAGGGCAATCGAAGCGGTAGGAGTTGGGTTTCCCTCTCCCCGGCGTGGGAGAGGGAGGGGCCCATGCAATGGGAGGGTGAGGGGGCTTTGCCTCGATCCCACGACCGCGCTAGCCTCTCTCCATGACCGCAAAGACGACCCCCGCGCTCACCCACCTGGCGCTGCATGTGCGCGACCTGGAGGCCTGTATCGCCTTCTACCGCGGCTACTGCGGCATGAAGACGGTGCACGAGCGCGACGACGGCGGAGTCCGTGTGGTCTGGCTGGCGGAGCCGGGGCGGGAGAGCGACTTCATCATCGTGCTGTTGCCCGGCGGGCCGGGCCGCGACCAGGCGGAGGGGGACTTCAGCCACTTCGGATTCGCCCTGGAGAGCAAGGCGGCGGTGGACGCCATCGCGGCGCGGGCGGAGCAAGACGGCTGTCTCGCCTGGGCGCCGCGCCAGGAGCCCTACCCCGTGGGCTACTACTGCGGCCTGAAGGACCCGGACGGCAACTTCGTCGAGTTCAGCTACGGCCAACCCCTGGGCCCGGGTGCGGCGGCGCAGGACAATCTCTAGGGCTTGCCTTTGCGCGGTGGATCGGCCGATAAGCGGGACATGACGAAGGCGAAGGCGCAGGAGTCGGGAGGCCAAGAGTCGGCGCAACGGCCGGCATCGGATCTGGCCGCGCGGGTGCGGGCCGGCGACCGGCGCGCCCTGGCGCGGGCCATTACCCTGATCGAGTCCACCAGGCCAGACCACCTGGCCGAGGCCGAGGCCCTGTTGGAGGCGATCCTGCCGGCCAGCGGCCAGGCCGCCGACAGCGCCTCCGTGCGCGTCGGCATCACCGGGGTCCCCGGCGTCGGCAAGTCGTCCTTCATCGAGCGCTTCGGGCTGAATCTCATCGAGCAGGGCCACAAGGTGGCAGTGCTGGCGGTGGACCCCTCCTCCAAGGTCAGCGGCGGCTCGATCCTGGGCGACAAGACCCGCATGGAGGAGCTGTCGCGCCACCCCGGCGCCTTCATCCGCCCCTCGCCCACCGGCGGTACCCTGGGCGGCGTCGCCCGACGCACCCGCGAGGCTCTGCTGGTCTGCGAGGCTGCCGGCTTCGATGTGGTGATCGTCGAGACCGTGGGCGTCGGCCAGTCCGAGACCGCGGT
>NZ_JANQOI010000061.1 GCF_028289705.1 Pelagibius sp.
CGAGAAGCTTGGGATCGAGGTCGTTCAAGTCGGATTTGACTCTCTCCTGCACCTCGGCGATGTCGTCACCGTCGTCAAGCCTGAAGAAAGCACGCAGAACCCGCGCAATCAGCAACCACGGAATGGCGGTGCCGTGCGATGCCGCCTCAGCCCGCAACAGCAGGTGCTCGCTCAGATGCTCGGACCGGCTGAACTCATGGCATAGGCGCGACTTTCCGATACCCGGCTGTCCGACGATGGTGACCACTTGGCCGTTGCCTGCTGCAGCCAGGTCGAAGATCTCGTGCAGACTGCGCAGCTCCCTCTGTCGTCCGACGAACTGGCTCAGACCGCGGTCCATGGACGCGCGGAATCGATTGGTTAGGTCCGTAACGCTCGCGAGTTCGTAAGCCACGACCTTTCGGTCCAGGCCCCTAACCGACACCGGGCCGATGGGTGTGAGCTTCGCCTGGCCTCTGACCAGACGCGCCGTGTCCTCGGTAAGATAGGCAGTGCCTGCCCTGGCCAACTCCTCCATGCGGTGGGCGAGATGGGCCGTCACACCGACGGCGGTATAGGGAAGCGCCGCATTGCTTCGCACGACCCGCACCAGAACCTCACCTGAGCTGATGCCGACGCGTATCTGAAGCGGGTGGCGTGGGTTCGAGCCCCGGCCGTCAGGAAGCTTCTTGACGCCGGCGAGGATCGCCTGGGCTGCGTGACAGGCGCGGATGGCATGATCCTCTTGGGCGCGCGGTGCCCCGAACAACGCCATGATGCCATCGCCGAGTACGTGATTTACGGTACCGTGGTGGCGTTGAACAACCTCGATCATCACCTGCAAAGCACTGTCAAGAACAGTACGAGCTTGCTCCGTAGCCAGATTTTCAATGAGCTCCAGCGAACTCTTGATGTCCGCGAACAGAACCGTGACCAGCTTGTGCTCGGCCTCGATACCCGGGACGGCCTCCGAAGAGCCGCCCGGCGCGACTCCTTCGCGTACCGGCTCATCGGCAGCCGAAGACCTTAGTCCACAGCCCCCGCAGAACCACGCATCAGGCGTGTTTGCGAATCCACAAGCCGCGCATGCGATAACCAACGGCTCCCCGCAGCAGCTGCAGAACCGGCGGTCTCTTGCATTCTCGGCTTCGCACTGACCGCACTTCATGGCATTTCCGATGCGCACGCCGCTATCGCCATCGCCCGAGATCCGACGATAGGACAGTGGAACTGCCCCTCCGGCGAGAACCCGCGAAGCTCCCTTTGGGTCCGCTCTCTCGTTCCCATACTGAGAAAAATCAGCCCACAAGGCCTGCCGTGCAAACCACAACCCCGGTGTTCTGCGAGCAAGCGAGACGGTCTGCGAACGAGTCTTCGTCTGCGCCGCCTGAGTTCGGGGTTGTCTGCTGACCGGTTACGGCGGCCTACAATGCTCCATGTCCGAATTGGCGCATTCCAGCCACAGGAATTGGTTTCTCTTTGTCCCATCATAACCGCCTCCCCTAGATCTCGGGTTACTCAGGATTTAACATGACTGCCAGATTAGTTGTTCCGTCAACCGAGCACAGGCATGCGTCCAAGCCTACAAATCATGAATTTTTTGTCGTTTGTCTTGGGCACAATTTCATTACAGATTCACGAATCAACACTTCCCTACTGGGACCTTCAGCGCACTACTCTTATGATACCGGCACAAACGGCAACGTAATCGCGCCATCTTCCTTCTGCACTGCGCCGATATGCGGCCTACCGGGCCTGGCCCAATTAGACCAACTTAGTTGGTCTTCTGGCAGATCCCGTTTGGATTCCAATGTAAAGACAAGTCCAGCATCGCGCAGCGGGCTCTGCGCCAGAAGCGCAAAGTCTCCGCTTAGAGGGTCCACGAATCCCAGCTGATCCCTCTTGATTCCGTTCTCTTCCTGACCCGCATCCGCGAGGGTCTTGCCAAAGCTCCTATTGCTCGCATCACCGTCAAACACCACGCTCTTGTCCCATGGCAGTGGATGCTCATCGCCATCAACGGGAAACTTATTCAGAAACTCACGACAGCCCCGACACAAACAAGGGAGGTCATGAGCGCTCGGTTCGCAGAACTGTACTGCGTTATTCCGATGAACAAAATTACGCGATCGCGCCTTCTTTATGAGAAAAGTTCGCGAATAGACACTGTTATGGAAGATGTGGATTGGGTGATCCGGCATCGGCCCTTTAGGACGAAGCTTGAAGATCTTTCCTCCGCGGTGCCCCTGATAGTCGGCGCCACCGCGGTCATCAAACCAGATCCGGTTTCCGTAGATGTAAAGATATCCACCGACAAAGTCGTGGATAGAGAAAGGCGCGTGGGTGTTCTTCATCCGGTTATCGGAGATGTGCCAGTTGATCAGCGTCCGCTCCGGTTCGATGACATTGTCTCTTATGTTGGAGAACTCATTGCCATGGATTCGGACATTGACGTTGAAGCGTCCCAGAATTTCGTTCTTGCTTTTTGCACTCGTTGTGAATCGAACGCCGTTATAGGCGTGCTCCACTACATTTCCCACAACCTCCAGACCGCTCTCCAGGTCTATGCCGCCAACCAGCGCACCGTTGTAGTATGCATAGGGGCCGTGATGGGTGTGACTCCAGTCTATGGCAGACCACATGGTGCCGGTCGGATCCTGGACCCATCGACAACCCCGAACGGCAATATCACGTGAATCCGGCCCCCGAACGAAGACAAGGTAAGTACCGTCCTGGCCAACAACACCCTCGACTGTCAGAGACGAGGAGTGCTCGGCGTAGACGAAGCTGGGCCAGCAGCTTTCAACGTGCATCTGCCTGAGGATAAGATGTCTGCAGCCGCGCACCTTAAAGAAAGCATAGTCATTGCGGGTTGGAAGGTCCGGATAGATCGCGCCGGCAGCGTTTGTCCCGCAGATCTGGCTCTGCAGACTCCCGTCAGGACCGAGACTTCCTTCGATGACAATCGGATCTGATTCACCTCCACGCTTCGCCTTCACGTCCACGGCGCGGTAGTACTTTCCGGGCAGCAATCGCAGTGTCGTACCACCGACAAGCCGCTCAACGGCCTGGTCAAGCGGGAAGGTATGATGCACCCGACCCCTATAGAGCCGCTCGTCTCCACACGGTGTCGCCAAGATGATTCGGCGATCCGATTCGGGGTCCTTAAAGATGGCTGGTCCTATCGAACCTGGCGGCTTCTCAAGGTCATCGCAGGTATTCATCCGGTTGCCCCTCCTCCCGTTACCTGACCGACTCGCCAAAGAGACATCCAGTGTCCCGGGCCAAGTGATGGCGTGCCATCAATGCAGGACATCCGGTTCAAAGAGACCCTGAAGGCACCCCCCAATTGCCCGTACTCGGGATCAAACTCTAGCATCAGTTGCATCTTTCCGGTCAACGAATTGCTGGTGTCGGCGCTGCTCGGATCAGGTTGCGTTCCCGTCAACTTGAATGACTGCGGCACCAAGAGCCTCCTCCCGTTGCTCCCACAGACCGCAATTTGTCTTGCGGTCAGCAGGCGGCCGAGTGGATCAAATTCCACTTGCCTATGTGCACGGCATATCCGGTTAGGGCCGCATCTTAAGCCTAACTGCGAAGACGCTCTGTGATCCCATTCACAGACGATCAAGCGTCAAGTCAACACAATCCAAACGATCAAGATGAATCGTTGCCTTCGGCTCGCAGCAGCGGCTGCGACCGGCCTGGAAGCGCAGATAGAAGTGCGCGAACTGAAGCGGTCCGAAGGCTTGCTCGCAGCCATGCCGGCAGCGCTGGACACATTGGCGGAAACTCAGGCTGAGCTCGAGCGGGCAGGTGACCAGACGAGCTACGGCAAGACTCAGATCTTCTTCGAGCGGGCCAAGGACCTCAAGGCTGTCGCTGACGCCCTGAACTCCTAATCCCAATGGGCCACAGCTTCTCTATGAAGAAAGATATGCTCATGACCACAACATACAGCGAGGCGAGCCAGGCTATCGACGACGCAATTGCAGCAATCCAAAAAGCTCAAGAGTCGGCGTCTGGCTCTCAGCAACTCATCTTGCTGGATATCGTTGAGATTCTCCTGTGTGAGCGCATTGCGCTCAATGTCCGAAATCTCGCACAAAGCAATAGCACTTACGTAGCCCTCACCGATGGGATCCTCACAGCAAACGAAAAGCTGGAGGGCCTGACAGACGACATCAAGGAGCTGGTCAGGGCCGCCGAGCACGCTGCCCAGGTTGCCGGCGCGTTCGCCAGAGTCGGACAGCTGGCAACAAACGACGCACTTTGAGTTCACCTTCTAGGAACCCAGGCGTCGCGACCGCGGGGAGGAGCGCTGACCCCAGATCGCGGTTTCAATGAGCAACGCAGCGGAGGCAGCAACGATGTCAAATAGAAACTGGCACATCAAAGAAATACGGGCCGATGAGGCCTGGCAGATCATGGTGGATCCTGCGACCGGTGACATCGATTACAAGGATGTGCGGATCGCCCACATCGACACCGGGTATACAGAGCACGCTGTCTTCGGCCCCTGGAACGGCGAGCCGAACAACCTCATCACAGACCAATGGACGAACTTCATTGAGACGGATGAACGCTCACCGAGAGACCCGTTAAACTACAAGGGCTTCCCCGGGCACGGCACCAGGATCGGCAGCGTGATGTACGGCAATCTGCCCGGCACGATGCGCGGCGTCGCCCCGGACTGTCCGGTCGTTCCCTATCGTGCCACCAACACTGTCGTCTTATCGCGCCTGATAAATCGGCACGTGAGTGCAATCGGCAAAGCGATCCGCCACGCGGTCAACGATACCGATTGCAGTGTCATCTCCATGTCCTTGGGAACACCGGGTATCCCCTTTGGGTCTCCGGCGAAGAACATGGGTCGTGCCGTTGATCATGCCTATGACTGCGGCGTTATCACCGTTGCTGCTTCGGGGAACAACGTCTCGGACCACGTCACCTATCCCGGCAAGTACTTTCGCTCAATCTGCGCCGGCGGCATCAGTCCCAACCGAACAATTTGGCGGGAGCACGCAGAGCCCTTTCGGGGCTTTATCGACATATTTGCTCCGGCAGACGAGATCTTTCGCGCCGATGCTACACAGGGAGATGGCCGCGTTGGCCCGGGCGAATACGCCGAGACCGGCGACGGCACGTCCTATGCCACAGCCTGTACCGCCGCTGCGGCCGCCCTCTGGCTGGCCCATCGAAGCGAAGAGCTCAATACCGTCTATGAAGAGCCCTGGATGACGATTGAAGCCTTTCGGTCAATGCTGAAGTCCACGGCGGCTCCGCTGGCTGAGACTCGCCCCGGTGTCGAGACAGGTGTTCTGAACATTGTGGGACTGCTCACTGAGGCGCTACCCGAAGCCAGGTCTCTGGAGTACGAAAGCAGACTTGCATCAAAGCAGTTTGCGTAGCCTACGAATCAACGCCTGCTGTGCCTTGGAAGGCAATCGGACGTCGGGTCCGCTACTGGGTACGAAGGACGCCTTGGTCGAGCCCGCAGCAGCCCTGCAGCATGGCCTTGCATGGCAGCCTGGCCACCGTGATCGATGCAATAACCCCCGAAGATCGTCAGGACCTTCGAGGGTTGATACAGATGGTAGCGGGGGAGGGACTTGAACCCCCGACACGCGGATTATGATTCCGCTGCTCTAACCAGCTGAGCTACCCCGCCAGAGGAAGACCGGCACCCTAGCACGGGGGCCGCGCAGCCGTATATGGCCTCCCCCGGGGCGCTGTCAAGCGGCTTCGGCTCCTGCCGCCGGCAACCCGGCGGTTTCCGCCGAATTTGGCGCCGAACCTAGGCTTCCGAGCGGCGCATGGTCAGGTCCGGGCGCTCGAAGACCGGGGGTGCCAGTTCCGCGCCCAGGCCCGGGCCCGCCATGGGGTAGACGCGGCCCTGCTCGATGCGCGGCAGGGCGGTCACCAGTTCCCGGTACCAGCCGGTGTAGAAGGCGCGCACGGACTCGACGATCAGGCTGTTGGGCTGGCTGAAGGCGGCATGGATGGCGGCGACGAAGGCCAGCGGGCCGGTGCAGTCGTGAGGCGCGAAGGGCCGGTGCCAGGTGTCGGCCAGGGCGGCGATCTTGCGGCCCTCTGTGAGGCCCCCGGTCCACACCAGATCGACCATCACCACGTCCACGGCGTCGCGCTCCAGGAGGTCCTTATACGGAAAGCGCGAGCCCAGGGTCTCGCTGGCGCAGACCCAGACCGGCGTCGCGCGGGCATAGTCCGCCAGCGCCTGGGGCGACGTCATGCGGATCGGGTCCTCGTACCAGGTCGGCGCGTAGGGCTCCACCGCCCGGGCGATCTGCTTGGCCGCCGGCAGGTTCCACAGGGAGTGGAACTCCACCATGATCTCCATCCGGTCGCCCACGGCCTTGCGGATCTTCTCGAAGGGCTCCAACGCCTGTTTGAGCTGGTCGGAGGAGATGGCGCGGCCGCCGCTTTCCCGGGCTGCCGGATCGAAGGGCCAGATCTTCATGGCGGTGATGCCGGAGGCCAGAAGGTCCTCGGCCAGCCGGTCGGCCCGGGTCATGAAGGCGTCGAGGTCATCGGCGCCAAGCACGGCGTCCGCCCCCTCCCCCGCGCCCGCGTTCCGGTTGGCATCCAAGGCCCAGTTGGCCACCGGGCGCAGGTCGGCGCCGCGGGTGTAGTGGGTCCCGGCGCAGGTGTTGTAGATGCGCAGGGACTCGTGGCAGAGGCCGCCCAGAAGCTGGTGCACCGGCTGACCGCAGAGCTTGCCGAAGATGTCCCAGAGGGCGAGGTCGATGGCCGAGACGGCGCGGGTCTCCGCCCCCGTGGAGGCCTGCGCCAGCGGCAGCGCCAGGAGGTCCCGGTTCAGCGCCTCGATCTGCAGGGGGTCGCGGCCGAGCAGGCGGACGGCCAGGATCTCGTGGATATGCGCCTCGACGGCGCCGGCGCCGAAATAGGTCTCGCCGAAGCCGACCAGACCGGCGTCGGTGATCAGCCGCACCCACAGCAGATTCGGATAGGCCTCGAGCCGCAGGGTCTCGATGGCGACGACCTTCATGTTCCCTCCCCGCCGGGATCGGCAAGGCCTTGGTATAGCACGGACTTGGCTTTGGCTTGACTTCGGCTTGACTTCGGTGCCGGGGCGCAGATGGACCGTATAGTATATTCTAATCGATCATGTTAGGTTCCGCGTTAACCATGGGTTAGAGCCGCCGGGCAAAGGGGGGTTATCCGATGTCTGCGACCGCCACAGAGAAGGCTGGCGCCGTGCCTGCGCAGCCCGCGACGGCAAAGCGCACCTTTCACGTCACCCTGATCAAGCCGTCGCACTACGACAAGGACGGCTACGTCATCCAGTGGTGGAAGGCCTGGATCCCCTCCAACTCCCTGGCCGCGCTCTACGGGCTGCTGCTGGACGTCCAGGAACGCAAGGTCCTGGGCGAGAACGTCGATATCGAAATCGACGCCTACGACGAGATGAACGTCGTCCTGCCCTTCAAGCAGATCATCGCCCGCCACAAGGCGGCGGCAAAGGGGCAGAGCGGCCCGGGCGGCCCCGGCGGCCTGGTCTGCCTGGTCGGCGTGCAGTCGAACCAATACCCCCGCGCGCTGCACATCGCCCGCCAGTTCCGCGACGCCGGCCTGCAGGTGGCCATCGGCGGCTTCCACGTCAGCGGCTGCATCTCCATGCTGCCGGGCATCCACGAGAGCCTGCAGGAAGCCCTGGACATGGGCTGTTCGCTCTATGCCGGCGAGGCCGAGGAGCATTTCGACAGGGTGCTGACCGATGCCATGGCCGGCGAACTGGAGCCGATCTACAACACCATGGCTAATCTGCCCGACCTGCAGGGCGCCGTGACGCCCTTCCTGCCGGAGCGCATGGTGCGCCGCTATGACGGGCTGATCAGCAGCTTCGATGCCGGGCGCGGCTGCCCCTTCCAGTGCAGCTTCTGCACCATCATCAACGTGCAGGGCCGCAAGTCGCGCTATCGCAGCGCCGACGATATCGAACGCCTGATCCGCGCCAACCACGCCCAGGGCATCACCCACTACTTCATCACCGACGATAACTTCGCGCGGAACAAGAACTGGGAATCGATCTTCGACCGCATGGCAGAACTGCGCGCCGAGGGCATCGACATCCGCTTCCTCATCCAGGTGGATGCCCTCTGCCACAAGATCCCGAACTTCATCGAGAAGGCCCGGGCCGCCGGCTGCAAGCACGCCTTCGTGGGGCTGGAGAACATCAATCCGGCCAACCTGAAGGAGATGAAGAAGAACCAGAACAAGATCACCGAGTACCGCAAGATGTTCCAGGCCTGGCGGGCCCAGGGCGTGATCACCTATGCCGGCTTCATCATGGGCATGCCCGCCGACACGCCGGAAACCGTCAAGCGCGACCTGGAGATCGTCCAGCGGGAAATCCCGGTGGACATCCTGGAACTCTCGATCCTGACGCCCCTTCCCGGCTCCGAAGACCACCAGACCCTCTACAAGAAGGGCGTCTGGATGGACCCGGACCTCAACAAGTACGACCTGGAATGCGTCACCTTCGAGCATCCGCTGATGTCCGCCGAAGAGCTGCAGCAGGCCTATTGGGACGCCTGGGACACCTACTACACCATCGAGCATGCCGAGACCCTGATGCGCCGCGCCATCGCCGACGGCATCAAGCCGGTGCGCATCTGGCAGAACCTGCTGCAGGTCTATGGCGCCATGCGCTTCGAGCGGCTGCACCCTCAGCAGTGCGGCTACTTCCGCCGCCGCGTGCGCGACCAGCGCCGGCCGGAGTTCCCGCGCGAGAACGCCCTGATCTTCTATCCCAAGAACGTCCTGCGCACCCTGCGCAACTACTGGGGCATGGGGGTCTACGCCTGGAAGCTGCACCGCATGCGCCGGCGCCTGGAGGCCGACCCGGCCGCCAAGGACTACATGGACCTGGCGCTCACCCCGGTGACCACCGCCGAGGACGAGGACCTGGAGATGTTCCACCTCAACCAGGAGGCCGAGGCCGCCGTCGCCAAGGCCAAGGCGGAAGCCGAAGCCCGCGCCCGGCACGCCGCCAAGCGCGCCGCCGAAGAGGTCAGCGCCGCCGAATAGCGCCTTCGCCGGCACCTTCTCTCGCCTGAGGAGCCCCGGCAGGCGGTTCGCCGGGGCGAACAGGGTTCGCAGACCCGGGCGTTCGGTGCATGAACGACAAGAGCGACTGTCCGATGTGCCGCGGTGCCGCGGCGGATGAAGAACTGGGCCGCATCGAGGTCTGGCAGGATGCGCACTGGCGGCTCACAGTGAGCCTGTCATCGGTCGTGCCGGGCTTTGCCTATCTCGAACCCAAGCGCCACATCGCCTTCATAACCGAGCTCGACGGCGATGAGGCAAAGACCTTCGGGCCAGTCTTGGCAGCCTGCACGCGGGCGCTGAAAGAGGAAACCGGGGCGGAGGTCGTCTACGTCTATATCTTCGGCGACGGCGTTGCCCATCTCCATCTTCACCTGGCGCCACATCGTGCCGGCGATGCGCTTTCCGATCAGATGATCCGCGGTGAGCTCATCGAGGAGAAACTGCCGAGCGGCATGACCTGGGTCACCAGCCGCGACTTTCCGACCCTGCCACGCGAAGACCTGGTGCAGATCGCTGATCGGGTCAGGGACCGGCTTGCCTAGAGGACTTCATGTTTTGACGGAACCGGCCCGGCCGTTCAATCGCCCAGCATGGCGGCGAGCTTCATGGCAACGCCCATGGAGCCTTCGATCTTCAGCTTGCCGGTCATGTAGGCCAGGGTCGGGTCCAGGTTGCCGGCCACCAGATTGCCGAGCTGATCGACGCTGATGCGCAGGGTGGTGTCCACCTCGCCGCCGCCGTCGGCACCGCCGTCGACCACGGCGATCTCCGCCGGGGTTTCCCGGCCGTCCCAGAGGATCGCCCCGTCATCGCCCAGATCGAACAGCACGCGATAGCCCAGCGGCGGGTTCAGCGCGGCCTGAGACTTCATCTGATCGGTCAAGTTGTCGAGGGACATGAGGGCGACTCCACTTTGCGTTCGATCCTTCGCTGCTGCATGCCGGGGGTAGCTAGGCGGCGAGACGGGTCTCGGCGGCGGCGATCCAGCCACCCCCCAGCACCCGGTCGCCATCGTAGCAGACGGCGGCCTGGCCCGGGGAGATGCCGAACTGCGGCGTCTCCAACACCACCTCGGCGGTGCCGCCGGGATGCGCATAGAGGGTCGCGGGCGCCGGCTCGCTGACCGAGCGCAGCTTCACGGCAACCTTCCGGCCCTCCGGGGCCGGCGCCTCCGCCGGCAGCCAGTTCAGCCCGCGCAGCCGCACGCTGTCCCGCGCCAGCCCCGCCTTCGGCCCGACCACGACGCGGCGCGCCTCGGGGTCCAGGCGGACGACGAACAGCGGCTCCTCCTCGCCACCGATGCCGAGGCCGCGGCGCTGGCCGACGGTGTAGTGGATGATGCCCTTGTGGCGGCCCAGGACACGTCCGTCGATATGAACGATGTCGCCGGGATCGGCGGCGCCGGGGCGCAGCTTCTGCACCACCGCGGCGTAGGAGCCCTGGGGCACGAAGCAGATGTCCTGACTGTCCGGCTTGTCGGCCACCGCAAGGCCCAGGCGTTCGGCCTCGGCCCGCACCTGGTCCTTCAACAGGCCGCCCAGGGGAAAACGTAGGAAGTCGAGCTGCTCGCGGGTCGTCGCGAAGAGGAAGTAACTCTGGTCGCGGCGCGGGTCGGCGGCGCGGTGCAGCTCGGCCCCGCCCTCACCCATGATCCGCTGGACGTAGTGGCCGGTGGCCAGGCAATCGGCCCCCAAATCACGCGCCGTCGCCAGCAGGTCGCGGAACTTGACCGTCTGGTTGCAGTTCACGCAGGGGATCGGCGTCTCACCGCGCAGATAGCTGTCGGCGAAGTCCTGCATCACCGCGTCGCGGAAGCGCGACTCGTAGTCCAGCACGTAGTGCGGAAAGCCCAGCCGCTCGGCCACCCGGCGGGCGTCGTAGATGTCCTGCCCGGCACAGCAGGCACCCCTCTTGGCCAGCGCCGCGCCGTGGTCGTAGAGCTGCAGGGTGATGCCCACGACGTCATAGCCCTGCTCGCTGAGCAGGGCGGCGGTGACCGAGGAATCGACACCGCCCGACATGGCCACGACCACACGGGTCGCCGCCGCCGGCTTGTCGATGCCCAGAGAGATGCTGCATGCGCTCATGGGGCCGGACTATAGGCAAAGCGCAAGGCAGCGCAAGGGCAGCGGCGGTTGCCTGCCTTCCCAGCCGCCGTTGAACCCGTTCACTATCAGTCGGTTAGTCGGAATTGAGCAGCGCCACCAGGCGATCGAAGGGCTGCGGCTGGCGGCAGAGGTCGAGGGAGACCGAGAAGTGGCCCTGGCGGCGGATGAAGAGGTTCTCCGGCGGCACCCCCCAACGCCGTGCCAGCGCCAGGCCCCCGGCGAAGGGGGTCACCGTATCCGCCTCCCCCAGCACCACCACGATCCGCTGCGCCGGCATGGCCGTGGGCCCGCGCGGCTCCGCCAGCGGCAGGCAGCGTTCCAGGTCCGCCTGGGTCCAGCCGGCACGGGCCAGGGCCTCGGGGTAGCCCACAGCGGCCGAGAGGCTGCCGGCGGTGGCCACGCCCAGCAGGTCGCCGCTGGTCGCCACCAGCAACAGGCAGTCCGGACGCATGCTCTCCGGCCAGGCAGTGGCGGCCACCGCCGTCAACTGGCTGGTCAGAGCCCCCAGGCTGACCCCGCCCAGGGCGACCCTGGCGCTACCGTTTCGCCGGGCCCAGTCGACCAGGACACCCACCTCCGCACCCCAGCCAGCGAAGAGCTTTATGAAACCCTCAGGGCCGAGCGACATGGCCGGTTCGCCGCCGTAGCAGCCGGCGATTCGCCGGCGGCCGTGCCAGGGCCCCTGCGGGCGGATGACCCGCAGGCCTCTTCGGGTGAGCGTGGGGGCGCTGTCCACCGCATCGCGCCAGTCGTCGACCTCCATGCCGATGCCGTGGAGGCTGATCAGCGTGGGAGGGTTGTCGACACCCTCCGGCTCGAAGACCCGCGCCCAGGCGGTATCGCCGGTGCCGCCGGGCGAGGCGAAGCGCAGCCAATACTCACGGCCATAGGGCCCGAGAACGGGGTGGGACTCTTCCACCGCCGGCAGGGCGCAGTCCGGCGGCACCGGCAGCGAGATGCAGGTCCCGGCATCGCCGTGGCCGGTCTCCGGCAGTTCCAGGTGGTCCGGCGCCCTCACCTGCCAGCGCACTGCCGGGATGCGGCGCCGGGCCATGAGGAAACCCATGCGGGCGGTCATCAGGGAACTGGCGGTATCGATGCGCTGCTGCTCTGCTTCGACCAGATCCCGGTCGCCGGGCACCCTGGAAGCGAAGTAGGTCTCCAGCCAGTGGCCGTCAGCCGCCTTGTGGCGGTCGTGGCGCCGCAGGGTCTTGGCGATGGCCCCTTGCAGGCTGCGGCCGACCAGCCCGCCGGGAAAGGACGCCAGCCCGGCGGACTGGGCGAAGCCGGCCTCGTCGCCGCCGTTGGCCAGGGCCGCCGCCCAGGCGCGCGACAGCGGCAGGTACCAGCCGGCCACCAGATGCAGGGCGCAGCGGTCGTACCAGGGTCGCATCACCAGCCCGCCCAGCGGGCTCCAGTCGAAGGGGTTGCGCCTGAGATCGGGCAGACGCGAATCGGTGCTTGTCATGGAAGGCGAGCATAATCGCTGAACCCCCAAATCACAGGGAATTTACGTCGGCCAGCGGCTCCGGCGGCTAGGGTGGTCCGATGGCCACAAGGGGCGGCCCAGCCGGGGGGAGACTTCAGACATGCACGCATTGTTTATCGCCGGCCTGATGGCTCTTTCCCTGGGTCTGGCCGCGCCGTCCGCCAACGCCGATCTGCCCGCCGGCGGCCTGCCGGGATGGCAGGTGCTGAAGACCCAGCACAGCTACGCCAGCCTGGTGGAGCGCCTGGAAAAGGCGATCACCGACAACAAGATGGGCTTGGTTTCCCGGGCCAGCGCCACCCTGGGGGCCAAGCGTGTCCTCAACAAGACGATCCCCGGCAACATGGTGATCGGGGTCTACCGCCCTGACTTCGCGGTCCGCATGCTGGAGGCCAGCACCGCCGCCGGCATCGAGGCACCGGTCCGCTTCTACATCACGGAGAATGCGGACGGCACCGCCGACCTCAGCTACAAGGCCCCCTCGGCGGTCTTCGCCCCTTACGAGGACGGCGGCGAAGCCCTAGAGACCCTGGCCGCCGAGCAGGACGAGATCTTCGCGCGCATCGCCGCGCAGGCTGCCGGCAACTAAACCGCTTTCGGCTTGCGTCTAAGCGGGGCCAGCCCGCCGCCCGGCGCGGCATAGGCCGCAGCCGGCCTGCAGACAGCCCGGCGACCCGCGGAGGGTTTGGCGCAGCGGTCGCTTTGCCGTGTCGGAGTATCCTGGGCCGGGTCGTTGTGCAGCAGCAGGGTCCAGAGCACCGGATCGCTTCCACCCAGGGGACCGCCGATGAGCATGCCCGTGAGATCGCGCGGCAATCCGTCTTTCGACGGCGGCCGGCGCATCTCGCGAACGGGGCCGATGAGATCCATGAAGGATTTGAGAATTTTTCTTAGCATAGGTGGAGCATTGCTCTAATCTATGACAGTTTCAAACGCGAAGACTGCAACAGCTATTGAGATTTCTTCAAGCTACAAACAACCCATGCAACGACTTCCCTCGCTAAGAGGCATCCAGGCCTTCGAGGCCGTGGCGCGCCTGGGCAGCCAGGCCGCAGCCGCCGCATTTCTCGGCATCACCGGGAGCGCCGTGAGCCACCGCATCCGCGGCCTGGAGAAGGAACTGGGGATGGAGTTGCTGCGGCGTTCGCCGAAAGGGCTGTCGCTGACCGAAGCGGGGCGCCGCTACCGCGGGGCGGTGGAAGACGCCTTTGCCGGCCTCGCCCAGGCCACCGCGGACCTGCTCGGGCCCGATCCCTCCCGGCCTTTGACCATCAGTCTGACCTCGGAGATCGGGCTGCGCTGGCTGATGCCCCGATTCCAGCGCTTCCGCCTGCAGCATCCCGACATCGATACCGCGATCCTCAGCACCTATCGCGTCGTCGACCTCAAGGCCGGAGAGGCCGACGTGGCCCTGCGCTACGGCAAGGGGCGCTGGCCCGATGTCGAAGCAGAGCGGATCCTGGGCTTTTCCGTCTCTCCGGTTTGTGCAGCCGGTGTCCATCGGGAGATTGCCGGCCTTTCCCCCGCCGAGGCCCTGGCCGGACAGATCCTCATTCGCGACGACTACGACCATTGGGAGCAGTGGCTCGAAGCAGCCGGGATCGGCAGCATCGAGCCGTTTCGCCAGCTCCACATCGGCGAGTATTCCATGGCAGTGGCCGCCGCCTTGAACGGACAGGGCATCCTTTTGGGCTATTCGGGATACATCGACTCAGAAGTGGCGTCCGGTGCCCTGGTCTATCCCTTCGATCTCTCCGTTGCGACCGGCGAAGGCTATTATCTGGTGTACCGGCGCGAGCGGCTTGCCGATCCGAGAGTGCGGATGTTCCGGGACTGGGTCCTGTCCGAAACGGTGGCAGAGCCGCCGGCAGGCGGCTAAGGCAGCGCGCCGAAGAGAGCGTCCAGGAGCAGAGATGGCCAAGGCACCGGATCCCGCAACCCGCTACCCGCTCGGCGACGACCGCTCGGTGGTCTTCCTGAAGGCCGTGGTCACGAACCCGCAGATCGTGGTGGGCGACTACAGCTACTACCACGACTTCGACGATCCCGAGGGCTTCGAGCGCAACGTGCGCTACCTCTTCCCCTTCATCGGCGACCGGCTGGTCATCGGACGCTTCTGCGCCATCGCCAGCGGCGCCACCTTCATCATGAACGGCGGCAATCACGCCAGCGACGGGCTTTCCACCTACCCGTTTTCGACCTTCGGCGGCGCCTGGGCCGGGGCCAAGCCGGCGGCCTGGCCGCAGCGCGGCGACACGCTGGTCGGCAACGACGTCTGGATCGGCCATCGCGCGACGCTGATGCCCGGGGTGACGGTCGGCGACGGCGCCATCATCGGCGCCGAGGCGGTGGTGACGGCCGAGGTGCCGCCCTATGCGGTGGTCGCCGGCAACCCGGCACGGGTGATCCGCCAGCGCCTGCCGCAGCAGACCATCGACCGGCTCTTGAGACTGCGCTGGTGGGACTGGCCGGTGGTGCAGATCACCGCAAATCTGTCCGCCATCGTCGCGGGCGACATCGACGCTCTGGAGGCAGCCGCGGACCCGTGAGGCCGCCTAACCAAGCATGTTGTTGACTTCGCGGGGCAGCGCCACGACCAGGCCGTCGAGCTCGTCGCTCATGATGATCTGGCAGCCGAGGCGCGAGGTCGGCTTCAGGCCGAAGGCGAGGTCGAGCATGTCCTCCTCGTCCTCGGAGGGCTCGCCCAGTTTGTCGTACCAGCCCTCGTCGACGATGACATGGCAGGTGGCGCAGGCCAGGGAACCCTCGCAGGCGCCTTCGATATCGACATCGAAGCGGTGGGCGATCTCCATGACCGAAAGGCCGGCTGGGGCCTCCACTTCCTTGTGATTGCCGTCCTTTTCGACGAACACCAACTTCGGCATCTAACTCCTGCTCCTACTCCGCCGCCGCGCTGCCCTTAGCGCGCAGGCTCGTGACCTTGGACACCAGTTCCTCGATCGCCAGATCGACCTCGGCCTCGGTGGTGAAACGCCCGATCCCGATGCGCAAGGAGGCGCGCGAGCGTGTCTCCGGCAGCCCCAGGGCCTGCAGGACGTAGGACGGCTCCACCGAGGTGGAGGTGCAGGCCGAGCCGGTGGAAACGGCGAGACGCGGCATGGCCCGCATCAGCGCCTCGGCATCGACCCCTTCGAAGGCGAGATTGAGGTTGCCGGCGATCCGCGCCTCGGCGCTGCCATTCAGCCGCACCCCATCGAGGCGGCCTGTAATGCCTTCAAGAAGCCGCGCCTTCAAGCCTGAAATGCGCGCCTCCTCGTCGGCCAGTTCCTCCCGCGCCAGGCGCGCGGTGGCCCCGAGGCCGACGCAGAGCGGCGTCGGCAATGTGCCGGAGCGCAGGCCCCGCTCCTGGCCGCCGCCGTCGATCATCGCCTCCAGGCGGACCCGCGGGCGCCGCCGCACGAAGAGGGCGCCGATGCCCTTGGGCCCGTAGAACTTGTGGCCGGAGATGCTGAGCAGATCCAGGCCCAGGGCGGTCGCGTCCAGCGCAATCTTGCCCACCGCCTGGGCCGCGTCGCTGTGGAAGTAGGCGCCTTTCGCGCGGCAGATGGCGGCAATCTCGGCCAGGGGCTGGATGACGCCGATCTCGTTGTTGACCGCCATGACGGTGACGATGGCGGTCTCCTCACCGACGGCCTCCGCCAGCAGGTCCAGATCGATCAGGCCGTCCGCCTTGACCGGCAGGACATCGACGCGAAAGCCCTCCCGCTCCAACTGGCGGCAGCTTTCCAGCACGCACTTGTGCTCGGTGGCGCAGGTGACGACGTGGGGGCGCTCGGCTTTGCGGAAGCGGGCCGCGCCCTTGATCGCCAGGTTGTTGGCCTCGGTGGCGCCGGAGGTGAAGACCACCTCGCGCGGGGAGGCGCCGATCAGCGCCGCCAGGTCGCCGCGGGCGCGCTCGACCGCTTCCTCCGCATCCCAGCCATAGGCATGGTCCGTGGAATGCGGGTTGCCGAAGCGCTCGGTGAAGAACGGCAACATGGCCTCCACCACGCGCGGGTCTGTGGGCGTGGTCGATTGATTGTCCAGAAAGACCGGCCGCACCGCACGGTTCGGCATATCCTTCTGATCTGGCTTCAAATCCGGGCCGCTGTCCGTCATCCCTCTCCGCTTCCCCTTCAGGCGGCTTGGCTGCGGCGATAGAGGTCGCCCCAGGCCGAAAGGAACCGATTTACATCGTCATCGCGGCTCTGCCAACCGAAGCTGACGCGGATCGCCGAGGCCGCCTCGGCGGCCGAGGCGCCCATGGCGGTCAGCACGTGGGAGGGCTGGACCTTCCCGGAGGAACAGGCGGCCCCCGCCGACACGGCGACCCCGGCCAGGTCGAGGGCCATGATCTGGGTCTCCGCCGCCAGTCCGGCAACAGCCAGACAGCTCGTGTTCGCGATGCGCGGGCTCTCGGCGCCGAAGACCTTGAGGTCGGGGGCGATCCGCCGCGCCTCGTCCTCGAGGCGGTCGCGCAGCCGTGCCACCGCCTGAAAGGACGCCAGATCCCCCGAGGCGGCCTCGGCGGCGGCCCCGAAGCCGGCGATCCCCGGCAGGTTCTCGGTGCCCGCCCGGCGTCTGCGCTCCTGCCCGCCGCCCTGTAGGAGCGGCGTGAGCGGCAGGGTCTCGGGACAGATCAGCGCACCGACGCCCGGGGGCCCGCCCAGCTTGTGGGCCGAGAGGGTCATGCAGTCGACGCCCAGTTCAGCCATATCCAGCGCCCGCTTGCCGGCCGCCTGCACCGCGTCGCAGTGGACCAGGGCGTCGGCGGCGCGGGCGCGTTCGGCCACCGCTTCGACGGGCTGCAGGACGCCGGTTTCGTTGTTGGCCAGCATCACCGACACCAGGGCCCCGGCCGGCGTCTCTTCCAGGGCAACGTCGAGGTCGCCGAGATCGAGCTGGCCATTGGGCAGCAGCGCCAGGCGCCGCGCCTGCGGCACAGCCTGCAGAACCGAGTCATGCTCCCCGGCGGATACCAGCCGGGGGCCGCTGCCGAGGCCGCGCAGCGCCAGGTTGTTGGCCTCGGTCCCGCCGGAGGTGAAGATCACCCAGCCCGGGTCCACGCCGGCCAGCGCCGCCACCTTCTCCCGTGCCTCCTCGACCAGGCGCCGGGCCCGGCGGCCCGCGCCATGGACCGAGGAGGGATTGCCCGGCTCGGCCAAGGCCTCGACCATCGCAGCCTGCGCCTCCGGCCGCAGCGGCGCCGTCGCGTTGTAGTCGAGGTAGGCGGTCATTCGGATCTCACTCGGATCTCGCTCTGACGAAGGCTGGTGCGAAGGCGGCCGCTAGAGGGCGCCCGGATGCGGTCCCAAGGGACAGCCCCGGCGTCTATCCCATAGCGGGCGGCTGGGCCGCCGCTTCGGACGGTAGAAGCCCTTCCCCGCCCGCCTCTTCGGCGCCGCCGCCCGGCGGCATCAAACCGCTGGTGCCTAGCACCCGGCGCGAAATCACGTCATCGACCGTCACCGAGGAGAGGTAGAGATAGATCTGATTGCCGAGCTCTTCCCAGAGGTCGTGGGTCTGGCAGCGGCTCTGGTTGCCGCGGCAGCCCATGGGCTGGCCGGGCATGCAGCGGGTGGCCCGGATCGGTTCGTCGACCGAGAGAATGATGTCGGAGATGCGGGTCTCGGCGGCCTTGTGCGCCAGGAGGTAACCACCGCCGGGGCCGCGCACCGACTTCACCAATCCGCCGCGGCGCAGCTTGGCGAAGAGCTGCTCGAGATACGACAGGGAGATCTCCTGCCGTTCGGCGATGTCGGCAAGGGCGATGGGCTTGTCTTCCGTGTGGCTGGCGAGATCGCACATCGCCATCACGGCGTAGCGGCCTTTGGTGCTCAGTTTCACCTTCGTTTCCCTTCCGGGGCCCCGACGGCCCCACGATTCCCTCAGTCTCTCAGCACTTCCCCTCGGTCACGGCAACGGCTTCGTCGTCCCGTTCGTCGCCCTCCACGGCCACGCCGTCCGCATTGGACGGCTGCGCCCGGCCCTCCAACTCGTTGACCCTGGCGCGCAGGCTCTGGACCTCGTCAAGCAGGCCGTCGAGGGCGCGGGCGACCGGGTCCGGTATGTTCCCGGTGGGCGTGCCGTAGGCGACGAAGGGCGCTTTCTCGGCTTCCACCTTCTTCTGGGTCTGAACGGCGCGACCGGGAATGCCGACGATGGTGGCACAGTCCTGCACGTCCTTGGTGACCACGGCGTTGGCGCCGACCCGGGCGCAGCGGCCCACGGTGATCGGGCCCAGGACCTGTGCGCCCGATCCGACGATCACCCCGTCCAAGAGGGTGGGGTGCCGCTTGGTGTTACGCTGGCTGTCGCTGTCCACGCTGGGGGAGACCCCGCCCAGCGTCACGCCCTGATAGAGCGTTACGTCGTCGCTGATCTCGGCGGTCTCGCCGACCACAACGCCCATGCCGTGATCGATGAAAAACCGCTCGCCGATCCTGGCGCCGGGGTGAATCTCGATCCCGGTGATGATGCGTCCGATGGCCGAGATCCAGCGGCCCAGGAGGAACCAGCGGTGGCGCCAACAGGTATTGGCGAGGCGATAGAGCATGATGGCCTGAAAGCCGGGATAGCAAAGCACCACCTCCAAGCGTGAGCGCGCAGCGGGATCGCGCTGCATGGTGGCGTCGATTTCGCTCCTCAGAGACTTGAACATGGCTTTGCCCGTCGTGCTATGATCGCGGCCCTTTGCCGCCTGCTGCGGCCTGGCTGGCAGATCATGCGCCGATCCGACCAGAACCTGCAACAGATTGATAGATAGTAAGTCTGAGTAATTTGGTCAAGTTTCTGCCAGAAGAGGAATGACCCAAAGAACGCACGGCGGCTGGGGCCGTCATCGCCTTTAACCTGAAAAGCCCAATCTAGTTGGATGGTTATTGGTGTGGCACGCCCGCGCTGCCTGCTGTGCTTGGCGATTGGACGGCCGCCGAAGCGCTACCCGCAGTCGGCAGCCGGGTCGATGAGGAATAGGGAACGATTGGTCTATGCCTGACGTGATCTTCAACGGGCCGGAAGGCCGTCTTGAAGGACGCTACCACCACAGCAAGCAGGCGAATGCGCCGATTGCACTCATGCTGCACCCCAATCCGCAGCATGGCGGAACCATGAACAACAAGGTCGTTTACACCCTGTTTCACGCCTATGTGCGTCAGGGCTTCTCGGTGCTGCGCTTCAACTTTCGCGGGGTGGGGCGCTCCCAGGGCAGCTTCGACCGCGGCGAGGGCGAACTCTCCGATGCCGCCTCGGCGCTCGACTGGCTGCAGACCTATAACCAGGGCGCCACGGCCTGCTGGATCGCCGGCTTCTCCTTCGGCGCCTGGATCGGCATGCAGCTGCTCATGCGCCGGCCGGAGATCAGCGGCTTCATCTCGGTGGCGCCGCCGGCCAACATGCACGACTTCAGCTTCCTGGCGCCCTGCCCTTCTTCCGGGCTGATCATTCAGGGCGACGCCGACGAAGTGGTGCCCGAGCCATCTGTGGCCAAGCTCGTGGCCAAGCTCTCCGCCCAGCGCGGCATCGTCATCGACTATCGCCTGGTGCCCGGGGCCGGCCACTTCTTTCAGAACGAAATGGACCTTCTGGAAGGCCACGTCGACGACTACCTCGGCAAGGCCCTGACCGGCACGGCGAGCCGCTCCGCGGCCCGGTAGCCCGCGGCCTGATTCCCGCTAAAGGTCAGGCGGCGACGTGGAGGCGGCCGCCGCTGGCGGCCTCGCGCACCCCGGTGGTGCCCGGCAGGGTGAGCGGCAGTCCGGCCAGGGAACGCAGCGCGAGATAGGCGAAGGCCTGCGCCTCCAGCGCATCGCCCTGCCAGCCGACGGCCTCCACCGGCTCGACAGGCACCCCGAGCCGCTGCGCCAGCGCCGCCATCAGGGTCGGGTTGTGGCGCCCGCCGCCGGTCACCAGCCAGCGGACCGTCGGCTGAGGAAAAAAGGCCTGGGCCAAGGCAACGCCGGCCGCGGTAAAGGCGGTCAGGGTCGCCGCCCCGTCCTCCAGCGACAGCGCGCCCAGGGACGCGGCCGAGAAGTCGTCGCGGTCCAGCGATTTCGGCGGCCGGCGCGCGAAGTAGGGATTGTCGAGCAGGGCCTCCAAGGCCTTCTCCGAGACCTGCCCGGCGGCGGCCAGGGCGCCGTCCCGGTCCAGCGGCTCGCCGCTGTGGGCTTCGACCCAGTCGTTGATCAGGGCATTGCCGGGGCCGGTGTCGAAGGCCAGGACCGGCGCGCCAGCGTTGCCGCCCTCAGCGTCCAGCCGGCCGGCACCGATCCAGGTGACGTTGGCGACCCCGCCGACATTGAGGACCGCCAGCGGCCGCTCCAGCGGTGCCGCCAGCGCGGCCTGATAGAGCGGCACCAGGGGCGCGCCCTCGCCGCCGAGGGCGACGTCGCGGCTGCGCATGTCGCAGACCACGTCGATGCCGGTCTCCGCCGCCAACAGCGCGCCGTCGCCGATCTGCCAGGTCCGCCCTTCCTCGGGCCGGTGCAGGATAGTGTGCCCGTGAAAACCGATCACCTTGATGTCGTCGGGGCCCAGACCGGCGGTCTCCAGAAGGTTTTTGACCGCCTCGGCATGCCTGCGGGTCAGGGCCCGTTCCACCGCCTCCACCGGTCCCTGGCCGCCCAGGACGGACCGGAGCTGACCGCGAAGATCCTGGTCGTAGGGCAGCGACAGCGCCGCACCGCAGTCGACCCGCGCGCGGCCGTCGCTGCGGATCAGCGCGGCGTCGATGCCGTCCAGCGAGGTCCCGCTCATCAGCCCGAGGGCCCAGGGTTGCGCCTTGTCCGGGGATCGGTCGGCCATGGGTTCCGTCACCTCCGCTTGTTCCTCTCCGCTTTTCCGCCGGCGGACAAATTGTGATCGCCAGGGGATTGTGTTAAATGCCTGCGCCCGCGGCAAGATATCGTCGAAAACCATAACGTTCCGATAAGGCCCAGAGACCCAAGCCCTGGGACCAGGGGGCCGAAAGACCAGGACCAACCATGACTGCGCCCCGATCCGACTTTCTCCGCGTTCTTCAGGAACGCGGCTTCATCCATCAGTGTACGGACCTGGAGGCGCTGGACGAGCGCGCCCGCAAGGGATGCATCACGGCCTATATCGGCTTCGACGCCACCGCCGACAGCCTGCACGTCGGCAACATGGTGCAGATCATGCTGCTGCGCTGGCTGCAGCAGACCGGTCACCGGCCCATCGCCCTGATGGGCGGCGGCACAACCAAGATCGGCGATCCCTCCGGCAAGGACGAAGCCCGCCGGCTGCTGACCGCCGAACAGATCGACGGCAACATCGGCCGCATCCGCGCCTCCGTCGAAAACTGCCTGAGGTTCGACGACAGCCCGAACGGCGCCATGATGGTCAACAACGCGGACTGGCTGGACCGCTTGGAGTACATCGACTTCCTGCGCGACGTCGGCCCGCACTTCACCATCAACCGCATGCTGACCTTCGACAGCGTCAGGCTGCGGCTCGACCGCGAGCAGCCGCTGACCTTCCTGGAGTTCAACTACATGATCCTCCAGGCCTACGACTACCTGGAGCTGAGCCGGCGCTACGACTGCTGCCTGCAGATGGGCGGCTCCGACCAATGGGGCAACATCGTCAACGGCGTCGAACTGGGCCGGCGCATCGACCAGCGCGAACTCTATGGCCTGACGACGCCGCTGGTGACCACTGCCTCGGGCGCCAAGATGGGCAAGACGGCGGCGGGCGCGGTCTGGCTGAGCGAGGCGAAGCTCTCGAACCACGACTACTGGCAATACTGGCGCAATACGGAGGACGCGGACGTCGGCACCTTCCTGCGGCGCTTTACCGAGTTGCCGCTCTCGGAGATCGCCCGCCTGGAAGCACTGCAGGGTTCGGAGATCAACGAGGCGAAGAAGATCCTCGCCAACGAGGCGACCCGGCTTTGCCGCGGGGATGCGGCCGCCGAGCAGGCGGCCGAGGTCGCCCGGCAGACCTTCGAGGAAGGCCGCAGTGCCGAGGGCCTGCCCACCATCGAGGTGCCGGAGTCCGAGTTGAACAGCGGGGTCCCCGCTTATGAACTGTTGCGCCGTGCCGGTCTGGCCAACAGCAACGGGGAGGCCCGGCGCCTGATCAAGGGCGGCGGCGGGCGCCTCAACGACGTTCCCATCGCCGACGAACTGCAGAACGTCAGCCTGGCCGACCGCAACGACGAAGGTGTGATCAAGCTTTCGGCGGGAAAGAAGCGACACGCCCTGATCCGGGTCGCCTGACGGACTTGCGGCCGAGGGCGAAGCGGCCCCGGCCCACGCCGCTGTAGAATCAGCGGTCGATCCGCTCGGGAACGGCCCGGAAGTTCTCGGTTTCGTCGGGGTCGGCGGTGAATATGTTGCGCAGGAACCCGGGCGCCAGGGCGGTCAGCGGATTGACCCTGACCTCCGGGTCCGTGACCGCGCCCTTGACGCCGTAGGTTACGGCGATCAGGCCTTCGCCTTCCCGGCCGACAAGGATAGGCCCAATGATCGGAATGTTGCCGAGGAAGTTATTGACCGAGTAGGCGGGGACGACGGCGCCGACCAGGTCGATCGCATCCTCGTCGAAGTCGATGGTCCCCTTGGCGGTCAGTCCCAGGGCGGCGCCGTAGACTCGCATCAGCTCCGTCGAGGCAACGCCGTCGTCGAGAATGAACTCGCCGTCCAGTCCCTGGAAGCCGATGCCGTCGCCACTCAGGATGTCGAGCATGCCGGTGAAGGACGCGACCGTCAGCAGCTTGGCCAGGACCGGCGCGTTCACCATGACGAAATCGCGGGCCGCCACCTTGGCCTGGATGGGATGGGTCGGGGTCGGCCCGGTGCTGGAGCCGGTGACCTGAATGCTGCCTCCGACAATGGTGTCGGCGATGTTGACAGCGCGCAACAGAGCGCCCAGGTCATCGCTCTTGGCGAGCAGGCGCAGGCCGCTGCCGGAGGCATTGGGCGCCAGGGAAAGCTGGAGAAAGCGCCGGTCGAGGGACAAACCCGTTTCCCCGTTGCCGCCATCGCCCCCGCCCTCGGCCGGTTCGGACGGCTCTTCGCGCGGCGACCAGTACTGCTTGGGTATGCTGCCGGAGAGGCGGATGGTTTCCCAGCCGGCCTGAGTCCTGACCAGTTCCAGGTTCACCAGTTCGAGGCGGCGCTCGTCGGCGAAGTAAAGCCGCTCCAGATTGGGGGCGCGGATCGACAGGGGCTCGAAGGTGCGCGGCGGATCGGCCGGGGTTTCCTCCGTCTCCGCCGCCGGCTCCGTCACTTCCTCCGGCTCCGCGGCGGGGTCCTTGTCTTTGATCAGGAACGGCTCGGCATCCAGCACGCCTTCCGCGATCGCCACCGCATAGCCACCGCCGCTCTGTTCGACCACGACCTCCTTGAGATCGCTGCGGCCGAAGGCGACCCGCTCAAAGCTCATCCAGGCGAGGCCTTCGCGGTCGGGCCCCGGCCGTGCCTGCCCGCGGGCGACCAGATCGCCAGCCTGTAGGATGATGTCGCGGTAGGCCGCCGGGCCGTCGTCGTCCATGTCGATGGTCATTCGCAGGCTGCCCTCGGTCCCGACCTCCTTCTTCCAGTGGATTTCGGGCAGATCGATCAACGCCCGTTTCAAGTCGGATGCCACGTCCAGCGTGGAGAATTGGCCGTCCTGCGATACGTAAGAGATCTTGGCGGCTATGGGGCCGGACACGACCTCGCCGATGTCCAGACCGAAGCGCGCGCGGCCCACATCGTCGACACTGGCGATCTCGGCATCGATCACCGTGCGGAACTTCGGGTTCTCCAGGAAGCTCTCCTTCCAGCGCGCGTCGAGCGCGACGCCGCCCAGCGTCAGCGGGCCGGAGAGTTCCATGCCGCTTTGGTCGAGGGTGAGGGCCAGGCGCCCATCGGTCATGTCCTGCCCCAGCAGCACGTTCCTCAGAACCGCGTCCTGGACCGTGGCGGCGACCTGCAACGTTATGTCGTCGAAGGAGAGCGATTTGGTCAGCGGGAACTGAAAGCCGAGATCGGCGGCCAGTGTGCCGCCGCTGCCCTCGGCCGAGAGGCCGAGCGAGGACAGCAGGTCCAGGCGGGGATGCTCAAGCACCGACAAAGCATCGAAGATCGGCCCCGCGGCCTTGGTCTCGATGGAAAGCTGCTCGTAGATCCCGCGCGCGAGATCGACATCGTTGAAGCCGTCGATCTCAACCCTGGACTGGCCGAGGGCAAGCGTCAGCAGGGAACCGGAGTCAATGGCGAAGTGCAAGCGGTCTGCGTCGAATTCGGCAGTTCCGGCAATATCGACGATGGGCGGCAGTGGCCGCAGATAGTGGACCTCCAGCCCACTGTAGGTCAGCGTGCCGCTAAGGCTCGCCAGATCGGCTGCCTCGAAGTCGCCCTGCGGGACCAGCACCTTGGTCTTGGCCGTCGCCCGCTGGACCCGGCCGCCGGTGACGTTCTCCATGATCCAGGGTCGCGCACCGGTGGCGACGGCCGGCGGCCAGTAGCGGTCCAGCTCGGCCAGGTCCACATCCTCCAGCGCCGCATCGACATCGATGGTCCAATCGCCACCGGTCTCCGGGTCGTGATCCAGCACCCCGGACACCGTCAGCACGGGCCCCGGCCGCTCCTCGCTGCCCAGGCGAATCCGGGCCTCGTCGAGATCGAAGCGCGCGCGGCCGTCGTCGTAGCGCCCCTTCATGGCGAGATCGCGGATCGGCAATGGGTCCATCGTCACACCGGGGATGGACAGGGTGCCGGCAAACCCCTGGACCTCGAAGCCCGTCGGTCCGACGCTGCCCTCCAGGGAAATGGACGTCGCGATCGATCCGCTGATCCGCGAGGTGATGCCGCCCATCGGCGCCAGTCGCGGAAAGGCCGTGGCCAGGTTCGCCAGGCTGATGTCGGAGAACCCCGCGGCCAGATCGACGATGCCGTCGCGCTTGTCGAAGAGGAACGCGGCATCGAGGGTCGCCGGGTCCCGGTGTCCGACAAAACCGAGGCTGATGTCGCCGGCAAGGCCGACAACATCCCGGCGCAGCGAGATGTCGGCGGCCGGCGCCGCCCAGGACAGCCCGAGCTTCTCGTCGCGGACAAAGATCTGTCCGTCGCGAATGCGCACCTCGTCCAGAAACGAAAGCGGATTGCCCGGCGTGCGTTCGCTCAGGAGCTCCCGGATGATGCCGCCGAGGACCACGGCTTCGTCGTTGTTGCCGCCACTGGCCGCCCCTTCGGAGGCACCACTGTCAGGCATCAGGTCCTCGACGGTCCCTGCCGTACCCTCCGGGACTGCCAGGCGGCCGCCGTCGCCGCCGAAGCTGATCTTGCCGTCGCTGTCTCTCAGCAGGCGGATGCGGGGCGCGATGATCTCGACCTGGTTGGGGGCCACCGTGCCCTGGAGCATGGCGCTGCTGCTGAGCTCCAAGGCCACTTCCGGCAGCGAGGCGATGCGCCGGCCGTCGGGGTCGCGGACCACGATGTCGGAGGCATGCAGGACAACATCCCTAGCCCAGCCGTCCCAGACCAGGAAAGTCTCGCCGATCTCGATGGTGTTGCCGCCGCTCTCGCTGAAGGCCTCCTGCAGGTAGGGGGTGAGGAAACTGGTCCGCACCGGCCCCTCCGACAGCCGCCACACGGCAACCGCGACGATCAGCACCAGGGCCGCGAAGACCCCGCCAACGATCTCTACGCAGAGACGCATCGTCCGGCTGCCGCCGGAGCGCCGGCGCCGGCCGCCCCGCGGCTCCTGCCGTTCCTGAGTTTCCTGCGCGGCCGCCTCGGCAGGCTCCGGCCGAGACTGCCCGGCATCCGGCCCTTGACCGGCCGGATCACTTTCCGCAGTCTGATCGCGTGGTGAGCCTTGCGAGATGGTTAAACTCCCCTACCTACCTGACGTTTCCGCTCTGCCAGGCGCGCTACGGCCGTCTCAAGGCGATGCTTGGCTGGAACGATGGCGGTCATGCCTTGAAAGTACGGCAGACGCCGCCCTTCTGGATGCCATAGCCGAACTGGACAAATCGCCAGCCGGACCGCAGCTGCTGCAATCCGTTTTCGCGAATTCGCCCTTCCTGAGCCAATGCCTCACATCAGATATCAGTCTTTTATCTGATGTTTTAAACCATGGGCCGCAATGGGTCCTCAGGAAAGTCCTTGAGGACCTCAAAAGCAAGGCCTCTCGCAGCGCCGATCAAGCGGAATTGATGAGGCGCCTGCGCGGCCTTCGCCGCCGGGCCGCCTTCGCCATCGCCTATGCCGATATCGCGGGATTCTGGGACGTTGCGGCGGTCACGCAGGCGCTCTCGGACTTCGCCGACACCGCCGTGGACGCGGCCCTCAGCGGGCTGCTGCGCCAGGCCGCCGCGCGCGGCGAGCTTGCCATCGACGACTCGGCCGAGATGCCGAGCGAGACCTGCGGTGTGACAATCCTGGGCATGGGCAAGCTCGGCGCCGGCGAGCTGAACTATTCCTCGGACATCGACCTTATCGTTCTCTTCGACCCCGAGCAGGTGGACTACCGCCACAGCCGCGGGGTCCAGCAGGGCATGGTGCGCCTGACGCGGGACCTGCTGCGGGTGCTGGACGAGCGCACCGCCGAGGGCCATGTCTTCCGCACCGACCTGCGCCTCCGGCCCGACCCCAGTGCCATGCCGCTGGCGATCAGCGTTAACGCCGCCCTGACCTACTACGAGAGCCTGGGTCAGAACTGGGAACGCGCGGCCATGATCAAGGCCCGGCCGATTGCCGGCGACCGTGCCCTCGGCGCCCGCTTCCTGGAGGAACTGAAGCCCTTTGTCTGGCGCAAGCACCTGGATTTCTGGGCAATAGAGGACATTCACTCCATCAAGCGCCAAATCAACGCCCACAAGGGCGGCTCGGTCATCGCCGTCAACGGCCACAACATAAAGCTCGGCCGCGGCGGCATCCGCGAGATCGAGTTCTTCGCCCAGACCCAACAGCTCATTTGGGGCGGCCGGGATCCGGACCTGCGGGCCCCGAAAACCAAGGATGCCCTGGCGGCGCTGGCGGCCAAGGGGCACGTCGAACCGGCGGTGGCCGCGAGCCTCGGCGAGGCCTACGACTTCCTCAGGCGCCTGGAACACCGCCTGCAGATGGTGGAAGACCAGCAGACCCACGTGATCCCCCAGGAGAACGAGGCGGTGGACGGGCTTGCGGTCTTTCTCGGCTACGCCGAGCCGGCGGCCTTCCGCGACGCGCTGCTGACCCGCCTGCGCACGGTCGAGGACCACTATGCCCACCTCTTCGAGGAGTCGCCCTCTCTCTCGGGGCCGGGCAACCTGGTGTTCACCGGGGGCGATCCGGACCCGGAAACCCTGGCGACCCTGGCGGGCCTGGGTTTCGAAAGCCCGGAGCGCGCCTGGAAGGTCGTAAGCGGCTGGCACCATGGCCGCTACCGCGCCGTCCGCTCGACCCGCAGCCGGCAACTGCTGACCGAGCTGGTGCCCAACGTTCTGGAACTGCTCGGCAAGACCCGCGAGGCGGACCAGGCCCTGGTGAAGTTCGACAGCTTCCTGGCCGGCCTGCCGGCGGGGGTCCAGATCTTCTCCCTGCTCTGCAGCAATCCGCGGCTCTTGGAGCTGCTGGCCGAAATCATGGGCTCCGCGCCGGTTCTGGCGGAGCGGCTGAGCCGCAATCCCTCGCTGCTGGAGGCGGTGCTCTCCCAGGACTTTTTCGATCCGCTGCCCGAGAGCGCGGTGCTGGAGCGCGAGCTGCAGACCGCGCTGGCCGAAGCCCAGGATCTGCAGGACTGCCTGGATCTCACCCGCCGCTGGGCCAACGACCGGCGCTTTCAGGTCGGCGTCCATATCCTGCGCCACAAGGGCACCGTCGACGACAGCGGCCGCGCCCTCAGCGACATCGCCGCCGCCACCCTGCGCGCGCTCTACCAGCCGGTCATCGACGACCTTGCGCGCAACCACGGCTATTTGGACGGCAGCGGCCTGGCCGTCGTCGCCCTGGGCAAGATGGGCGGACGGGAGATGACCGTCTCCTCGGACCTCGATCTGATCCTGCTCTACGAGCTGCCCCAGGAAGAGCGCCAGTCGGACGGTGCGAAGCCGCTGGACCCGCCGCGCTATTACGCGCGGCTGGCGCAACGCCTGATCAACGCGGTCACGGCCCAAACCGGCGAGGGCACGCTCTACGAGATCGACATGCGCCTCCGCCCCTCGGGCAACGCCGGTCCCATCGCCACCTCGCTCTCCGGCTTTCGCCGCTACTATGCCGAACAGGCCTGGACCTGGGAGCATATGGCGTTGACCCGGGCACGGGTGATCGCCGGGCCCGCCGACCTCGCCGCAAGAATAGATGAGACCCTGCGGCACATCCTCTCGCGCCCGCGCGACGGCGAGGCCCTGCTGGCCGACGTCGCCGCCATGCGCCGGCGGCTGCACAAGGAGCATCCGGCGAAGTCGATCTGGAGCGTGAAGTACGCTGCAGGCGGCCTGATCGACCTGGAGTTCCTCGCCCAGTACCTGCAGCTCCGCTCCGCCGCCGACAACCCCGATGTCCTGGCGACCGCCACGCAGGCCGCCTTCTCACGGCTGGCCGACGCCGGCGTCCTCGATCAGGACCAGGCCCTGCGCCTCGTCGAGGCGACGCGCTTTCTTCGCCAGGTGCAGGAGGCCCTGCGGCTCACCGTGGGGCCCGCCTTCGACGCCGACAGCCTTTCGCCGGCGCTCCAGGCCTCCCTTGCCGCCACCGTCGGTTTGCAAGACTTCGCGGAGTTGCGCGAAACCCTGGTCACGACCCTGGCCTGGGTACACGGCGTTTTCGTCGATACTATCGACGCTGCCGCCCCGGCCGATTCCGGCGAAGCGGATCAGGTGGCCCTGCCCTAGGTGTGCATCGCGCGCCTTGACCCGGCGCGACTTTGCACGATCTTTACGCCAGGGCTTCACGCCAGAGACTTTCTTTCATCTGACGCAGCAACACAGGGAGACAGCATCCATGGTCGAACTCGGGAAGAAGGCGCCGAACTTCACGATGGCCACCGACGGCGGCGGCTCGGTCGCATTGAAGGACCTGAAGGGGCGCAAGGTCGTGCTCTACTTCTATCCCAAGGACGACACGCCGGGCTGCACCAAGGAGGCTTGCGGCTTCCGCGACGCCCTTCCCGACTTCTCAAAGCTCGATGCAGAGATCATCGGCGTGTCGAAGGACAGCGTCGCCAAGCACGACAAGTTCAAGGCCAAGTACGAGTTGTCCTTCACCCTGGCCTCCGACGAGGACGGCAGCGTCTGCGATGCCTACGGCACCTGGGTCGAGAAATCCATGTACGGCAAGAAGTACATGGGGATCGAGCGGGCGACCTTTCTGATCGACGAGAAGGGCGTGGTGCGCGGCGAATGGCGCAAGGTGAAGGTGCCGGGCCATGTCGATGCCGTCCTGGAGGCGGCGGAGACGCTCTGACCGCGCCTTCGCTCAACAGCGCTGAGGATCGGACTTACCGGATGAGCGGACTGACGGATCGGGCGGTGGGCGTTCTGGAAGAGCCCTTGCCCGAGCGCAAGGCGGCCCTGGTCCGCTCCATGGCTGCGGATTGGGCGGGCGGGCGCATCGCCACGCTGGGCAGCAGCCGTCCGCCGCAGCGGCCACAGCGCCCGGCAGCGCCTGAACTCAGGCGACCGGCGGAGGTGCCGAAGCGCAAGATCACGCGCGGCATCACGGGCCGCACCGCGTTGCTCCATGCGCTCGCTCATATCGAACTGAACGCCATCGACCTGGCCTGCGACATTCCCGCCCGCTTCACAACGGAGGGGATGCCGCGAGCATTCTGCGACGACTGGCTGCGCGTCGCCGCGGAGGAGGCCAAGCACTTCCTGCTGCTCTCCGAGCGTTTAGAGGCCCTCGGCAGCCACTACGGGGCGCTGGCGGCCCATGACGGGCTCTGGGAGGCCGCCGAAGAGACCAGCCACGATCTGCTGGCGCGCCTCGCGGTCGTGCCCCTGGTCCTGGAGGCCCGGGGCCTGGATGTCACGCCGGCGATGATCGCCAAGCTGCGCGCCGTCGAGGACGAGGAGAGCGCCGCGATTCTGGAGATCGTCTACCGCGAAGAGATCGGCCACGTCGCCATCGGCAAGCGCTGGTTCGATCATGTCTGCGCGGATCGTGGGCTCGATCCGCGGGCGACCTGGCAGGCGCTGGTGCGGGCCCACTTCAGGGGCCGGCTCAAACCGCCGTTCAACGACGGCGCCCGGCAGGAGGC
This sequence comes from Pelagibius sp., assembly GCF_028289705.1. Lineage (GTDB taxonomy): Bacteria > Pseudomonadota > Alphaproteobacteria > Kiloniellales > Kiloniellaceae > Pelagibius. The sequence continues at coordinate 30,856 of NZ_JANQOI010000061.1, forward strand.
TGGGCTTCCCGCGGACTTCTACGCGGCGCTGGCGAGCCCCTGACCCTCACCCGGCCCGCAAAGCTGCATGACTGCCTTGCGCGGACTGCGTTTGACCGCTTGGGGGCGGGCCGCTAGGGCTGAAGGTCCATGGTAAGCGAAGAAACCACCTCGGCGCCGCGCCGGACGCGGCTGGGGCTCAGCGAGCGGCAACTCGCCTTCGTCCTGCTGTTCATCGCGCCGGCGCTTTTCGCCTCCAACATGCTGACCGCGCGGGCGACCCACGATCTCTTCCCGCCGGTCGCCCTGGCCTTCTGGCGCTGGGCCTGCACCCTGCTCCTGCTCATGCCCTTCACCGCGGCGGCCCTCTGGCAGCATCGCGCGGCGGTGCGCCGCGAATGGCGCGACCTGCTGGTCCTCGGCGCGCTGGGCATGGGGGTCTGCGGGGCTTTCGTCTATATCGCCGCCGACACCACAACGGCGACCAACATCGGGCTGATCTACGCCGCTTCCCCGATCCTCATCGTGCTGCTGGCCCGCCTTGCCTATGGCGAGACCCTGTCGGCGCACCAGGGCGTGGGGATCGCGCTGTCGTTGGTGGGGGTGATCACCATCGTCTGCCGCGGCGATTTCAACCAGCTCCTCGGCCTGCGTTTCGCCGCCGGCGATCTCTGGACCGTCGGTGCCGTCTGTGCCTGGGCCGTCTATGCGATCCTGCTGCAGCACCGCCCTTCGGCCATGCCGCTGATGGTGCGCTTCGCCGCCATCGCAGCCGGCGGCGTGCTGGTGCTCCTGCCCTTCACCATCGCCGAGGGTCTGAGCGGCGACCTGCCGCCTCTTGCCCCTTCCAGTTTCATCACCGTCGGGTTCCTCGCCCTCGTCGCCTCCTTCGGCGCCTATCAGGTCTACGCGCTGATCCAGCGCAGCCTGGGGGCCGGGCCGACCAGCCTGCTGATGTACCTCATCCCCCTCTACAACGGCGTCCTGGCCTTCCTGCTGCTGGGCGAGACGCTTGAGATCTATCATCTCGTCGGTGCCCTTCTGGTGCTGCCGGGGATCTATCTGGCCACCCGCAAGGCCGCCTGATCCGGCCTCCGCGGGGCCGGGCCCCCTGCCCTTTTTGCTTATTGATTTGTTCACCAATTTCCCGCTTGTTTGGATGCTATAGCGTTTCCGACTTTCGTCGGATCGGTTCCAGCCCGCTCCCCCTCCCGACCACCCAGCGCCAGTATCCTATGGTTGGTCGGGAGGGGGAGCGGGCCGGTGCCGTCAAAACATAAAATGCCCTAAGCATCTGCCAAGCGGTCGCAAACCCCATCTTCCCGGAGGAATCCCATGAGTGTCACCATCCGCAACGCCACCGCGGAGGATATGGATCAGATCATGGCGGTCGAGGAGAGCTGGCCGGAGATGGCCCGGGCGCCACGCGACAAGTTCGAAGCGCGCCTGGAGAAGTACCCCCAGGGCTTTTTCGTCTGGGAACAGGACGGACGCATTCTGGCCACCATTACGTCCATGCCCTACAGCTATGACCCGGCGAAGGCGGAGCGCTTCACCAACTGGGACGACGTCACCAACAAGGGCTACCTCTACGACATCGGCCCGCAAGAGGACTACAACAGCCTCTACATCGTCTCAGGCATCATCGACAAGGACTCCCGCGGCGGCGACATCTTCGAGCGCATGGTGGGCACCGAGGTGGAGCTGGCACGCTCCCTCGGCTACGGCTATGTCATCGGCGGTGCGGTGATCCCGGGCTACAAGCGCTACTGCGTGAAAAACGATGCGGTGCCGGCCCACGAGTACGTCTTCATGAAGAAGGGCAGCCGCCTGATCGACCCGCTTCTGGACATGTATCAGAAGATCGGCTTTGCCGCCCCCGACGCGGCCCATGTGGTGCGTGAATACTTTCCCGACGACGCCAGCCTCAACTACGCCGCCATCGTGGTGAACAAGCTCTGAGAATCTGGGGGCGGTTCACTGACCGCCAACCTTCCCCCCATCGTCACCCTCGGGCTCGTCCCGAGGGTCCATGGAAAGACCGAGACCCGAACCCCGATGGATTGCCGGAACAAGCCCGGCAATGACAATTGGCGAGGCCGAAGAGCGGTGCACTGACCGCCAACCTTCCCCCAGATCGTCACCCTCGCGCTTGACGCGAGGGTCCATGGAAAGAGCGAGACCCGGACTCCGATGGATTGCCGGAACAAGCCCGGCAATGACAATTGGGGAGGCCGAAGAGCGGTGCACTGACCGCCAACCTTCCCCCCATCGTCACCCTCGGGCTCGTCCCGAGGGTCCATGGAAAGCCCGAGACCCGGACTGCGATGGATTGCCGGAACAAGCCCGGCAATGACAATTGGGGAGGCCGAAGAGCGGTTCACTGACCGCCAACCTTCCCCCCATCGTCACCCTCGGGCTTGTCCCGAGGGTCCGTGGATAGAGCGAGACTGAGACCCCGATGGATTGCCGGAACAAGATGCTATGTGGGTTGGCGGCGACGGGATCGGCTATCTTTTAGGTCGGCAAACCAGGAAAGATAGGAGCGATCCGATGAC
>NZ_JANQOI010000069.1 GCF_028289705.1 Pelagibius sp.
CCGCCCTCGCCGGGCTTGGCGCCCTGGGCCACCTTGATCTCGATCTCGCGGCACTGGTTCAGGTACTCGGCGGTGACGCCGAAGCGGCCGGAGGCGACCTGCTTGATGGCGGAGTTCTCGTTGTCGCCGTTGGCGTGCGGGGTGAAGCGGTGCGGGTCCTCGCCGCCCTCGCCGGAATCCGACTTCGCGCCCATGCGGTTCATGGCGATGTTGAGGGTGCCATGGGCCTCCGGCGACAGCGCGCCCAGGGACATGCCCGGGGTGACGAAGCGCTTGCGGATGGCGGTGATGGACTCCACCTCCTCGATGGGCAGCGGGGTGATGCCCTCGGCCTTGAAGTCCAGAAGGTCGCGCAGGTTGCCGGGCGGCTGGCTGTGCACGCCCTCCGAAAACTTGCGGTAGGTGGTGTAGGAATCCGTCGCCACGGCGGCCTGCAGGGTATGGATCAGCCCAGCCGCCCAGGCATGGCTCTCGCCGCCGCGGCGGTAGCGGTAGAAGCCGCCCACCGGCAGAGTGATGAAATCTTCCGACCAGGCCTTGTTGTGGAGCGCCAGCACCTTCTGCTGGATGCCGGTGAGCCCGATGCCGGAGAGCCGGCTGGGCATGGGCATGAAGTACTCCTCGACCAGGGTGCGGGAGAGGCCCACCGCCTCGAAATTGCAGCCGCCGCGGTAGGAGGAGATCACTGCGATGCCCATCTTGGACATGATCTTCAGAAGCCCGTCGTCCACGGCCTTGATGTGGCGCTGCACGCAGTCCTCCAGCGGACGGTCGCCGAAGAGGCCGCGGCGGTGGCGCTCGGCAATGGACTCCTGGGCCAGATAGGCGTTCACCGTGGTGGCGCCGACGCCGATCAGCACCGCGAAGTAGTGTGTGTCCAGGCACTCGCCGGCGCGCACGTTCAGGGAGACGAAGGTGCGCAGCTTCTGGCGCACCAGATGGGTGTGCACCGCGCCGGTGGCGAGGATCATGGGGATCGCCGCATGGCTTTCGGAGATGGCCTCGTCGCTCAGGACCACGTGCTCGCAGCCGGCGCGCACCGCGTTCTCCGCCTCGTGGCGAATACGGTCCAGCGCTTCCGCCAGCGCAGTCTCCCCGCCGTCGGCGGCAAAGGTGCAGTCGATGCTGGCGGCGGTGTCGCCCATGTGGGCGACCATGGCGTCAAACTCGGCGTTGGAGAGCACCGGCGATTCAAGTTGCAGCAGTCGGAGCTGCGCCTCGTCCTCGTCCAGGATGTTGCCCAGGTTGCCGAGGCGGGTCTTCAGGGTCATCACCCGCCGTTCGCGCAGGGAGTCGATGGGCGGGTTGGTGACCTGGCTGAAGTTCTGCCGGAAGAAATGGTGCATGCCGCGGTAGCGGTCGGAGAGCACCGCCAGCGGCGTGTCGTCGCCCATGGAACCCACGGCTTCCTTGGCGTCGTCGACCATGGGATGGAGGATCAGTTCCAGGTCCTCCATGGTCAGCCCGTAGGTGAGCTGGCGGCGGCGCAGGTCGTCACTCTCCCAGCGCACCGGCTCCCCGTGGTCGGGGCGCAGCAGGTCGTCGATGGAGGTGACGTTGGCGATCCATTCGCCGAAGGGCTTCTGCTTGGCCAGGTGGGTCTTGATCTCACCGTCGTGGTAGAGCCGGCCTTCCTGCAGGTCGACGGCGATCATCTGGCCCGGGCCGAGGCGGCCCTTTTCGATGATGCGCTGCTCGTCGATGCGCACCATGCCGGTCTCCGAGCCGGCGAACAGCAGGCCGTCCTCGGTGATGGAATAGCGCATGGGCCTGAGGCCGTTCCGGTCCATCCCGGCCACCGCCCAGCGGCCGCCGAAGCCACAGACCGCCGCCGGCCCGTCCCAGGGCTCCATCACCGCGTTGCAGTAACTGTAGAGCTCGCGGTGGACCTGGGGCATGGAGGGGTCCTGGCCCCAGGCCTCCGGGATCAGCATGGTCTTGACCATGGGCAGGTTGCGCCCGGCGCGCACCATCAGCTCGGCAACGGCATCCAGCGCCGCGGAATCCGAGGAGCCGGCGGCGATCACCGGCTTCAGATCCTCCACGTGGTCGGCGAAGGTCTCCGAGGCCATGCGGCACTCGTGCGCCTTCATCCAGTTCACGTTGCCCTTCAGGGTGTTGATCTCGCCGTTGTGGGCGAGGATGCGGAAGGGCTGGGCCAGACGCCAGGTGGGAAAGGTGTTGGTCGAGTAGCGCTGGTGGAAGACCACGAAGTTGGAGGCGAAGCGCTCGTCCAGCAGGTCGGGATAGAAAGCCGAGAGCTGCTCGGCCAGGAACATGCCCTTGTAGATCACCGAGCGGCAGGAGAGGGAGCAGATATAGAAGTCCTGGATCGACTCCTCCTCCGCCGCCTTCTCGATGCGCCGGCGGATGATGTAGAGGTCGATCTCGAACTGCTGATCGCTGACATGGCGGGAGTTGGCGATCATCACCTGCTCGATCTCCGGCCGCGTCGCGTTGGCCTTTTCGCCGACGATCTCCGTGGTCACCGGCACCTGGCGCCAGCCGTAGATGGTGTAGCCGAAGTTCAGGATCTCCCGCTCCACCAGAACGCGGCAGCGCTCCTGCGCGCCGAAGTCGGTGCGCGGCAGAAAGACCATGCCGACGGCCAGCGTCTCCTCACCGGGCTCATGGCCGGTGCGCGAGACGTGTTCGCGGAAAAAATCCTGGGGGATCTGCAGGTGGATGCCGGCGCCGTCGCCGGTCTTGCCGTCGGCGTCGACGGCACCGCGGTGCCAGACGGCCTTCAGCGCCTCGATGCCCGCCTCGACGACGGCGCGCCGGGGCCTGCCGTCGATGGAGGCCACCAGGCCGACGCCGCAGGCATCGTGCTCTTCGGCCGGATCGTAGAGGCCCTCACGGCTGAGGCGGTCGGCGTTGCTGCGCCAGGCGGAAACGAAGTCGCGGGACGGTCTGTCGATGGTCATGGTCCGGTTCCCCTTATTCCGCCGCCACGGCGTCGGCCGCGCTCTTACGCTGCAAGTAGTCGTGGATTGCGTCCGCCGCGTCGCGCCCGTCGCGCACCGCCCAGACCACCAGGGAGGCACCGCGCACGATGTCGCCGGCGGCGAAGACCCCGTCCAGGGAAGTCATCTTGGTCTTGAAGTCGGTCAGCAGGGTGCCCCAGCGGGTCACCTCCAGGCCCGGCGTGTCGAACAGCCGGGGCAGGTCCTCGGGATCGAAGCCCAGGGCCTTGATCACCATGTCGGCCTCCATGGTGAAGCTGGAGCCGGCCAGCGGCTGGGGCGTCTGACGCCCCGTCGCATCGGGCATGCCGAGGTGTACTTTCTGGGCGCGCACCGCGTCGACCTTGCCGTTGCCGAGGAAAGCCTCCGGCGCCGACAGCCAGACGAACTCGACGCCCTCCTCTTCGGCGTTGGCCACCTCGCGTTGGGAGCCGGGCATATTCTTGCGGTCGCGGCGGTAGAGGCAGCGCACCGCCTTGGCGCCCTGGCGCACGGCGGTACGCACGCAGTCCATGGCGGTGTCGCCGCCGCCGATCACCACCACCGCCTTGTCGCGGGCGTTCAGGGTGCCGTCGTCGAAAGCCGGCACGGCATCGCCCAGCCCCTTGCGGTTGGAGGCGGTGAGGAAGTCCATGGCGGCGAAGACGCCGTCCAGGCCGGCGCCCGGCACCTTGATGTCGCGGGCCTTGTAGACCCCGGTGGCGATCAGCACCGCGTCGTGCCGTTCGCGCAGTTCGGCAAAGCTCTCGCTGCTGCCGATCTCGCTGTTCAGGTGGTATTGGACGCCGCCCTGGCGCAGCAGCTCGCTGCGGCGCTCCACCACCTCCTTCTCCAGCTTGAAGTTGGGGATGCCGTAGATCATCAGGCCACCGACCCGGTCGTAGCGGTCGTAGACATGGGCCTGGTAGCCCTTGCGGCGCAGCTCCTCGGCGGCGGCCAGCCCACCGGGCCCGGCGCCGATGATGGCCACCGACTGCTCGCGCTCGCGCCGCGGCGTCACCGGGCGCACCCAGCCTTCCTCCCAGGCGGTGTCGGTGATGTACTTCTCCACCGAGCCGATGGTGACCGTGCCGTGGCCTGCCTGTTCGATGACGCAGTTGCCTTCGCAGAGCCGGTCCTGGGGGCAGATGCGCCCACAGATCTCCGGGAAGTTGTTGGTCGACTGGGAAAGCTCGTAGGCCTCCCGCAGGCGGCCCTCGGCGGTCAGCATCAGCCAGTCGGGGATGTTGTTGTGCAGCGGGCAGTGGACCTGGCAGAAGGGCACGCCGCATTGCGAGCAGCGGCCGGCCTGGTCCTCGGCGGCGGCCGGATCGTACTCATCGTAGATCTCGCCGAAGTCCTGGCGCCGCTGGTCTGCAGCGCGCTTGTCCGGCATGGCGCCGGGCAGATTGACGAACTTCAGCATCTTGCTGGCCATGCTCTCCTACCCCAATGAGGTTATTGTTCTCGTTGTACCGCCGTCTCGCCGCAGGTCGGTCCCGGCTTGGCCGCAGACCGGCTTTGCCCGCGCAGCAGCGAGGGCGCACCCAGGCCCGCGCCGGCGACGCCCGTCTATAGCCGATGCCATGGGGGCGGGCGAGGAAAATCGCCCTAATATGACAGTTATACTGACCTAAATACACGATACCCATTCAACTGTCACGGAGATTCCGAAAAACGCGAATTTCGGGCCTGTTATTTAGTCTCATTTCGGTCCTAATGGCTACCGATGGCGTCGGGCCCTTTGCCCAGACCAATTGTCCAGGCCAATTGCCCACTGGGAGGTCCTGCCGAGCGATGCTATAAGCGCCTGCCTTTGCGGCGGTTTTCGGACGGACGACTGTGGAGTCGCCGCTGTGACGTGACCCCAGGAGCCCACCTGTGCAGGCCTCGACTGATACGGACCCTGGGGCCCGGCGGCCGCTTTGGCATCGCCGTTTACCATGTTGAAACCGGTCCTGAGTGCATGGTGACGTTGAAATCGCCGACCCCCTCTTTCCGAAGCCGGCCCGCCGCCGCCGCTGCCTGAAGGAACCCTCTTGCCGCTGCTCCACATCGTCATCCTGGCCGTCGTGCAGGGGATCACCGAGTTCCTGCCGATCTCTTCGTCCGGGCACCTCGTGCTGGCCTGGCATGCCTTCGATGGCCTGCATCTCGACGGCATCGAGCAGGCCCAACAGGACCGGCTGACACTGGACATCGCGGTGCACGTCGGCACGCTGCTGGCGGTCTGCCTCTATGCCTGGCGGGAGATCGGACAGATGCTCGGCGGCCTCGGGCGGCTCTGCCTCGGCCGCTGGACGCCGGGCGCCAGACTGGCGGTGATCATCGTGCTCGCCACTTTGCCGCTGGTCCTGGTCGGCGGCCTGTTCAAGGATCAGGTGGCCCATTACCTGCGCAGCACCGCGGTCATCGCCTGGGCCACCATCGGCTTCGGGGTCCTGCTCTACGCCGCCGACCGCAGCGGCATGACCGTGCGGCGGCTCGACCACATGACCGTCCGCTCCGGCCTCGTGATCGGCCTGGCCCAGGTGCTCGCCCTGATCCCGGGGACCAGCCGCTCCGGCATCACCATCACAGCCGCGCGCTTCCTGGGTTTCGAGCGGGTCGAGGCGGCACGCTTCTCCTTGTTGCTGGCGATCCCGGCCATTCTGGGCGCCGGCACCCTGGCCGGCCGCGATCTCTATGAAAGCGGGAACGTGCAGCTCGGCTACGAGGCCCTGGTGGGCGGCGTGCTGGCCTTCGCGGTCGCGCTCATTTCCATCGTGCTGATGATCGGCTGGCTGAAGCGCGCGTCCTTCACGCCCTTCGTGGTCTACCGGATCATCCTCGGCGGCGTTCTCCTCTGGTGGGTCTACGCGGCCTAGAGTGTGCGGCCGACTGAAAAGCGGCCACCGGGACGATACTGATCCAGATAGGTCGGAATGATCGATTCCACCGCCGTGGCTTCGATCCCCAGATCGGCCAGGGTCAGGGCACCGGCGCCGACCACGTTGTCGCTTTGCAGCAGGGTCACCTGGTCGCGGGTCAGCGGCGGCACCGGCAGCAGCTCCAGGAAGGTCGCCTGCAGCCGCGCCAGACCGAAGGGCAGGCTGACCAGCGCCCGGCGCCGCCCGATGGCCTTCAGCATCAGTTCCAGAAGCTCTTTGAAGCTGTAGGCCCGGGGGCCGCCCAGCTCGTAGACCTTGCCCTGGCAGTCCGGCGTCTTCAGGGCGTGCAGCACGGCGCGGGCCACGTCGCCGACGTAGACCGGCTGGAAGCGCGTGGCGCCGCCACCGACCAGGGGCAGGGCCGGGGCGAAGCGGGCCATCTCGGCGAAGCGGTTGAAGAAGCCGTCCTCCGGCCCGAAGATGACGCTGGGCCTTAGGACCGTGGCCTTGGGAAAGGCCTGGGTGACGGCGGCTTCGCCCTCGCCCTTGGTGCGTGCGTAGTCGGCGGCTGCGGAGGGGTCGGCGCCGATGGCGGAGACCTGCACCAGGGCCCGCAGCCCTGCCGCCGCGGCGCTCTCCGCGATGGCTTTGGCCCCCTCGGTATGCACCGCCTGGAAACGCTGCTTGCCGCCCTCGTAGAGCAGGCCGGTCAGGTTGACCGCCGCCTCGGCCTCGTGCAGCGCGGCGGCGACGGCCTCGCGGTCCTGAACCGGTACGCAGAGCGGGGTGATCTGACCGATGTCGCCGAGCGGCTTCAGGAAGGCGGCGCGGGCGGGATGCCGCACGGCGATCCGGATCTGCCAGCCGTCCTGGGCCAACTGCTGCACCACATAGCGGCCGACGAAGCCGGAGCCGCCGAAGACCGTGACTATGCCGCTGCTCATCTCGCCCCCTTCGTTCTGACTCGAACGCTTGCCCTACCCGAACGCTTGCGGGATCGGGCCGGCGGCCCGATCACTGCCCCAATCCTGTTCAGCCCTTTAGCCGATATATACAAACCCCCCGGGCAAGTTGACAGCTTCAATTCACCGCCTATTTTGAGCCGTCGCCCGGCGCCCGCCGGTTCCCCGCCCCAGGGGACCGGGACTTCGGACCGGGCTCTTGAAGAGATTGGGGCCCGTGAAGAGACTGGGACCCCGCATGAGCCTGCCCAATCCGGAAATCCACCTGCATCGCGGCGACCTGCCGTCCGGGTTGAGCTTCGGCGAGTCGGTCGCCGTCGACAGCGAAACCATGGGTCTGGACCTGTCGCGGGATCGTCTCTGCCTGATCCAGCTTTCCGCCGGCGACGGGGTCTGCCATCTCGTCCAGTTCCCTCAGGGTCAATACGACGCGCCGAATTTGAAAGCCCTGCTGAGCGACGCGGCAGTGACCAAGCTGTTCCACTTCGCGCGCTTTGACGTTGCGGCTATTCGCCGCTACCTCGGGGTCGACTGCGGACCGGTCTACTGCACCAAGATCGCCTCCAAGCTGGTGCGGACCTACACCGACCGCCACGGCCTCAAGGACCTCTGCCGGGAGCTCCTGGGGGTCGAGCTTTCCAAGCAGCAGCAATCCTCCGACTGGGGGGCCGAGGAACTGAGCCAGGATCAGTTGCTCTATGCCGCGTCCGACGTCTTGTATCTGCACCGCCTGAGGACCAAGTTGGATGCCATGCTGGCGCGCGAAGGGCGCACCGCCGTGGCGGAGGCCTGTTTTCGCTTCCTGCCGACCCGGGCGGCCCTCGACCTGGCCGGCTGGGGCGAGATCGACATTTTTGCCCACTAGCCCGCAGCCCGCGGGGCCTGAACGCAGGGCTGGCAGAAGCGGAGAAGGAGTGATATCCCTTCTGGATTGCTTGTGTTGGTGTCATTTTTCGTTGCGCCGGTGGATGAGGGGATGCCGCGCAACCCGATGCCGTAGTACCCGGCAGGCGCCGGGGCACCCAGGGGAGAGCAGGCTTGCGGCGGTAAGGGCCTGAAGGTTGCTGTCCGGCGATTGGGCATCACCAAATTGAAGTGAAGAGATGACGGTACAGTTGAACCACCGCGAGACGGCGGATTCCTCCGATCTGGAGGTCGCCCGCAATGTATTGAAAGTAGAGGCCGAAGCCCTGCAGGCCCTGGCCCAGAGCCTCGACGGGCGCTTTGTCGAGGCCATCGAGCGGCTCGCCGAGGTCGAGGGCCGGGTGATCGTCACGGGGATGGGCAAGAGCGGCCATGTGGCACGCAAGATCGCCGCTACCCTGGCCTCCACCGGCACCCCCGCACAGTTCGTTCACCCCGGCGAGGCCAGCCACGGCGACCTCGGCATGATCACCGCCGCCGATGCGGTGATCGCGCTGTCGAATTCCGGCAATACGGCGGAACTGAGCGCCATCATCACCTACGCCACGCGCTTCGCGATCCCGCTGATCGCCGTCACCGCCAAGGCCAAGAGCGCCCTGGCGGAAGCCGCCTCGGTGCCGCTCATTCTGCCTGCCGCGCCGGAGGCCTGCACCCTGGGCGTGGCGCCCACGTCTTCCACCACCATGATGCTCGCCCTCGGCGACGCCATCGCCATCGCCTTGCTGGAGCGCAAGGGTTTCTCGGACAGCGATTTTCATCTGCTCCACCCGGGCGGCGCCCTGGGCCAGCGCCTGTTGCGGGTCAGCGACCTGATGCACGGGCCGGAGGCCCTGCCCCTCTGCGGGCCGGAGACCGTCATGTCGGACGCGATCCTGACCATGACCGAGGGTCACTTCGGCTGCGTCGGCGTCGTCGACGGGCAGGGACGCCTGATCGGCATCATCACCGACGGCGACCTCAGGCGCCACATGGACCGCTCCCTCCTAACCGAACGGGCCGGGGACATCATGACCCCCTCGCCACGCACCATCCGCGCCGGCGCCCTAGCGGCGGAGGCGGTGGCCTTCATGAACACCAGCGAGCCGCCCTTCCTCTGCGTCTTCGTGATCGAGGACGACGGCCCGGCGGCAAAGCCGATCGGCATCCTTCACATGCACGACTGCCTGCGGGCGGGAATCGTCTGAGGGAGCGGCCGGGGGCATGGCGGAGACAGCGATCGACGGCATCGGGGGCAAGCGGATCACCGCAGCCGCCGCCTCGGTGAAGGCCAAGCAGCCGCCGCGCCTGTCCGGACGCAACGGCTACAGCCTCTTCGTCACCTCGATGAAGCTGCTGTTGCCGGCCCTGGCGACGGGGCTGGTCCTGCTGGTCGTCGCCTGGCCGCAGATCATCGCCGACCATCGCGGCATCGGCCTCGACTTCTCCAAGATCGCCCGCGACCAGGCCAAGACCCTCAACATGCTGAACGCCCACTACAGCGGCGTCGACGAGAACAACCAGCCGTTCAACGTTTCCGCCGACATGGCGACCCAGGCCCCGGGTAACGAGGATATGATCGAGCTGCAGTATCCCCGGGCCAACATCAAGACTACAAAGGGTGAGTTGGTGGCCCTTTCGGCCCGCCTCGGGCTCTATGACCGCGAAGGCGAGATGCTGGATCTCAACGGAACCGTCCATGTGACGCACGACAAGGGTTTCGAGATCACCACCGAGACCGCGACCGTGGACCTGAAGGACGGCAGCGCCGCCGGTGACTCGCCGGTCAGCGGCCATGGTCCCTCGGGCGAGCTTCAGTCCGAGGGCTTCCTGATCCGGGAGAAGGGCCAGGTCATCATCTTTACCGGCAAGAGCCGTTTGATTCACTTCCCCGGCAGCGAAGGGAGTCCGCTGTGAGCCCTGCCGCCACGGCCACCAGCGAAAACCTGAGAGAGCAGCGATTGGCACGCCTGCGCGCCTTGTTCTGCGGTCTCATGATCCTCACTTGTCTCGCGGCGTTTCTCGGGACCTTGCTCGGACTGCCCCAGGGCGCGGCCGGGCAGGCGCTGCGTCAGATCGAAGAAAGCGACGAGCCGCTGGAGATCAATGCCGACGACGGCATCGAGTGGAACCGCAACGACAAGACCTACATCGCCCGCGGCAACGCCCGCGCGGCCAGCGGCGAGATCGAGGTCCTGGCCGAGGTTCTGACCGCCTACTACCGCGAGGGCGAGGGCGGTGACAGCGAGATCTTCCTTCTGGAAGCGACCGGCGATGTCAGCATCTCCTCGCCCGAGGGCACGGTCTACGGCGACAAGGGCCAGTACAAGCTCGACGAGCAGGTCTTCGTGATGACCGGCGGCGACCTGCGCATGGAGGGCGAGAAAGACCGGCTGACCGCCCGCGACAGCCTGGAGTACTGGGAAGGCAAGCAACAGGCCGTGGCGCGCGGCAATGCCAATGCCTACCACGAAGACAAGCACATCCGCGCCGACGTGCTGACCGCCAACTTCTTCGAGGGCGCGGAAAGCAAGATGGAAGTGCAGCGGATCGACGCCAAGGGCAACGTGCAGATCCGCACCAAGACCGACGTCGTCACTGGCGACCAAGGGGTCTATTACGTCGACCGCGAACTCGCCACCCTGACCGGGCAGGTCAGGATCACCCGGGAAAAGAACCAGTTGAACGGCGAATACGCCGAGGTCAACCTCGCCACCGGCATCAGCAAACTGAAGGGCGCGGCCCCCGGCAGCGAGACGCCCGGCCGGGTGACGGCAATCGTGCTGCCGAAGTCCAAAGCCAAGCTCGATCCGAAGGCGCCCCTGGACTCCGACGACGACGAGGAGGAGCCGGCCGGCCAGGACACATCGGGCGAGGAAACGCCACAGGCAGGCGGCGGCTCCTGACCCCCCGGCGCCGCGGGCCCGCCGATGCCCGAGGCCTTTTTCGTTGACCGGCACTTTGTCAAAAGGCCGGTCTTGCTGTATCAGTGACTCCATGCATCGACGAGGGGGAGCAACTTGGTCGACAGTCCGGGCAGAAATCCTCAGGAGTCCGTGAAGCCGCTGGGACCGGCGGCGGGCAGCAGCGAAGGGCCGCAACTGGTCACCGACAACGTCGGCCTGATGGCGGTCAACCTCGGCAAGAGCTTCAAGAAGCGCCCGGTCCTGCGCGGCGTGACCCTGGCGCTGCAGCGCGGCGAGGCGGTCGGGCTGCTGGGACCCAACGGCGCCGGCAAGACGACCTGCTTCTACATCGTCACCGGGTTGATCTCGCCGGACTACGGATGGGTCACCCTGGACGGCCACGACATCACCGACATGCCGATGTACCGCCGCGCGCGTCTGGGTATCGGCTATCTGCCGCAGGAGGCTTCGATCTTCCGTGGCCTGACGGTGGAACAGAACATCCGCGGCGTCCTGGAAGTGATCGAACCGGTGCGCGAGAAGCGCGAAGTCGCGCTGGAAAACCTGCTTGCCGAGTTTTCCATCACCCACCTGCGCCGCACGCCCTCCATCGCTTTGTCCGGCGGCGAGCGGCGCCGCGTGGAGATCGCCCGGGCGCTGGCCTCGCAACCCAGCTTCGTCCTGCTGGACGAACCGCTGGCCGGCATCGACCCCATCGCGGTGGGGGATATCCGCGATCTCGTTTACCATCTGAAAGACCGCGGCATCGGTGTTCTGATCACCGACCACAACGTGCGCGAAACCCTGGAAATCGTAGACCGCGCCTACATCATCCACGACGGTGTCGTGCTGATGGAAGGCGAGCCGGACGCCATCGTCGCCCACGAGGATGTCCGCCGCGTTTACCTGGGTGAAAGGTTTAGCCTCTAAAAGGTTAAGCGATATGGCGGCGACACAAAGATTGGAACTGCGCCAGCGCCAATCTCTGGTCATGACGCCGCAGTTGCAACAGGCCATCAAGCTGCTGCAGCTTTCCAACCTGGACCTGGCGGCAGAAGTTGACAGAGAGATCGAGCAGAACCCTCTGCTTGAACGCGAGGACGGCAGCAAGGACTCCCTGCTAGAATCCCCAGCGGCGGATCAGCAGGCGTCGGACTTTGACGCCAACGAAAATCTGTCCGCGGCCGCAAGCAGCAACGACACCACAGGTACAGACGGCAGCAGCGCCGAAAGCGCCGAAGAGAGCGGTCCCGCCGACAGTCTGGACCGCGCGACGGCGGAGCAGTTGCCGGCGGCCGGCGACGATCCGCTGGACACCGACTACGACAACGTCTTCACCAACGGCGATGCCTGGGAACGCCCCTCCGAAGAGGCGGCCTTCGCCGGCCGTTCGCTGGGCAGCGGGCACAGCGACGAAAAAGACTTCTCCCTGGAGCAGCGCCTGTCCGAAACGGTCACGCTGCGCCAGCACCTGCTGGACCAGTTGCAGGTCGAAGTCGACGACCCGAGCGAAAGAGTGATCGGCGCCAGCCTGATCGACATGCTCGACGAGAGCGGTTACCTGCCGGAGGATCTCACGGCCCTGGCCGAGCAACTGGGATGTTCCCAGGCCAAGATCGAAAGCGCGCTGGACAAGGTGCAGGGCTTCGAGCCCAGCGGAGTCTTTGCGCGCTCCCTTGCCGAATGCCTGGCCCTTCAGCTCAAGGAGCGTGACCGCTACGACCCGGCCATGCAGGGGCTGGTGGAGAATCTGGAGATCCTCGCCAAGGGCGATCTCGCGCGGCTGCGAAAGATCTGCGGCATCGACCAGGAAGACCTGGCCGAGATGATTGCCGAGGTGAAGGCCCTGGACCCGCGGCCCGCCCTCTCCTTCGACGGCGAGGCGGCGCAGCCGGTGATCCCCGACGTTCTGATGCGCCCCGACGGCAAGGGCGGCTGGCTGGTCGAACTCAACAGCGACACCATGCCCCGGGTGCTGGTCAACTCCGACTACTACGCGCAGATCCACGCCCAGGTGCGCTCGAAGAAAGAGCGCGAATACCTCTCCGAGCGCCTGCAGTCGGCCAACTGGCTGGTCAAGGCCCTGCACCAGCGCGCGACGACGATCCTCAGGGTGTCGACGGAGATCGTCAAACAACAGGATCTCTTCTTCCGCCAGGGGGTCGAGCACCTGAAGCCGCTGACCCTGCGCGACATCGCCACGGAAATCGAGATGCACGAATCGACCGTGAGCCGGGTCACCTCCAACAAGTACATCGCAACGCCCCGCGGGACCTATGAGCTGAAGTACTTTTTCACCGCCTCCATCGCCGGTGCCAACGGCACGGCCCACTCCGCCGAGGCGGTGCGCCACCGCATCAAGCTTCTGATCGACGGGGAGAGCCGCAAGCAAATCCTGTCCGACGACACCATCGTCGAACTGCTGCGCAAGGACGGCGTGGACATTGCGCGGCGCACGGTGGCCAAATACCGCGAGGCCATGCGCATTCCGTCCTCGGTGCAACGCAGGCGCGAGAAGGCAGCCAGCGTCGACCACAGCTAAGCAATTGATTAACAATACGTTAATTTGCCGGCTGCAACCTTAATAGGTTCGGCCGAGAGGCTATTGACACCCTCCGGGCCCGTCTCTATGTTGCGCCCGCCCTGAGGAAGGGGCTATGCTGATGCGGTGGTCAACCACCTCGATACAATCCTCAAAAGCGGTTATGCAGCTCTCTGTTAAGGGCAAGCAGCTTGACGTCGGTGACGCGCTGCGAACGCATGTGACTGAAAGCCTGTCGCGTATTCTCGACAAGTACTTCGGGGATGCCATCGATTGCGCAGTCACCTTGTCTCGAGACGCCCATCTCTACCGGGCGGTGGTTTCGGCCCATGTCGGCCGCGGTATCAAACTGGAGGCGCAGGGCGAGGCCAGCGAGCCCTATCCCGCCTTCGACGCGGCGGCCGAGCGGCTGTCGACGCGGTTGCGGCGCCACAAGCGCCGGCTGCGCGACCACAGCAACAAGCTGGCCGGGGCCGAAGACGCGCCGCTGCCCGCGCAGCAGTACATTCTGGCGGGCGAAGGCGACGAAGAACTGAGTGAAGAAAGCGGCGGCGACAATCAACCTGTCGTTGTTGCCGAAATGACAACGGAAATCCCGACTTTGACGGTCAGCGAGGCAGTCATGCACATGGATCTTGGGGACATGCCGGCGATGATGTTCCGGAATTCCGCGCACGGAGGGCTGAACATGGTCTACCGCCGCAGCGACGGCAACATCGGCTGGGTCGACCCCCGCGGCAATCGGAACGCCTGATCCCCTGAGCCTCCAGGCCAACTTTCAAGAGTTTTCCCTCATGGAACTATCCGACCTCATTGCACCGGAAAGCGTGGTCCCGAGCCTTCGTGTGACCAGCAAGAAGCAGGCCCTGCAGGAGCTGGCCAAGAAGGCGGCGGAGCTGACCGGACAGCCTGAGCGGGCACTGTTCGAGGTGCTGATCGAACGCGAACGCCTCGGCACCACCGGCGTCGGCCACGGCATCGGCATTCCGCACGGCAAGCTGCCGGAGCTGGAACGCCTGCACGGGCTCTTCGCGCGGCTGGAATCGGCCATCGATTTCGATTCCATAGACGAGCAGCCGGTGGATCTGATCTTCGTGCTGCTGGCGCCGGAGACCGCCGGGGCCGACCATCTGAAGGCCTTGGCCCGGGTGTCCCGCCTGTTCCGGGACCGCGCGATCTGCGAGAAGCTGCGCGGCTCCGACAGCGCCGATGCCATCTATGCGCTGCTGACCCAGGGGGCCGCCAGCCACGCCGCCTGACCGGCGGCTTCGACCTGGTTTCCACAAAGAAACGAAAAGCGGCCCGCTGTTCTGCGGGCCGCTTCTTTTTTGTGCCCGGCTGCACCCGGTGGGGGAGCGGGCCGGAACCGATTCGACGCAAGTCGAAAACGCTTTAGTGAACGCTGAGCGCCTCCATGCCGTTCTGGCGCACGGCGGCGAAGGCCACCTCGCGGTCGGCCATGGCCGCCATCTGGGTTCCGTCGGCGGAGAACACGATAAACGCATCCTTGCCGTCGACCTTGCCCGGCTTCACGTAGGCGAGATCGTTGACGCCCAGCAGGAGAAAGTCCTGGGCCGAGAGCTCACGAACGGCCGTCTGTTCGTTCATGGCTTACCTTCCTTTCGAACGCTTTGAATGGATTGAGACTCCCCTGACTGCGCCTCCTTGGTGGCAATCGCGATCTTGCGGACCTGCGGCTGCGCCAGGGGCCGTTCCAGCTCGATATGAAGCAGCCCCTTGTCCAGCGAAGCCGCCGTCACCTCGATGCCGTCGGCCAAAACGAAGCTGCGCTGAAACTGGCGCGCGGCGATGCCGCGGTGCAGATAGGTGCGGTCCTTGTCATCCTGCTGCTTGCCGCGGATGACCAGTTGGTTGTCCTCAATCTGTACCGAGAGGTCGTCTTCCGAGAATCCGGCGACCGCGAGCGTAATGCGCAGGCGATCTTCGCCGGTCTGCTCCACGTTGTAGGGAGGATAGCTGTCTGCTGTCTTGGAGATCCGATCAACGGCCTGCTCGAACTGCTCGAAGCCGAGCAGGAGCGGGCTGTTGAAGAGCGACAGGCGTGTCATCTGCTGCTTTTCCTCCTCTATCCATGAGCAAGGTCAGCCTGTGTCGTTCGGGCCCAGGACATCTCAGGAGATCTTCCCCGGACCGGCGACCCTGAAGCGGCGTCGCTGAGCTTTATTTGGGGTGCGGCAGCCTGCCGATCAAGCCGTGCAGCCGCGCGATAGGATGAAAATCATAGTACGGCGAAAGGCGCCGGAGCCCTGGCCGAGGGGTCAGGCCGGCTGCCGTGCCGCTGCCGTGCCAGGCCTCGTGAACACCGGCTGAGGAGCGGGTGCCCCCAGAAGGTAGCCCTGGCCCAGGTGGACGCCCAGGCTGCGCAGCTTGGCGATCTGCTCGTCGAGCTCCACCATCTCGGCGATGGTCTTGATCTTGAGGTCGCGGCAGAGCTCGCAGAGATTGCGCAGCAACAGGGTGTCGCGGTCGGAGCTCAAGAGCCGGCGCGTGTAGGTGCCGTCGATCTTCACGTAGTCGACCTCGAGGGCGCGCAGATACTGGAAGGAGGCGGCACCGGCGCCGAAGTCGTCGAGGCACATGGAAAAGCCGAGCTGCTTCAGGGCCTGAAACACCCGGCTGACCCGCTCGAGATCGTAGATGCGCGACGACTCCGTGGCCTCGAACATCAGCCGTCCGGCGAGGTTGGCGTTGGCCTTGCCGAGAGCCATCAGGGCCTCGACGAAGGCGTCGTTCTGCAACGACTGGCCCGAGAGGTTGACGGCCAGGTTGATCGGTGAGTGCGCGGCGCGTTCGGCCAGATAGGCGAAGGCGCGCCGGCTGCAGGCCAGGTCGAAGTCCTGGATCAGCCCCACCTCCTCGGCGAAGACGATGGTCTGGTAGGGCGATTCCCCCTTGGCGAAGCGAGTCAGAGCCTCGAAGTGGCAGATCTCGCGGGACGCCAGGTCGACGATCGGCTGGAAGGCGAAGTCGAAGCGGTTTTCCGCGACCACCGTCTTGAAGGTGGAAATGCGCTCCTGGGTTTCGGAGACCTGGTCGCGGAAGCTGGCGGCCAGGTTCGAGAAGGCCAGATTGGCCGCGCCGGTGGAGGCCACCTTGTTGATGGCGTAGACCAGGGCCTGGGCGGCCTCTTCGCTGGTCAGCTCCTCGTTGCTGGTCTCGATGGTGGCCTGCTCCACGGTCAGCCCGCCGCCCGAAGGGTCGAAGCTCTGGGCCAATTGCAGCAACTGGCGCCGGACCTCGTTGCCGGTCGGGGTGCCGGCCTCGTGCACGATGCCGAAGCGGTCGTCGGCGATGGCGCCGGCGGAATCGCTGTCGATGGAACCTTCGCGCATCACCGCACCGGCATCGGCGCAGAAGGCCTGCCAGCGGTCGAGGCCGAGGCGTTCGCGGAAGTGCTCCGCATCGACGAACTCGATGAAGGTCAGCTCGACGTCCTGGCCAATGGCCTTGGCGGCCTCCAGGGTGTCGACGGCGGTCTCCTCGAAGGCGTCGCGCTGCAGCAGGCCGTTTTCGGTGCGCTTGGCGGCGGCCCGTGCCTGCTTGGCCAGCGCTGCATTGGCCACCGTGATGGTGCAGTAGATCACCTCCTCGTGGCCCGGAATGCGGCAGGCGTTGAACACCACCTTGATGCCGCTGCCCGCGACATCGGGTGTTGCATCGTCGCCGAAGGCTTGGCGCTGGCCGGGCGGCAGCATGGTCGTGAGGACCGGGCCGCAGCGCTTGCCGGCGCTGAGGCCGCCGACTTTGGAGACCAGCAGCGAGCGTTCCTGCGGCGCAAAGAGCTCCAGCCAGCCCAGCCCGATGACATCCTGGGGCGTCCCACCCAGAAGTTGATTGGTTGCCCCCAGGGCATAGCGGATCAGGCTGTCGTCGCCGATCTCCAGCAGCAGATCGGAGGCCGCAAACGCAAAGGCCAGGAAACGGTCGCGCTGTTCACGCAGCAGGTCGACGTCTCCGCCGGAGACCTCTGGCTCGCGCTTTTCCTTCACCTGTGCCATGGCGTCCTTCTAGTGCGCCGGTCGATGCCGGCCGGCGCGACTCCGGCAGGCCGGGGTGCGCGCAAGCATCTCAGCCCCCGGATGGTAAGCACAAACACTTAGACATTGCTTAAGAGCTGGGCCCCTCGAAAGAGAATCTTAACCAGGATCGCCAAGCGAATGAAGGCGTCTCGCGGCTCAATAAGAATTCGATCCTAGATCTCGTGGGGCCAGTCCTTCGATCCGAGTCGTTAAGAACCTGAGCTCGCCGCCACGGAGCTCGACCGCCGACAGCGAGCCGCTGGCAAAGACCCCGCTGTCGACCCCGATTCGGTGCGGCAGCGCCACCGGCCCCTCGGGCGTGTGACCATGGACCACCGTCACCGGATGAGGCCAGTCCCAGCCGCTGAGGAAGGGCTCGCGAATCCACAGGAGGTCGTCCTCGTCCTGGTCTTCCAGGCGCCGGTCCGGATTGAGCCCGGCATGGGCGAAGACGTAGTCGCCGATGCGGTGCTGCAGGGGCAAGCCCTCCAGGAAACCTATGCGCGATTCCCCCAGGCTCTCGTAGAGCGCGGCGCCCACCGCCTCCGGGTCTTCCAGCGCCGCCTCCGGCGCCAGGCAGGTCAGGGTTTCCTCGCCGCCGTAGCGCCACCAGTGCAGCAGGCGCGGCAGCGTCAGGTTCCGCCCGGTCGCCGCGTCGAGCAGAAAGCGTTCGTGATTGCCCAGCAAGCGGACTTCGGTGACCCCCGGCTGGCCGAGCCCGGCGGCCACCAGATCCAGGGCCTGCAGCGGCTCCCAACCGCGGTCGATGTAGTCCCCCAACCAGATCACCGACACCGCGTCGTCGTCGTGTTCCAGGGCGATGATCGCGCTGATGCGCTCGTGCAGGACCCAGAGGTGTTCGGCATGGGCGTGGACATCGCCGATGGCAAAGACCGCCTGGCCCGCGGGCAAGGGGCGCGGCGCGCGCTGCCAGGGGCCGGTATCGACGACGATGCTGGACATGCGGTGACGCCTCATGCCAATCGGCACTGATAGTAACCTATTTCACCGCCTTATGGGTTCCGCTGTCCGGGCGGCGGCGCAATCGGGAATTCGGACGCCCGACGATAGGAGATGCCCGCAACACAGTCAGGATCGGTCGGAACGAACCTTCAAACACGTCAAAATTGAGACTCGGATACACGGGCAGCGGTGTCCAACAACGATTTGGACGGCCTGAAGGCGCCGCGCGGGCGCTATGCCACAGATTCGCTCCCGCTGGTGTGCGAAGAAGACCATTTGCAGGGGGGCATCAAGGGTCTACCATTACGCGCAAGGAGTGCACCACAAGGTGTGCCGAAACCAAGAACACGACAACTGGGAGGAACAAGGTGACACGCATTTCGCGTCGACTGGCGATTCTCGCTGGTGCTCTTAGCCTTAGCCTTGCCGTTCTGGGACAGCCGCCTTCGGCCTCCGCCGGAACGCTGGTGATCAATGCCGGGACCTCCGACCCGGCGCCGAAGCAGGCCTTCGAAGAACTGATCGAACGCTTCAAGGCGGAGAACCCGGATATCGAGGTGAAGTTCAACGTCTTCGACCACGAGGGCTTCAAGACGTCGGTGCGGAACTTCCTCTCCTCGCAGGCGCCCGACGTCATCACCTGGTTCGCCGGCAACCGCATGAAGGCCTTCGTCGACCGCGGGCTCCTTGAGGACGTGAGCGACGTCTGGGACGCCAACGGCCTGAAGGACGCCATGCCTTCCAGCCTCTCGGCCATGACCATCGACGGCAAGCAGTACGGCGTGCCCTGGAGCTATTACCAGTGGGGCGTCTATTACCGGAAGGACATCTTCGACGGTCTCGGCCTGAGCGCGCCCAAGACCTGGGACGAGTTCATGGCAGTGAACGCCAAGCTGAAGGAGGGCGGCGTTACGCCGATTGCCATCGGCACCAAGTACCTCTGGACCGCCGGCGGCTGGTTCGACTACCTGAACATGCGCATCAACGGCCTGCCGTTCCATCTGGAACTCACCGACGGCAAGGTGCCCTACACCGACGACCGGGTGCGCGCGGTCTTCGCCAAGTGGCGGGAGATGATCGACGCCGGCCACTTCCTGGAAAACCACGCCACCTATTCCTGGCAGGAGGCCCAGCCCTTCGTCTTCCAGGGCAAGGCGGCGATGTATCTGATCGGCAACTTCTTCGTGCCCTTCTTCCCGCCGGAGATCGCCGACAAGATGGCCTTCTTCCAGTTCCCGGTGATCAATCCCGACGTGCCGATGTTCGAAGACGCGCCCATCGACACGGTGCACATCCCCGCCCGGGCCCAGAACAAGGAGGATGCCCGAAAGTTCCTCGCTTTCGTCGCGCGGGCGGACAATCAGACGGCAATGAACAAGGTGCTGGAGCGCCTGCCCCCCAACAAGGACGCCGCGGTCAAGGACGACCGCTTCCTGAAGGCCGGTTTCGAGATGCTTTCGGCCTCGGAAGGACTGGCGCAGTTCTATGACCGCGACACCGATCCGGAGATGGCCAAAATCGGCATGCAGGGCTTCCAGGAGTTCATGGTCAAGCCGGACCGCCTGGACCGCATTCTGACGCGGCTGGAAAAGTCGCGGCAGCGCATCTTCAAGCAGTAAGCCATCCGGTCGGGGCGGCGGGTCTTCACCAAGCCGCCACCCCGGCCGCCATCTCGCCTGTTCCTGAGGAGGGGGCCTGAGGAAAGGACATGAACGCCCAGGCAAGCCTGACCGAGTTTCGCGGCCGGACGTCCTACTGGTACCGCAATCAGACGAAGATCGCGCCGCTGCTGTTTCTGACGCCGGCCATCGTCATGTTCCTGCTCTTCGTGGTCAATCCGATCATCCAGAGCATCTGGATCAGCTTTCACGAATGGGACGGACTGGGCGACAAGGTCTGGATCGGCTTTGCCAACTACGTCGAGCTCTTCGATGACGAACTGTTTTATGTGGCGCTGTGGAACAACGTCATCTGGCTGGTGCTGTTCATGCTGTCGCCGGTCATCGGCCTGGCGATCGCGCTTTACCTGAACCAGAAGGTCTGGGGCATCCGCCTCGTCAAATCGCTGTTCTTCTTCCCCTTCGTCATCAGCCAGGTAGTGGTGGGGCTGGTCTTCGCCTGGTTCTACGACCCCAGCTTCGGCCTCTTGGGCGAGGTCTTCGGGTTCTTCGGCGGCGAAGCGGTCCCGGTGCTCTCCGACGAGCGCTATGTCACCTACGGCATCGTCGCCGCAGGGCTCTGGCCGCAGACCGCCTACTGCATGATCCTCTACCTGACCGGACTCAACAATCTGGACGGCGAGGTGATCGAGGCGGCGCGCATCGACAACGCCAAGGGCTGGTCGATGCTCTACCACATCATCCTGCCGCAGCTCCGCCCCGCCACCTTCATCGCCGTGGTGGTGACCGTGATCGGCGCGCTGCGCAGCTTCGACCTGGTGGCCATCATGACCGCCGGCGGGCCCTTTGGCAGCTCCACGGTGCTGGCCTACTACATGTACGAGCAATCGCTGTTCAACTATCGCATGGGCTACGGCGCGGCGGTGGCGACGATCCTGTTCCTGATCATGGACGTCTACATCGCCTTCTTCCTGTTCCGCATGCTCAAGCAAGAACGCAGGAGCAGCTGATGTATCCGACCGCCATCCAAAGAGCGCCGCGCGCGGTCGAACTGGGCTACAAGATCTCCCTGCCCATCGCGCTGATCATCTGGCTGCTGCCGCTCTGCGCGGTGGTGCTGACCTCCATGCGTTCGCTCGCCGACATCACCCAGGGCAACTACTGGGGCCTGCCCACCGAATGGCAGATCCTGGAGAACTACACCACGGTCTTCACCGCCACGCCGATGGCGCTCTACCTGATGAACAGCGTCATCGTCACCGTGCCGACGGTGGCCATCACCGTGGGAATCAGCGCCATGGCCGGCTTCGCCCTGGCCAAGTACCGCTTCCGCGGCAACGTGCTGCTCTTCGCCATGTTCATCGCCGGGAACTTCATTCCCTTCCAGATCCTGATGATCCCGGTGCGCGACCTGATGGTGCAGCTCGGCATGTACGACACCTACTGGTCGCTGATCCTTTTCCACATCGCCTTCCAGGCCGGCTTCTGCACGCTGTTCATGCGCAACTTCATCCAGGCCCTGCCGCACGAGCTGATCGAGGCGGCTCGCGTCGAAGGCGCGACGGAGTTCGAAGTCTTCTGGTATGTCGTCGTGCCGCTGGTGCGCCCGGCCTGCGCGGCGCTGGCGGTCCTCGTCTTCACCTTCATCTGGAACGACTACTTCTGGGCCCTGGTGCTGGTGCAGAGCGACGAGGTCAGGCCCGTGACCGTCGGCCTGGCGGCCCTGCGCGGCCAGTGGGTCGCCTCCTGGCAACTCATCTCCGCCGGCTCCCTGGTTGCCGCCCTGCCGCCGGTGATCATGTTCTTCGCCATGCAGCGCCACTTCATCGCCGGCCTCACCCTGGGCGCCACGAAGGGCTGACCGCAGCCATGACCGCCGCGTTTGTCCGCCTTGACGGCGCGGACTGCAGTCTGCTGCTCGACTGCCGCGGCCCCGGCATCCCGCTCTGCCTTCACTGGGGCGCCGCCCTGGCGCCGGACGTCGATCCGGAGGCCCTGGCCAAGGCCACCGCATCGCGTCTGCGCCAGAACGCGGTGCTGGACCGGCCGCCGCCGCTCAGCCTGATGCCGGAGGCAGGCCTCGGCTTCTTCGGCGCGCCGGGGCTGGAAGGGCATCGCAACCAATGCGACTGGGCCACCGCCTTCGAGTTGCAAGGCGTCGAAGAGGGCGACCACCATCTGCTGGTGAAGCTCGCCGATCCACAAGCGGGCTTGTCGCTCGACCTGGAGATCGACCTGCACCGGCACAGCGGGGTGATCTCGCGGCGCACCCTCCTGACCAACCGGGGCAGCGGACCCTACGCCCTCACCTGGCTGGCGGCGGCCGCCTTCGCCCTGCCGGAGGAGGCCGACGAGGCGCTGCTGCTGCACGGGGCCTGGAGCGCCGAGTTCGGCACCCGGCGCGTCGCCCTCGGTGCCGGGCAGATCGCCCGGGAGAACCGCCGCGGACGGACCAGTCATGCCAGCTTCCCCGGCTGCATCGTCGGGCGGCAGGGCTTCGACGACCTGCAGGGCGAGGTCTACGGTTTTCACCTCGGCTGGGGCGGCAATCACCGCCTGCTGTTCGACCACCAGCCCGACGCCGGCCGCCAGGTGCAACTAGGTGAGTTGCTGGTTCCCGGCGAGATCGTCCTACAGCAAGGAGAAAGTTATCGCAGCCCCTGGGTCCACGCCGCCTGGTCGCCCGCCGGCCTGAACGACCTCTCCCAACGCTTCCACGCCTTCCTGCGCGAAGAGATCCTGCCCCAGGGTGTCGCCGGGCGGCCGCGGCCGGTCCACTACAACACCTGGGAGGCGATCTACTTCGACCACGATGAAGCGAAGCTCCTTGCCCTCGCCGAACAGGCGGCGGCCCTCGGCGTCGAACGCTTCGTGCTGGACGACGGCTGGTTCCCCGGACGGAGCAACGCCGAGGCGGGCCTGGGCGACTGGCGGGTCGACCCGGCCAAGTATCCCCAAGGGCTCGGCCCGCTGATCGCCAAGGTGCGGGACCTCGGCATGGACTTCGGTCTCTGGGTCGAACCGGAGATGGTCAACCCTGACAGCGACCTCTACCGCCAGCATCCCGACTGGGTGCTGCAGCTACCGGGCCGCGAGCGGCCGACCGGGCGCCATCAACTGGTCCTGGACCTGACGCGTCCGGAGGTCGCCGACCATCTCTTCCAGTGGCTCGACCGGCTGCTGGCCGACCACGCCATCGCCTACCTGAAGTGGGACCACAACCGCGACCTGGCGCCGGCCGGCGATGCGGCGGGGCGTCCCGCGGCGCGGCGCCAGACCCTCGCGCTCTACGCGCTGCTCGACCGCCTGCGCGCCGCCCATCCGGAGGTGGAGATCGAGTCCTGCGCCTCCGGCGGCGGCCGCGCCGACTATGAAGTCCTGCGCCGGACCGAGCGGATCTGGACCAGCGACAACAACGACGCCCTGGCGCGCCAGACCATCCAGCGCGGTGCCAGCCTGTTCTTCCCGCTGGAGGTGATGGGTGCCCATGTCGGCCCGGCGGTCAGCCACACCGCCGGGCGGCGCTTCAGCCTCGACTTCCGCGCCGGCACCGCGCTCTTCGGACACTTCGGACTGGAGTTCGACCTTGCCGAACTGAGCGCGGCGGAGCAGGAGTCCCTCAAACACTGGATCGCGCTCTACAAGCGCTTCCGCCCGCTGCTGCATTTTGGCCGCCTGTTCCGCCTGCCCTTCATGGGCGCGCAGGGGCAGGCCTGGCTGAGCGTCGCGGAGGACCGCTCGGTGGGCCTTGCCGGGCTGGTCTGCCTCGATCCGCCGGCCATGCCGCGGGCCACGCCGCTGCGCCTGCCGGGGCTCGATCCGGCGGCGGACCATCGGATCACCCTGCTGCCGCCCGTGGCCGAGGGGCTGGCCGAGCGCCTGTCGGAGATCGACACTTGGCTCGGCGGCGAAATCGTGCTGTCTGGCCGGCTGCTGGCGGGGCGCGGCATCGCCTTCGGATTGCTCCGGCCGCATACCCTCGCCCTGCTGCACATCGAGAAGGT
>NZ_JANQOI010000071.1 GCF_028289705.1 Pelagibius sp.
TGGGGCATCGGGCAAGCGGCTTGACGCAGCCTGTCGACAGTACGGCGCCGCCCGCAGGGTCGCGTAGAGGCGTCCGCCCGCCGCGTCGCGGTCCTCAACCGTAGTCCCCGCTACGCTCTTCGGACCGCTCCTGGCGGGGCGAACGCCTCTACGCGACGCAGGCCGTGGACATGGTGAGAAATGCGGGTTAACCCTGCATTGAATTATCTGAGGCCTAATGCCGCCTATGGAAACGACATTGCAGAGCGGGAGCCGCGAGGCTCTGCCGTCGCGCCGGATGATCTTCCTTCTGGAATCGGCTTGGTACGCCTTCGGCCTTGCGGTGGTTCTGGCGCTGGGGGTGGTCAACCTCTTCTTTCCCTTCGGCCTCGACCAGGCGATGTACTTCTTCGGCGCGGGCGCTTTGGACCGCGGCGCCACCCTTTACGTCGACTATTGGGACAACAAGCAGCCCGGCCTCTATGTCTTCTATCTGGTGGCGGGGCGCCTCTTCGGATTCAGCGAGTTCGGCGTTCACCTGCTGGAACTGATCTGGATGCTGGTCTTCGCAGTCCTGCTCATGGCAACGCTGCGACCCTATCTTCGGGCACCCTGGCTGTCGGCCCTGGTGCCTGCGGCCAGCATCGGCGTCTACTACGCCACCGTCGGCGAGCACGAACTCACCCAGCTCGAAATGCTGGTGGGTCTGCCGCTCTACATCTGCGCCTGGTGCGCCCTGCATGCGGTCGGGCAGGCCGCAGCGCCGGCCCGGACGGCCCTGCTCTTCTTCTGCGCCGGCATCGCGGCGGGTCTGGCGACTTTGTTCAAGCTGCTGCTCGCGCCGGTTCCGGTCGCTCTCTGGCTGGTGGCTTCGGTCTACCTGCTGAAGGACAGGAAGACCACGTTGCTCGGCCTGCTGCCCCGCCTTTGGCTGCCGGCGGCAGCCGGCGTGGCGCTGCCGGTTGCCGCCGCCGTGCTGTGGTTCTGGCAGGCCGGAGCCTTGCGGGAGCTGCTGTGGACGGCCTTCGTCTATCCGCCCGAAGCGCTCGGCACCTCGCCCCCCGCATCGCCGACGCGGCTGGTGACGGCGGCGGGATTCTTCATCAAGAACACCGCGCCCTGGCTGCTGTTCGCCGGGCTTGCCTGCGCCGTCTGGCTGCGCCGCCTGAAGCGCGGCGAGAGTAGTCCCCTGATCGTCATGATGCTGGTCTGGCTGGCCGTGGCCGCCATTCTGTTTCTGGCCCAGCGCTTTTCCTGGTGGTACCACCACACGCTGCTGCTGCTGACGCCCTTCGGTATCCTTGCCGTCTGCGGGCTGGATGCCCTTGCCGCCTACGTCAACCGCTTCATCGAGATCCGCGCCAGCCGCCTGCCGGCGTGGCTTGCCCACCGAACGGCAGCGGCCATGATCTGCGCGGCGGTCATCGCCTTGCCGACCGTGGCCTCCCTGACCAATCCCTTGGTCACCAAGGCCCTGCCGCTGCTCGCCGGGGCCAGGCTGCTGGACAACGGCATCCAGTTCTATCAATGGGAGGTCAGCGAGAACTACAAGCGGCTGTGGCGGGGCAGCCGGTTCCTGACCATGCCCACCGCAGAACCCGGGCCGATCTACATCTTCGGCAATTCCATCGTCTACAGCTTCACCGGGCGCAGATCGGCCCATACGACCACCGGCTCCGCCTGGCGGTTCTACCTGCCCTCCCAGACGCGGGAGATCCTGGCGACCCTCGACCGGCGGCAGGTGCCCTACGTCTTCGTCGACCGCAACGACGTCAAGCTGTACCGCCTGCGCCCGGAGGTGGCCGCCTACCTGAAGCAGCGCTACGAGATCATCAAGCGCGACGACAGCGGTATCTGGTACGAACGGCTGCCCGAGGACCAGGACCCGCGCGACGCCCGCACGCCGTGAGCGCTGCGTTGCGCTCTAGCTGCGAACCAGGGTGACGCCGCGGCGGGCCAGGTGAAGGGTCACGGTCTCTCCCTCGCCGACCGGTTCGTCGATGGCAGGATCGACGGCGAAGAGTTCGCCCAGCTCAGTCATCAGGGTGTATTCCATGTGACTTCCCAGATAGGTCGCCTTGCTCACGCTGGCGCCCAGGGCGCCGTTGGCGCCGTCCCGCACCAGGCGGATCGCTTCGGGGCGGATCGCGACCTTCACCGGCCCCGGCGCCAACCCGCGCGCCGGAAGGCGTTGCTTCTGAGTACCGATTTGCACCACTGCCTCGCCGTTCTCGACAGCCTCGAGGTGGGCCTCTACCAGATTGGCATCGCCGATGAAGTCGGCGACAAACGCGTCCGAGGGTGATTCATAGAGGTCGCGCGGGCTGCCCTCCTGGGCGATCTCGGCATTGCGCATGACGATGATCCGGTCGGACACGGCCAGCGCTTCTTCCTGGTCATGGGTCACATAGACCGAGGTCAGGCCCAGCTTCTGCTGCAGTTCGCGGATGTCCTCACGCACCCGGCGGCGCAGCTTGGCGTCGAGGTTGGACAGGGGTTCGTCGAACAGCAGCACCGCCGGCTCCAGCACCAGGGCGCGGGCCACCGCCACCCTTTGCTGCTGGCCGCCGGACAGCTCGCTGGGCAGGCGCGCGCCGTAGCCGCCGAGACCGACCAGCTTCAGCCCCTCTTCCGCGCGCTCGCGGATCTCCGGTTTCGGAAAGCCGCTCATGGTCAGGCCGTAGGCGACGTTCTCCGCTACGGTCATATGGGGGAACAGCGCATAGGACTGGAAGACCATGGAGACATCGCGGTCGGTGGCCGGCAACTGCGTGACGTCCTGATCGCCGATGAGAATGCGCCCGCTGGTGGCCATCTCAAGGCCGGCGATCATCCGCAGGGTCGTCGTCTTGCCGCAGCCGCTCGGCCCCAGCAGCGTCACCAGCGTTCCCGGGTCGACGGTGAAGGAGACACCGTTGACCGCGACGACCTCGCCGAAGGCCTTGGTTACCTCCTGAAAGGCGACGCGCGCCGCTTTGCCCCGCAGGGTCATGGCACCACCTCGTTCATCTCGCGACCCTCTGCCCCACGACACTACCCGCCGCGGCCGTGCCGCGCCGGCGGATGCGGCGCTCGCCGACGGCAAGCTGTACCAGGGTGATGGCCAGGAGCATGACCAGGATCAGCGTCGAGGAATAGGCGATGGCAAGGCCGTAGTCGCCGTTCTCCACGCGTCCGATGATGTAGGAGGTCGCCATGTCGTAGTTGGCGCTGACCAGGAAGATCACGGCACTGATGGCGGTCATGGCGCGCACGAAGCTGAAGACCAGGGCCGCCACGATCGCAGGGCGCAGGAGGGGCAGGATGACCCGCCGGACCGTCGCGAAGGTGTTGGCGCCGAGGGTGAGCGAGGCCTCGTCGAGACTCTTGTCGAGCTGGCTCATGGCGGCGATGCCGGCGCGCACGCCCACCGGCATGTTGCGAAAGACAAAACAGATCACAAGGATGACTCCGGTTCCCGTAAGCTCGAGCGGCGGCACGTTGAAGGCGAGGATGTAGCTGATGCCGATCACCGTACCGGGAATCGCGAAGCTCAGCATGGTGCCGAACTCGAAGGCATCTCGTCCGGCGAACCGCTGGCGCACCAGAACATAGGCGGTCAGCAGGCCGATGGTCGCGGTCAGGGGGGCGGCGATTGTGGCGATGGTGATGGTGGTCCAGAAGGAGTTCCAGGCCGCGCCGCTCCAGATCAGGCCGTGTTCGCTGGTCGTGATGGAGAAGGCCTCGATATAGTGGCGCAGGGTGAGGCTGTGGTCGCGGCCCCAGGTCTCGACAAAGCCGCCGACCATGATCATCACATAGATGACGAACGTCAGGGCCGCCCAGGGCAGCGCGAGGCCATAGGCGGCGCCGGTGACCAGCTTTGGCAGCGGCGCGTAGAGGCCCGAATCGCCCTTGCCGGTGACCGTGGCGTAGGACTTGCGGCCGACCCAGCGGCGCTGGGCGTAGAAGGCGCCGAGGGTGAAGGTGAGCAGCACCATGGCCAGCACCGCGGCACGCCCCTGGTCGTACTGCGAGCCGACGATGGAAAAGAAAATCTCCGTCGACAGAACGCCGAAGCGGCCGCCCAGCACCAGGGGATTGCCGAAGTCGGCAAGGCTCTCGATGAAGCCGAGCAGGAAGGCGTTGGCCAGACCCGGCCGCATCAGGGGCAGGGACACGGTGGTGAAGGTCTTCCAGGCATCGGCCCGCAGCGTCAGCGCCGCCTCTTCCATGGAGGGGCTGACGCCCTCCACCACGCCGATCATGACGAGAAAGGCAATCGGCGCAAAGGCCAGTGTCTGGGCGAACCAGATGCCGGGCAGCCCATAGATCCAGCGCGTCGCGGGGATGCCGAACGCGAAGTCGAGAAACTGGGTGACCGCGCCGGAACGGCCGAGCAGAAGGATCACCGCCAGGCCGATGACGAACGGCGGCGTGATGATCGGCAGCACCGTCAGGACCCTGAGGGAACGCTTGAAGCGGAAGCCGGTGCGGGTGGCGATCAGCGCAAAGGCCAGGCCGAGGATCGTCGTCGAGAGACCGGTCAGCATCGCCAGCAGCAGCGAGTTCCAGGCGACGCCGCAGGAATAGGGGCCGGTCAGACACTTGAGGCCCCAGATCTTCTGGTCGACAAAGCGGGCGGCGAAGGCGCCGGCGGAAAACGCACCGTCCTTGTCGTGCAGGGCCGAGGTCAGAATGTTGAGCACCGGGAAGAAGACGAAGGCGGCGACGAGGGCGATGATCAGACCGATCGAGCCGACGACAAAGACGTCGCCCTTGATCGCGCCGCGGGCAGCGATGCCCTGGGTGAGGAAAAACAGCAGGGCGCAGGAGACCAGCACCGCGCCGTAGCCGAGGCCGAACTGGCGTGTGTCCAGCGGCCCGAAGAGGGTCTCCAGAAGAGAGAACTCCCAGCCCCGCAGGCCGATGGCGAAGGCCTGGAAAAGAAGATAGGCAAGCCCGCCGCCGCCGGCGATCAGCAGGACGATGCCGAACAGAGGGTCGTTCTTCGGCCGCCGCAGGACGAACAGAGGGGCGAGGAGGGCGAGGCCGAGGGGGGCAAGCCAGGGCTTGCCCCCGGTGAAGACCTGCAGGATCGCCGGTGCCGATTCGCCGTCGAGGGGGTAACCCTCGGTGATCCAGTCGAACGCCCAGAAGCCATACTCGATGGCGTACCAGGGCAGGACCAGGTAGCCCAGCCAGCCCACCGCCAGCCACAGGCCGACGGTTCTACTGATCATGGCGCGTCACCCGGCCGGGCCCGGGCGGCCGCCCGGGCCCAGGTGACTGTCCGAGCCCAGACGACTGCCCCAGACTGGTATCGCTCACTGCGGCAGCGAACCGACCTCGTCGTCCCACTTCTTCAGGAGCCGCGAGCGTTCGGCGGAGGAGCCGTACTTCTTGAAGTCGTACTCGATCAACTTCAGCTCATCCAGATTCGGCGCGCCCGGTGGCGGCGAGGCGTTGGAATTCGACGGCACCTGATAGGCCTTGGCCTGAGCCGCCAGCATCTGGATATTGGGGTTCAGCGCGAAGTCATAGAACTTCTTCGCGCTCTCCAGGTTGCGCGCGCCCTTGATGATCGACATGGAGCCGATTTCGTAGCCCGTGCCCTCACAGGGCGCGACGATCTTGATCGGAAACCCGGAGACCACCTGCGTGACCATGTCGTGCATGAAGGTGATGGCCACCGCGGTTTCGCCGCGGGCCGCGGCCTTGATCGGAGCGGATCCGGATTTGGTGTACTGGTTGACGTTCTTGTGCAGGCCCTTCAGCCACTCAAAGCCTTTGTCCTCGCCGAAGATCTGCACGATCGTCGCCAGGGTCGTGTAGGCGGTCCCGGAGGAGTTGGGGTTGGCGATCTGCACCTCGCCTTTGTAAGCGGGATCGGTCAGGTCGGCCCAACACTTCGGAGCGGGCAGGTTCTTTTCCTTCAGCAGTTCTTCGTTGTAGCCGATGCCCAGCGCGCCGGCATAGATGCCCACGGTCTTTGTGTCCGCTGCCATAGCCTGGCTCTGCGCCCAGGGCAGCAGATCCGGAAAGGCCGGCGACTTGTATTCCTGGGTCAGGCCCTCTTCGGCCGCCTGCAGGTGCGGGTCGCCGGTGCCGCCCCACCAGACGTCGCCCTTCGGATTGCTGGCCTCGGCCTTGATCTGGGCGAAGGTCTCGCCCGACGACTTGCGGGTCATCGCGACCTCGATGCCGGTCTCCTTGGTGAAGGCCTCCACCATGAGCTGGCACCACTCGATCTGCGGGCTGCAGTAGAGGGTCAGGCGCTCGGCCGCCTGGGCCGGGGCGGCCATGGCGGCCAGCGCCACGGCGATGGTGGCAACAGCAAATCTGCTTGCTCTCGATGTCATTTGGTTCCTCCCATTGGGCGCGACGTCAGGCTGGTCGGCCTCTTGCCGAAACCGGCCCGGTTGCCTCGGTCGGGTCACTCGTTTTGGCTACTGGATGTTACGGATGGCGGCAGCGAAATGCTGCCATGACCCCCGTTGCCTCAGCGGCTATCGGACCCGTGCAACAAAAACATCATAAAACGGTAATATTAGAATAGGCATTTCATTTGTGGAATTGCGGAATTTTTTTTCAAAGCCTGGGTGCCGGGACAGTCGCGGCCAGCAGCGCCTGAAAGGCTGGTGCAAGCGCGGGGGCGCAGGCGGCACAGAGCCCGCCGCGCAACAGGCCCTCGTTGGCCAGGAAGTCGCAGGTCCAGCCGCCGGCCTCGCGCACCAACAGCAGCCCGGCCAGGGAATCCCATGAGTTGATGTGGGGCTCGAAATAGCCGATCAGCCGCCCCGCCGCCACATAGGCCAGCATCAGGGCACCGGAGCCGTTGCGCAGGAAGAGCCCGCCATCGCGGAGAAGTCCGTCGAGAAAGGGGACGAAGTCGCTGGTCGGCGAGCGGTGGGAAAAGCCGGTTCCGAGAAGCCCGTCGCTGAAGGCTGCCGCCGTCGGCACCGGCTGGCGCGCGCCGTTGAGGAAGGTGCCCCCGCCGCGCCGGGCCGCGAAGAGCTCGTCGGTATTGGGGTCGTAGATCACGCCCAGCTCGATCTCGCCGCCGCTCACCAGGGCGATCGACACACACCAACTCGGCATTCCATTGAGAAAGCAGGCAGTGCCGTCGATCGGATCGACGACCCAGATAGGCTTGTTCTGATCGAAGCGATCGCTGGTGCCGCTCTCCTCGCCCAAGAATCCATCGTCCGGAAACTTTGCCGCGAGTCGGCTGCGGATCAGCGCCTCGACCTCCTTGTCGGCGATGGAAACCGCATCCTGAAGGCCTTTGTTTTCGACAGCGATCTCATCGCGCCGACGATAGTAGTCGTAGGCAAGCTGCCCGGCTTCGCGTGCCAGGCTTTGAGCGTATTCGTAGCGCGACTTCATCGCCTGCATTGGTTCTTTCCTTGTTGGCATGCGCTTCCGGCCTGCGGGCCTGACGGTCTGCGAACCGCCCAATATCGCCGCAGCGATCGCAGCCATTGGTGTCCCGCTCATGCCAAGAGCCCGTGCCTGGGTACAGAGAAAAGCATTATTTATGCCTCTGAGGCACGAATGAAGTTCCATCGACGCACATTTACATCTTTCAATCAATGATCACCTAGGACTGAGACAGAGCAGCCGCCCTGCCGCGAGACCGCTGAAAGGGAGAGTTCGCATGGTTGTCCAGCCCAACCCCTTGTTTTCCGCGTTGATTTCGGATGCCGCGATGCAGGCCGCCCTGCACCGCGGCCGTATTGCCCGCGCCGCGGCGTTGCACGGGCTGTGGGTGGCCATCACCCGGCGCCTCGGCGCCGCGCTCTCCGATCGGCAGCCGCGCCTTTCCGCTTCCGCCAAATCCGGCTGCGCCCGGGCCTGACGCCCCCTTAGCTTCCACCGAACCCTCCGGTCTTTTGACGACCGGCGCTGAACGAGGACATCCCGATGAACCAGATCAGCCCCCTTGCCCTGCCCAGCGAACCGGCGGCGGAGCAATCCGTCTGCGTGGTCAAGGCGCCGCTGAACTTCATCCGGCCGCAGGACGACAAGCCGGTGTTTCACTCCGCCGCCCTGGCCGGCGGGTCCGGCCGGTTCTTCTTCGCGACCGAAGCCAAGACGGTGCCGATCCGCGACATGCGCCCCGTCGCCTACGCCTTGTCCATGGACCACGAGGGTTTCGTGCTGCGCGATCACCAGAGCGCGGTGGCCGACTTCTATGACGACGAAGAGATTGCGCGGGTCTACCACGGGGAAATCGAGGCCCTCTTGAAGCGGGAGTTCGGGGCCAGCCGGGTGGTGATCTTCGATACGACCCGCCGCTCCGACAGTCACAAGGGCGCAACCAATCCCGACGGCGCGCGTGGGCCCGCCACCCGCATCCACGTCGACTACACGGAAAAGAGCGGCCCGCAGCGGGTGAAGGACTTCCTCGGTGAGGCCGAGGCCGCGCGTCTGGAGGCAGCCGGTGCCCGTGTCGTCCAGGTTAACGTCTGGCGGCCGATCCGCGGGCCGGTGCAGCGTGCGCCGCTGGCGCTGGCGGATGCGGCGACGGTCGCGCCCGACGAGCTGATTGCCACCGACCAGGTCTTCCCCGACCGGGTGGGGGAGATCTACCACCTTGCCTACTCGCCGCTGCAGCGCTGGTACTACGCCCCGCAGATGACGGCCGACGAGGTGCTGCTGATCAAGGGCTGGGACAGCCTGGCCGACGGCCGCGCCCGCTTCACGCCCCATACCGCCTTCGATCCGCCCCACGGCAATCCCTCGGCCCCGCCGCGCGAGAGCATCGAGGTCCGCACCCTGGTGATCATCGAATAGCGGAGAGCACGGCGGCCGCCGGACCGCCGCCGCACCTCAGTAGTGTTTTCGACTTACGTCGAATCGGTTCCGGCCCGCACCCCCTCCCGGCCACCCACTAGGATAATCGCAT
>NZ_JANQOI010000094.1 GCF_028289705.1 Pelagibius sp.
TTGACGCGCTGCTGCTCGCCGCCGGAAAAGGTGGCCGGTGCCAGGTCCCACATCGCCTGCGGGATGTTGAGCCGTGCCAGCAGGGCCTCCGCCTTGGCCCGCGCCTCGGCCAGATCCGTCCCCAGGGCATGCAGCGGCTCGGCGACGATGTCGCGGGCCGAGATGCGCGGGATCACCCGCAGGAACTGGCTGACGTAACCCATGGTCTGGCGCCGCACCGCCAGCACCCGGTGCGGCGCGGCCGTCGCCATATCGACCCAGTCGGCGCCGTGGCGCACCCAGACATGGCCGCCGCCGGGCTTGTAGTTGGCGTAGAGGGAGCGCAGCAGGGTCGACTTGCCGGTCCCCGAGGGACCGAAGAGCGCCACGCACTGGCCGCCCGCGACCTCCAGGCTGAGCCCCGAGAAGACGGAGATGCGCGCGCCGCCCTGGACATGGAGGGTGAAGGTCTTGCTGAGGTTCTCGACCCGGATCACGGGCCCTGCGTCCTGCTTGTCTGTCAACTCACACCTGCCATCTCACACCTGCAATACCGAGGAAACCAGAAGCTGGGTATAGGGGTGGTGGGGATCGTCCAGCACCTGATCGGTCAGTCCGGTTTCCACCACCTTGCCGTCCTTCATCACCATCAGGCGGTCCGCCAGCAGGCGGGCCACGGCCAGATCGTGAGTCACGATGATGGCGGCGAGGTTCAGTTCGCGGACCAGACCGCGCAGCAGATCCAGCAGGCGCGCCTGCACGGAGACGTCCAGCCCGCCGGTGGGTTCGTCCATGAAGACGAGCCGCGGCTTGGTCACCAGGTTGCGCGCGATCTGCAGGCGCTGCTGCATGCCGCCGGAGAAGTGCTTCGGCGCGTCGTCGATGCGCCCCAGGTCCATCTCCACCTTGCTCAGCCAGTCCTCGGCCTCCTGGCGGATCTCGCCGTAGTGGCGCGCGCCGACGGCCATCAGCCGTTCGCCGACGTTGCCGCCGGCGCTGACACCCATACGCAGGCCGTCGCGCGGATTCTGGGTGACCACGCCCCAGTCGGTGCGCAGCAGCAGGCGCCGCTCCGGTTCGGAAAGCGTGTAGATGTCGGTGAGGCCGCGGCCCCTCAGGTCGTACTCGACGATGCCGTTGGTCGGCGTCAGGCGGGCCGAGAGGCAGTTCAGCAGGGTCGTCTTGCCGGAGCCGGACTCGCCGACGACCCCCAGAACCTCGCCGCCGTGCAGCTCGAAGCTGATGTCGGAGCAGGCCAGCAGATTGCCGAAGGCGTGCGACAGGCTGTGCACGCGCATCAGGGGGCTCATGTCACCCACTCCGCGCTCTCCCCATCTTCGGACGGTCTGTCGGCGGCGCCGACCGCCGCGGCATAGGCCGCCGCCGCAGAATCGGAGAGCGTCCCGCGATGACCCTCCGCCCGCCGCCGGGCGCAGTAGTGGGAGTCGGAGCAGACATACATCTTGCCACCCCGGTCATCCAGGATCACCTCGTCCAGGAAAGTGTCTTCCGCCCCACAGAGAGCGCAGTTCTCCTCCCACTGCTGGACCTCGAAGGGATGGTCGTCGAAGTCGAGGCTCTTCACCTTGGTGAAGGGCGGAATCGCATAGATGCGCTTTTCCCGTCCCGCGCCGAAGAGCTGCAGCGCCGGGAAGTCGTGCATCTTCGGATTGTCGAACTTGGGGATCGGCGTCGGCGACATGAGGTAGCGGTCGTTGACCATCACCGGATAGGAGTAGGAGGTGGCGATCTCGCCGAAGCGCGCGATGTCCTCGTAGAGCGAGACCTGCATCAGCCCATATTCCTTGTAGGCATGCATCTTGCGGCACTCGATCTCGCGCGGCTCGAGTTTGCGCAGGGGTTCCGGCTGGGGCACCTGATAGACCAGAATCTGGCCTTCCGTCATGGGATCCTCCGGCACCCGGTGGCGGGTCTGGACGATGCTGGCCTCTGCCGTCACCTCGGTGGTGTCGACCGCGGCTGTGCGGGCGAAGAAGCGCCGGATGTTGACGGCATTGGTGGTGTCGTCTGCCCCCTGGTCGATCACCTTCAGGGTGTCGTCGTGGCCGATGATGCTGGCGGTGACCTGCATGCCGCCGGTCCCCCAGCCATAAGGCAGCGGCATCTCGCGTCCGCCGAAGGGCACCTGATAGCCGGGCACCGCAACGGCCTTGAGGATACAGCGGCGGATCATGCGCTTGGTCTGTTCGTCCAGGTAGGCGAAGTTGTAGCCCTCTTCGCCCGCGCCGTTTTCTGCTGTTTTCTCAGCGCTTGCCGTCGTCATTCCGCGGCCTCCAAGGTTTCTTCGGTATGGCGCCTTCTGAGGCTGCGGATGAGCTGCAGTTCCGACTGGAAGTCGACGTAGTGTGGCAGCTTCAGATGCTGCACGAAGCCGGAGGCCTCGACGTTGTCGGAGTGATAGAGCACGAACTCCTCGTCCTGCGCCGGATACTCGATCACCTCATCCAGCTCACGCGCCCGCAGGGCGCGGTCCACCAGGGCCATGGCCATGGTCTTGCGCTCGCAGTGCCCGAAGGCGAGCCCGTAGCCTCGGGTGAACTGCGGCGGGCGTTCGGCGGAACCGGCGAACTGGTTGATCATCTGGCATTCGCTGACGGTGATCTCGCCAATCTCGATGGCAAAACCCAGCTCCTCCGGCGCGAACTCCACCGCTACCTCGCCGAGGCGGATTTCGCCGGCGAAGGGATGATTGCCCCCGAAGCCGCGCTGCGTGGAATAGCCCAGCGCCAGCAGAAAGCCTTCATCGCCGCGCGCCAGGTTCTGCAGGCGCATGTCGCGGTCGGCGGGAAACTCCATGGGCTCGCGGGTCAGGTCGGCGACGGGCTCCTCGTCGTTGAGGGCGATCTCCTCCTCGATCAGGCCCTCGTGATTGAGGATCTCCGTGACCCGCGGCATGGCTTCGGCCACCGTCTCCGCGGCCTCTTCCGCCTGCGGCTCGCCGGCGCCTTCTTCCGCCGCCAGGGCGAAGTCCAGCAGGCGGTGGGTATAGTCGTAGCTGGGCCCGAGCACCTGGCCGCCGGGCAGATCCTTGTAGGCGGCGGAGATGCGCCGCCGCACCGCCATCTTGGCGGTGTCGATCGGCAGGGTCTCGCCGAAGCGCGTGAGGGTGGTGCGATAGGCGCGCAGCAGAAAGATCGCCTCCACCAGATCGCCTTGCGCCTGCTTGATCGCCAGCGCCGCCAGATCGCGGTCGTAGAGCGAGCCCTCGGTCATCACCCGGTCGACGGCGATCTGCATCTGCTCCTTGATCTGGGTCAGCGTCAGTTCCGGCACCGCGGGGTCGCCGCGCCGTTCCTCGGCGATCAGCTTGTGGGAGTTGAGGATGGCCTCTTCGCCGCCTTTGACTGCAACGTACATCTCTTCAGCCCTCCGCCGCGATGGAGCGCGGCAGACCGACGAGGGCCCTGCCGCTGGTCATGATGATGTCGACGCCGAGC
Source organism: Pelagibius sp. (assembly GCF_028289705.1). GTDB lineage: Bacteria > Pseudomonadota > Alphaproteobacteria > Kiloniellales > Kiloniellaceae > Pelagibius. The sequence continues at coordinate 3,438 of NZ_JANQOI010000094.1, forward strand.
GGGAACTGCGCCGCATTGAGGCGCCAGTCGTTCCAGAACCAATCCGGCAGACCCGCCGCACGCAAAGTTTCCCGGCCATCGATCCCGGGACCGGAAAGCTGCACCGCCAGTCCCTCGCTGAGGCTCGGCACCTGGAGAACCAGCGTCGCGGAGCGGTCGGGATATTTGTCCAGTCCCTGGGCGAAAAGGCCGAGGCGCGGCATGTTCTCCGCATCGCTGACCAGACCGAAGGCGGCCTGCTGGCTGCGTTCGACCAGCGGGCAGCCGCAGTGGAAGGAGAAGTAGGCGCGCACCGGCGGTGTGTCGGCGATCCAGTCGATCCACAAGGGTGTGTCGTGATCGCAGAGCGTCAGCACCGCCGCGGCCGTGGCGGGGTCCAGGGGAAAGGGCGGGTCGAGGCCCTCTTCGAGCTGCAGCGGGCGGCCGGGCCGGGCCATGGCCTCCAGCAAGGCGCGGAAGACCCTCTGTGAGTCGTGAACCGGGTCGGCGAGGCCCGGCTTCAGGTCGGTGGTATCGATTCCGCCGGGAGCTGACCCTGCCAGCGTTGCCATTGCAGCCATCAGGCGTTCTCCCCGCGCACCAGAGTGAAGAAGTTGACCTTTGTGGCATTGGCCTTGCGGCTGCGCGTGCCGCGCCGTTGGCCTTGCGCCTCTTCCAGGGGGCCGATCACGCCGTCTTCCAGATCGGGCCGGCGCTCTTCGTCCTGCATCAGCGCATCGAAGACAGCCGCCAGCTCTGCGTGGCGCTTGGAGCGGCCCTGCACATAGCCGAGCCCCGCCGCACCGGACCCGAGCCTGAGCGCACAGCGCGTCACGGTCATCTGGCCGAGATTGAACTGGCCGCCGGTGCCGCCGCTGCGGGCCCGCACCATGACCATGCCGACCTCCGGCGCCCTGAGCCAGGCGTAGTCGGGCTTCTCCGGGAGCTGCTCCCAGGCGCCCTCCAACTCCGTGAGCTGTGCCTTGGCCAGGACCGACATCCAGCGCCGGCGGGCCGCCTGTGCTGGATCTCCGGGTCCGGCCGCCTGCGTCGCGGTGGCCTCCATTAGACGAGTCCCATATTTGTCTAGACGTCGATACCTCTATTAGGGTATAAGAGGGCCCAAATGGTTGTAAAGCATAACTTGATGAACTTTGCATGACGGGGCGGCGATCATGACATTACACCGGCGGGCGGGCGTGGCGCTGTGGCGCCAGATCGCCGAGACCCTGGAAAACGATATCAAGGAACAGATCTTCAATCCGGGTCAGCGGCTGCCGACCGAGGCGGAGTTGGCGGAACGCTTCGCCGTCAACCGGCACACGGTCCGCCGCGGCATTGCGCATCTGGAGCAGGAAGGCATCGTGCGCGTCGAACAGGGGCGCGGCACCTTTGTTCAGGAACGGGTGGTCGACTACAAGCTCGGCAAGCGCACCCGCTTCACCGAAAACATCGAAAAGCAATCGCGCATTCCCTCCGGCGAGTTGGTGCGCGCCTTGGTCTTGGCGGCCGATGCGGGGGTGGCCAAGAGCCTGCGCGTCCGCAAAGGCGCACCGGTCGTCCTCATCGAGAGCATCGGCAAGGTGGACGGCCGGCCGATCTCCATCGGTGCGCACCATTTCCCGGCACGGCGCTTTCCGGAGATGATCGAGATTTACAAGCGCGAGCAATCGGTCACCAAGGCCCTGCACCACTATGGGATCGAGGACTACACGCGCAAGGAAACGCGCATCACCGCGCGCCTGCCCACCGCCAACGAATGCCGCATGCTGGAACTGCCGCGCAGCCAGCCGGTCCTGGTCACCGAGTCCATCAACGTGGATGTCGAAGGCCGGGTGATCGAGTACGGCTGGGCCCGCATGGCCGCCGACCGCGCCCAACTGGTGGTACAGCCGTAAGACAAAGCAGCGGCCCAAACGTAGTTTTTTCCCAGGCAGCCCTCGTCAGCTTGTCCGAAAGCGGCAAGTTTGATCCTGGACCTTTGGACCATTGGTGCGGTGGGTTGGACCAATAGACAGCTTCGTCCAGCTTTTGTAACCGCAGTATCATCGGCGCATCATCGCCGCGTCATCCCCCGTTACTTGGATTAAACGGCAGGCGGTCGGCCCGCGCAGCAGCAGTGTTTGGGCTGCCGCGTCGGCTTGGCTGTCCTGTCATCTGTAATGAGGGAGACGCGCCATCATGTTCAAGAAACTCTTGGGGATTGCCGGTCTCACGGCCGCCCTGGCTTTGAATCCAGCATCCGCCACCTCCGTCACGGCGGCCGAGCCGATCCGCTTTGCCGTCACCGACGTCGAAGGCCTGGAGATGCTGCAGCGCGAGTACGGACCCTTCGCCGAGGTGCTGCGCGAGGCCAGCGGCATGGAGGTCCAGCTCTTCCCGGTAACCAGCCGCACCGCCGCCGCCGAGGCGATCCGCGCCAAGAAGGTCGATTTCGTGCTGACGGGCCCCGCCGAGTACGTGGTCATGCGCAAGCTGACCCAGGCCTATCCGGTGGTCGGCTTCAGCCGCCCGGACTATTTCTCCGCCATCGTGGTGATGGCCGACAGCGGCATCAACGCCCCCGCCGACCTGAAGGGTGAGACCGTCGCCTTCAGCGACGTCGGCTCCACCTCCGGCCACCTCGGCCCCATGCAGTTGCTGGCCGACTACGGCCTCGACCCGCGCAGCGAGGTGAAGCCGCTGCATGTGCACCGCAACGTCGGCCATGAGGCGCTGAAGCGCGGCGACATCGCCGGACTGGGCGTGAACTACCGCTCCTGGACCGACAAGGTCCGCGCCAAGGACCCGGACCTGGAGCCCGGCGCCTTCAAGGTCATCGCCCGCGGGCCCGACCTGCCGAACGACGTGCTGGTTGCCGGCCCCCATGTCGACAAGGCGATAGTGGCGAAGGTGCGCGACGTCTTCGACGCCAAGTCCGACGACCTGGTCGCCGCCATCCTGGAAGGCGAGGAAAACCAGAAGTACAAGGGCATGAAGTTCCTGTCCGGCGTTCAGGACAAGGACTACCAGTATATCCGTGACGCCTACGCCACCATCGGCTACCCGCAGTATTCGGACTTCGTGGGCAACTGATGTCGATTGCGGCGGTCTACACCACCGCTCAAGACGCGGCGGCCTCGCCCGAGGCCGCCGCTTCCCCCTGTGACATTCGCATCGCCGATCTGCGCAAGAGCTTCGGCACCCACCAGGTGCTGAAGGGTATCGGCCTGGAGATCGGGCGCGGACAGTCCGTCGCTCTGCTTGGCGCCAACGGGTCCGGCAAGTCCACCTTGCTGCGCTGCTGCCTGCGGCTGCTGGAGCCCGATGGCGGCCAGGTCAGGCTGCTCGATCAGGAGATGACGGCCCTGGGCGGAGGGGCGCTGCGCCGCCTGCGGGCCCAGGTGGGCTTCGTCTTTCAAAGGCACAATCTGGTGCCGCGGCTGTCCGCCCTCAGCAACGTGCTGCACGGCGTGCAGGCCCGCCGCGGCGGACCGCAAAGCTGGTTCCAGTCCCTGGCACGCAAAGAGGACCGGGAGGAGGCCCTGCACTGCCTCGAACGGGTGGGCTTGGCGGACCAGGCGGGCAAGCGCGCCGACCAACTCTCTGGCGGCCAGTCGCAGCGGGTGGCCATCGCCAGGGCCTTGATGCAGCGCCCGCGCATGGTCTTCGCCGACGAGCCGGTGGCCAGTCTCGATCCGGCCGCTGGCGAGGAAGTGATGGACCTCTTCGTCGGCCTGATGCGCGATCAGGGGCTGACCGTCTTTTTTACCTCCCACCACCTGCGCCACGCCCTGGGTTATGCCGACCGCCTGATCGCCCTGCGCGGCGGCTGCAAGGTGCTGGACGGCGCGGCCGCCGAGCAGGACATGGAGGCGCTGAAGGCGATCTACACGAAGGTCGAGGAGCCACCGTCGTGAGCGAGAATGCCGCCGTCAAGGCGGGGGCCATCCCGCCGCGCTTCGAACGGCCCGGCATCCTGGCATTCCTGGCCTACCTTTTGGTGATCGCCTTTCTCGTTCTTTCCATCGAGGGCTCGCAGCTCTCGGTCCTGGGCTTCTTCGAGGGTCTGCCGTACATGGCGGACCTCTTCGTCCGCATGATCCCCCCGGACCTCAGCCGCATCGGCCCCATACTGAGCGCCCTCCTCGAGACCTTTCAGATGGCTCTGGTCGGCACCGCCCTGGGCGTCCTCTTCAGCCTGCCGCTGGCGATCTGGGCCAGCAAACGGCTCTCGCCCCATCCCCTGGTCTACTATGCGGCGCGCGGCCTGATTTCCTGGTTCCGCACGGTCCCGGATCTCGTCTGGGCCCTGTTCTTCGTGGTGACCGTCGGCCTGGGACCCTTCGCCGGAACTCTGGCCCTGATGGTTGACACCATGGGATTCTGCGGCAAGTTTTTCGCCGAGGCCATGGAGGAGACCGAAGAGGGGCCCCAGGAAGCCCTGACCGCGCTGGGGGCCAGGCGCAGTGGCGTGATCTGCGCCGCGGTCATTCCCGCGGCCATGCCGTCGTTCATCAACACCTCTCTCTTCAGCCTGGAAAAGGCGACCCGCTCGTCGGTGGTGCTCGGCCTGGTGGGCGCCGGCGGCATCGGCATCGAGCTGAAGGTCGCCATGGACCTCTTCGAGTATCCCACCGCAGCGACGATCATTGTCTGTATCTTCATCCTGGTGCTGCTGGTGGAGCGCCTCAGCAGCCATCTGCGCCAACGCATCATCTGAGCAAAGCAACACAAGCCCGACACCGGGCATCAAGGGAGCAAGCGCCCATGGCCGAAGCAGCCGCAACCGAGACCACCGCAACCGCCCACAAAGCCTGGGACGACCGCTGGCAGAGCGAGACAGGGCGGGCCGACTGGCTGGACCCCGACCCCGACGTCGCCGCCGTCGTCCCGCAGTTACAATCGCGCAACTGCTCCACCCTGCTGGATCTGGGCTGCGGGGTCGGGCGCCATGCCTGCTATCTGGCGAGCCGCGGCTTTGCCGTACACGCTGTCGATGCCAGCCCCTCGGGGCTCAACTTCGCCGCCGCGGAGGCCGCCCGCCACGGCTTTCAAATCTCTTTTCGCGAAGGGCTGATGACCGACCTGCCCTACGATGAGGGCACGTTCGACTACGTGCTGTCCTTCAACGTCATCTATCACGGCGACGGCAGCGTGGTGGCCCGCGCCATTTCGGAGATCCACCGCGTCCTCAAGCCCGGGGGCCTGTTTCAGGGAACCATGCTGTCGAAGCGCAACGCCAACTTCGGCGTCGGAACGGAGATCGCCCCCGGCACCTTCGTCGTAAGCAACGCCGGGGACGGCGACAAGGATCATCCGCACTTCTACTGCAACGCCGCCGAGCTGGTGGGCCTTTTCGAGGACTTCGAGCTGCTCTCCCTCGCCGACCGCGAGCACGGCAGCCCGGCATCCTATCACTGGCACCTGCTGGCCGAGCGGGTTTAGGGCTTCAGACCTCGCAATAGGCGCCGGCCACCGCCACGGCCAGCCGCGCGTTGTTGCGGACCAGGGCGACATTGGCGGTCAGGCTGGCACCGCCGGTCAGCGCTTCGAGACGGCTGAGGAGAAAGGGGGTCACGGCCTTGCCTTCGATCCCCTCTGCGCGGGCATCTTCCTGTGCCTGCGCAATCTTGGCTTCCATCGCCGCTGCGGGGATCTCGTCCTCAGCCGGAATCGGATTGGCGACGATCAAGCCGCCGCCGAGGCCGAGCGCCCACTTAGCGGTCATCACCGCCGCTACCTCCCGGGGCGTGTCGCAGCGCGCCGGCACGGCAAGGCCGCTGTCGCGGCTGTAGAAGGCGGGCAAGGTGTCGCAGCCATAGCCGATCACCGGCACGCCGAGGGTCTCCAGCACTTCCAGGGTCTTGGCCAGATCCAGGATCGCCTTGGCCCCGGCACAGACTACCGCGACCGGGCTGCGCGCCAGTTCCTGAAGGTCGGCCGAGATGTCGAAGTTCGACTCGGCGCCGCGATGCACGCCACCGATCCCGCCGGTGGCGAAGACCGGGATTCCGGCCAGGGCGGCGCAGATCATGGTCGCCGCCACCGTGGTGGCGCCGGCGGCGCCCTGGCTCAGGACCACCGGTAGGTCGGCCCGGCTGACCTTCGCTACCGCCTCCATCGCCGCGAGGCGGCGGAGGTCGCTTTCCTCCAGGCCGATCCGGATGCGCCCCTCCAGAACCGCGATGGTGGCGGGAACCGCATCGCCGGCGCGGATGTCCGCCTCGACCGCCATGGCGGTCTCCAGGTTGCGGGGAAAGGGCATGCCATGGGTGATGATCGTCGATTCCAGCGCCACCACAGGGCGCCCCTGCCGCAGCGCTTCGGCGACCGGCTGATGGATGTCCAATCTCTCGGCAAGGGCCGGGTCTGTGGGCACGGTCATGACGTCATGCGCTCCAATCGTTCTCTCGTCAGCTCCGGGTGGACGCTTTGCGGCGACTGGACGGTCAGGCAGGCCGCCGCCAGCGCTCGCTCCGCCGCTTCCTGCTGGTCGAAGCCGCGCAGCCGCGCGTCCAGGAAGGCGGCCGCCAGCGCATCGCCGGCGCCGGTCACATCCTGCAGCGGACCCGGCCGGGGCGCCAGGTGCCGGAGCGTGCCGTCACCGGCAACCACCAGCCCCTCCGTCCCCAGGGTGATGACCACCTCGCGGGCGCCGGCAGCCCGAAGCGCCAGTGCCGCCTGGTCCGGCTCCAGGCTGCCCGCATCGCAGTCCGTCAACGCGGCCGCCTCGCCCCGATTGACGAAGAGTAATGCGGTCGACGGCAGGCAGGCCCGCGCCCTGACCGCCTTGGCCGGCGAGACGCCGTTCACCGCGAGCGCGCAGTCCGGCCCGGCCCTGCGCGCTAGCCAGTCCAGGCTCTCCTGCGGCAGGTTGCAATCGGCAAAGATGGCATCGGCCTGCCACAGCGCCGCAGGCAGCGAAGCGAGCGCCGCAGGGGTGAGTTCGTCATAGACCCGCATGTCCGCGACGGCCACGTGCATCTCGCCGTCGGGCTCCAGGACGATGAGGTGAAAGGCCGTGGGCGCCGAGGGCGAGGTGCCGACAGAACCCAGGCCAAGGGGCAGCACGCTCATGAATTGGCGGACCGAACGGCCATCTCCGTCATCACCCAGGCGGCTCACCAGTTCCACCTCGGCGCCCAGGCGGCAGAGGTTCTCCGCCACATTGCGGGCAACGCCGCCGAAGCTTCTTTCGACGGTGGCCGGATTGGAGGCTGCCTTGGTCAGCCGCGCCACGGCCCGCGCCTTGCGGTCGATATGGCAGGCGCCGACACAGACCACCCGCGGCCCGCGCCGGCCGCGCCCCCGGGCCGTTTCTCCTTCTTGGTTCAGGACATTCTCCTGCGGCTTCTTTTCCTTCAACTCATGCCTGCAGCCGGTCTGCCGGCACCCGAGAGCATTCCAATGTGAGATCTTTCAACGCTTTACAACCGCCTGTGGCAGCACCTGGCCCTTGGGTGCAGAGAGCGCCAACAGGAAACTAATCGTTTGAGTTGAACAAACCATCTAGGAAGGCAACACATTGTTAACCGCCGCGCACATACTCTTTCGCGTATCAATCATCGGACGAAAAGTCTTTCTTCCCGGGGTTGATCCACCGGTGGTTTACGGGTAGCGGGCCCGGCCACCATGCAACCGGCAGGACGCCATCGCGCCGCACCCGCTGGTTGGGCTGCGGAACCTTGAGGCCAGTCGTACAGCGATGAACTTTCAACTTGCGCAGAATCAACCCCTGCCATCACGCCATACACAGGTGCCTGAGGAACCGCAGGACAAGGACTCGCTGCACATCCTGCCGCTCTCCTCGGTCCCTCTGATCACCCCGGGGCTGCAGCGCGCGCGATTGATCAAGAATTCCCGCCTTGAGGGCATGGTCGAGCTGTTCTCCGGCACCGAAACCGGCAGCGGCCAGATCGCGCCGGAAGACCTGCCGAGTGTGTTTCAGTTCAACGCCCACAACAAGAAAGACATGCAGCTGGTAAAGACCCTGAGCCGGCTGTCGAGCTACGACGTCTATAGCCTGCGCGTCGAGTTGCGCCGCCTCGGGATCGAAATCGACTCGCATCGCCACCTGCGTCTTTCGGACGCAAAGGTGCGCGAGCTCTCACCCCACATGCGCGCCTTCACCCGCCCGCTGCTGGCCGCCGTCTACGGCGACAGCAAAGAGCAAGGGAAAGATCCCCACGACCTGGTCCATCTCTTCATGGACCCCGATGCGGCGGCGGCGCGGCGCAACCTCAACCGGCTCGCCGGCAAATTGAAGATCGCCGTCACCGCGATCCCGAAGTTCCTGGAAGACTACGGCGATGTCTATCTCTCCCTGGCCTACTATCAGTATTGCCTGGAGCAGAACATGGCCCGGGTTGGGGAGTTCCTGAAGACACTGGGCGAACTGCGCAAGAACCCCACGATAAAGCAGGACCATGCCCTGGTGCAGATCTTCAAGGAACTGGACGAGAAGCTGCGCAGCATCGTTTACGAGGTCACCGAGATCCTCGAGATGTTCCGCCTGCGCACCGCGGATATGTGGGACGACATGTCGGCCGCGTCCTTCCGGGCCATGGAAGACATGATCATCGGCTACCAGACCCAGGTCGGCGCCGCCCTCTGCGCGGTGACCGTCAAGATGAACGCCTGGTCCGAACGCTTTCCCAGCGGACGGAACGTCGTGGCCTCGAAGCAGATCGACTTTATCGTCAACGACATTCGCCTGGGCTTTCAGGGAATTCGTAGCCTGCACGGCTAGATCGCCGGCTGCCGGGCCCTTGCGGTCCCGGAAGATACACCCGAAAACTTCACGATAGATTGCCCTGGTCTGCCGGGTTATACCCGACGGAGCATGAACTCTGAGTTGAAGGTAAGCACCCATTCCAGGTTTTCCGGGCGGCCGGGCCGGATCAAGCGGCGCGGGACGGCGCCGGCTCGGGGCCGTCGCGGCACGTCCAGGGCGGCCCGCGGCCTGGCGCTGCTCTTCGCCGGCTGTCTCATGGCCCTGGCCGGGCTGGTCGCAGAGCCAAGGGTATCGGCCCTGGCCCAGGGCCTCAGCGATCCGGAGCGGGTCGAGGAAAGCCGCGACCAGATCCTTGGCTCGGAGCGTTTTCAGACCGACCGGCCCGAGCCCTTGGACATCGAGGTCAATATCGAACCGTTTCAGCTGCCGGCCTGGCTGGGCCAAGCGATCATCTGGACGATCGTCGCCATCGCCGTCGTCATGATCGCCGTCTTTCTCTACAACGCGTTTCAGAACCGCTCCGGCCTGAAGCTCAATCGGGACAGCGCGCAGACCGCCCCACAGCGGGTCGATACCCCGGTCCGGGCGCAGCGAAAGGCCATCGACGCCCGCACCCTGGAAGAGGCCGACGCGCTGGCGGCAGCGGGCCGCTTTGCCGAGGCCATTCACCTTCTGCTGCTGGTCGCGATGGATCATCTGCGGCGCGATCTGGGCCCGCGCATCGCCCCTGCCCTGACCGGGCGGGAGATCCTCCACCTGGCAGCCTTGCCGCAGGCGCTGGCCGAGCCGCTGGGCCGCATGGTCTCACTCTCGGAGATCAAACACTTCGGCGGGCGCGACGCGGCCGGGCCGGATTATGCCCTCTGCCGCCAGGACTTCCTGGCGTTCAGCGGCCAGCCAGCGGCTGCGTGATGCCGGCGCGCAGGATCCGCACATCAGGTCAAGGGCAGCGCGCGGGATGACCCAAACTGGCGGTATGACCCAAAGCGCCGGTGTCTTTACCTTTCGCGCGGTGGCGATCCTGGTGCTGGTCGGCTCGCTATCCTTTGCCGCCGCCGCCCTGATCTCCGTCTTCTCCGACCCGCAGAGCGAACGAACCTTCGGTGCCAACGCCTATTCCCACTCGGCGATCGGCCACAAGGCCTGGGTGGAGATCCTCCGCAGCCTCGAACACCCCGTCGCCATCAGCCGCAAGGCATCGGCCGAAAAGGCGGGAAGCGAAAACCTGCTGATCATGGCGCAGCCCGACAACGACGAGGACGCGCTGCAGGCCCTCGGCACCATGGAGGAAGCTTGGATCGTGCTGCTGGTCTTGCCGAAGTGGGACGGCATTCCGGACTTCCGCAACCGCCGCTGGCTGTTCCAGATGCCCCCTCTGGCGACCTCTGTGCCGGAAAGCGTGCTGGGCGAGGTCATGGAGCGCGCCGTCGTGGTGCGCAGCGACGACCCGCAGGACTGGCAGGGCTTCGACTGGGACATCATGCCGAGCCTCAGCGATCCGCAGCTCATCCTCTCACCGGATATAGAACCGATCGTTGCCGGCAAGGACGGTACGCTGCTCGGCGAGGTCCGCAGCGGCGGCACGACTTATTGGATCCTCTCAGACCCGGATGTCATCTCCAACAGCGGGATCGACGAGGGCGACAACGCCCTCTTCGCCGTGGCCATGGTGGAGACGCTGCTGCCGTCCGGCGGAACGGTGATCTTCGACGAAGCGATCCATGGCTTCACCGCCGCGCCGGATCTCTGGCGGGCCCTGCTGACCTTCCCGCTGAACCTGGCGGCGCTGCAGTTGCTGGCGGCCGTCGCCGTGCTGGTCTGGGCCGCTGCCGGTCGCTTCGGCGCCCCCCTGCCGACCGCACCGCGGTTGGAGGCCGGCAAACGCGGGCTCATCGAGAACACGGCGAACCTCTTCGAGTATGCAGGCAACCTGCCCGATATCCTGCGCCGCTACCATGACACCTGTCTGCGCGACCTTGGGCGCCACATGCACATTCCTGCCGACCTCGATCGCTCCGCTTTGGCCGAGTGGCTGGACCGGGTCGGCCGGGCGCGCGGCACCAGCCACCGCTACAGCGAGATCAACAGCGAAGCGGCGGCGGCATCTCAGCAGCTCAACCGGCCCCTGCCCTACTTCCTGCGCGCGGCGCAGCGTCTATACCGATGGAAACAGGAGATGATTTATGGACATAGAGCCGATCCAAACGGTCTGCACGCGCATTCGCGAGCAGGTCGGCAAGACCGTGATCGGACAGGACGCCGCGCTTGACCTCATGGTCGCAGCCCTGCTGTCGGAGGGGCACGTCCTCTTGGAAGGCGTTCCGGGAACCGCCAAGACGCTTCTCGCCCAGTCTTTCGCCGCCTCCGTTTCCCTGAACTTCGGGCGCATCCAGTTCACCCCCGATCTGATGCCGGGCGATGTTCTGGGCACCAACATCTTCAACTTCCAGACCAGCGGCTTCGTGCTGACGAAGGGCCCCATCTTCACGCAGATCCTCTTGGCCGACGAAGTCAACCGCACGCCGCCGAAGACCCAGGCGGCCCTGCTGCAGGCCATGCACGAGCGCGAAGTGACCATCGACGGTGAAACCCATACCCTGGGCGGAAACTTCATGGTGATCGCCACGCAGAACCCCATCGAACAGCAGGGCACCTACCCGCTGCCGGAGGCCCAGCTCGACCGCTTTCTCTTCAAGCACATCCTCGACTATCCCGGCCGCGACGAGGAGCGCGCCATCGTCACGCGCCATGGTCACCGCAGCGTGATGCCTGAGATCGCCAGCTTCGGGATCGAGCCTGTGGCCGACGAGGCGACCCTGGCGGCCTTTCGCGACACCATCGCGCAACTCCGCCTCTCGGACGACATCATCGACTACATCGTCGATGTGGTGCGCGCGACCCGCGAGCACGAGTCATTGGAGTTCGGCGCCTCGCCCCGCTCCGCCAACATGATCGCGACGGCGGCGCGGGCCTTTGCCGCAATGTCCGGGCGCGATTATGTGATTCCCGACGATGTGAAGTTCCTGGCCTTGCCGGCCCTGCGGCACCGTATCGTCCTGGCGCCGGGCGCGGAGATCGAGGGCCTGCAGCCCGATGTCATCATTCGCCAGATCCTCGACCAGGTGCCCGCGCCGCGATGATCCGCCCCACCTTCCGTGCTGCAGCCGTTTTCGCCGCGGGGGTTCCGCTGGCCTTCGGCATGCTGGTGGCAAACGAGGAGGCCTGGCCCTTTGCCGTGGCCTTGCTGTTCCTCAGCGGCTTTGCACTGCTGACCGACAGCCTGCTGATGCTCTCACCCGGCAGGCTGGACATCGACCTGAGATACCCCAACGTCATCATGATCGGCCAGCCGGAGGTCCTTCTGGTCCATCTGCGCGCGCGATCCCAGCGGCAGGCCGTCATCGAGGCGCGCTGCGACGTCGCTGAACTGCTGGAGCGCCCGGAACCCCTGCTGGCCCCGTTGAACGCCGAGGGAGAGGCGGTCCTGCCCTTCGCCTTGCAGGCGAGGCGGCGCGGCATCGCCCGTATCGAGCGGCTCTGGCTGCGCTGGCGCGGGCCGCTGGGCCTGATGAGCCAGATCCAGGTGGTGGCGGTGGAGGCGGAAATCCCCATCACGCCCAACACCCGGGCGGTGCGGCAGACGGCCATCCAGGTCAACGAAATGAACGCCTACTACGGGGTCAAGGCGCAGCGCCAGCAGGGCGAGGGATCGGAGTTCGAAGCCTTGCGCGACTACGTTCCCGGCCTCGACCACCGGTCCATCGACTGGAAACACTCGGCCCGCCACCGCAGCCTGGTCTGCAAGGAGTTCAGGACCGAACGCAATCACCAGATCATTCTGGCCTACGATACCGGCCATCTGATGAGCGAACCCCTCGCCGGCATCGCGAAGCTGGACCATGCCGTCAATGCCGGCCTTCAGCTCGGCTACGTTTCCCTGCGCGGCGGCGACCGCGTGGGTGTCTTCGGATTCGATTCCCGGGTCCGGCTGTTCAGCCAGGCGAGCGGTGGCGTCAACACTTTCTGGCGGCTGCAGCAGGCAACCGCCGAACTCGCCTACAGCGAGGACGAAACCAACTTCACCCTGGGCCTCTCGGACCTGGCCAGTCGGCTCAATCGCCGCTCCCTGGTGATCCTGCAGACCGAATTCGTCGATACCATCACTGCGGAATTGATGCTGGAGAACGTCGAGCGCCTTGCAGCCCGGCACCTCGTGCTCTTCGTTTGCATGCAGGACCCGGGGCTCGCCGCGACCGTCGACCAGGACCCCTTCAGCGTCAACGCCATGTCGCAATCGGTCATCGCCGACGAGTTCCTGCGCGAACGGCGGATCGTCATGGAACGCCTGCGCCGCATGGGCGTGCATTGCCTGGACGTCAAGGCCGAGCAAATCGGCGCGGAGATCATCAACCGCTACCTCGAGATCAAGCGCCTGGAGCTGATTTGATGGCAAGCTGGCCGCAAGACGCCGGTTTGGAACTTCGCCAAGGAGGCCGAGCATGTCCGCGCCGCTGAAGAGCTACGAGTTTCGGCGCGAGCGCGAGGCAAGCTGGCGCGAGCTGGAGGGCCTCGTCGGGGCCGCCGAGAAGAGTGGCCTGAAGTCCCTGCCGGCCGATCAACTGCTGCGCCTGCCGAGCCTCTATCGCGCGGCCCTCTCCTCCCTTTCGGTGGCGCGCAGTATTTCCCTCGATCAGAACGTCGTCAGCTATCTGGAGAGCCTCTGCGCCCGCGCCTACTTTCAGGTCTATGGATCGCGCTCGAACTTCTTCGAGGGGATCCGCCGATTCTTCGCCTACAGCTTTCCCGCAGCGGTGCGCGAAGCCCTATGGCCGGTCCTCATCGCCGCGGCCTGGATGATCCTCGGGTCCCTGGTCGGCTTTCTGCTCGTGCAGCACTCCGCCGAGTGGTACGGTAGCTTCGTGCCGGTCGACCTGGCCGGGGGCCGCGATCCCGCCAGCTCCACGGAGAGCCTGCGCGAGGTTCTCTATCGCCCCGGCGACACCGCAGAAAGCCTCTATCTCTTCGCCACCTACCTCTTTACCCACAACTCCAAGATCGGCCTGATCTCCTTTGCGCTCGGCTTCGCCCTAGGGGTCCCGACGGTCCTGCTGATGTTCTACAACGGCCTCGTTCTCGGCGCCTTCCTGGCGCTCTACGACGACCGCGGCCTGGTCTGGGAGCTTGCTGCCTGGCTGTCGGTGCACGGCACCACGGAGTTGCTGGCGATTGTGCTCTGCGGCGGCGGCGGCCTGGTCCTGGCGCGGGCGATCATCTTTCCCGATCAGTACAGCCGGCTCGACAGCCTGGCGCGCCGCGGGCGTGCCGCCGGCACCCTGGTCATGGGGGCCGTCGTCATGCTCTTCGTCGCCGGGCTTCTGGAGGGCTTCGTGCGCCAACTGGTCACCGACGTCTCCACCCGCTACACCATCGGCGGGACCATGCTGGCCTTCTGGCTGATCTACTTCGCCCTTGCCGGGCGGGGCAGGCACTATGGCGACGACTAACGCGTTCTCCACTTGCGTGGAATCGGTGCCTGCCCGCACCCCCTCCCGGCCACCCAATGCGATTATCCTAGTGGGTGGCCGGGAGGGGGTGCGGGCCGGTGCCGTCAAAACATGACAGACTCTAGCACAGTCGCCTCCCCCCGCCCACCCTCCGGACCGCCGGCCCCTGCGCCCAAGGAGTCGGGGCCGGCCCCTGCGCGCCCGCGCAGCGAGCGACGGATCATCACGCCGGAAGGGGTGCCGCTGGCGTTTCAGTTGGCCGAACGCGGGGAGCGCGCGGCGGCGGTGCTGATCGATCTGGTCATCATGATGCTGGCGATCGCCCTCATCGCTCTCGCCATCGTCTTCCTGTTCGGCCGTGTCGGCGTCGTCGAAGTCGGTTTCGGCGTGACGCTCTTGACCTCCTTCCTGATCCGAAACTTCTATTTCATCTACTTCGAGCTTCGCTGGCAGGGGGCAACGCCGGGCAAGCGGGCACTGGGCCTGCGGGTGATCGACCGCAAGGGCGGCTATCTGCGCCCCGATTCCATCTTCGCCCGCAACATTCTGCGCGAGGTCGAGCTGTTCATACCGCTGACCCTATTGCTCATCGGGCCGGGGGAAGGCAGCTCCGCCTGGATCAACCTGCTGACCCTCGGCTGGCTCTCGGTCTTCGCCTTCATGCCTTTTTTCAACAAGGACCGGCTGCGCGCCGGCGACATCGTGGCCGGGACCTGGGTGGTCTCCGCACCCAAGACCCTGCTGCTGTCGGACGTTGCGGCCGAGGCCAAGACGGCGACGGGATCGACACAGGCCGTCGATCCGGACTACGCCTTCACCCGCGAGCAGTTGGAGGTCTACGGCATCTACGAACTACAGACCCTGGAGGACGTCCTGCGCCAACGCGGCCCGCAGACCGAGGAAACGCTGCGCGAGGTGACCAGGCGGATCCAGCGCAAGATCGGCTGGGCCGGCGACGAGGCGGTCGACTCCCGCCGCTTCCTGGAAGCCTTCTACGCGGCGCTGCGGGCACACCTGGAATCGCGCATGCTGTTCGGCGAGCGACGCGAGAGCAAGCACGACCGCAAACCGCCACCCGGCGGACGGGCGGGAAGCGATTCGACGTAAGTCGAAGCCGCTCTAGTCGAATACCTTCGCGCTAACCTGCGCGCCCGGCCCTTCCCTCAAGGCAACCAGCGCCTCATGGATGACGGCGCACAGAGGGACGAAGTAGACATCGCCCAAGGCAGTGCCCAGCAAGGTCATCAAGGGGCTGATCTCGAACCCTTCAAGCTCCAGGCCAAGCTCCAGGGCAAGCGCAAATCCAAAGAACGCCACGGCAAGCGGCAGGACACTGAGAAGGAAGATCCCAAGGATACGCCACCGCGATCCACGGGTCAGCTCAACACTGCGCTCCAGGCAGTCCAAGGTGCCGGAGTTCTCGACAGCCGCGCAGGCCATTGCGACGCAGAGCGCCAACGCAACAATGACATAGAGGGGAGCCACCAGAATAGCGGCGAAGGGTATCTCCGCCATGGCGAGCTGCGCTAGGCTTCCCATGAGGGCAAGGACGATACCAACGCCGAGAACCGTCGGAGTCTGCCGCAGGACACCGCCCAAGGCCGAAAACACCGCCCAGTCTTTGCCGCGCCGGTCTGCCAGGAGGATCTGGACCGCCACTGCCACAGCAAATCCAAAGAGCAGTGTCTCGATCATCGGTAGGGCAAAGTCGGTCTCCCACACTGGGCGCTGCAGCCTGTAGTTCAGCAAAGACTCCGGGATTTCCCGGCCGTCCGGCAAGGTCGAGCCCGGCGGGATCCCCAGTTTTTCCCGCGGCAGGAAGCTGTGCAGGTAAGCCGGCAAGCGACTTAAGACCCCCAGTGCATAGAAGGCCACGAAATGGCGCAGGCCGAAACCGAGGGAGTTGACAATGACCTTCGCGATGCCGAGCTGCATGCCCGACGATCAATCGAAGACCGCGGCGATCTGTTCCGTGCTGACCCCCTCCTTGGCGACCCGCAGATCGTGGTAGGCGACCCCGATGACAACGGCAATGAAGACGGTCGTGAAAAGCTGCACGGCAAGACTGGCGATCGCGCCGATGATCACGCCGACAGTCACGCCGATGGTGAAGGTCAGAGCATCGGAAAAGAGCAAGGAATCAAGAGGCACAGCAACAACGAACTGCACAACTGTTATGGATAGCATCGTGACCAGGAAGAGACCGAAGAGCGACCAACGCGACCCCTTCGTCAACTCGCGGCTCCGCGACAAAGCAGCGAGGACTCCCGGCCTTTCGACCATCACGACTGGAATCGCGACACAGAGCATCAGGGCGATGATGACGCCCGGCACGATCAACAAGATAAAGCCGATCAAAAACAGAATGCTGGTGATTACGGCAACGCCGACGATGGGAAACAGCCGCCTGAAACCCTGTAGCAAGGGCGGCAGAAAGCCGGGCCGCTTTCCCTGCAGATACTGCAGCGTCCCATAGACGATCACGGCGATGAGCAGGTACTGCAATGAGATCAGCAGGAC
Source organism: Pelagibius sp. (assembly GCF_028289705.1). Lineage (GTDB taxonomy): Bacteria > Pseudomonadota > Alphaproteobacteria > Kiloniellales > Kiloniellaceae > Pelagibius. Next base: position 20,157 of record NZ_JANQOI010000094.1, read on the forward strand.
CCAGCCGCCGAAAGCGACGGCAAACTGGAAGACGCCGAACCCAAATGACTCCGGACTGGTCCCCGGGTTGAGTAACATCGTCCCCGCAAATGCAGCACCGAATAACAGCGTGATCACGAGGAATCCCGGCACCATGATCAACAGACCCAGAAGATTGAAGGAAACAAAGTTCGCGAAGAACGCAGACAGAGACTTCGTGAAGCAAGCGCTGATGCGAAACTCCCCGCCCGAAACGGCCATATCAGTCATCAACAGATTCCCCTGCTAGCCGGACACTGGTATCGGCCCCTCGGACATGCCAATCGGCCTTCCCTAGAGCAGATCCTGGTTCGATGGAATCGCGGGAGCGATCCATCGAGCCTGGTGAATCTGCTCTAACTCTCAAAGTGTAGAGCGGATTCACATGTTTA
>NZ_JANQOI010000098.1 GCF_028289705.1 Pelagibius sp.
TACTGTCGACAGGCTGCGTCAAGCCGCTTGCCCGATGCCCCACATCGCGCCGCGCGGCTTTCCTGCCCTGTCGACAGTACGGCGCCGCGCAGACCATGGACATGGTGAGAAATGCGGGTTGATACCCGGTGAACGTCTTGGCAATTCCCGCGGCGCGGCCCCCGGGAGGGGACGAGCGGGAAAAACGCCGAGCAACACAGGGTTGCCCGCGGCGTGGCGCAATGAAAGCGAGGCGAAAGGTTGGTGGTCTAACGTTTGTACCGCGATGCCGCTGGGGACGGCACCTCTGACGGTCCCCTACGGCCGGAACGTCGGCAGAAAAACTGGCCCGGCGCGACAAAAGGGGAGCGACAATGCAGATCACCGGAATGCTCCACGGGGCACCCTTGCTGCGGCATGTGGACTTTCCAACCTCGGAAGTCCTCGGCCCCGGCGCCATGGAGGACGAGATCCAGGATCTCATCCGGCGCCACGGCCTGATCTTCATCAAACCGCTGTTCAAGGGCGGCATCGGCAAGAAGGGCAAGTCGGGCCTGATCGGCCAGGCGCGCGACCTGCGCACCGCGCTTGCCGAGAAGGAGCGGCTCTATTTCGCCGAGCACCGCCACGGCAACGTGACCGCCAAGGCCAACGGCGTAACCTTCGAAAGCGGGGTGCCGGCGCAGCACGAGGTCTACTTCTCGATCACCGATTCCACGGCCTACCGCGCGCCCACTATGACCCTGACCCACCGCGGCGGCGTGGACATCGAAGAGCTCGACAAGGACGAGATCGCCAATGTGCCCTTCGACGCCCTGACCGGCCTCAAGGCCTTCGTCGTCGCCAATGCGCTCAGCGACATCGGTGCGCCGAAAGAGGTGATTTCGCCGCTGGTGCAGCAACTGCCGAAACTCTGGGAGCTGATGCACCACTACGGCATGACCACCCTGGAGCTGAACCCGATCCGCATGCGCCCGGGCCGCGGCGGGCGCCTGACGCCGGTGGCCTGCGACTTCAAGTGCGGCTTCGACCGCGACGATCCGCGCTGGCACCGCCTCAACCTGCCCGACCACCTCTTCACTGCTGACACCTCGGCCTTCGAGCAGGAAGTGAACGAGCTGCGCACCCATCAGGGCCAGTCGGACGTTTTCGTCATCAACGACCAGGGCTCGATCCTCGCGCCCACCTTCGGCGGCGGCGCCAACTCCCTGGTGACCCAGGTCCTGGGGGAGGCGGCGATCATCTCCTCCGACTTCGGCGGCAATCCGCCCTACGAGAAAATGAAGCAGGTCGCGCGTATCTGCTACAAGCACTGGCTGGCGCAGTCCAACGTGCTGTTCATCATCGGCGGCAAGTCCAACAACACCGACATCCACGAAACCTTCCGCGCCATGGGCGATGCGCTGCGCGAACACTTCGGCAGCCACGGCCCCACGCCGCTCTATGTGGTGGTCGGGCGCGGCGGACCGAACCTGGTGCGCGGCATGGGGGTGCTGGCGGAGACCTGCGACTCCCTCGGCCTGCCCTACCGCATGTTCGGTTTCGATTCGGCGATCTCCGAAGTGGTCAACTACGCAAAGACCGTCGACGAATGGATGAAAACAGGCGGCCGCGGCGAAATCGCCCGGCACCTCGGCATCAAGCCGGCAGCCTAGGGCCGAAGGAGAGGGTCATGCATCAGAAGGGTATCGAGGGGTTTCCCTACTATCTCGGCGTCGGCTCGCTGGCCGAGGTGGCAACGCGCGACGACCGGGTCGTCGTGCTCAACATCCTCGGCGGCGAATCCCGCCAGGTGACGCCGACCAGTCATGCCTTCTCCGGCGGCAACGTGGTCTTCGGCACCTCCCCCGGGCGGCGCGGCCAGGTGCTGCCCACGGCGGTGGGCGACATCCCGGTCTACAACAACGTTCGCGAGGGCCTGAACGACGGCCACCACTTCACCACCGGGGTGGTCTATCTGCCGCCTTCGGGGGTGCGCGACGGGGTCGCCGAACTGGTCCGGGTGAACCCCGACCTCAAGAAGATCGTCATCATCACAGAAAAAATCGCCGTGCACGACGCCCGCGAGATCCGCGCCCTCGGCCAGGCCAACGGCATCGACATCTTCGGCGCCAACTGCCTCGGCGTCGCCGATTCCTGGAACCGGGTGCGCATCGGCGGCGCCTTGGGCGGCGACCATCCGGAGGAGTCCCTGCATAAGGGATCGGTGGCCATCTTCTCCAACTCCGGCGGCTTCACGACCACCATCGCCCAATACCTGGCGACCGCCGGCTGGGGCACAACGACCCTGGTTTCCTCCGGCAAGGATGTCTACATCCACTACGCGGCCCGCGACTTCGCCCATGCGCTGAGGAACGACGAACGCTCCAAGGCGGCGGTGCTCTATGCCGAGCCCGGCGGCTACTACGAACACGGCGTCGACTTCGGTAAGCCGACGGTCGCCTGTGTGGTCGGGCGCTGGAAATCCAAGCTGACCCGCGCGGTGGGTCATGCCGGGGCCATGGCCGGCTCCGGCGACAAGGCCGAGGACAAGGAAGACTGGTTCATGGAGAACTTCGGCGTGAAGGGGATCTTCACGCCGGACAACCCGGTCTGCTCGGCCAAGGGTGCCGTGGTGGTCAACATCTCCCACATTCCCGCGGCGCTGACGGCGGTGATGGAGCTCAACGGGCTGCAGCCGGACTTCGAGCCGCGCGGCTCCCTCTCCCTCAAGCCCTGGGTCGCCAACGACCAGGGCCTGTCGCTGCCGCCGCAACTGGCCCTGCCGGTGGTCAAGGCGCTGGAACCCTACGACCGGCAGATCGAGTCCCTCGGCCAGCAGGTCGGCGCCGTGATCCCGCGCCAGACCATGAAGGACGTCTCCGGCGCCTCGGTCATGGACCCCAAGACCCAGGTCACCAGCGTCCACGGCCATTCGGTGCTGGACCTGGCCAAGGAACCACTGGAGGCCAGCTTCGCCCTGCCCCTGGTGCACGAGATCGCCGATGCCAACCAGCGCGCCATGCTGGACATCGCCGTTGCCGCGGAGGTGAACCTGGTGGGCGATGCAGTGCTCGCCGCCGCCGATGCGGCGCGCGCCGCCGGCAACTCGCCCAACAGCGTGATGGCCACCGCCGCCAGCATCGTCGGGCCCAAGCGGGTCGAACGTGCGCTCCAGGCGGCCAAGAAGCTGATCGATCTCTTCGCCCAGTCGGGCCTCACCGACGCCGCGGACGAAACCTTCGACTGCAGCGGTATCACCTTGAGCGAGGCCGACCGCGCGCTCTTCCTGGCAACCCCGGAAGAGGCCGACGATCCGCGCCCGGAGGCCATGCTGGCTGCGGTGCGCGCCCGGGGCGGGCGGTCGCTGTTCCTCAAGTATCTGGAGTCATTCGGCGGCCGCTTGTCGCGCGACGCCATCCTCGCGGCCATCAGCACGACCATCGCCTGGGGACCGCTGATGCGCAAACGCATCTCCCGCCTCACCGCCGAGACCCTGCCCTGGTACCTGCGCCTCTACGGCGTCATGTTCGGCGCCTCGATTCCCGGCGAGCGCCATCAGCATGGCTCGCTCTGGGGTATCCCGCGCGACGAGCGCTTCGGACAGTGGACCATGGCCGACCTGGCCTTCCTCGCCATGACCGGCAAGAAGCCCAGCGAGGCCGAGGCCCGGCCGCTACAGATGCTGATCGGCCTCCTGATCTCCAACGGTCCCGGCGCGATCTCGGCCCAGGGCGCCAAGGGCGCGGTCTCCGCCGACGGCCCGCAGACGCCGGAGCGGGTGCAGATCAACAAGGCCATGGCCGGCTTCCTCACCCACACCGGCTATTCCCACGGCGGCAACGGCTTCGAGGGCATGGCCTTCCTGCTGGAGGTCTTCCGGGAGAGCGGCCTGACGGACCCCAGCGATGCCAACCACGGTCTCGACCTCAAGGCCATGGCGACGCGCTTCGCCGAGCAGTACAAGGCGGAGAAGGCCGAGGCCAAGGAACTGGGGATCACCGCGCCGCGCGCCCTGCCCGGCGTCCACCACCCGGTCTTCAAGGGCAAGCCGGTGAACTACGACCCGCGCGAGCGCTTCATCGCCGAGGTGCTGGAGCAGCGTGGCGACTACAATGTCTTCCACGCCTACTACCGCGAACTGGTGCAGGCGCTCTATGACGTCGGCGCCACGCGCTATGTGTTCTGCGTCAACGTCGACGCCATCATCGCCGCGCTGCTGCTGACCCTTCTGTGGAAGGACTACAAGGCCGGCGCCCTGACCGAGCGCGATCTGGAGACGGCCGCCTTCACCGTCTTCCTCTACGGACGGATGATCGGCGCCGCCGCCGAGATCGACGACCACCTCAACCGCGGGCGCAACATGGACACCCGCACCCAGGCATCGCTCTGCGGCCACGTGGTCTGAAACAACGCATCACTGGCAGCTCGCAATCGGGCGGCGGGGAGCACACCCCGCCGCCCGTTTCGCATATCGTTGACCGCCCCTCCGGCCGTCTGTTGGGTCACGCCGGCACAACTGAAACAAATTTCAGCGGCCGGGACACCAACTGGACATATCCGAAGCTTAGCTCATGGGCTCAGCGCTGAGGGCACCAGCGCGGCATGATTTCGTAGCCGAGCTCAAGACGCTTACGACGCCGCATCCCTTCAAGCGCGTTCATGATCGAATAGGAGACTTGCAATGAGCAGCTTGAGCTTTGCCGAATACATCTGGCTCGACGGCGGCCAGCCCGTTCAGGGGATCCGCTCCAAGACCCGCGTGGTGCGGGTTCCGGAGAGCCCCGATCTCAACGACTTCCCGGCCTGGAGCTTCGACGGTTCATCCACCGAACAGGCGGCCGGCGAGGATTCCGACTGCCTGCTGGAGCCGGTCTGCGTGGTGAACGACCCGCTGCGCGGTACGGGCAGCTATCTGGTGCTCTGCGAGGTGCAGAACGCTGACGGCAGCGCCCACATCAGCAACCGCCGCGCCACCCTGCGCGCCGTGCTCTCGGCCATCGCGGCCGAGACCGATCCCTGGGTCGGCTTCGAACAGGAGTACACGCTCTACCGCGAGGGTCGGCCCCTGGGCTTTCCGGCCAACGGCTTTCCCGGACCGCAGGGCCCGTACTATTGCGGGGCCGGTGTGGACCGCGCCTTCGGCCGCGAGATCGTGGAGGCCCATGCCCGCGCCTGCCTGGAGGCCGGCTTGCGGATCTACGGCCTCAACGCCGAAGTGATGCCCGGCCAGTGGGAGTTCCAGGTCGGCTACCGCGGCCTCGACGACGAGACCGGCAGCGCGCTGGTGATCAGCGACCATGTCTGGATCGCCCGCTGGCTGCTGCACCGCATCGGCGAGCGGCACGGCGTCGAAGTGTCTTTCGACAACAAGCCGGTGAAGGGCGATTGGAACGGTGCCGGGATGCACACCAACTTCTCGACCGCGAACACGCGCGACCCGAACGGCGGCCGTTCCAGTATCGAGGCGGCCATTGAGCGTCTGGCGCTGCGCCATCACGAGCATATCCGCCACTACGGCGACAAGCTGGATGAGCGCCTCACCGGCCTGCACGAGACCTGCGACATCAACACCTTCCGCTGGGGGGTGGCGCACCGCGGTGCCTCGATCCGGATTCCCCAGCCGGTGGCCATCAAGGGCCACGGCTACCTGGAGGACCGCCGGCCGGGTGCCAACGCGGACCCTTACGTGGTCGCCGCCTCCCTCGTCGCCACGGTCTGCGACGTGACGGAGATCTTCGACACCAAGCACGAACTGGCGGTCGCCGCCTGATCGCTGATCCATCCTGGTCTTGGGAGTTCTTTCCGGGCTCCCAAGACCATCTTCTCCTCTGAGCCAGGCGGAACGAAGACCCTCTCGAAAGCCGCCAATGTTTCTGTCAGCCCGATCGTTGCGATACAAATGAAACCAACTGCCCGGGCTTGCGACATTGGCGGGAAACACGGCCTGCCTAGAGTAC
>NZ_JANQOI010000106.1 GCF_028289705.1 Pelagibius sp.
GCCGACAAACCCTCCGTCCCAATCAGCCACCGCATCAAAAAGTGCAACTGGAATGATGACTACATCATCTCCGCTCTCGCCCATATGCGATAGCCCTGCCCGCCAGGGGGAGAGGGATCTGGTGCGGCGACTGAGTGGGAGCCCATCGTGAATTGATCGGGGAATAGGCCCGCCCTGTCCGAGTCGATAAGACAACAGAGGTGGCCGCGGCAGCTTCATCGCTTTTGGCGTCCGGCTAACCCTTTCGGAGTACCCCGTCGGTTGCCAGGCGCAGCCGAAGCGTGTATGCCGTTAACCGTCCGTTCGTTGTTGGGGGCGCAAGGTCTGAACGGACAGATCCCCAGATCCGCTCGAAAGAGGACCCAGGCGGTATGGAGCATAAGACGCAGTGCGTTTCGGCAGGGCCGGCCTCGCGCCGCCGCTTTCTCACCGCCGTCGCCGGCACCGCCGCAGCCTTTACCGTTACCGCCCTCGCACCAAGTCTCGCCCAGGCCGCGACGGCCTTGCCGCAGACCCGCAGCCTCGCCTTCCGCTCGCTGCACACCGGCGAAGAGGTGGCGGCGACCTATCTGCGCGATGGCGTGCTGCAGGCCGAGGGCCTGAACAAGCTGAACCACGTGCTGCGGGACTGGCGCAGCGGCGAGGTCTGGGAGATGGACCGCAAGCTGCTCGACCTGCTCTACGCGCTGCGCCGCGAAATGGACAGCGACCAGCCCTTCGAGCTGATCTCCGCCTACCGCTCGCCGAAGACCAACGCCAAGCTGGCCTCGAAAAGCAACGGCGTCGCCAAGCGCTCCTTCCATATGCGCGGCATGGCGGTGGACGTCCGCCTGCCGGAGCGCGATCTGGCGGCCCTGCACCGGGCGGCCCTGGCCCTGAAGGGCGGTGGCGTGGGGCTCTACAGCAAGTCCGGCTTCATCCACGTCGATACCGGCCGCGTGCGCCGCTGGGGCGCCTGAGCCCGGTTCTGTCTTGCATGGCTGCCCTGCGAGCCCAGGGGCAGCAAGGCTTTGACCTTTTTGCCCAAACTCCTATGATCCGGCCCCTGAGCGCGCCGAAGTCCGCTGCGCGCTCCCGGAGGTTTTGCAATCATGGACAAGTTCACGACCCTCACCGGGGTGGCCGCGCCCCTGCCGCTGGTCAATGTCGACACCGACATGATCATCCCCAAGCAGTTCCTCAAGACCGTGAAGCGCACCGGCCTTTCTAAGGGGCTGTTCTACGAGATGCGCTTCGACGAGGCGGGCAACCCCAAGGAGGGCTTCGTCCTCGACCAGCCGGCCTACAAGGGCGCCAGCATTCTGGTGGCCGGGGAGAACTTCGGCTGCGGCTCCAGCCGTGAGCACGCGCCCTGGGCGCTGCTGGACGCCGGCATCCGCTGCGTCATCGCCCCCAGCTTCGCCGACATCTTCTACAACAACTGCTTCAAGAACGGCATCCTGCCCATCGCCCTGCCGCAGGAGCAGGTGGACCTGCTAATGGACGACGCCGAACGCGGCGCCAACGCCGTGGTCACCGTCGATCTGGAGAAGCAGGAGATCACCGGGCCGGACGGCGGCACAATCGCCTTCGAGATCGATGCCTTCCGCAAGCACTGCCTGTTGAACGGGCTCGACGACATCGGCCTCACCATGGAGAAGGCCGAGGCCATCGGCGCCTTCGAGGACGCCCGCAAGACCAGCCAGCCCTGGCTGTAAGCAGGGGCTGCTCTGCCTCAGGCGGCGTGCTGCGGCCTGATACCTGACACGACGAGATTGATTTTTGGGAGGAGACGCGAGGCATGGCGTCCAACAAGAAACTCTTGATGCTGCCGGGCGACGGCATCGGCCCTGAGGTGATGGGCGAGGTGCGCCGCGTCGTCGACTGGATGGACAAGCGCCGCGCCGTGTCCTTCGACGTGGAGGAGCGCCTTGTCGGCGGGGCCGCCATCGATGCCGAGGGCGGGCCGGTGAGCGATTCCACCATGGAAAAGGCGCTGGCCGCCGATGCCGTGCTGCTGGGCGCCGTGGGCGGGCCGAAGTGGGACGAAGTGCCCTTCGAGCTGAAGCCGGAGCGCGGGCTGCTGCGCCTGCGCAAGGACCTGGAGCTCTTCGCCAACCTGCGCCCGGCGCTCTGTTTCGACGCCCTGGTCGAGGCCTCGACCCTGAAGCCTGAGGTGGTCTCCGGCCTCGACATCGTGATCGTGCGCGAGTTGACTGGCGGCGTCTATTTCGGCGAGCCGCGCGGCATCGAGACCCTGCCCGACGGCACCCGCCGCGGCATCAACACCCAGGTCTACACCACGCCGGAGATCCACCGCGTCGCCCGGGTGGCCTTCGAGCTGGCCAGGAAGCGCAACAACCGGGTCTGTTCGGTGGAGAAGTGCAACGTGATGGAATCCGGCGTGCTGTGGCGCGAAGAGGTGACCAAGCTGCATGCCGACGAATTCGCCGACGTCGAGCTCAGCCACATGCTGGCCGACAACTGCGCCATGCAGTTGGTGCGTGCGCCGAAGCAGTTCGACGTGATCGTGACCGACAATCTCTTCGGCGACATGCTCTCCGACGCCGCGGCCATGGCGACCGGCTCCCTGGGGATGCTGCCCTCCGCCTCCCTCGGCGCCACCGACGCGACCGGCCGCATCCCGGCGCTCTACGAGCCGGTGCACGGCTCGGCGCCGGACATTGCCGGCCAGGGCAAGGCCAATCCGCTGGCGACCCTGCTCAGCTTCGCCATGATGCTGCGCTATTCCTTCGATCTCGGCGACGATGCCGATCTCATCGAACAGGCGGTGCAGGATGTGCTGGCTGCAGGCAACCGCACCGGCGACATCGCCGCGCCGGGGGCCGCGCCGGGGGCCGCGACGGTGTCGACGGAGCAGATGGGCGGCGCGCTGCTGGCGGCCCTGGACCGGCGGGCCGCCTGACCCGCGTCACCCCACAGCGGTTCCTGAAGAAGTCCGGGCCGGCGGCGCACTGGCCCGGCCTCTGCCGCCTCGACGGAGCTTTTTTTGAGGCGCCGCGGGTCCGTTACTTTACCACTTCATGATGCACGCTATAGTTTCTTCCTAAGGGTGGGAACCACCACAGGGAGGAACTCGTGGCAAAGCGAACTGCCCGGCTCACGGGCCTGTTCCTCTCCGCCAGTCTCATCGCCCTGACCTCGAGCCCCGAGTTCGCCCAAGCTTCGGGGTTCGCAATTCGCGAGCAGAGCGGCTCCTCCCAGGGGCATTCCTTCGCCAGCGCCTCCACCGGTGTCGAAGATATCTCCAACATGTTCTTCAACCCGTCGCTGCTGACGTTTCACGACGGGAACCAGTTCGTCGTGGTCAACAGCCTCATCGTCCCGCAGTCGGAGTTCAAGAACGGCAGCGCCAGCTTCACCCCGGGCGTCGGCGGTGGCGCCATCGGCAACGGGACCGGGTTCACCGGCCTGAACGATATCGGCCGCTCGGCCCTCGTTGCGGCGACCTATGCCATGATCTCGCCTGCCGAGGACCTGCGCCTGGGCCTGGGGGTTACCGCGCCGTTCGGCCTCAAGACCTCCAATGAGGAGGGGTGGATCGGGCGCTACCACGCGCTGGACTCGCGTCTCACCACCCTCAACATCAATCCGACGCTGGCCTACCGCATCAACAGTTATCTCTCCGTCGGTGCCGGGTTCGTGGCGCAGTACGCCGATGCCAAGCTGTCCAACGCCATCGACTTCGGCACCATCGGCGCCGGCCTGGGCGGCACGCCGGGTGCCGAGGACGGCCGCGCGGTGGTGCGGGCCGACGACTGGGGCTTCGGCTTCACCCTGGGCCTGACGGTGACGCCGATGGAGGGCACCCGCATTGGCGCCGGTTACCGCTCCTTCGTCTCTCACACCCTGGAAGGCGATGCCGACTTCGACCTGGGAAGCGGCGTCGGGACCCTTGTGTCCGGCGCGACCGGTGCCTTCACCAATACCGGCGCCAGCGCCAGCGCCAAGTTACCGGAGCAGGTGAGCGTCGGGATTCATCAGGACGTCGGCGATGACTTCGCCCTTATGGGTGAGGCCCAGTGGACCCATTGGAGCCGCTTCCGCGAGTTGCGGATCAAGTTCGACAATCCGGCCCAGGCCGACAGCGTGACCGCGGAGAACTGGACCAACACCTGGTTCTTCGCCCTCGGCGGCACCTATCGGCCTGACGAGGATTGGACCTTCAAGCTCGGCGTGGCCTTCGACGAGTCGCCGGTGCCGGACCGCACCCGCACGCCGCGCATCCCCGACGAGGACCGCTATTGGATCTCCGGCGGCGTTTCCTACGATCCCTTCGACTGGCTGTCGGTTTCCCTGGCCTATACCCATATCTTCCTGCCCGATGCCGACATCGACCTGGGGTTCGACGATCCCAACCACGCCTCCCGCGGCAGCCTGGAAGGCACCTATGAGTCTTCGATCGATATTGTCGTGCTGCAGGGCCGAATCACCTTTTGACGTCCTTTCGGCGGCCAATTTGGGGCCGGCGGTCGCCCGCTGGCGCCACAATTCGGTCAATTGACCCCCCGGCCCGCCGGGTCTATGGTGACGGGGTAAAGCTCCAATGGGAGGCGATTTTATGCAGAAGACCCTTACCGCCCTTGTGGTTGCGGCAGGCGTCGCCGGGTTCGCAGGCTCTGCCTTTGCGGCCGGTTGCGGCTATTCCCACGTGGCTCAGAGCTCAAAACCCGTCGTCACGGCTGATGCCCAGCAGTCCACGCCGGTGGTCAAGACGACCACGCCGGAGACTGCCAAGAACTGAGGCGCCCTGACCCATGGACGAAACGGAAGGCCGTCCCTCTGGGCGGCCTTTCCTCTTAAGGGCCGTCCTCAGGAGACACGACAGAAGAGAACGCGATCCGCGGCTAGGACGCATCGGGCAGCCGGCGTTCCAATTCGCCGGCCATCCCGCCGCCCAGCCAGACGAACAGCATGCGGAAGTCGCTGACGAAGGACCACAGCGGGTGGGTGAAGGTGGCCGGCCGGTTGCGCTCGACAAAGGCGTGCGCCAGCCAGGCGAAGGCATAGCCGCAGACCAGGGCCACGACCAGCAGCCACCAGGTGCCGGTGGCAACGGCGCCGGCCAGCAGGACAAGGCCCAGACAGGTGCCGAAGAAGTGCAGGCCGCGGGTGGTTGGGCTGCGGTGTTCGGCCAGATAGCGCGGCCAGAAGTCCGTGTAGGTCTTGGAGCGTTCCAAAGCATGGCTCCCGGGCTTGCGCGGGGGCCTTTGCGGGCGCGCCGCTTGAGCCCTCCGCGGAACTTTGATTTAACTCCGGGGTCTCATCGATATGAAGCCCCTTCTCACGAAACCCCGTGGACGGCGATGCCGGCTCCGCAGTTTCCGACAGCCGCATTCTAGATGATGTGAAAGGCAGATAGGCAAGCGTTATGGGATACAGAGTTGCAGTGGTCGGCGCCACGGGCGCCGTCGGCCGGGAGATCATGTCGACGCTCTCCGAGCGGGCGTTTCCCATCGATGACATCGCCGCTCTGGCCTCCGAGCGGTCGGTCGGCAGCAAGATCTCCTTCGGCGAAGACGACGAGGTGAAGGTCCAGAACCTGGCGGCCTTCGACTTCAAGGGCACCGACATCGTGCTCTCCTCGCCGGGGGCCTCGATCTCGGCGGAGTTCTCGCCCAAGGCCGCGACCAAGGGCGCGGTGGTGATCGACAACACCTCCCACTTCCGCATGGACCCGGACGTGCCGCTGATCGTGCCGGAGGTCAATGCCGAGGCCATCGCCGGCTATTCCAAGCGCAACATCATCGCCAACCCGAACTGCTCCACCATCCAGATGGTGGTGGCCCTGAAGCCGCTGCACGAATTCGCCACCATCCGGCGGGTGGTGGTGGCCACCTATCAGTCGGCCAGCGGCTCCGGCAAGGAGGGCATGGACGAGCTTTTCACCCAGACCCGCGGGATCTACGTGAACGAGCAGGTGCGCCCGGAGGTCTTCACCAAGCAGATCGCCTTCAACGTCATCCCCCACATCGACAAGTTCATGGACGACGGCTCCACCAAGGAGGAGTGGAAGATGGTGGTGGAGACCAAGAAGATCCTCGATCCCGCCATCAAGGTGAACGCCACCTGCGTGCGCGTGCCGGTCTTCATCGGCCATGCCGAGGCGATCACCATCGAGTTCGAGAACCCGATCTCGCCGGAACAGGCACGTGAGGTGCTGAGCGCCCAGGATGGGGTGACCGTGGTCGACCACCGGGTCGACGAGGGCTATGTCACGCCGTCGGAATGCGCCGGCGAGGACCAGGTCTATGTCAGCCGCATCCGCAGCGACCCCACGGTGGACAACGGCCTGTCGATCTGGGTGGTCTCCGACAACCTGCGCAAGGGCGCGGCCCTCAACGCCGTGCAGATCGCCGAGACCCTGGCCCGCGACTACATGTAACCTCGCATTCCTGAGACCGCGGAGCGGGCCTCGCCGCACACCGCCCGTGCAAGGCCCGCGCAAGGCCCGCGCAAGGCCCGCGCAAGGCCCGCGCAAGGGAGGAAACCATGTCCTTCGAAAGCTGGTTGGTGTTTGTCGTGGCGGCGGCGCTGATCTCCCTCTCGCCCGGGGCCAACAACCTGCTGGCGCTGACCAACGGGCTCAGGTTCGGCGCCGCCCGCTCCCTGGCCGCGGTGGGTGGGCGCATCGGCGCGTTCGCGGTGATGATCGTGATCGCCGCGCTCGGTCTGGGCGCGGTGCTGGCGGCCTCTGAGCTCGCCTTCCAGATCGTGAAGTGGGTCGGCGTCGCCTATCTGGTCTATCTCGGCCTGCGGGCGCTCACCGCACCGGCGGCGGTACAGAGCACTCCGGGCGGCGGCAGCGGCGCTGCGCGCCAGTCGGTCGGCGTGATGGCGCGGCGCGAGTTCCTGGTCGCCCTCGGCAATCCCAAGGCCATCCTGGTCTTTACCGCGGTCTTCCCGCAGTTCGTGGTGCCGGGCGAGCCGGCACTGCCGCAGTTCGTCGTCATCGGGTTCACCTTCCTCGCCACCGAATGCCTGGCGGCCTTCGTCTATGTGCTTTCCGGCAAGGTCTTCGCGCCGCTGCTGCGCGACCGCGCCTCTCTGGTGAACCGCCTCACCGGCGGCCTGCTGCTGGCGGCGGCGGGGCTCCTCGCGTCGGCCAGCCGGCGCAGTTGATCCGAGCCAGGTCACCAAGCCATGGCATACGACACGGGCCTGACAAAGAAGATCCTGCACCGCTCCGATCACTGATCGGACGACTGGGCCGCCGCGGCGATCGCCGCGCCGTCCGGCTCTTGGGACAGATCGAGGGTGAGGCGCAGCCCGTCGCGAAGCGGCCGCCGCAGCATCCGGGCCCTGGCGGGATGGAGCGCGAGGCGCCCCGATTTCTCCAGGTTCTGAAGGCGCTGCCGTGCGAGGCCGAGTTCGCCGGCGAGCAGCCGGTCCAGGCGCAGACGGACCGGGTCGGGGACGGCCAAGCGTATTTCCAGCGATCGTGGCGGCTCCGACGGCGCGGCAAGCACCGTCTTGTGCACCTGCAGATCGTTGCAGTGCTCGATCCGCCCGGCATGGCCGCTGAGACCGTCGAGGTCGAAGGCCATGCGCCGGGCGAGCCCGGGATCGTTCATCCGCAAGGCCGTCACCAGTCGCAGATCGAGGCTGGCGACCGTGCGGCGTTCCAGAACCGGGCGGTTCCAGGTCTGATCGCAGACCGCGCAGCAGTAGATCAGCCAGGCGTCGAGACGCTTGCCGTTGGCGTTCAGCCGGAATTTCCCGCTGCTGCGGAAGGGTCGGGGGCCGCCGCAGCGGCTGCAGGTGAGCCAGGGCCGCGGTTCGGATTGCGGGGTGATCGTCCAAAGGACGGAGAGGGGCTTGCCCATGCCGGCGTGCGCTTCCCATTGGGAAGTTCGTCAGGACGACGGCAGCGAGGGGCCGAACAGGCGCGGTGCGAGAGAGGAGTCAAACTGCTGGGAATTCGGCCGCGGGGCGGCAGCGATGCCGGTCGCGGTCCAGCCGTGCCATACCGGTCTCGAACCGCCACCAAGAGGAACTCACAGGTTTCAATGCGGCCGCGCGCGGGCACGGCCGTGGATGCTGGTGGAACTGGTGAGACCGGCGGTTACGATGGCAAGGTGGGGTGCGCCTTTTCCTGTGAGCGCGGCGGTTGTAGCCGAAAGCGCCGCCTTTGGGAAGAGCCGGTTGGGGGCGCCGGTCGTCAGGAGTCGGGGGCCGTGAGGTGAAAACAATGGAACCCCTGCGCGTGGGTTGCGAAGTTGTATCCCCGTGGCTGCGCTGCGAGGTCGCTGTCCGCCAATGCGAAAACGGCGCAGAGCTTGTACGTCGTCTTTCCGGTGACTTCGTAGTGGTAGGGCTCCCCCGTTTCCGGATCGTTCAATTGCTCGATCTCGGCGTTCGACAGGTCGTCCAGACTGGCGGGGAGCCATTCATTGGTGATCGCATAATGATTGACGGCGCTGGAGATTCGATACAGGTGCTGGATGCGTTTGTTGTCGAGGCCGAGCAAACGCTGCTTGGCGGGCGAGCCGATAATCAGGAAACCGCCAACCAGCGCAGCCAGGGACAGGATGACAAGCGCGCCAATGAGCAACTGGCCGGTCGAGATCCTCATCACAGTCGCCGGTCGTCGCGTTTCAGGTCATAGAGGTAGTAGCTGAAGATGGCGCCGGCGATGACGCCGACCGTGGCCACCTTCAGGATAAAGCGCAGGGTCAATTCGCCGCCCAGCAGCCCGAAAATCAGCGTCGCAAAGTCGCCGATCAGGAATGCCACGGCAATGAAGAGGGCAATGTAGGTGAGCCACTTGCGGGTCGGCGACCCGGCCTTGGTCGGATCTTCTGCCAGCAGGCGCCGCACCCGATAGGTGGTGAACAGGAAGACCGGCAGGGCGACGATCAACTGCGACATCGACCAGCGGATCGATCTTGTGTTGTCGCCGGTGTGGTACAGGGCGTCCGGGAACGCCTGCTCGATAAAGCTGAAGCTCAACTTGCCCAGCGCATAAGCGGCAAGATAGAGCGTCGTGAAGAGCACGAGATAGAGGAAGGCTTCCTGCGCCGAGATGGACTGTCGAGGTGTTGGAACGGGAATCGAGAATTCGACGTCCGAGTATGCGTCAAGTGCGGCGTCGACCTGCTTGCTGGTCCAACCGGCCTGCAGAAGAACCTGTCTGATTTCCGTGCGCGCGGTGCCTTGCGACAAGGCATCTCGCACGAATTGGTTGAGGGCATCTTCGCGTTTGGACATAGAGGGCCCGCCTGATGTTCACAAAGCGTATTGATCGTAAAGGCTGCAATGTGGATCGGCCAAAGGAATTCACGGTTGATAGGTCCGCGGCGATGGGGCGGCGGGCATTGGCCCTCACAGTGGCACGGGTTGGAACCGGTGGCGCGGCGACTCCAGGCGGTC
The DNA here is from genome assembly GCF_028289705.1 of Pelagibius sp. GTDB lineage: Bacteria > Pseudomonadota > Alphaproteobacteria > Kiloniellales > Kiloniellaceae > Pelagibius. The sequence continues at coordinate 9,373 of NZ_JANQOI010000106.1, forward strand.
CTGGGCGGTGACGATCTGCAGCTCGCCTTCACCGGCCTCCAGGGTGGTTTGCAGGATCTCGAAGATGGCCGAGGCGGCGCTGCCCAGCGCCTCCGGCAAGGACCGGGTGCTCAGGTAAAACCCGAGGAAGAGGGCGGCGACGGCGTCGCCGGCGCCGTTGGCTGCGAAGGGCAGGCGCGGGGTGGCGATGCGCCAGGCGCCCTCAGTGGTCACCGCCAGCATCTGGATCTCTCCTGCCGTGTCGTCCTCAGAGGCGAGGGAGGTGACCAACACGACCCTGGGCCCCTGTCCCAGAAGCCGGTCGGCTGCCGCGCGGATTTCGCTCGGGGTTTCTAGCTTGGCGCCGCTCAGGATCTCCAGTTCGAAGAGATTTGGGGTAAGGATGTCGGCGGCGGGCAGGGCGCGTTCGCGCAGGAAGGCGGAGACGCCCTCGCGCACGAAGAGCCCCTTGCCGCTGTCGCCCATCACCGGGTCGCAGGCCCAGATAGCGCCGGGCTTGGCCTCCCGGATCCGCGCCGCCGCGTCCAGGATCACCACGCCCAGGGCCGGATCGCCGATGTAGCCGGTCAGCAGCGCATCGCAGCGCGCCAGGGCGCCGCGCGCCTCCAGCCCATCTATGATCCGGGCTATCTGCGCTGCCTCGAAGACCTGGCCCTGCCAGTCCGGATAGCCGGTGTGGTTGGAGAACTGCACGCTGTGGACCGGCCAGACCTCGATCCCCAGCCGCTGCAACGCGAAGACCGCCACCGAATTGCCGACATGGCCGTAGGCGACATGGGACTGGATGGAGATCACGTTCATTGGGGCATTCTGGCGCTTTTTGGCTCTTTTCAGGGGCCTGGCGGCTGCCCCGGGCCCGGCAGCTTGCCACAGGCGGGTCATTGTTTATAGTCGCGAGCCGTGTTCGCAGGTGCGGTATAGCACCGGACTTGCGGCGGAGAAGACCAGTCGCTGAAGAGAGCCTGCCCATGCCCGCTACCGCCCGGCCGCGCCGTTCCGTCCTCTACATGCCCGGCTCCAACGCCCGCGCCCTGGAGAAGGGGCGCAGCCTGCCCGCCGATGCGCTGATCCTGGACCTGGAAGACGCGGTGGCACCGGACACGAAGGAGCTGGCGCGCCGGCAGATCGCCGAGGCGGTGGCCGCGGGCGGCTACGGCTCGCGGGAGCTCATCGTGCGGATCAACGCCCTGGACGGACCCTGGGGCGCCGACGACGTGGCGGCCGTGGCGGGCTGCGGCGCCGATGCTCTGCTGCTGCCCAAAGTCGAGACGGCGGAGATGGTGCGCGATCTGGAGTCCCGCATGGCTGCCGCCGGTGCCCCTCAATCCATGGGCATCATGTGCATGATGGAAACGCCGCTGGGCATGCTGAACGCGCAACAGGTTGCCGCCGCCTCGCCGCGCCTCACCTGCCTGGTGATGGGCACTTCCGACCTGGTGAAGGACCTGCAGGCCGCCCACACGCCCGAGCGCCTGCCGGTGCTGACCAGCCTCGGCCTCTGCATCCTGGCGGCGCGGGCCTACGGCCTGGCCATCGTCGACGGCGTGCACCTCGATCTTTCCGACGACGCCGGCTTTGCCGCGCAGTGCGTCCAGGGCAAGGACTTGGGCTTCGACGGCAAGACCCTGATCCACCCCAAGACGATCGCCAAGGCCAACGAGGTCTTCGCGCCGTCCGAAGAAGAGGTCGCCTGGTCGCACAAGATCATCGCCGCCCATGCCGCGGCGGCGGCCGAGGGCAAGGGCGTGGTGGTGGTCGACGGCAAGCTGGTGGAGAACCTGCACGTCGAAAACGCAGAGCGGCTGGTGGCGCTGGCTCGGGCCATCGCCGAGCTGGACGCGGCGGCCTGATTTCATGAAAGCCAACCCCGGCAACTTTTTCGAGGACTTCCGCCTCGGCCAGGTGCTGCGCCATGCGACGCCGCGCACGCTGACGGCGGGCGATCAGGCGCTCTACACCGCGCTCTACGGATCGCGCTTCGCGCTGCAGTCCTCCGACGTCTTCGCCCGCGGCCTCGGGCTGCCGCGCGCGCCCCTCGACGATCTGCTGAGCTTTCATGTGGTCTTCGGCAAGACCGTGCCCGATGTCTCGCTGAACGCCGTGGCCAACCTCGGCTACGCCGCCGGCCGTTTTGGGGCGCCGGTCTATCCCGGCGATACGCTCTCGGCGCAGAGCGAGGTCATCGGCCTGAAGGAGAACTCCAACGGCAAGACCGGCGTGGTCTACCTGCGCACCGAGGGCGTCAATCAGGACGGTGCGCTGGTTGCGGATTATGTCCGCTGGGTCATGGTGCGCAAACGCGATCCGAACGCGCCGCCGCCGGCGCCGCAGGTTCCCGACCTGCCGGAGGCGGTGGGCGCCGAGGAGATCGTGGTTCCCGAGGGCCTGGACTTTGCGGGCTTCGACTTCGCCGCCGCCGGCGCGGCCCACGGCTGGGACGACTTCGAGGTCGGCGAGAAGATCGATCACGGCGATGCCATGACCATCGAGGAGGCGGAGCATCAGCTCGCCACCCGCCTCTACCACAACACCGCACGGGTGCACTTCAACCAGCATGTCGAAGGCCAGGGCCGATTCGGCCGGCGCATCGTTTACGGCGGCCACATCATCTCCCTGGCCCGCTCCCTGAGCTTCAACGGCCTGGGCGCGGCGGTGAAGCTGGTGGCGCTGAACGCCGGCACCCATGCCGCGCCGAGCTTCGCCGGGGATACGATCTATGCCTGGTCGGAGGTGCTCGACAAGACGGCGGTGGACCGGCGCCAGGACCTGGGTCTGCTGCGGCTGCGCACGGTGGCGACCAAGGACCGCGCCTGCGCCGACTTCCCCTACAAGGACGCCGAGGGGCGCTACGACCCCGCGGTGGTCCTGGACCTCGACTACAGCGTCCTCATGCCGCGGGCGAAGATCGGGCCCTGATCCGGACGCACGCTGAGTCTTGTGGTTTTTTCCGCGGACACCACAAAATTTAGTTGAATCGGGGGAATCGCTGGTGTAATGACTGAGGCGCCGGGTGCAGAGGAGGAGACCTCTTCTGCGCTGTGCCCCGGAAGAAAGGGCACCCCCGACGCCTCAAGAGCTGGATCCAGCTCAGCGCGATCGCTGCGGCCTGTGAGTTCTTTGTTATCATCTGCGCGCGTATACCGGGCCTGGCGTGACCGATAAGGCGCTGCACGATCATAACATTCCCCGAGGGGAACGAACTCACGCGGTTGGTTTCTGTCTCGTCAAGCGGTCCTTCTTCCGGTTCGTGGCGCGTCCTTCGAGCGGCGAACAGAGTCCGCTGCCCATCGAACGTCCTCACCCGGGCGGTGGTCGACCTCCGAAGAGGTCTTCCCGATCAGCCGGCACCGCGGAGCGACACCTCCTGACCCCGGTCTCCGAGAAACGCCCTCCAAGGAGAGTACCTCTCTGCCGTCCACCGGTCCGCAAGCGAACCGCTTTCGGGCGGGAGACCTTCGCAAAGCCTCGTGAGACGCTCTGCGACCCCGGACTGGCCGGCTCCCCGACACGGGGAAGGGGAGCGGCCATCGCCGGAAGATGACGGTGCAAGATCTGACCGACACCTCCCAAACCAATGGTCAAGAACTGCAGGGCAACCCGACCACCGGTGCCGAATGAATTGCTTCCGAAGAAGCCACCCATCCCCGAACTTTGGCGCTGCGCCTCCGGCTTCCGCGAACCCCCGAAGGGGCTCTCGAATGCCTTCGTCCCCGGCCCGAAGGCCGCAAACCCGCTTCGTCTGGCCCGAAGGCCAACCTCCACCGGTTTTCGGGAACCGAAGCTCCCGGAGACCGCCGCAACTCTCGTTTCTCCAGACCGTGAGATCCAAAGCCTCTCAAGCTGCGTCCCGAGGGACCGAAGCCCTTCGGGAGGGCTGCACCGACCGCCGTTCGGCGCTCTCGCGTGCAGGGAAATGCTCGCCTGAATCAGATTTAGCGACAACACGAAATTTCTGTAGCGACTTAAAATCTTGTGCATAGTTTCGCCGATCCTGCACAATTCCTTCACATCTTGCCCACAAGTCTGTCCACAAAGGTGAGTCCACGTACCCGCACAAATGCCACTCTTCGGCGCCGTGGAGATGCCGCCGCGCATCCTGAACTGCGGTCTGCGGAGGCCGTTGCGGTCTTGCCGGAACGCCGGGAAAGCCGCGGCTTCAGGGGGCCTCGCGTTGACTTGTGCTGCGCTGCGGTCTAAATCCAAGCGGTCTAGAGGTTTTGTTGAGGGTCGTCGCTGAGAATAGCCGTCGCTGCACGGCGCAGTGCAAGCCCCGGTCCGCACGCACCACCCTAGGCGGCAGGTTGGGGCAGACAGGATGGCTGGCTCGTCCGTCTGAAGGTCCATTCACAAGAGAGCTCAAAGGCAGCCGCGTATGAGCAGTTCCAATCGGCCCCTCTCCCCCCATCTCCAGGTCTACCGGCCGCAACTCACCTCGATGCTGTCGATCCTGCACCGCATCACCGGAGTCGCGCTGGCGGTCGGCACCCTGCTGCTGGTCTATTGGCTCGCCGCGGCGGCCGGCGGCCCGGAGTCCTTCGCCGGCGCTCAGGGGCTGGTGGGCTCGTTCATCGGCCGCCTCTTCCTCTTCGGCTGGACCTTCGCGCTGTTCTATCACCTCTGTAACGGCATCCGGCATCTCTTCTGGGATGCCGGCTACGGGTTCGAGATGCAGACGGCGGAGCGCAGCGGCTGGCTGGTGGTTGGCGCCTCCGGCGCGCTCACCCTGCTGAGCTGGATCCTCGGTTACGTGATGATGGGAGGTTCGTGAGATGAGCCTGCGCTCGCCATTGGGACGGGTCCGCGGACTCGGTTCGGCGAAGGACGGCACGGGACACTGGTGGGCCCAGCGCCTGACCGCCCTCGCCCTGGTGCCGCTGACGCTCTGGTTCTGCGTCGCGGTGATCTCCCTCAGCGGCGCCGATCATGCGGCGGTGGCCGACTGGGCCGGCTCGCCGGTGGTGGCCGGCCTGCTGATCCTCCTGATCGCTGCGACCTTTTACCACGCATACCTCGGTGTCCAGGTGGTCATCGAGGACTACGTCCATAACGAGATGTTCAAGATTGCCGGCCTGCTGCTGACCAAGGCGGCGGCAATCGTGTTGGCGCTGACCGGCATCCTGTCGGTATTGCTGCTCCTGCTTGGATAGGCCGGCAGCAAGAGCGATGCAGAGGCGCCGCCAAGAGAAGACCGAGGTCCGACCATGACCAAGTCCTATGAGGTAATCGATCACACCTACGACGTCGTGGTGGTCGGGGCCGGCGGTGCCGGTCTGCGTGCGACCCTCGGCCTCGCGGAAGCCGGTCTCAAGACCGCCTGTGTGACCAAGGTCTTCCCCACCCGCAGCCACACCGTGGCCGCCCAGGGCGGGGTCTCCGCCTCGCTGGGCAACATGGGCGAGGACGACTGGCGCTGGCACATGTACGACACGGTCAAGGGCTCCGACTGGCTGGGCGACCAGGACGCCATCGAGTACATGGTGCGCGAGGCGGCGCCGGCGATCCTGGAACT
>NZ_JANQOI010000118.1 GCF_028289705.1 Pelagibius sp.
CCGTAGGCGATGTTCTCGTAGACGTTCATCATCGGGAACAGCGCGAGATGCTGGAAGACCATCTTCACGTTGCGCTTGTTCGGCGGCGTGTTGAGGACCGAGTTCCCCTTGATCTTCACATCGCCGGCCGAGGGGTCCTCGAAGCCGGCGATCATCCGCATCAGGGTCGTCTTGCCGCAGCCCGAGGGGCCCAGGATCGAAAAGAACGAGCCGCTGGGGATCTTGAAGGAGACGTCATCGACCGCCCGCAGGCGCCCGAAGCTCTTGGAGACGTTGGTGCACTCGAGGTCGTAGTCGGATGAGGGATTCATGCGATGGCCCGTCGCGGAATTGAGGACCCCGGGAAGAAGAGACGCTGCCCGTCGGCGTCAGCCGGGGGCAGCGTCTCGCAAGCTGGACTGCCGGATCAGCCGCCGGTGGCAGCCTTGATCTTCTCCAGCGCCTTGCCTTCCATGTCTTCGACACCCGGCGGGATGTTGGCGAAGAACTGCAGGTTGGCAATGTCCTCTGCGGAGAAGGCCGCGGAGAAGGCCGCCTTCTTGTCGTCGGGCAGCAGTTCCTTGCCGCCCTTGACCGCCGCCACGCTGCCGGTGCTGGCGGACATCAGCTTCACGATCTCCGGCTGCATGACGAAGTTGATCCACTTGTAGGCCGCTTCGTCGGCCTTGCCCTTGCGCGGCAGGGTGAAGGTGTCGATCCAGGCCAGAGCGCCGGTCTCGGGCGGCACGAAGACGATGTTGGGGTTCTGGTTGTAGAGCCTGTAGGCCGTGGAGTCCCAGGTCTCCGAGGCGACCACTTCGCCGGAGAGCATCAGCGCGGAAAGGTCGTCACCACCCTTCCAGTAGGCCTTGATGTTGTCCTTGCAGGCGATCAGCTTGTCGACCGCCTTGTCGAGGATGGCCTGGTACTTGTCGAGATCGGCATAGGCGGCGAAGGGATCCTCGCCCATCGCAAAGGCGGTGCCCAGCAGGATGGTGCGCTTCAGGCGCATCGAGGTCTTGCCCTTGTACTTCGGATCGCAGAGGTCGGCCCAGCTCTTGAAGTCGGGCGCCTTGGTCTTGTCGGCCATCAGCCCGGAGGTGCCCCAGACGTGGGGAACCGAGTAGACCTCGCCGTCGATGGTGGTGTTGGCCTTCACGCCGTCCAGCAGCTTGGGCTCCATCACCGAGGTGTCGATCTTCGACAGGTCCATCGGCTTGTAGATGTCGTATTCGAGCTGGGCTGCGTAGATGCGGTCGTGGCTCGGCTGCGCCAGGTCATAGCCGGCACCGCCGGTCGCGCGGAGCTTGGCGATCATCTCCTCGTTGTTGGAGAAGGTCACCTCCACGGTGATGTCGGGGTACTTCTCCTCGAACATCTTGACGACTTCCTCCGGCGCGTAGGACCCCCAGGTCAGAAGTCGCAGGGTCTCCGCCTGGGCCGCCGTCGCCGCAGTAAGGATGGTCGCGGCCATCAGGGCCGCGGTCAGTTTTCTGCCTGTCATTCAAGCCTCCCTTATTGGCCGATCGCCCAAGCAGACGAGCCGGCAAATCAGATTTCCAAGCCTAGTGTGATAATGGACTGCAAAATATATCCATTGCCGATATTGGATCAGACCAATTACCGCGTCAATTCCGGCAGGGCGCGCAATTTGCCGAAACCGCGGCGGATTTCTTCCGGCGTCACCCCGCCAAACCCGAGCACGAGGCCCCTGCGGTCGATTGGCGCGCAGCAGTAGCGCGACAGGGCCGCGACAACGATCCCTTGGTCCCGGGCTTCGGCAACGATCCTCTCGTCATCGGCATCGCCGGTCAAGAAACCCACGGTATGGAAGCCGCTGGAAGTGGGGCGAACGTCGATCCTCCCGGAAAGCTCGGCGGCTGCCTCGATCAGGGCGTCGTGCCGGGCCTTGTAGGCCTGGCGCATAAGCCGGATGTGGGTGGAGAACAGACCCTCGTTCATGAAGTCCGCGACGATGGCCTGGGTCGCCGTCGGCACGCCGCTGAGCCAGGCCGCGCTGATGTCGGCAAAGGTCCGCTCCAGGCCGCGGGGCGCCAGAACGAAGCCGAGCCTCAAGGACGGAAAGAGGGACTTTGAGAAGGTGCCGACGTAGATCACCCGCTCCTGGGTATCGATGCTCTTCAGCGGCGGTTGGGGTTGGCCGCCGTAGTAGAACTCCCCGTCGTAGTCGTCCTCGACGATCAGGGCATCGGCGTCCTCCGCCGCGCCCAAAAGGGCGAGCCGGCGCGGCAGGCTCATGACCTGGCCCAGGGGTTGCTGGTGCGACGGCGTTACGAAGGCGAGGCGGAAGTGGGGCGCCTTGCGCAGCCCGTCGGCAATGCTCAGCCCCTCGTCGTCGACCTCCACGGGGACGATGTCGGCGCCGCCGGCGACAAAGGCGTTGCGGGCCCCGATGGCGCCGGGGTTCTCGAACCAGACGGGGTCGCCGGGGTTGAGCAGCAGCGTGGAGATCAGGGAAAAAGCCTGCTGGGCGCCGGACACGATGAAGATCTGCTCCGGGTCGCACTTGATGCCGCGGGCGGCATTCAGATGGGTCGAGATCGCCTCGCGCAGGCCCTGGTAGCCGGAGGGGTGGCCGTAACCCATGACGTCCTCCCGCCCGGCCCGCCAGTGCCGCGCCGAAAGCCGCGCCCAATGCGCCATCGGAAAGAGATCGAGGGCCGGCAGCGCGGTGATGAAGGCCTGGGATTTGTGGGGCAGCCAGGCCCTTGGCGCGAGAAAGCGCTGGGCGCGGCGGGCGGCGCGGGAGAGGTGGTGATCGACCGGTTTGCCCGCCGCCGGACGGGCCGCCGCGACGGCCGCGCGCTGGCCGGAGAGGGCTTCGCTGACGAAGGTGCCGGCGCCCACCCTGGCCTCCAGCAGGCCCTCCGCCGTCAGGCGGTCGACGGCGTCGATGACGGTGGTGCGCGAGACGCCGATTTCCTTGGCCAGGGTGCGCGTCGCCGGCAGCCGCTCGCCGGGGTTCACCCCGCCGGAGAGCAGGATCTCCTTGAGCCCCATGTAGAGCTGAACGCTGATCTTTCGCCGCGCGGTCCGGTCGATCCGGATCGACGACAACAGCGCCCCGGCGTTGGTTTTCATGTCTCCTCCCCAACGGATTGGCCTATAGATCGAACGAAAATGGACCTTAAATCAAGGCCAATTCCGTTTATCGTGGCCCCCGGGGATGCCTCTTGGGAGCCGGCCGGGACCGCTATGGAAATCGCGAGTATCGAGACCTTCACGAACGAGTACGTCTGCTTCGTGCGGGTGCGGACCGGCGACGGCAAAGAAGGTTGGGGCCAGGTGGCGCCCTATAATGCCGACATCACCGCACAGGTCGTGCACCGCCAGGTGGCGCCCTATGCCCTGGGGCAGGACGCGCTGGACATCGACTACCTCGTCGACATCATTCCGGAGCGCGAGCACAAGTTCCCCGGCGCCTACCTGCGCCGCGCCATCGGCGGCCTGGACACCGCGCTCTGGGACCTGCGCGGCAAGCGCGAAGGCAAGCCGGTCTGCGCGCTGATCGGGGGCTCGCCCGGGCCGCTGCGCGCCTACGGCTCCTCCATGAAGCGGGACATCACCCCGCAACAGGAATCGGAACGTCTGAAAGGCCTGCGCGACCGCCTGGGCTTCGATGCCTTCAAGTTCCGCGTCGGCGCCGAATGCGGGCGCGACGTCGACGAGTGGCCGGGCCGCACCGAGGAGATCGTGCCGACCATGCGGCGGGCAATGGACGACGGCGTCGCCCTGCTGGTCGACGCCAACTCGGGCTTCTCGCCCAAGCGGGCCATCGAGGTCGGCCACCTGCTGCAGGACAACGGGGTCTCGCACTACGAGGAGCCCTGCCCCTACTGGGAATACGAGCAGACCAAAGAGGTGACCGAGGCGCTGGAGATCGACGTCACGGGGGGCGAGCAGGACTGCTCCCTGGTGGACTGGCGGCGCATGATCGACGGCCGCGTGGTCGACATCCTGCAGCCGGACGTCTGCTATCTGGGCGGGCTGACCCGCACGCTGCGGGTGGCGAAGATGGCCGAGAAGGCGGGCCTCCCGGTAACGCCCCACAGCGCCAACCTCTCGATGGTCACGCTTTTCACCATGCATCTGCTGCGCGCCATCCCCAACGCCGGCAAGTACCTGGAACTCTCCATCGAGGGCGAGGACTACTATCCCTGGCAGCAGGATCTCTTCGTCGAGTCACCCTATGCTGTCGAGGGCGGCCAGGTGACGGTGAGCGACCGGCCGGGCTGGGGGGTCACGGTCAACCCGGACTGGCTTGCCAGGTCCGCCTACCGTATCAGCGCCTTGGAAGGATGATCCGATGAAGACCCGCAAGGAACTGATCGACCAGGCGCTCACCAGCGGCACCCTCCCGGATCTGCCCCAGGGCCACTTCATCGACGGGGCGTTTTCCGCGCCGGCTGCCGGGCGCAGCATGGAAAGCCAGGACCCCGGCCGGGCCGAGGCTTTCGCCGAATTTGCCCGGGGCGATGCCGCCGACGTGGAGGCCGCCGTGGCCTCGGCCCGCAACGCCTTCGAGGCGGTCTGGCGGGATACGCCCGCCGCCGAACGGGGCCGCATCCTCTCCCGCGCCGCCGCGCTGATCCGCGAGAACGCGGCGGGCCTGGCGGTGGTCGAGTGCCTCGACAGCGGCAAGCCGATCGGCGAGGCCGAGGGCGACGTGCAGGGCGCCGCGCGCGCATTCGAATACTACGCCGGCGCCTGCGACAAGCTGCAGGGCGATACCTTTCCCATCGGCCCGGACTATCTGGGCTACAGCCAGCACGAGCCGGTCGGCGTGGCGGCCCAGATCATTCCCTGGAACTTTCCGATCTCAACGGCGGCGCGGGGCATCGCCCCGGCGCTGGCCGCCGGCTGTGCGGTGGTCGCCAAGCCCGCCGAGCAGACGCCCTTCACCGCGCTGCGGCTGGCGGAGATCCTCAAGAACGCGGGCCTGCCCGCCGGGGTCTGCAACGTGGTGACCGGAACCGGTGCCGAGGTCGGGGCGCCCTTGGCCGCCCACCCTGGGGTCGACCACATCACCTTCACCGGCTCGGTGGCCACCGGCACCGCCGTCATGAAGGCGGCGGCGGAGAACGTGACCCGTGTGGTGCTGGAACTCGGCGGCAAGTCGCCGGTGGTGGTGCTCGACGACTGCGACCGGGATCAGGCCCTCGACGGTGTCATGGGCGCGATCTTCGAGAACGCGGGGCAGATCTGCTCGGCCGGTTCGCGCCTGATCGTCGAGCGCGGTCTGCACGACGGCTTCGTCGAAGAGCTCTGCCGGCGGGCCGAAAAGCTGACCCTCGGGCACGGCCTCAGAAACCCGCAGCTCGGCCCGGTGAACTCCGCCGAGCAGCTCACCCGGGTTTCCGGCTTCATCGCCCGTGCCCGCGAGCGGGGGATCGAGGTGGCGACCGGCGGCGGCGAGACGGTGGACCCGGAGACCGGCAAGGGATGGTTCTTCCAGCCGACCATCGTCGGCGCCCGCGATGCCGGCGACGAACTGGTGCAGCAGGAGATCTTCGGCCCGGTCCTGACGGTGCAGACCGCCGAGGATGCGGAGCACGCCCTCACCCTCGCCAATAACAGCCAGTACGCGCTGGTGGCCGGAATCTATACCGGGGACTTTACACGCGCGCACCGCCTGGCACGGCGCCTGGATGCCGGGCAGGTCTACATCAACGAGTACTTCGCTGGCGGCATCGAGGTGCCCTTTGGCGGCAACAAGAAGTCCGGCTTCGGCCGCGAGAAGGGCCTCGAAGGCCTGCTGAGCTACTGCCGCACCAAGAGCGTCGCCGCCCGCATCTAGGGCCTGTTGATATTCATTTCGTCGTCGTGGCGGGAGCAGATGTTCGCCAGGGTTAGGAGCGGGCGGTGCCGTGGGGTGGTCCCCCACAAGGCGTCCGCGACGCGGCCCTGGCGAATATCTGCCCCGTCCCGAAGGGATCCGGCG
>NZ_JANQOI010000128.1 GCF_028289705.1 Pelagibius sp.
GGCGGTTGCGGATGGTGTCGGCGAGCTTTTCCGCCAGCATGATGGTGGGGGCGTTCAGGTTGCCGCTGACGATGTCCGGCATGATGGAGGCGTCGACGACGCGCAGTGCCTCCAGCCCGTGGACCTTGGCCGCGCCGTCCACCACCGCCATGGGGTCGCTGCCCATCTTGCAGGTGCACGACGGGTGGTAGGCGCTTTCCACATGCTCGCGCACGAAGGCGTCGAGTTCGTCGTCGCTTTGCGCGTCCGGCCCCGGCGCCAGCTCCGGCCCGCGAAAGGGATCGAAGGCCTTCTGGGCGAAGACCTCCCGCGTTAAACGGATACCCGCCCGGAACTCCTGACGGTCGGCCTCTTGCGAGAGGTAGTTGAAGAAGATGCGCGGCGGGTCCTTGGGGTCGGCGGATTTCAAGGTGATCTCGCCGCGGCTCTGGGAGCGCATGGGCCCGACGTGGGCCTGGAAGCCGTGGTCGCCCGCCGGGTGGCTGCCGTCGTAGTTCATGGCGATGGGCAGGAAGTGGTACTGCAGGTCCGGGTGTTCGATGCCAGCGCGGCTGCGGATGAAGCCGCCGGCCTCAAAGTGGCTGGTGGCGCCGAGGCCCTTCTTGAAGAACAGCCAGTCGAAACCGATCTTCGCCTGGTTCCAGGGCTTCAGCGCCGAGTAAAGGGTGATGGGCTGGGTGCAGGCGTGCTGCACGTAGACCTCCAGATGGTCCTGCAGGTTCTTGCCCACCCCCGGCAGGTCGTGGACGACGGCGATGCCCTGCGCCGCCAGTTCGTTGGCCGGGCCGACGCCGGAAAGCAGCAGGGTCTGGGGCGAGTTGACCGCGCCGCCGCAGAGGATCACCTCCCGCTCGGCGCGGACCTCGACCACGGCGCGGCCCTGGGCAACTTCCACGCCCGTGGCGCGCCTGCCCTCGAAGAGCACGCGGGTGGTCAGCGCCCGGGTCCAGACCGTGAGGTTGGGCCGCTTCATCGCCGGCTTCAGGTAGGCGACCGCCGCGCTCCAGCGCCGGCCGTCATGGACGGTCATGTCCATGTGGGCGAAGCCTTCCTGCTGGAAGCCGTTCATGTCCTTGGTGACGGGATAGCCGGCCTGCTGTCCCGCCTCGATCCAGGCCTGGAACAAGGGGTTCTTGCAGGCGCCTGCCGAGACATGCAGCGGGCCCTCGCCGCCGCGGTAGGCATCGGCGCCGCGCTCGTAGGTCTCGGCCTTCCGAAAATAGGGCAGCACCTCGGCGTAGGACCAGCCCTTCAGCCCGCTCTGCGCCCAGCGGTCGTAGTCCCGGGCGTGGCCGCGCACATAGGCCATGCCGTTGATGGAGGAGGAGCCGCCCAGCACCCGTCCGCGCGGGCAGTAGAGCCGGCGGTTGTTCACATGGGGCTCGGGCTCGGAGTGGTAGAACCAGTTGTATTTGTCGTTGGCCAGAGGCTTGGCCAGGGCGGCGGGCATGTGGATGAAGATGGAGTTGTCCTGCCCGCCGCACTCCAGCACCAGCACCGAGACCTCCGGGTCTTCGGTGAGGCGGCTGGCCAGCACGCAGCCGGCCGAGCCGGCGCCGACGATGATGTAATCGAAAGTCTCGGAAGTGGACATGAGCGGAACTCTATTGGAGGGGTATCGAGGCCGGCCTCGCCCTTCGAGACGGACCTTCGGTCCTCCTCAGGGTGAGGCCAACCCCGCATCTCATGCTGAGGAGCCCCGAAGGGGCGTCTCGAAGCATGTGGAGCGAGCGACAGCGAGCGTCTCGAAGCATGGTGGCGCCCCTAGTATGGCGAGTCGACGCCGTTCATGGCGACATAGACGCTCTTCAACTGACTGTAGTGCTCGATGGCGGCGAGGCCGTTCTCACGGCCGATGCCGGACTGCTTCATGCCGCCGAAAGGCACGGCGATGGGCGTGATGTTGTAGGTGTTGATCCAGCAGGAGCCGGCCTGCAGCTTTGCGATCACCCGATGAGCGCGAGTCAGGTCGCGGGTGAAGACCCCGGCGGAGAGGCCGAACTCGGTGTCGTTGGCCCGCGCGATCACCTCGTCTTCGCTACCGAAGGGCAGAATGGTCATGACCGGGCCGAAGATCTCCTCGCGCACAATGGTCATGTCGTCGGCGCAGCCGGCGAAGATGGTCGGCTCGACGAAGTTGCCGCCGGCCAGGGCCGGGTCGGCGGGGCGCCCGCCGCCGACGGCGAGCTTCGCGCCCTCGGCGCGGCCCTTCTCGATGTAGTCCAGCACCTTCTCGGTGTGGTCCTTGGAAATAAGGGCGCCGACCTGGGTTGCCGGGTCCAGCGGGTCGCCGATCTTCAAGCCCGCCGTCTTCGCCACCAGCCGCTCCAAGAGCGCGTCGTGGACGCTTTCGTGAACGAAGACCCGGGTGCCGTTGGAGCAGACCTCGCCTTGCGTATAGAAGTTGGCGAGCAGGGCGCCATTGACGGCGTTGTCGATGTCCGCGTCCTCGAAGACGATGAGCGGCGACTTGCCGCCCAGCTCCAGGGTCACGGCTTTCAGGGTCTCGGCGGCATCGGCCATCACTTTCTTGCCGGTGCCCACCTCACCGGTGAGGGAGACCTTGGCGATGGCGGGATGGCGGACGAGCGCACGGCCGGTCTCGCCGAAGCCCTGCACCACGTTGAAGACGCCGTCGGGCAGCCCCGCCTCGGTATAGATCTCCGCCAGCTTCAGGGCGGTGAGGGGCGTCAGTTCCGCCGGCTTGAAGATCATGGCGTTGCCGCAGGCCAGCGCCGGCGCCGACTTCCAGCAGGCGATCTGCATGGGATAGTTCCAGGCACCGATCCCGGCGCAGATCCCCAGCGGCTCCCGCCTTGTGTAGGCGAAGTCGCCACCGAAGTCGTGGTGCTCGCCGTGCAGGCTGCCGGCGACCCCGGAGAAGAACTCCAGGCACTCGGCGCCGGAGACGATGTCGACGACCTCGGCCTCCTGGATCGGCTTGCCGTTGTCGATGACCTCCAGTTCCGCCAGTTCATCGTTGCGGGCGCGCAGGAGGCGGGCCGCCTCGCCGAGGATGCGCCCACGCTCGCTGCCCGCCATGGCCGACCAGCGCGCGAAACCCTCCTGCGCCGAAGCGACGGCGGCCTCCACGTCTTCCGGCCCGGCCTGCTGGACCGTGCAGATGACCTCGCCGGTGGCTGGGTTCAGGGTCTCGAAGGACTGGCCGCTCACCGCGTCGCGGTAGCCGCCGTGAATATAGAGCTTCTGTTCGGGCAGATTACGCATGGCGGGTTCGGTCACTCCCTGTCGAGAAAGCGGGCGACGTAGTCGCGGGCGATGGTCCGCGCGTCGTCGATGGTGAGCAGGCCGTCGGTCAGCGCGCAGCGCAGCCACAGGCCTTCGATCATGGCGGCGAGGCCGGCGGCGGCAAGGCCTGCCTCAGGCGCCGGCAAAAGCTGCTTGAAGGCATGGCGCAGGTTGCTGAGCAGGCGCCGCTCGTTGATCTTCTGGATGCGCCAAAGGCCGGGTACGGTGCGGGCCTCCGCCCAGAAGGCGAGCCAGGCGGAGACGGTCTCCGGGTCGCTCTGCTCGTCGGAGAAGTTCGCCAGGATGACGGCGTCGATGCGCTCCTCCGGCGTCCTGGCGGCCTTCAGCCGCCGCACGGTTTCCGTCCGCAGGTCCTGGGCGAGGGAGCGCATGGTGGCGGCCAGGAGGCCCGCCTTGTCGTCGAAGTAGTGGGCGACGATGCCGCCGGAGAGCCCGGCGTTGCGGCTGATGCGGGAGATGGTGGCGTTGGCGAAGCCCTGCTCGTGAATCGAGGTGATGGTCGCCGCGATGAGTTGGCGCCGCCGCAGATCCTCCATTCCAACCTTGGGCATGTCCGCACCGGCCTTCCGCACCGCAGAATAGGTTTTCAGGGACAGAAGTATTTTATTTTGATTGAACGTTCAATCAAAAAAACATAGGCTTGCCCCCGCAGATCGCTTAGTGCTTCGTTTCCGTCATGTATGGCCGGTCCGCAAGGGGCCGGACAGGGAAGCGACTGACGCGCAAGCCGACGAGGCAACAAGAAGAGACTGGAGGAGGCAAAGCCCATGCAGAGGAGAGTGCAATTCAGTGTGGCCGCGGCGGCGGCTGTGATGCTGTCGGCGGCCAGCGGCGGCGCCTGGGCGGCGGATCCCGCGGCCTGCAAGGAAGTGAGTTTCGCCGACGTCGGCTGGACCGACATCACCGCCACCACGGCGGCGACCTCGGTGGTCCTGGAGGGCCTGGGCTACGAGCCGGAGGCGGAGGTGCTCTCCGTGCCGGTGACCTACGCCAGCCTGAAGAACGGCGACATCGATGTGTTCCTCGGCAACTGGATGCCCACCATGGAGGGCGATCTGGCCAAGTACCGCGACGAGGGCTCGGTGGAGGTGCTGGGTGTGAACCTGGAAGGCGCCAAGTACACCCTGGCGGTGCCCAGCTACACGGCGGAAGCCGGCCTCAAGGACTTCGCCGACATCGCCAAGCTGAAGGACGAGCTGGACGGGGAGATCTACGGCATTGAGCCGGGCAACGACGGCAACCGCCTGATCCTCGACATGATCGAAAGCAATGCCTTCGGGCTGAAGGGCTTCGAGCTGGTCGAGTCCTCCGAGCAGGGCATGCTGGCGGAGGTGGCCCGCGCGGTGAAGCGCAAGCAGCACATCGTTTTCCTGGGCTGGGCGCCGCATCCCATGAACAACAACTTCGACCTGGTCTACCTCTCCGGCGGTGACGACGTCTTCGGCCCGAACTACGGCGGGGCCACGGTCTACACCAACGTGCGCAAGGGCTACACCGGCGACTGCCCCAATGTCGGCAAGCTGCTGACCAACCTGAAGTTCACCCTGCCCATGGAGGGCGCCATCATGGGCGCGATCCTGGACGAGGGCGAGGAGCCGAACGACGCGGCGACCACCTGGCTGAAGGCCAATCCGGATATCCTCGACGGCTGGCTGGCCGGCGTGAAGACCCTGGACGGCGGCGACGGATTGGCGGCGGTGAAGGCCCACCTCGGCCTGTAAGACACTTGCAAGAAAGCGTGTAAACTGGAAGCGGTCAGGCCCCCGGGCCTGACCGTTTCGCTGTTTCGGGGGCGCGAGAACAAAGGGGAGGCCTCGGCATGGATCTGCTTGAGGAATATAAGATTCCGCTGGGGAAATGGATCAGCAGCTTCGTCGATTTCCTGAACGAACACGCGGCCTGGTTCTTCAACTTCATCTCCGACGTGCTGGGCTTTCTCATCGAGGGCCTGATCGACGTCATGCAGGCGATCCCCGCCTTGGTGCTGATCGCCCTGCTGGCCGCGGGCGCCTACTGGCTGCACCGCTCGATCCATCTGGTTGTGGGACTGGTCCTCTCGCTGCTGCTGATCGTCAACCTGGGATACTGGGAGGAGACCATCGAGACCCTGGCGCTGGTGATCTTCGCCACCGCCACCTGCATGATCATCGGCGTGCCCATCGGCATCGCCTCGGCGCACCGCCCCTGGCTCTACACCGCGATCCGCCCGGTGCTCGACCTCATGCAGACCATCCCGACCTTCGTCTATCTGATCCCCACCCTGATCCTCTTCGGTCTCGGCGTGGTGCCGGGCCTCATCTCCACGGTGATCTTCGCCATTCCCGCGCCGATCCGGCTGACCTATCTCGGCGTCTCCTCGGTGCCCAAGACCCTGGTGGAGGCCGGCGAGGCCTTCGGCGCCACCAAGCGCCAGCTTCTCTGGAAGGTGGAACTGCCCCATGCCATGCCGACCATCATGGCGGGGCTCACCCAGTGCATCATGCTGTCGCTTTCGATGGTAGTGATCGCCGCCCTGGTGGGGGCCGACGGCCTCGGCAAGCCGGTGGTGCGCGCCCTCAACACGGTGAACATCGCCCGCGGCTTCGAGGCGGGCCTGGCCATCGTCATCGTGGCGATCCTCCTGGACCGCATCTGCAAGCAGCGCGACGTCAAGGCGAAGGAGCGCTGAGCCATGAGCGCGGAGGCAAACACCGTCGTCGACTTCCGCAACGTCGACATCATCTTCGGCAAGGAGCCGGAAAAGGCGCTCACCCTGTTGGACAGCGGCGCCAGCCGCGACGAGATCCTCGAGCGGACCGACAACGTGGTGGGCGTGGCCGGTGCATCTCTCGCCATCGAGGAAGGCGAGATCTGCGTCCTCATGGGGCTTTCTGGCTCCGGCAAGTCGACCCTGCTGCGCGCCGTCAACGGCCTCAACGACGTGACCCGCGGGTCGGTCATGGTGCGCGATGAGGCAGGTCTGGTGGACGTCGCCTCCTGCGACCCCGCCACCCTGCGCCGCCTGCGCATGAACCGGGTGGCCATGGTCTTCCAGCAGTTCGCCCTGCTGCCCTGGCGCACCGTCGCGGAGAACGTGGGCCTCGGCCTGGAACTGCGCGGCATGGACAAGGACGAACGCCAGGCCATCGTCGAGGAGAAGCTGGCCCTGGTCGGCCTGTCCCAGTGGAAGGACAAGTTCGCCCACGAGCTTTCCGGCGGCATGCAGCAGCGCGTCGGTCTCGCCCGCGCCTTCGCCACCGACGCCGACATCCTGCTGATGGACGAACCCTTCTCGGCCCTCGACCCGCTGATCCGCGACCACCTGCAGGATGAGCTACTGGAACTACAGCGCAGCCTCAAGAAGACCATCATCTTCGTCAGCCACGACCTGGACGAGGCGCTGAAGCTGGGCAGCCACATCGCCATCATGGAGGCCGGGCGCATCGTGCAGTACGGCGAGCCGGAGGCCATCGTGCTGGAGCCGGCCAACGACTACGTGGCCGAGTTCGTCGCCCACATGAACCCCTTGAACGTCTTACGCGGCGGCTCCCTCATGACACCGGTCGAAGATCTGAAACGCGAGGATGAGAGCGTGTTGCTGGACCGCGAGGGGCGCTTCCGCATCAAGCTGGACGACCGGGGCGCGCCCGCCTCGGTCACCCTGGACGGTTACCTCGGCCGCCTCATGGCCTATGACGAAGGTATGAAGGTAAACGACCTGCCGCCGACGGCGATGATCACCGCCCCCACCGACATGTCCATGCGGGTCGCCATCGAGCTGCGCCAGGCCACCGGCCATCCCGTCGCCCTGGTGGAGGACGGGCGCCTGGTCGGGGTCTGCGGCGACCAAGAAATCTATGCCGGCATCCTGCGCCAGAGCCGGGTCGCCGACAAACCGGTGGAAGCGGAGGAGGCCAAGGCGGCATCGTGACGATCACTCCGGATATTCAAGGCGTTCTCTTCGACAAGGACGGCACGCTGCTGGACTATCACGCCACCTGGATGCCGCTAAACCGGCAGGCGGCGCTGGTGGTGGCAGGGGACGACGCGGTGCTGGCGGAACGCCTGCTGGTGGCCTCGGGCTACGATCCCGCGACCGACACCTGCCGCGCCGACTCCATCCTGGTGAGCGGCAGCAATGACGACCTGGGCGCCTGCTGGGCGGAGATCGTCGGGGCCGACGCGCGGGCGCTCACCGACCAGGTCTCTGCGCTCTTCGAGGCGGGCGCCGGCGCGAGCGCCGTGGCGGTGCCGGGCCTGGCCGAGACCCTGACGGCCCTGATCGCCCGCGATCTGGCGCTCGGCATCGCCACCAACGACAGCGAGGAGGGCGCGCGCGCCAGCCTCGCGCCTTTCGGCGTGCTCGATCGCTTCGAGTACGTCGCCGGTTTCGATTCCGGCCACGGCGCCAAGCCGGGCCCCGGCATGGTGGAGGGCTTCTGCCGGGCCACCGGGATCGCGCCAACGGCCGTGGCTGTTGTCGGGGACAGCCGCCACGACATGGAGATGGGCCGCCGCGCCGGCGCCGGCCTGCTGGTCGGCGTGCTCACCGGCAGCGCCGCCCACGACGACCTCGCCCCCCACGCCCACCACGTGCTCGACAGCATCGCGGAGCTGGAGGCGCTGCTGGAAGAGGTGGCCGGCAGGCTGCGGGCTTAGCCCTCCCCCTCACCCAGCTCCGGCTAGGCTCGCTGCGCTCGCCAAGCCTGCGCAGCCCTCTCCCGCCAGGGGAGAGGGATTCTGTTCAACGTCTTCGTTTGCCCTCGCCCCTTGTGGGAGAGGGAGGGGCCCGCGTGAGCGGGAGGGTGAGGGGGACTTGTGTCAAATCCGCCTACAAAACCTCCCCGCCCAACTCCGGAAAGACCTTGGAGACCTTGCCCAGGAGGTAGTCGCCGTAGGTGCCGGTGAAGGCCTGGAGGTCGGCGCCGTCCCAGCGGGGGTCGCCGGGGCCGGTGTCGCCGATGGTGGCTTCCGGCGGCAGCGGTTTCATCGCGGCGGCGAAGTCGGGATCGAAAAAGAGCGGGAAGGAGAGGCGGTCGGTGCCGCTCTCGTTCAGCACCCGGTGTGGGGTCGAGCGGTACCAGCCGCCGGTCAGGCGGTCCAGCATGTCGCCGATGTTGCAGACCAGGGTGCCGGGCAGGGGCGGCGCGGCAATCCAACACTCCGGCGTTTTCACCTGCAAACCGCCGTGGCGGTCCTGGGCCAGCAGGGTGAGGAGGCCATAATCGCTGTGCTCGCCCACGCCCCAGGACTCCGGCGTCGTCAGATCGGCCGGCGCGCTGGCGGGGTAATGGAAGATGCGGAACAGGATAGTGGGGTCGGCGGTGTAGTGCCTCTCGAAGTAGTCCTCGGCGAGGCCGAGGCTGAGGGCCATGCCGCGCATCAGCGCGTGGCCGGCCCGCGTGGCGGCGGCCATGTAGGCCTCCACGGCTCCGCGCAGTTCCGGCGCCGCCTCCGGCCAGAGGTTGGCGCCGTGCAGCGGCCAGCCGGCGGCGACGCGGGGATGCTCCGCCGGCAGCTCGCTGCCGAAGTAGAGCCCGGCCTTCAGGTCCGGCCGGCCGGAGGTGAGTTCGCCGCCCAGCGGGAAGTAGCCGCGCCAAGCGCGTCCGCCCCGGGCCATGGCGTTGGCCTGCTTGCTCTCCTCCGGCAAGGCGAAGAAACGGCGGCTGGCGGCCTCTAACTCTGCCAGCACCGCCTGGCTCACGCCGTGGCCGGTGACGTAGAAGAAGCCGCTGGCGCGGCAGGCGGATCGGACCTCCAGCGCGACCCCTTCGCGCGCTGCCCGGTCGCCGCCGAACAGCGGCGCCATGTCGATGACGGGCAGGCGGGTCGCTGTGGAGAGGGTTTCGCGCATGGGTCCTGCGTGCTGGCGGAGTCCGGGGTTCTACGAGAGCTCTGCAATCCTGCGGCCCAAAACCCGCAGACGGCTCGGCCCTTCCCTGTTAGCTTAGGGGCAGGTTAGACCAAT
Source organism: Pelagibius sp. (assembly GCF_028289705.1). GTDB lineage: Bacteria > Pseudomonadota > Alphaproteobacteria > Kiloniellales > Kiloniellaceae > Pelagibius. The sequence goes on from NZ_JANQOI010000128.1 coordinate 9,218, forward strand.
CACCCGGAGGTTTGCGAGATTTTGCGCGTGTCCTGGCGAATCCCGGTGCTGGCCGCCGCCCTTGGGGCGGCGCTCCTCCTGCCGCACCCTCCCGTCGCGGCCCAGCCCGCCGGGCCGGACGAGGTTTCCGGGGAACTGATGTACTCCATCTCGCCGGAAGAGATGGAAGTGCTGCTCGACGAAGTGGGGCTCGTCGTCCTGCAGAAGACCAGATCGCTGCAGTGGGCTTTGCTGGTGAGTGGCCGTGTCACGGCTGTGCTGACCTTCGTCGGCTGCAAGGAAGGCCGCTGTGAGGGCGCCAAGGTCCGGGCAGCTTGGCCCTTGGGTCAGCGTCCCTTGGCGCTGGCGGCGGTGAAGTCCTACGAACGCTCAGTCCCGATTGCTCATGTCGATCTTGTAAGGGCTGCAAGCGGCATGCTCCTGCTGGTCGGCCGGGACATCTGGATGCTGCCCGGGCGCACCGCCGCCAACGTGGCGGCGCAGCTGGCGCATGTCGAGGTTCTGGCGCAAAGCATGACGCAGCATCTAGAGAGCAGTGATCCGGGAATCGCCGAGTTCTGGAAACAGGCAAGGCCGTGATGAAGATCAAGGGTTTCGTCTGTCTGACGGCGCTGTTGGCCGCTGTGTTTGTGCAGGACACGGCTCTACAGGCACAGCCTGCCGCCCGCACCGACGCCAAGGCGGTCACTTCTGTCTCCTATCAGGAAGTTCAGCAGGCGCTGGCTGAGGCCGGCGTTCTGGATGTGCGCCTGCGCACGGTGGACCCCAACGCCCCGTCCTTTAGCGGACGGCACAGCCAGGCCGTGACCCTACAGGCGACGCTCCACGCCTGCGACACCGCCGCGCAGCGTTGCCGAGGGGTTGACCTGACCGCGCTCATTCCCGCGACGTCGCACCGGAATACGCAGGCCGCGATCGGCGTCATCGACCGCGTGACCTTCGGCATCGATGCCAAGAGGGTCGACATTGAGAACCGCCCGGGTGCCACTGCGGTGATGCTCTCGACCTATCTGGTCTACGACCACGGCGTCTCCGACCGGCTCCTTTCGGTCGTGCTGGATCAACTCGACAGTGTGATCAGCCAGTCGAAGGCGCTCATGCTAAGGGGCGATCCGGCGCACGCGGATCTCTGGGCCCGGCCGGATTAGCCGGCGGCGCGGCCGCGCCGGCCTCTGCGCCGTCCTTCGCTGCGGGCCGGGGCTTCCGGGATCGCGCCCAGGGGACCGGCCTGCTGCTGTTCGGCGCCCTTGGAGATCTCGCCCAGCTTGGCAATGACCGTCGCCATTTCCGGCGGCGATCCCCGTTCGTGGCTCTCCAGGGCAGCGCGCATGGCGCGGATGTGGTCCGGCGTGGTCCCGCAACAGCCGCCGATGATGCGCACCCCGGCGTCCAGCGCCAGGCGGGCGTAGTCGGCCATCAGCTCCGGCGTGCCGGTGTAGTGGATCTCGCCTTCCACGTACTCGGGGATGCCGCAGTTGCTCTTGGCGACGATCACGTCCTCTGGCGCCTTGGCCGCCTGCAGGTTCAGAAGGGCGGCCATCAGCTCCGAGGCGCCGGTGCCGCAGTTGCCGCCGAAGGCCAGGGGCGTCGGGTCCAACTCGTGTGCCAGCTTGGCGAACTGGGCCGGGGTCACCCCCATCATGGTGCGCCCGTTGGTGTCGAAGGAGAGGGTGAGGGCATAGGGCAGGCCGGCGGCCTTGGCTCCGGCCACCGCCGCCTTCACTTCGTCGACGGCGGAGATGGTCTCGATCCACAGCAGATCGGCGCCGCCGGCGGCGAGACCCTTGGCCTGCTCGGCGAAGGCCGCCGCGCCCTGGTCGACGGTCAGCGGCCCCAGCGGTTCGAAGAGGTCGCCGGTGGGGCCCATGGAGCCGGCGACGATGACGCCATCGCGCCCGCTCTCGGCGATGGCGCGGCGGGCCAGCTCGGCGGCCGCCTTGTTGATCTCGAAGACCCTGTCCTCGGCCTTGTGCAGTTTCAGCCGGTTGGCGGTGCCGCCGAAGGTGTTGGTCAGGATGATGTCGGAGCCGGCGTCGATGAAGCTGCGGTAGTGCTTCACCACGTCCTCCGGGCGCTCCAGGTTCCACAATTCCGGCGCGTCGCCGTGCTGCAGGCCCATGGCGAAGAAGTTGGTGCCCGTGGCCCCGTCGGCCAGCAGCCAGGGGCGGGTTTCCAGGAGGTCTGTCAGGCGGTCGGCCATAAACGCATCGGGGTCCTTTGACTGAGGGGAGGCGGACGATAGGCCCTTCGGTGGTTGAGGGCAAGACGGCGAAATCGCGTCCGGAACCTCCCCCTCACCCAGCTCCGCCTAGGCTCGATCTTCGATCTCACCAAGGCTTCTCAACCCTCTCCCGCGCTGGGGAGAGGGAACCCAATTGGGCTGCCTCACAAACCCTCTCCCCGCCGCGGGAGAGGGAGGGGCCCGCCCCCGAGAAAGAGCTTGGGTGGGAGGGTGAGGGGGCTTTGGTTACGACCTCATCCGTTCGTTGGTCGGGTCGTAGAGCGGCTTGTAGCCGACGGCGGCGACCTCGACCGGGAACTTCTGGTTGAAGTATTCGATCTCGAGCCGTCGGCCCTCCTCGCAGTAGTCCTGCGGCAGGTAGCCGAGGGCGATGTTTTTTCCGAGCGACGGGCCGTAGGCCAGGCTGGTGGTGTAGGAGCGCCGGCCCAGCGAATCGACCAGCACCGCGTCGGTCCTGGGGTCGACGATGGGGCAGTTGCCCAGCGGGAAGCGCGTCACGCCGTCCTTGTCGGTGCTGTCGGTGACCGTCAGCGTGCAGAGCATCGCCGGCTGCTGGGCGCGCTCGCGCTGTTCGAGGTAGGCTGTTTTGCCGTGGAAGTCGGCGGCCTTGACCTTCGGGCGGGCGAGCCCGGCCTCCACCAGGTTGTACTCGGTCAGCAGGTCGGCGTTCTGCAGGCGCAGGCTCTTCTCCAGCCGGCGGCTGTTGGCGTAGGTCTCGATCCCAATGGGGGTGATGCCGATCTCGCGGAACATGTCCCAGAGCGCCAGGCCGTAGGCGAGCGGGAAGTGAAGCTCCCAGCCCTGCTCGCCGACATAGGAGATGCGGAAACCCTTCACCGGCACGCCGCGCAGGGTGAAATCCTTGCTGGCGGCGAAGGGGAAGGTTTCCGGGTCGAGCCCGGCCGGATCGTCGGCGAGTTTCTTCAGGCTCTCGCGGGCATTCGGCCCCCAGACGCCGATGCAGCCGAAATGATCGGTCCTGTCCTCGACGAAGACCGACCATTCCTTGTCCTGGGTCATGCGGCGCAGATAGGTCATGTCGCGGTGGCCGGCATCGGCGCCGTCGATGACGCGGAAGCGGTCCTCGGCCAGACGCAGCACGGTGAGGTCCGCCTGAACGCCGCCAAGGGCATCGAGGAAGTTGGTGTAGACGCCCTTGCCCACCGGCGTATCGCCGGCGACCTTGGAGGAGGAGACGTACTCCATCAGCCGTTCGGCGTCTCGGCCCGAGACATCGAAGAGCGCGAAGTGGGAGAGGTTGACCATGCCGACGTTCTCGGAGAGTTCCAGGTGCTCGGCGTTGGAGACTCGCCAGAAGTGTCTGGAGTCCCACTCGTTCGGGCGCTCGGGCACGCGGTTGGCGTATTTGGCCAGCAGAGTCTCTTCGTTGGACGCGTAGCCGTGCGCCCGTTCCCAGCCGGCGATCTCCATGAAGTAGCCGCCCAGTTCCTTCTCCCGCAGATAGAAGGGGCTGCAGCGCAGGTTCCGGCCCTTGGAATAGGGCTCGCGGTTGTGGACCGGCGGATTGTAGATCTTGAACGCCGTCTCGAAGCAGCGGTCGTAGATGAAGGGTTCGGTCTTCTGGATCGGATAGTAACGGGCGTAGTCGATGCCATGGTGGTCGAATTCGGTGCGGCCGTCGGTCATCCAGTCGGCGATCAGCTTGCCCGTGCCCGGGCCGTCCTTGACCCAGACGGAAACGCCGTACCAGAGGCCGCGCACATCCGGCGACTCGCCGATGGAGGGCCCGCCGTCGGCGGTCACCTGCAGCAGCCCGTTGAAGGAATGCTTCTCGTTGTAGCCGAGTTCCCCGAGGATCGGCGTCAGCTCCATGGCGCGCTCCAGGGGCTCCATGACCTGCTCCATCTCCAGGTCGCGCTGGGAGGGGGAGAGGCGGGCCTCCTCCTTCTCCAGCAGGTCGCGCGGATGGACCAGGCGGGGCGCCTTCTCCTCGTAATAGCCCCATTCGATCTGGCCGCCCTCGGTGGTCTTCGGATCGCCGGTGTCGCGCAGATAGGCGGAGTTGCCCTGGTCGCGCAGCAGCGGATAGCCGATCTCCTTGCCGGTGCCCTCGAAGGTCGTGTGGGGCCCGAAGAAGGTCAGCGGATGGTCGACCGGCATGACCGGCAGGTCCTCGCCCGCCATTGCCGCGATCAGCCGGCCCCAGAGGCCGGCGCAGACCACGACATGGTTCGTCTCGATGTATCCGCGGGTGGTGTGGACGCCCTTGATGCGGCCGTTCTCGATGTCGAGGCCGGTGCAGGGCGTGTTGGCCAGGGTCTGCAGCTTGCCGCTTTCCTCGGCGTCGCGGATCAGCTCCCCGGCGACGACCTGGGAGCGCGGGATCACCAGACCGGCATCCGGGTCCCAGAGGCCGCCCTGGATGACGTCTTCTTCGATCAGCGGCATCAGCTCCTTGACCCGCTGCGCCGTGATCATCTCGACCCGGTTGCCGAAGGCGCGGCCGGAGCTGACCCGGCGTTCCAGTTCGCGCATGCGCTCGTCGTCGCCCTTGCGGGCCACCTCGATGCCGCCGATGCGCGCGTAGCGGCCGCGCTTTTCGAAGAAGTCGATGCTGTAGCGGGTCGTGAAGATGGTGATCTGGTCGTGCATCGTGTTGAAGCAGAAGTCCGAGGCATGACCGGTCGAGCCGATGTCCGTCGGGATGCCCGACTTGTCGATCCCGATGATGTTGTCCCAGCCCCGCTCGATCAGGTGATGGGCCACCGATGCCCCGACGATGCCGCCCTGTCCGATGATCACGACATCAGCGCTTTTGTGAAACTGCGCCATTGCTACCGTCTCCGTGTAAGTACCCAGGGCGGCCACGATTGACCTCTGCGTCGGGGCCGCCGGCAAGGGGCCCATTCTTTCCCGAAGGCGCCCGGCTGCTCCCAGTCTGCGCGACCGCAATTGTCGTATCACCGACACCTTTGTCTGCCACCCGCCGCAAGGGCTGGGAGCCGCGGAAATCCAGGGCTTCTGAGCGGGTTGCCGGGGCGCGCGCTGGCGCATTTCCGCCCATCCCGGTCGCCGCTGCGACAGAGCGCCGAATGCCGCGGTGCCGATAATCCGGTTCTTCCTGTTCGAGGGGCCGGAGATGGCAAGGATTTCAGAGATCGAAGACGCCCTGTCTTCCGGCGGCGGCCGGCGTGGCCGCCGTGCGGGCGGCGGTGCGGAGGCGCGGCGTGCGAAACGCGGCGGCGGAACGACACCGAAGAACCGCTACATCCAGCGGCAGATCCCGCCCTACGAGATCCTCTCCGAAGAGAACCTGACGCTGATCGAGGAGAACGCCGAAACGGTGCTTCAGGAGATCGGCATCGAATTTCGCGACGACCCCGAAGCGCTGGCGATGTGGAGGGAGGCCGGCGCCGATGTCGATGGCGAGCGCGTGCGCTTCCCCCGCGGGCTCTGCCGCAAGCTCTGCGAGACCATCCCCTCCAGCTTCACCCAGCATGCCCGCAACCCGGAGCGCTCGGTTGAGATCGGCGGCAACAACACCGTCTTCGCGCCGGTCTACGGCCCGCCCTTCGTGCGCGATATCGAGGGCGGACGGCGCTACGCCACCATCGAGGATTTCCGCAACTTCGTGAAGCTGGCCTACATGGCGCCGGCGCTGCACCACTCCGGCGGGACGGTCTGCGAGCCGGTGGACATCCCCGTGAACAAGCGCCACTTCGACATGGTCTACGCCCACCTGCGCTATTCCGACCTGCCTTTCATGGGCTCGGTGACGGCGCCGGAGCGGGCGGAGGACTCGGTGGCCATGGCGAAGCTGGTCTTCGGCGAGGACTTCGTCGAGTCCAACACGGTGATGATCAACCTGATCAACGCCAACTCGCCCATGACCTTCGACGCCACCATGCTGGGCGCGCTGAAGGTCTATGCCCGCCACAACCAGGCCTGCATCGTCACCCCCTTCATCCTCTCCGGCGCCATGGCGCCGGTGACCCCGGTGGGGGTGATGACCCAGACCCTGGCCGAAGCGCTGGCGGGCCTCGCCTTTTCCCAGCTTGTGCGGCCCGGCGCCCCCATGGTGCTGGGCAGCTTCGCGTCCTCGATCTCCATGCAGTCCGGTGCGCCCACCTTCGGCACGCCGGAGCCGGCGCTGGTGCTCTATGGCATGGCGGCCCTGGCCCGGCGGCTGGGCGTGCCTTTCCGCTCCGGCGGCTCGCTCTGCGGCTCCAAGCTGCCGGACGCCCAGGCGGCCCACGAGAGCACCCAGACCCTGATCCCGACCCTGCTGGGCGGCGTGAACTTCGTGCTGCATGCCGCCGGCTGGCTGGAGGGCGGCCTGGTGTCGTCCTACGAGAAGTTCGTCATCGATGCCGACCAGCTTGGCATGATGCAGACCTTCGCCGGCGGCTATGATCTCAGCGAGAATGGCCAGGCCATGGACGCCCTGCGCGAGGTCGGGCCCGGCAGCCACTTCCTGGGCTGCGCCCACACCCAGGCCAACTTCGAGACCGCCTTCTACCGCTCCTCCATCGCCGACAACAACTCCTTCGAGCAGTGGGAGGCCGAAGGCGCGCGCGATGCCTTCACGCGGGCCAACGCGCTCTACAAGAAGACGTTGGCGGACTATCAGGCACCGGCCCTCGATCCCGCCATCGACGAGGCGCTGCGGGCCTTCATCAAGGAACGCAAGGACTCCATGCCCGACGCCTTCGCGTGATGGCGGCCACCCCTTTGGCCCCCTGGGGCAGCCCCTTTTGGCGAATGTTCGCCCGGAGTGAAGTCTGCTAGGCTGAGCCGTCGGCAAGCGCCGGGATTACCGCGCCATGGCACAGCAGGCTTCCGTTGACGGGCGGGGCAACGTCGTCGTCCAGATCGAAGGGGACGGCAACACGGTTCTCGTGAACCTGCCGCACCTGGAACTGACCCTCTATACCCAACGCCGTCGCATCGACCTCGTGGACGGCAGAGAGTCCGAGGCCGATCTCGTCAGCCCCTATGCGCAGAGTATCGACATTCTCTGGCGCGACGAGACCATGGACGATCTTCGGCAGTGGCTCGGAAACGGCGAAGCGATCTCCCTGCGCGTGCTTGTCGGGACCGCCGGCCGCGGCAAAACGCGCCTAGCCCTGGAACTCTGCGAAGCGATGCGCGGCGAAGGCTGGCGCGCCGGCTTCCTGACCTCCACCGAGATGGCCCGCTTTCGCAACCAGCAGAACGTGCGGAGCTGGAGCTGGAACACGCCGGTCCTGATTGTCGTCGACTACGTCGCCAGTCAGGCCGAAGCGCTCCACGAGTGGCTGGTCGAACTGGCCGACAATCCGGCGCTGGGCGAAGAGGAGAGCGGTCGCAAACGTCCCTTGCGCCTCTTGTTGCTGGAGCGTCAGGCGGACCCGCGCGGCGGCTGGTGGGAAACGGTTTTCGGCCGCGGCGGTGGCGATGCCCGCGCCGTGCAGCGTCTGCTGGACCTGCCCGAGCCCATGATGCTGCCGCCCATCGACGGTGCCGAACGGCGGCGCGCGATCATCGCGGCCATGCTGGACCGCGCCGGCTGCGACGAGCGGCCGCCGGAACCCGGCGACGATGCTGCCTTCGACCGCAATCTGGCCGAACTCTCCTGGGGTGGCGAGCCGCTGTTCCTGATGATGGCGGGCCTCGCCGCCTCCCGCGACGGGCTGGCGAGGGCCCTGTCCCTCGCGCCTGACGAACTCGCCTTCGAACTCGCGGCCCGGGAGCGGCAGCGGGTATCGCGCATCGCCCGTGCCAAGCAGCTCGATGAACCTTTGGCCGAACACGTGGCCGCCGTTGTGACGCTGTGCCAGGGCCTCGACCGGGAGGCAGCCCTGGATGCCATCGAGCGGGAAAAGAAGGCCCTGCGCTATGGTGAAGCCGGTGGCGCCGTGCCTGCCGTCTACGCGGCGCTGAGCGAAGTCCTGCGACGTGAGGGGGGTGGTCTCGATCCCATCGTTCCCGATGTCATCGGCGAGGCGGTGCTGCTGCAGGTGTGGGACGGATATGACGGACGCGATGGCCTGGCTCCCGTGTTGCGCGCCGCAGAGTCCGATTCCTCCGCCGTCGCCGCCACGGTCATCAGAACCTGCCAGGACTTCGCCATCCGGGGGCATGACCGGGCGCTCGCCTGGCTGGACGGCTTGGTCGACCATGCCGGGAGCGATCCGTCCAGCCTGATGGATCTCTCCAATGCCATCCCGAAGCAGAGTCTGGTTCTGCGCCAGGTGGCCTTGCGGATCAACGAGGCCGTTCTCGACTCGCTGCCGGCCAAGGGCAAGAAGGCCCAGTCGGAGAGGGTCATGGTCGATCGTGCGAAGGCCTTCAACAACATCGCCTTCGACCTTTCCGACCTCGGGCGCCGCGAAGACGCCCTTGCGGCCGTGCGAGAGGCCGTCGCACTGCGACGCAGGCTCGCCGAAGCGGACCCCGAGGCTTTCACGCCGGCGCTTGTCGCCAGCCTCAGAAACCTCTCGTTCACTCTGTCGGAACTCGAGCGCCGCGAAGAGGCACTCGCTGCCTGCCAGGAAGCCCTGGCGTTCAGCCGGCAACTCGCTGCTGAACAGCCGGAAGCGCTCTCTTCCGAGGTCGCAAGGAGTCTCAGTTCCCTCTCCCACTGTTACAAGGCCCTTGACCGTCAGAGCGAGGCTTTGGCCGCCATTCAGGAATCGGTGGCGTTGCTGCGGCCATTGGCAAAGCGGCAACCCAGAGCATTCGAGCGCGACCTTGCGCGATCACTCAACGGCCTGGCGAACCGGCTTGCGGATCTGGACCGCTATTCGGAGGCACTGGAGGCGAGCGAAGAGGCCGTAGAGCTCGATCGATTGAGCCATATGAGGCAGCCAGAGGTCGTTGCACAGGATCTGGCCAGCAGCCTCCACATCCTTTCCCACTGTCTCGCCGACCTTGGGCACCGGGCAGAGGCGCTTGCGACATGCCAGGAGGCCGTGACGATAAGCAGAGAACTCGCCGCTGCACGGCGCGATGCGTTCTTGCCTCGTCTCGCCCTCAGCCTCGGCTCGCTGTCGCTGCGCCATGCAAACCTCAGGAGCTTCGAAGAGGCAATGCTGGCCGGTGAGGAAGCGGTGCTTCTCTATCGCGAGCTCTTCGCCAACCAGCCGGATCGCTTCAAGTCGGAACTCGCCAGGATCCTTGACAACTTCTCCACCCGACTGGCCGATCTGAATCGCCACCAGGAAGCGCTCGGCGCATGCCAGGAGGCGATTGCGCTGCTTCGCGAGTTGGACGAGGCCGAGCCGGAAAGGTCCAGGGTCGCGCTTGGCAGGAGCCTTGAGTCCCTCTCGCGCCATTTCACCGACCTCCGGCGTTTTGATGAGGCGCTGGACGCCAGCCGGGAAGCCGTTGACCTCCGCCGTGCGCTGGCCGCCGGCGGCTCCAGCAGGGCGATACGGGATCTGGCGCGAAGCCTCAGCGCGCTTTCCAGGCGTCTGGGCGATCTTGGCCGCGATGAGGATGCCCTGGCAGCCAGCGAAGAAGCGATGGCGCTGTTGCGAGACCAGGCAGCGATAGATCCGCAGGCTTACACGCGCGATCTCGCAAGGGTCCTGAGCGACCTTGCCAATCGCCAGACTCGGCTCGGTCTTCATGAGGATGCCTTGGCGGCCAGCGAAGAGAGTGTGGCGCTTCACCGCGAGCTAGCCAAGGAGCAGCCTGATGCCTCTGCCCGCGATCTTGCCAGCAGCCTGATTGCCGTCTCCGGCCGCTATGGGCGCCTGCGCCGGGTGAAGGAAGGCCTCGCGGCGTGCGAGGAGGGCGTGGCCCTCTACCGAAAACTGGTTGCTTCCCAAGAGGGCTCTGTCCGATCCAGCCTGGCCAACAGCCTGATGCTCCTATCCTTTCGCCGCCGAGATGCTGAGCTGTGGGAAGAATCGCTGTCGGCCCGCGAGGAGGCTGTGGCGATCTACCGGGACCTTGCCGAGGAGCAGCCTGCGAGGTTCCTGCCGGATCTGGCGCGAAGCCTCATCGATCTTTCGATTGGTTTGGCCGACCGACGGCGGGACGAGGATGCTTCGGCGGCCAGCCGGGAGGCGGTGGACCTGTATCGTAAACTCTCCGCCGATCAACCGGAGCAGCACAGGCCGGACCTCGCCAGAAGCCTCCGCTATCTGGCAATTCGACTGGTCAGGCTCGATCGCAGGGCGGACGCGCTGAAGGTCAGCGAGGAGATGGTCACCGTGTTCCGGAAACTCGCCGAAGAGCAGCCGGACACCTATGGTCCCGATCTTGCCGAGGCGCTCAAACGTGTCGCCGGCTTGCTGTCCGACTTCAAGCGGACCGAAGAGGCGGTCGGCGCCTACGAGGAGAGTGTGACGCTCTATCGTGAGTTGGCGGTGAATCCTTCGGTGAGATTTCGGGTCGACCGTGCCAGGGCCCTCATGGGCCTTTCGGTCTGCTATGCTGATCTTTCCCGGCTGGAGGAGGCACTCGAAGCCAGCAAGGAAGCGCTGCCGCTGCGCCGTGCGCTCACCAACGAAAGACCGCTTGTCTTCGCATCGGACCTGGCGACCAACTGCGGGTTTCATGGCGCCCTCCTGCGAAGCCTGGGACGCCTCTCGGAAGCGGGCGACTCGTTTGCCGAGGGCCTGTCCGCCATCGCTCTCTGTTTGGAGGACGACCCTGCGCACCACGGGCCACGGGCTGCCCGCCTGTTTGGCGACTACGAAGCAAGCCTGAAGGCTGCCGGCAGACAGATCGATTGGGATACGATGAGCCCGGTGATCGAGAAGCTGGAGGCACTGGGTGTGATCGACCTGGACTCAATCTCCAACTGAGGAGGCGTGAAGCTATGGTAGACATCGGCGTGTTGGCATCGACGGCTCTGGCATCGGTGCAGGGTTATCTTGGGTCGAAGGCGACGGCCTTTGCCGACGAAGCGGCGAAGGCGGTCGGCGGCAAGGTCCTGTCCTGGCTGCGGACCAAGCTCTCGGACCCCGCGGAACGAGGGGCCCTGGACAGCCTGGCGGCAAATCCCCAATCCGCGGGCGCGCAGAAGATGGTCGAAGGAGCCCTGCTGACCCGCTTGGAGGCGGACCAGGGCTTGGCCGAGGAGTTGACAAGACTCCTGGAGGCCGCCGGCCACAAGATCGAGGCGAGCCAGACGATCACCCAATCCGGTGACGGAAACCAGGCCGCCCAAGTCGCCGGAGCCGACAACGTCGTCAAGATCAATCGGGACTGAGCCTGGCTCTCGGGGCTAGCGCATTTTCGACTTTCGTCGCCTCGGCTCCGGCCCCTCCGTTTTCTCGAAGACGGCGAGGTGATCGCGCTCGAGGGTCATTGGGCCTGATTGCCATACTGCGGGACCCAGTAGAGAAGCGAGTCGGGGGTACATTTGAAGGTGCTGAAGAACTGCACGTATCCCAGCAAAACGGCAATCGACAGCAGCCCCCAGATACCGAGCCGGCGCCAGTATTTGCCGGGGTCCGGCTTCAGGCGCTCATAGGCCTCGCCACTGATCCCGGAGGCGTCCAGGGAGCGGCGGACCGCCGAGGCCCGCAGCAGTCCGCGGCCCTGCAGAGCGATGAAGAGCAGCGTGACCAACCAGAGGCCGAGCACAAGCAGCTTCCAATAGGGCGTGAGACAGGCGTCGAGGTAGTAGACGAACACGGCCTCAGAAGCCCATCTGCCTGCCGTCGGTCATGGTGAAGGGGGAGCGGTAGTCGCTGCCGGGCGAGACCCAGTAGTGGGTCGCGCCGTCGGTCTCCACGTCGTAGCAGCTCCAGCCGCCGCGCTGCCACCAGGAGCAGTACTGGTTCTTCGCCTCGTCGACCCGCCACTTGCCCTCGTCGGGGATGCCGCCCTTCTCAAGATAGACCGTCAACCCCGAGGTCGCGAAGTACTGCCGCGTGTCGGTTCCGCGCCAATTGCCGAGAGCGGTACGGCCGTCCAGCAACGTGCGGATCTCCGCGGCGGTCAACTTTTCGTCGGCCAGGGCCGGAAAAGGAAGCGAAGCGAAGACGGTCAGGCCCGCAACCAGGGCGCAAGCAATGCGGCGCATGGCCGATCCTCCTGTGTTTGGCGCCAGCATAGACCGTGAGCCGGTGAGCGCGGAAGCCGGTCCGCGTGTACCGTTCTCTGTTTCCTTCAGGCGAACGAATGAAATTTCTTTCTTACAAATGTCCATTGATTGGCGATGAGACCTCGGTCACACTGCCGGGCAAAGAGACCAACAAGCTGTCTCGGTGTGAGTCGACCTGACTGTCGGCCGGTCCCGGAACAACGGTCCGCCCGCCCGTGTTGTTGCTTTTTGAGTCGGTTCCACATCGCGTCACCCGGTCCCCCGCGGGCCGGCAGGTTGCACGATATGGCCGACCAACGGCCGACATGGGAGGAAAGACGCCAATGCTTCAGTTGAGCAAAGAAGATCTCGTCCGGGCCTATACCCAGATGCGCACGATCCGCGATTTCGAGGAGCGGGTGCATGAGGAGTTCGCCGGCGGCAGTATTCCGGGCTTCGTCCACCTCTACGCCGGTGAAGAGGCTTCGGCCGTCGGCGTCTGCATGAACCTCAACGACAAGGACAACATCGCCTCCACCCACCGCGGTCACGGCCACTGCATTGCCAAGGGCTGCGACGTGAAAGGCATGATGCAGGAGATCTATGGCCGCCGCGGCGGGCTCTGCGGCGGCAAGGGCGGCTCCATGCACATCGCCGATCTCTCCAAGGGCATGATGGGCGCCAACGGCATCGTCGGCGGCGGCCCGCCGCTGATCTGCGGGGCGGCGCTGAGCGCCAAGACCCTGGGCACCGGCGGCGTTGCCGTGGCCTTCGTCGGCGACGGCGGCTCCAACCAGGGCACCACCTTGGAGTCCTACAATCTGGCGAAGGTCTGGAACCTGCCGGCGGTTTTCGTGGTGGAGGACAACGGTTACGCCGAGTCCACCGCCTCGTCCTGGTCGGTGGGCGGCAGCCAGATCAAGCGCGCGGAGGCCTTTGGCATGGAGGGCTTCGAGGTCGACGGGCATGACTTCTTCGCGGTCTATGAAGCCGCCCGCGACGTCATCGCCAAGGCGCGCGACGGCGGCGGGCCCAGCCTGCTGCATGTCCGGCTGAACCGCTACTTCGGCCATTTCGAGGGCGATGCCATGACCTACCGCCCCGACGGCGAGGTGGACGGCCTGCGCCAGCAGCGCGACAGCCTGGCGATCTTCCGCCAGCGGGTGGGCGAGACCGGGCTGCTGGACGCCGCGGAGATGGACGAGATCGACCGTTCCGTCGCCGGCCTGATCGACGAGGCCGTCGGCGAGTCCGTGGCCGCGCCGCCGCCGACCCGCGACGATCTCACCACCGATGTCTACGTGACTTACTGAGGGGAGGCGGAAATGGCCAAGAAATCCTTTCGCCAGGCGATCAACGAAGCCCTTGCCATGGAAATGCGCCGCGACCCGACGGTGATCCTGATGGGCGAGGATGTTGCCGGCGGCATGGGCGCGGCCGGCGAGGACGATGCCTGGGGCGGCCCCCTGGGCGTCACCAAGGGGCTGATGCCGGAGTTCGGCCGCGACCGGGTGCTCGACACCCCGATCAGCGAGAGCGCCTTCGTCGGTGCCGCAGCCGGGGCGGCGGCCACGGGCCTGAGGCCGGTGGCCGAGCTGATGTTCGTCGACTTCATGGGCGTCTGCCTCGACCAGATCTTCAATCAGGCGGGCAAATTCCGTTACATGTTCGGCGGCAAGGCGGTGACGCCCATGGTGGTGCGCACCATGTACGGCGCCGGCTTCCGCGCCGCCAGCCAGCACAGCCAGTGCCTCTATCCCGTCTTCACCCACATGCCGGGGCTGAAGGTGGCGATTCCCTCCTCGCCCTACGAGGCCAAGGGTCTGCTGATCCAGGCGATCCGCGACGACGACCCGGTGATCTTCTTCGAGCACAAGGTGATGTACGACGACGAGGAGGAGGTGCCCGACGAGGCCTACACCATCCCCTTCGGCGAAGCGAACCTGACCCGCGAGGGCGACGACGTGACCATCGTCGCCATCGGCCGCATGGTGCAGTTCGCCAACCAGGTGGCCGACAAGCTGGAGGGCGAGGGCATCGGCTGCACCGTGGTCGACCCGCGCACCACCTCGCCGCTGGACGAGGACACCATCCTCGAATGCGTCGAGGACACGGGACGTCTGGTGATCGTCGACGAGGCGAGCCCGCGCTGCAACATCGCGACCGACATCTCCGCGCTGGTGTCCGAGCGGGCCTTCTCCGCGCTGAAGGCGCCGATCCGCATGGTGACGCCGCCGCACACGCCGGTACCCTTCGCTGCCGAGCTGGAGGATCTCTACATCCCGGGTCCCGAGCAGATCGAAGAGGCGGTGCGCTCGGTGATGGGAGCCCAGGCATGAGCGACGCCGCTGCCCCTGTTTCTGGCGGCGCCATTCAGGCCATCACCATGCCCAAGTGGGGCCTTGCCATGGAGGAAGGCAAGGTGAGCGCCTGGATGGCGGAGGAGGGCGCCGCCATCGAAAGCGGCGAGGAGATCCTGGAGATCGAGACCACCAAGATCACCAACGTCTTCGAAAGCCCGATCGCCGGCACCCTGCGGCGCCGGGTGGTGGCGGAGGGCGAGACGGTGCCCGTCGGAGCGCTGCTGGGCGTCGCCGCCGGGGCCGATACGCCGGATGCCGAGATCGAGGCTTTCATCGCCGACTTTCAGGCCAACTTCGTGGTCGAGGCCGCCGACACGGCCGACGCCCCGGAGGCCGAGGCGATCACGGTTGCCGGGCGCGCGCTCAGTCACCTGCGCATGGGCCCGGAGGACGGTGGGGCTATCGTGCTGGTCCACGGCTTCGGCGGCGACCTCAACGGCTGGCTGTTCAACCAGCCGGTGCTCGCCGAGACCCAGCGGGTCTACGCAATGGATCTGCCGGGCCACGGCCGCGCCGAGAAGGCCGTCGGCGGCCTCGACGTGGCCGCCCTGGCGGCGCTGCTGGCCGACTACATGGCGGCGGTGGGCACCGGCCCGGCACATCTCGTCGGCCATTCCATGGGCGGTGCGGTGGCCCTGAAGCTGGCCCTCGACAACCCGGACCTCGTGCAGCGCCTCACCCTGCTGGCGCCGGCGGGGCTGGGCCGCGAACTGAACGTCGACTATGTGAGAGGCTTTGCCGAGGCCGAGCGGCGCAAGGAGATCAAGAGCCTGCTGCAGCAACTCTTCGCCGATCCCGAACTGGTCAGCCGCGACATGGTGAACGAGGTGCAGAAGTACAAGCGCCTCGACGGTGTGAATGCGGCGCTCAGGACCCTCGCCGATACCCTCTTCCCCGACGGCCACCAGGCCCTGGTGATGAAGGACCGGCTGGAGAGCCTCGCCATGCCGGTGCAGGTGATCTGGGGCGATGAGGACTCCATCGTCCCGCCCGCCCATGCCGAAGGATTGCCCGCCAACGTGCGCCTGCAGATCCTGGAGAAAATCGGCCACATGCCCCAGATGGAAGCCGCCGGCGAGGTCAACCGCCTGATCGCGGAGTTCGGTAGCTAACTGAAGCCGCTCAGGTAGCTATTTTCTTCCAGTGTTTTTCAGCACTTGATGAGCCTGCCAACGCAACGGGTAACTTCGATCCATGGTGGATTGTCGTGATCCGCCCACTTCAATGCGCAAACTGCATCAAATCTTGTTTTGCTGCGAAGCAGATTGGATCAGTTGCATTTCAGCGATGACCATTCATGCAACGTCAGCTAGCATTCTTGTAATGGATCTATTGATTGGCGAGTGCGAGGCAAGGACCTATGGCGTTACCCGGACTCTTTATCGAGTATCTCGTTGTTGGTGCTTTGGCTTTATTTTGGGTTTTGCCTCTAGGCGGGCTGCAGGGGGCCGCCATTGAACTAAACGCCTTGCAGGCTGCTGCGTTGGTGCCGGCCATCTACGTAATTGGGATGTTTATAGACTCAGCAGCCTTTGCAGTGGTTACTTGGTTGCCGCGAAAGGGTGGTACCTACAAGGCCCGTGCTCGAAGGTTCGTCGGTTCAGACCGGGCGAGCCGAGTTGCTGACTTTTGGAAATTCGTTTGGAAAGGGTTTCCAGAACTTGAAGACCGCCGAGCCGAAGACGACAAAAACGCCGAACGTGACAAACTTGAAATCCAACTGCCGGAGAAGCTTCCTGAAGTAGCAAAGCAGCTAGAAATGCGCAGCAGCCGTGACAGGATTGCGAGGAGCTCAATTCTGAACCTTGGTCTGATTGGCGTGGTGAACCTGGTCTGCAACCCTGTGCTCGCAATATTGTGTTTTGCGCTCGCCCTTTGGGCGGTTCCGATGTGGGTTTTCTATGAAGCGAACAGTCACGGACTTAAAGAGAAGGCGCTGAAACAACTCGAACACCTGGACGAATAGTTGGAGAAATCATCCACACGCTAGCCATCGATGATTTCTGGAGCGAAGTCGCTCAGCCAGCGCCAGAGATGGTCGGCGAAGTAGGAGCGGGTGTTGATGTCGAGCGCAGGACCTTGTTGGTCTTTGTCGATCACCTGATACAAGTTGATGACCGCCAGCGACGCATAGCCGCCGTCATTGTCGAGGCTGCAGGCCTCGGTCATCCCCAGGGAGGCGGGGTTATCGGCGACGACATGTTCCTTGGCCATGGTCCAGCCGAAGTCCCGCTGCTGCAGCGCGGCATCTCGCAGCGACCCTGGATAGCGTTGTGTAAGGCGCCTTGGTAGCAGAGCGGCCGCGGCTCCCCGCGCCTGCGCAAATAGACCCGCAGGAGTCGCGATCTGCGGAATGCGCGCTGGCAATTTGACGCTAAAATCCTGCAAAATTGTGCCCGGAGACTCCGTGTCGGTCTCCACCACGTCAGCTCTGTATGGCGTTGTTTGTACAAGAAGCCTAAGGCACCAAGGGAGGTAAAGCTATGACTCTAGGCGATATTTTGCGCCTTGGCGGCCGCTGTGCCGCTGTTGTTCTTCTGGGATCGGCGGCCCTTGCCAGCGGCGCGCAGGCTCAGGAGAGCGCGGGCTCAGGTCCGACAAGCGCGATCACCTTCACATCCTGGACCGGACCCTATATGCGCAGCCAGATGCTGGGCTTCGTCCGCCCTTACGAAGACGAGACCGGTGCTCGGGTGCATGTGGAGCACTATGCCGGCGGCATCAACGAGATCCGCGACCAGGTGGAATCCGCCAATGTCGTCTGGGACGTGGTCGACCTGACCCAGGCGGACTCGCTGCGTGCCTGCAACGAAGGCCTGCTCGAAAAGCTGGACGACATCGAACTGCCCGACGGCAAGGACGGCAGCGGTTTCCGCGACGATTTCGTCGAGGGGGCGCTGAACGAATGCGGTGTCGGCGTCATCGTCTGGGCGACGGCCTTTGCCTACGACAAGGGCAGCTTCGACGGCCAGGCACCGAGCACGATCAACGACTTCTTCAATACCGATGCCTTCCCCGGCCGCCGCGCCATCCGCGACGATCCGACGGTTATCATGGAGTGGGCGCTGATCGCCGACGGGGTGGCGCAGGAAGATGTCTACAAGACCCTGGAGACCGAGGAGGGCATCGAACGCGCCCTCTCGGTGATGAATGCCATCAAGCCGGGTCTGCAGCTCTGGAGCAACGGGCGCGAACCCGTGCGCTTCCTGAACGATGGCGAAGTCACCATGTCCATGGTCTGGGCGACCACCGGGGCCCTCGCTTCGGAAGAGCCCGGCGCCGACTTCGCCATGGTCTGGAACGGCCGGGTGATCGAACTCGATCTCTTCGGGATCCCGAAGGGCAGCCGCAACAAGCAGGCGGCGATCGACTTCATCCGCTACGCCAGCAGTTCGGAGTCCCTCGCCCGGATGGTCGGCTATCTGCCGAACGGCCCGACACGGCGCTCGTCCCTGGCGCTGCTGTCGGACGAGGTGCTGGCGCGCCTTCCGAACAATCCGGCCTTCGACGACAAGATCGTGATCCGCTCGGATGCCGAGTGGTGGGCAGAGAACCATGCAGCTCTGGAAGAGGCCTTTGACGCCTGGCTCAAGGAAGCCGGCCGGCAGGGTGCTTCCGGCACGGTGCGCTGAACAAGAAAGATAAGACATAAGGAGCAAGGACCAATGAGTGACGCATCCAAAGTGTCGCCGGAAGATCTGGTTGCCAAATCTGGGCTATTCACCGGGATGAATGCCTTCATGGGCATTGCATCGATGGTCATGATTATCGGATTTGTGCTTTTCACAATTCAGGATGTCGAGTTTTCGGGACAAGTCTTTACCCGGGCCAAGGATTTCATCATCGGTGCGCTGGACTGGTTCTATGTGCTGGTGGTCAGCGTCGCCCTCTTCTTCGTGTTCTGGCTCATGGTCAGCCGTTTCGGCAGCGTGAAGCTGGGCAAGGAGGACGACGAGCCGGATTTCTCGACCTTCTCGTGGATCTGCATGCTGTTCAGCGCCGGCCTGGGCTCCGGCCTGATCTACTGGGGCGTGGCCGAGCCGATGTACCACATCCAGGACAGCCCCTTCCTCACCCGCGAAGGCATCGAGCCGGGCTCCGTAGAGGCGGCGGCCTCGGCCATTCGCGTCACCATCTTTCACTGGGGGCTGCACGGCTGGGGGCTTTATGTCCTGGTGGGCCTGAGCCTCGCCTACTTCGCCTACCGCAAGGATCTGCCGCTCTCACTCAGGGCGGCGCTCTATCCGATCCTGAAGGAGAAGGTCTACGGCCCCTGGGGGCACCTGGTCGATCTGATCGGCGTCTTCGGCACGATCTTCGGTCTCGCGACCTCCCTGGGCCTGGGCGTCGCCCCCATCGCGGCGGGTCTGGAAAACCTGGGCTGGCTGTCCAACACCACGACCAACCAGCTCATCCTGGTCGGCTTCATCACCATCCTGGGGACGACATCGGCGGCCTCCGGTGTCAGCCGGGGCGTGCGCATCCTCAGTGAGATCAACGTCTGGGCCAGCCTCGGCCTGCTGCTGCTGTTCATCGTCCTCGGACCGACCGCCTTCATCCTGGGTATGGTGATCACCGGGGCCGGCGAGTACATCTGGAACGTGATCCCCATGGGCTTCTGGATCGACGGCGAGCCGGAACGCCAGTGGCAGAGCTGGTGGACGATCTTCTATTGGGGCTGGTGGATCGCCTGGTGCCCCTTCGTCGGCCTGTTCATCGCCCGCATCTCCAAGGGCCGCACCATCCGGCAGTTCTGCTTCTGCGTGCTGCTGGTGCCGACCTCGGTGGTGGTGCTGTGGATGGGCGTCTTCGGCGGTGCCGCCGTGGGCGTCGACCTCTTCAACGCCGCCGGCGTGGTGGACGCGGTGAACAACAACTACGCCAGCGGAGTGTTCCAGACCATCGCCGGCTTCGGCTACGACTGGCTGGTCACGCCGATCACCATCCTCACCACGGTGCTGCTGATCTCCTGGTTCGTAACCTCGTCGGACTCCGGCACCCTGGTGATGTGCACCATGCTGTCCATGGGCGACGAGCACCCGCCAATCAAGTTCCGGATCTTCTGGGGCCTGACGTCAGGTGTGGTCGCCGGTGTGCTGATGCTGGCCGGTGGTCTGAACGCGCTGCAGACCGCGTCGATCGTCGCGGGCCTGCCCATTGCCGTCGCCCTGCTGGCGATGACCTACGGCATGGTGCAGACCCTGCACGAGGACTTCCCGGTCGAGGAGTTCGAGGACAAGCTCGCCTTGCGCTACCTCAATCGCTGATACCGGGGAACCGTTCTTCTCTTCGGGCCGGACCACTCCGGCCCGAAGAGGGGGGGCCGGCATTCAGGCCTCGGCGTATTCCCGCGCCGCGTCGCTGAGCCAGCGCCAGAGGTAGTCTGAGAAGGAGCGGCGGGTGTAGACGTCGAAGGCCGGCTCGTGACTCACCTGATGCAGCGTCACGGCGGTCTTGGCGAGGTGGCTTTGGGCGCAGCGGCCGGCTCCGCCGAAGACGCTCGGGTGGAGGTCCAGCGGGCAGCCCTTGGCGATGACATCGGCGGCCCGCGGCCCAGCCACTCGGATGCAGGCCAGGCTTTCGCCCACCTCCGTCACCGCAGAGTGACGGCCCGCCAGGGCCTCGCGCAGCTTGGCGGCCAAGCGGCTTTCGGCGTCCGGCTCCGCGTCGTGGTGCAGCAGCAGCCACTCGTCCGGGCCCAGCCAGAGTGCGGCCCGCCTTTCATCGCCCCTGGTGGTGTTGGGGGCCAGCGGCAGGTCGAGACCGGCGGCCAGCTTCACGGCTTCCAGAAAGCCCGGATCGTCGCTGTCGCCGCGCAGGTTCACCGCGGCCGGCAGCACCCGTTCGTGCAGCCGCACCGGCGCTTCGGCCTCGTCCGTGGCGGCCCGGCCCTCCAGGCCCAGGTGGGCCAGGGCGCTCTGTCTCAGGTAATTCTCAACCACGCATCCGCTCCCCATCCGGATCGAAGAACACGGGGCTGTCGGCGACGACGCAGGGCACCACCTTGCCGCCCTCCAGCGGGGCGAAGAGGGTCTCGCCCTTCTTGGCGAGGCCGCCCTTCACCAGCGCCATGGCGATGGATCGCCCGCAGTTCGGGCTGTGGTAGCTGGAGGTGACGTGGCCCAGCATCGGCATGGGCGGTTCCTTCAGCACCTGCTCGACGAGCTGCGCGCCCTCCGGCAGCACCTCCTCCGGGTCCTTGGTCAGAATACCGACGAGCTGCTTGCGGTCGGGCTTCAGCATGTCCTCACGCGTGAGCGAGCGCTTGCCGATGAAATCCTTGGTCTTGGAGACGATCCAGCCCATGTCGAGATCGAGGGGATTGACCGAGCCGTCGGTCTCCTGGCCGACGATGATGTAGCCCTTCTCGGCGCGCAGCACGTGCATGGACTCGGTGCCATAGGGGGTGATGCCATAGCGTTCGCCCGCCGTCATCACGGTCTGCCAGACCGCCATGCCGAAGGAGGCCGGCACGTTGATCTCGTAGGAAAGCTCGCCGGTGAAGGAGATGCGGAAGATGCGCGCTGGCACGCCGGCCACCCGGGCCGCTGTGAAGCCCATGTGGGGAAGGGCGTTGGGCGACAGCTCGGCATCGCTGATCTCGGCCATCAGCCTGCGGGCATTGGGGCCGGAGAGGGTGATGGTGGCGAACTGCTCGGTGACCGAGGTGAGGTAGACCTTCAGGTCCGGCCACTCGGTCTGCAGGTAGTCCTCCAGATGGGCCAGCACCGGCGCGGCATTGCCGGTGGTGGTGGTCATCAGAAAGTGCTGCTCGCCGAGGCGCGTGGTGACGCCGTCGTCCATCACCATGCCGTCCTCGCCCAGCATGAGGCCGTAGCGGCAGCGCCCGACGTCAAGCTTCAGCCAAGCGTTGGTGTAGACGCGATTGAGGAACTCGGCGGCATCGGGGCCCTGGATGTCGATCTTGCCGAGGGTGGAGGCGTCGAGGACGCCGAGAGACTCCCGGACGGCTTTCACCTCGCGGTTCACCGCGCCATGCATGTCCTCGCCATACTGCGGGTAGTACCAGGGCCGCCGCCACTGGCCGACGTCCTCGAAGAGCGCGCCGTTGCGCTCGTGCCAGGCGTGCATGGGCGTGCGGCGGATGGGGTCCAGCAGGTCGTCGACGTCGCGCCCGGCGAAGATGCCGAAGCTCACCGGCGTGAAGGGCGGGCGGAAGGTGGTGACACCGACCTCCGGCAGGGGGCGGCCGAAGGCATCGGCGACGATGCCGATGGCATTAACGTTGCCGAGCTTGCCCTGGTCGGTGGCCATGCCGGTGGTGGTGTAGCGCTTCACATGCTCGATGGAGATGTAGCCCTCGCGCAGGGCCAGCTTCAGGTCCGCCGCGGTGACATCGTTCTGCTGGTCGACGAAGTGCTTGGCCTTCTTGCCGAGCGGCTTGTCCGAGGGCACCAGCCAGAGCCAGCGGCCCGGCAGGAAATCGCGGTCTTCCGCCTCGGCCGCCACCGGCGCGCCGGCGTCGAAGCCGGTATCGGCCGCTGCGGCGGCCCCCGCCTCGGCGCCTTCGCCGAGGCAGGAGGCGAGGCCGAAGCTGCCATTGGCGGCCCCGGCGGAGCGCTGGCTCGCCTGCATCGCCTGGTCCGGCACGAAGCAGGCGTGGGTTTCGTCCCAGCGCAGCTTGCCTTTGGACTGGCAGAAAAGGTGGACCGTCGGGTTCCAGCCGCCGGAGTTGGCGACCAGGTCGCAGGCGATCTCCTCCACCGCGCCGACGACCCCGTCGCCTTCGGCATTGAGGTCGGCGACCCGCACCTTGCTGACCCGCTTCCTGCCCTCGGTGCCGACGATGACGCGGTCGGGCAGGATGCGCAGGCCCGCGGCCTCGGCCCGCTCGCTCAGGGGGCCGGTGGCCATGGGACGGGCGTCGACCACCGCCGCCACCTCGATCCCCGCCGCCACCATGTCCAGGGCCGCGCCGTAACCGCTGTCATTGTTGGTGAAGACCACGGCACGCTTTCCGGGCTTCACGGCATAGCGGTTGACGTAACTCTGCACGGCGGAGGCGGTCATGACCCCCGGCCGGTCGTTGTCGGCGAAGACCAGCGGCCGTTCGATGGACCCGCTGCAGAACACCGTCTGCTTCGTCCGCAGCTTCCACAGCCGGTGACGCGGCAGGTGCTCCGGCGCCTCTTCCAGGTGATCGGTCACGTTCTCCATCAGGCCGAAGAAGCCGTGGTCGAAGGCGCCGTAAGCTATGGTGCGGGTGAGGATGCGCACCCCGGGCATCTGCCGCAGTTCGGTCTCGGCGGCCCGCACCCAGTCCAGGGCCGGGTTGCCGTCGATCAGCTCCTCGCTGGCGCTGAGCAGGGCGCCGCCCAGCAGGTGATCCTGCTCCACCAGCACGACCCGCGCGCCGGCGCGCCCGGCAGCCAGCGCCGCAGCGAGACCCGCCGGGCCCGCCCCCACCACCAGCACATCGCAGTGGGCGTAGGTCTTGTCGTAGCGGTCGGGATCGCGCTGGCTCGGCGAGGTGCCGAGGCCGGCGGCGCGGCGGATGAAGTGCTCGTAGGTCTTCCAGGCACTGGCCGGCCACATGAAGGTCTTGTAGTAGAAGCCGGCGGGGATGAGGCGCGCCGCCGTCGAATTGATGGCGCCGACGTCGAACTCCACCGAGGGCCAGGCGTTCTGCGAGGCCGCGCTCAGCCCCTCCACCAGCTCCAACTGGGTGGCCTTGATGTTGGGGTCGCTGCGCGGGTCCTCGCCGACCTGGACCAGGGCGTTGGGCTCCTCCGGGCCGGCGGTGACGATGCCGCGCGGGCGGTGGTACTTGAAGCTGCGGCCCACCAGATGGACGCCGTTGGCCAGCAGCGCCGCCGCCAGGCTGTCGCCGGTCAGGCCGCGGTAGCTCTTGCCGTTGAAGGTGAAGTTCAGCGGTTTGTTGTGATCGACCTGGCCGCCGTGGGGAAGACGCATGCGTCCGGACAAGGGCCTGCTCCTCCTCAGACGTAGCGCCTGGGCTCGAGCGCCGGCGGCGGCGAGCCCATGGGATAGACGGCCAGGATTTCGTAGGTCACGGAATCGCGGGCGACATTGAACCAGCGGCGGCAGCCCTGGGCGTGGTTCCAGCGCTCCAGCACCAGGCCCTTGGGGTTGTCGCGCAGGAAGACGAACTCCGCCCACTCGGCATCGGTGAGGCTTGCCGGGTCCTTGGGCCGCTCGATGTGCGCCTCGCCGCCGTTGGAGAACTCGCTCTCGCAGCGCGGGCCGCAGTAAGGACAGGTGATCAGCAGCATGCTCGCCTCCCTAGTGCGCCACGGCGGCGGCGCCGTGCTCGTCGATGAGGAAGCCGCTGCGGAAGCGGTCCAGGCTGAAGGCGGCGTTCAGCTCGTGGGGCGCGTCGTTGGCGATGGTGTGGGCGAAGACCCAGCCCGAGCCGGGCGTCGCCTTGAAGCCGCCGGTGCCCCAGCCGCAGTTCAGATAGAGTCCTTCCACCGGGGTCTTGGAGAGGATCGGGCTGGCATCGGGGCAGACGTCGACGATGCCGCCCCACTGGCGCAGCATGCGCATGCGCCGGAACAGCGGGAACAGCTCGCAGATGGCGGCCAGGGTCTCCTCGGTCACCGGCAGACTGCCGCGCTGGCCGTAGCCGATGTAGCTGTCGACACCGGCGCCGATCACCAACTCGCCCTTGTCGGACTGGCTGATGTAGGCGTGGACCGCGCCGGACATCACCACCGTGTCGATCACCGGCTTCACCGGCTCCGACACCAGGGCCTGCAGCGGCAGGGACTGCACCGGCAGGCGGAAGCCCGCCATGTTGGCCATCACGCTGGAATGGCCGGCGGTGACGATGCCCACCTTGCCGGCTTCGATGAAGCCCTTGCCGGTCTCCACGCCGGTGACCCGGCCGTTTTCGATGCGAAAGCCGTTGACCGGGCATTCCTGGATGATGTCAACGCCCCGGGCGCCGGCGGCGCGGGCATAGCCCCAGGCCACGGCGTCGTGGCGGGCGGTGCCGCCGCGGCGCTGCAGGCTGGCGCCCAGCACCGGATAGCGGCCGCCGGCGCGCAGGTCGATGACGGGCACCATCTCCTTGATCTGCGCCGGGGTGAGGAATTCCGAGTCGATGCCGTTCAGACGGTTGGCGTTGATGCGGCGGGAGACTTCGCGCAGGTCGTGCTGGTTGTGCGCCAGGTTGAGCACGCCGCGCTGGGAGAACATGACGTTGTAGTTGAGGTCCTGGGAGAGACCCTCCCAAAGCTTCAGGGCATGCTCGTAGAGCGCCGCCGACTGGTCCCAGAGGTAGTTGGAGCGCACGATGGTGGTGTTGCGCCCGGTGTTGCCGCCGCCCAGCCAGCCGCGCTCCACCACCGCGACGTTGGTGATGCCGTGGTTCTTGGCCAGGTAGTAGGCCGTCGCGAGGCCATGGCCGCCGCCGCCGACGATGACCACGTCGTAGCGCGGCTTGGGCTCGCTGCTTTGCCA
This sequence comes from Pelagibius sp., assembly GCF_028289705.1. Classification (GTDB taxonomy): domain Bacteria; phylum Pseudomonadota; class Alphaproteobacteria; order Kiloniellales; family Kiloniellaceae; genus Pelagibius. Next base: position 34,254 of record NZ_JANQOI010000128.1, read on the forward strand.
GGCCTGCGGCCAATTCTCGTGGTAGGAGAGGGCGTTGCGCAGCAGGCTGAAAACTGAATAGCGCGGTTTCATGCCCGGCCGGCGTCCCCCGTTTGACCCTCACCCCGTGGTGCGGCACCTGCGGAGCGCCGCCTCACATCCCTGTTAACCATGCTCGCATCGAACCCCAGGCTTGGCAACGCCGGGCCGGTCGAAAAGCCTCGTTTCCGCAGACTTGCAGGGCGCCAGGGCACTCGATCAGGGGGCCAGGGGCTTGCTGGTCCCCGGCGGAAAATTCTCTGTTCGCGACACGGGCATCTATGCCAAAGTCGTAGGATTCCCTTCGACCTTCACGATAGAGGATCCCGAGTCTTTTCATGTTCGGTAACGTCCCACGAGAGCTGCCTCAGAAGATCGCGCTGGTTCTTGTGCCGCGCTTCTCGTTCCTGCCATTCAGCGGCATGGTGGAGTCCTTCCGTCTGGCCAACCGGCTGAGCGGGCAGGAGCTTTACCGGCGCCTCCTGGTTTCCGCCGACGGCGCCCCGGTGACGGCCTCCAACGGGATCGCCCTCGACGTCGCCGGCGACCTGAACCTGGCCGAGAGCTGCGGGACCATCATCATCTGCGGCGGCCTGGACGTGCACCTGCATCAGGACAAGAGCCTCTTGGCCTGGCTGCGCAAGATGGACCGCCGCGGCGCCGATGTCGGGGCGATCTGCACCGGCAGCTACATCCTCGCCCGGGCCGGCCTGCTGGAGGGCTTTCGCAGCACCATCCACTGGGAGAACCTGGCCGGCTTCTGCGAGGAGTTCCCGGACATCGAGGTGACCACCGAGCTCTTCGAGATCGACCGCAACCGCTTCACCTGTTCCGGCGGCACGGCGGCCATCGACATGATGCTGAACGTCATCGCCCGCCAGCACGGCCACGAACTGGCGGCCAGCGTGGCGGACCAGTTCATGCACGAGCGCATCCGCGACCACCACGACCGCCAGCGCATCTCCCTGCCGGCCCGCCTGGGGGTGCGCCACCCCAAGCTGCTCTCGGTGATCTCATTGATGGAGCAGAACCTGGAAGAGCCGCTGACCCGCAGCGAACTGGCCCGTGAGGCGGCGCTCTCCACCCGCCAGCTCGAGCGCCTGTTCCGCAAGTACCTCAACCGCTCGCCGGCACGCTATTACCTGGAACTGCGGCTCAACAAGGCCCGGCTGCTGCTGCTGCAGACCAACATGTCGGTGATCGACGTGGCCCTGGCCTGCGGCTTCGTCTCGGCCTCCCACTTCTCCAAGTGCTACCGCGACTTCTTCGGCCGCACGCCGCGCAAGGAGCGCGGCCTGCCGCTGCAGCCCGAAGAGGCGCCGACACGCGCCGCCCAGTAGAGGTCGGCTCCGCGACCGTGCGGAGTGCGGCTCCGGCGATTGACCGCGCGCTTCGGGACGTCCCCGTGTTCCAACAGGACTCCTCAGAGCCTGAACCGAAACGAAACCATATCCGCCAAAGGACTGCCGCCCTGCAACCTCTCCGATCGTCATTGCCGGACTTGTTCCGGCAATCCATCGGGGGCCGGGTCTCGGTCTGTCCATGGACCCTCGGGACAAGCCCGAGGGTGACGATGTGGTTTAGGGGAGGCGTTGGCAACTCATTGAAATAAAATAGCTTATTTCAAATGAAATACTCAGCGAAAAGTCGATCACTCCAGCTCCTTGCCTCACCCTGAGGAGCTTGCGCAAGCAAGCGTCTCGAAGGGTGAACACCGCATACGCGAATGGAGCTTCTTGCTACTTAGGCCGGGCGGCGGCGGCGCCGGCCACGGCCGTTGCCGGCGACGGCATCGTTGGCGGCCTTGGGGCCGGTCTTTTGCGGCAGGGCGACGGCCTTGGCGAGATTGGGAAAGGCCGCCGAGGAGTGGGGGATGCCCATGGCCTCGACGAAGTGAGCCTGGAAGTTGGGCTCTACCGCCGTCTCGATCTTCTCCACCTGGCGGATCACTTCTTCGATGTCGTCGCGTGCCTTCTGGTTCAGAAGGGCAATCCGCGCGCCGGTGCCGGCGGCGTTGCCGGCGCCATAGACGTGCTCCAGCGGGCAGTCCGGGATCATGCCCAGGATCATGGCGTACTTGGGATCGATGTGGCTGCCGAAGGCACCGGCCAGTCTGACCTGGTCCACCCCTTCGATCTCCAGGCGGTCCATCAGCAACCGGATACCGGCGTAGAGCGCCGCCTTGCCGAGCTGGATGGCGCGCACGTCGTTCTGGACGATGCGGATCTCCGGCGTGCCGTCGTGGACGAGGTAGGAGTAGGTGCGCCCGTCCGGCTGGATCCGTGGTGTCCGCTCCGCCATGGTCCCGTCGATGGTGCCGTCGCTGGTGAGGAGCCCGGCCAGGAACATCTCCGCCAGCACCTCGATGATGCCGGAACCGCAGATCCCGGTGACGCCGCTCCGGGCCGTCTCTTCCGCAAAGCCCTCCTCGTCGGACCAGAGGTCGCAGCCGATCACCTTGAAGCGCGGCTCCAAGGTCTCGGCGTCGATGCGCACCCGCTCGATGGCGCCGGGCGCCGCCCGCTGGCCGCAGGAGATCTGGGCGCCTTCGAAGGCGGGGCCGGTGGGCGAAGAACAGGCCAGCAGACGGTCGCGGTTGCCCAGCACGATCTCCGCATTGGTGCCGACGTCGACCACCAGGGTCATCCTGTCGGTCTGGTGCGGGGCCTCGGAGAGAATGACCCCGGCGGTGTCGGCGCCCACATGGCCGGCGATGCAGGGCAGGACATAGGCCCGGGCGTCGGGATGGAAGCGCAGGTCGAGCTGGTTGGCCCAGAGGGTGATGCCGGAGTTGGCCGAGAGCGCGAAGGGCGCGCCGCCTAGCTCCGTCGGATCGATGCCCAGCAGCAGGTGATGCATCACCGGGTTGCCGACGAAGGTCGCGTTCAAGATCTCCTCGCGGTCGATCTTGCCTTCGGAGCAGACGGACTCGGTCAGGTCGTTGATGGCATGGCGGACGGCGTCGGTCATCTCGTGCTCGCCGCCCGGGTTCATCATCACGTAGGAAACCCGGCTCATCAGGTCTTCGCCGAAGCGGATCTGCGGGTTCATGATGCCGGAGGAGGCGACCACCTCGCCGGTGGAGAGATTGCAGAGATGCGCTGCGATGGTGGTGGAGCCGACGTCGACGGCCAGACCGAAGGGCCGGTCGTGGAAGCCCGGCCAGATGGCGGTGATCACCTGGCCGCGATGGACCGCGACGGTGACCTGCCAGTTGCCGGCGCGCAGGGTCTTCTGCAGGTTCTGCAGGATGCGCAGGTCGGCTTCCAGGCCGCTGAGGCCCCACTGGTCCTCCAGCGCCGCCAGCAGGCGCTCCAGGTCGCCGCTGGGGTTGTGCATGTCCGGTTCCTGGACCACCACGTAGTGCAGGCGGATGGCCGGGTCCAGCTCGATGTCGCGCACCTCGGCGCGCTTGCGCACGACCTGCTTGTGGACCTGGCTGTCGGCCGGGACGTCGATGACCACGTCGCGCAGCAGCAGGGTCTGGCAGGAGAGGCGGCGCCCCTCGGCCATGCCCTTCTTGGTGGCATAGCGCTCCTCCGTGACCCGGCGGTCGGAGACGTGGTCGGCGCGGCTGGTGATCCCGTGCTTGGCGAACTCGCCCAGCCCGACCGTGACCTGGCAGCGGCCGCAGAGGCCGCGCCCGCCGCAGACCGAGTCAATATCCACCCCCAAGCTTTGCGCCGCTTTCAACAGCGGCGTACCTACGGGAAAGCGGCCACGCTTTCCGGAAGGCGTAAAGACAACGAGGGCTTTATCGATCAAGGGATCTCCTATCCCCGGCGCCGGCGCCGCTCCCCGCGCCGGCCCGCGGCCTCGCCGCCACCGGCGTTCGGATCGCGGTAGCGGCGGATCCAGGTCTGACAATCCTTGTCGTGGTTGAGCAGCACGTCGGCGGCGCGCAGACCGGCCATCTCTTCCTCGTGCAGCGGGTTGAGGATGGCCGAGGTCATGCCGGCACCGGCGGCCATGGCCAGGAAGACGGCATTCAGGGCGTGGCGGTTGGGCAGGCCGAAGCTGATGTTGGAGGCGCCGCAGGTGGTGTTGACGCCCAGCTCGTCGCGCAGGCGCCGGACGATGGAAAAGACCTGGCGCCCGGCACCGCCCAGGGCGCCAATGGGCATGACCAGCGGGTCCACCACCACGTCGGCGGCCGGGATGCCGTAGTCGGCGGCGCGCTCGACGATCTTCTTGGCGACGGCGAAGCGCACGTCCGGGTCCTCGGAGATCCCGGTCTCGTCGTTGGAGATGGCGACCACGGCGGCGCCGTGCTTCTTGATCAGCGGCAGGACGCTCTCCAACCGCTCCTCCTCGCCGGTCACCGAGTTCACCAGGGCCTTGCCCTGATAGACGGAGAGGCCGGCTTCCAGCGCCTCGACGATGGAGGAGTCGATGGAGAGAGGAACGTCGGTGAGCGACTGCACCAGTTGAATGGTCTGGGCCAGGATGGCCGGCTCGTCGGCCAGCGGAATGCCCGCGTTGACGTCCAGCATGTGGGCGCCGGCGGCCACCTGGGCCATGCAGTCCTGCTCCACGGTGCTGAAGTCGCCGGCCGCCATCTCCGCCGCCAGCTTCTTGCGCCCGGTGGGATTGATGCGCTCACCGATGATGCAGAAGGGGCGGTCGAAGCCGATCACCACTTCCTTGGTTGCCGAACTCACGACCGTTTTGGCCATCTCTCTTCAACTCCTGTCCAGCCGGGCAAGGGATGCCCGGCGCGGCAAATACGCCGAATGTCTGCGATGGGGCGATATGCGGCCCTTTTGCCGGCACCGGCTGACGCAAAGGCGACCCGGAGTGGCCGAATCGCGCAAAGATCGGCCGGAGACCGGCTTTTCGCCTACTCGATGTGGCGCGTGACGCTGAAACCCTTGTCGCGAGGCTTCAGTTCCAGCGCGCCGTCGGCCACCGCGTAGCTCCAGGCCGCAGAGCGGCGCAGGCCGCCCAGCGGATAGACATGCACCCTGGTGATGCCGCAGTCGGGGTCCAGCGCCTTGTAGCGGGCGAGGTCCAGCAGCAGCTTGTCCGGCGCGTTCACGGTCATCAGTCGGGCCACGTTGCGGGCCTGGCGGGTGAGGAAGCGCATCGAGGGGCCGACGCCGCAGGCTTTGGCGTGATTGATCAGGGTCTTGATGGTGGCAAGGCCGGGGATGCCGATGTGAATCGGCAACCGGTTGCCGGCTTCCTGGATCGCCTTGTCCCAGGCGATGATCGGCGCCGCCTCGAAGCAGAACTGGGTTGCGATGTAGAGGCTGGCGTCGCTGCGCTCGGCAAAGGCGTTCTTCCAGGCCAGCGCCTGGCTGAGCCCTTCCGGCGAGATGTCCGGGCTGCCTTCCGGATGCCCGGCGACGCCGATTGTCTCGATGCCGTAGCGGTCGAAGAGTCCGGTCTCCAGGATGTCCATGGAGCTCTCGAAGGGCCCCAGCGGCGAGTCGACGGCGCCGGCCAGGGTCACGACGTGGCGCAGGTCCATCGCGTCCTTCAGGGTCTTGAGGTAGTCCTCCAGGGCCGCGCGGCTGGGAATGGAGCGGGCGGCGAAGTGGGGCATCGGCTCGAAGCCCTCCTCGCGCAGGCGTTTTGCCGTGGCGACGGTGTCGGCGAAGTCGGAGCCGGGCAGGAAGGTGACGGCCACCCGGGCGCCGGGGCGCAGATGGTCGCGGTAGTCGGCGATCTTGGTGGCCGAGCCCGGCGTCGTCTCGACGGTAAAGTCCTGCATCAGATCGACGATCTGCTGGCGGGTCTCTTCTGCGGCCCTGTCGACCGTGTTGGCATTGCTCACAGCAAACATCCCAGGCTTCCTTCTTACGCTACTATGCCGAACTCTGCCCGCCTGCGGCCACCAACTCCGCCAGGCGGGCATCGTCGTATTCGTTTTCCAGCCGGCTGGCCGCCGCGTCGGCTTCGGCCTGCAGGTCGTCGCCGCAGTCGCTCGGGGCCCCGCGGCGCCACTCCGCCAGATAGGCGTCGCTGCCGTGCAGCTTGGCGCGCATGGCCGCCCGGTCGATGGCCTTCTCGAAGCGTTCAGTCAGTTGGACCTTCGCATTCTTGCGCCCGGCCTTGACGATGACCTGGGCGGGAATGTCGCGCCAGTAGACGACGGTCAGCTGAGCCATGAGGCCGGCTCCTGCGGCAAGTCCACCTTCTGCTCCAGGAAGCGGGCCATGTCGCCATAGCCGGTGAAGCGGTATTCGTAGGTGAGGTTGAGACGTGCTGCGGCGGCCTCGGCGCGGGCCTGCAGGTCGGGGTCCTCGGTCTGCGCCAGATAGATCAGCTTCGTGTAGTTGCCGAAGTAGAGCGCCTCCAGCTCCGGATGGCGGTCCATGCCGAGCCCCTGGATGATCAGCCGGTCGAAGTGCCGCGCCAGGTAGTCGGTCAAGTAGAAGGTTCCGGGTTCGGCCTCGGCCAGGGCGTCGAAGACCTGGTTGCCGGCGAAGAAGGAGTAGCAGTGCGGCCCCTCGATCCGCTCCACCCCTTCCTCTTCCAGCACCCGGTCCAGCTCTCCGCCGGTGCCGCAGTCGCCGTAGAGCACGAAAATGCGGTCGTAACGTTCCCGCGCGGTGCGGATGCGCTCGCGGATCGCGCCGGGGATCTTCTCCGGCGTGTTGTGCCAGGAGGCCGGCAGGCAGCTCACGGTCAGGTGGCGCCAGGCGTTGACCCGGATCAGTTCCACCACTTCGCGGGCCAGCGCCCCGCAGGCAATCAGCAGGGTGCGCTCCGGACACTCCACGACTGGCTCGATGGCAGGCATGCAGTCGGCACTCCTAGGGGGTCGGCGGTTACGCGCGACCGGGCGCTCAGGCGGCGCCCTTGGACTGGTTGTGGCGGCGCTTCATGAAGTCCTTGGCGGTTTCCACCGCCACCGCGGCATCGCGGCAGTAGGCATCGGCGCCGACGGCCTCGGCGAAGGCCTCGTTCAGCGGCGCGCCGCCGACCAGCACCACATAGTCGTCGCGGATGCCTTTTTCCTTCATGGTGTCGATGACCACCTTCATGTACGGCATGGTGGTGGTCAGCAGGGCGGACATGCCGAGGATGTCCGGCTTGTGCTCTTCCAGGGCCTCCAGGTAGTTCTCGACCGGGTTGTTGATGCCCAGGTCGATCACGTCGAAGCCGGCGCCCTCCATCATCATGGAGACGAGGTTCTTGCCGATGTCGTGGATGTCGCCCTTGACGGTGCCGATCACCATGGTGCCGAGCTTGGGGGCGCCGGTCTCGGCCAGCAGCGGGCGCAGGATCGTCATGCCGCCCTTCATGGCGTTGGCCGCCAGCAGCACCTCCGGCACGAAGAGGATGCCGTCGCGGAAGTCGATGCCGACGATGCGCATGCCCTCGACCAGCGCCTCGGTCAGGACCTTGTAAGGTGCCCAGCCGCGGCCCAGGAGGATGTGGACGCCCTCTTCGATCTCTTCCTTGAGACCGTCATAGAGGTCGTCGTGCATCTGCTTGACGAGTTCTTCGTCGTCAAGGCTGTTGAGATCGAGATCGTCTTCGTCGGCCATGGTTCCACCCTTGCGCCAAGCGCACACAACCCCCTTGGCAGGCGCGCCCTGGGGCCACGTGCCCCGCCGCATCATTTGTGACGTTGGCGAGGTACCCTCGGCTTCACCTTCGGCGACAGTTCGTGTCTGAAACGCGACATCCCAGAAAGGGAAGTGAAGTCAATGCCTTGCGCCGGGTTTCGGGGGGCGGTCGGGAGCCCGCAGAACAGCCCATTCCGGCCCTGCCACGGGGGCCCTGTCGGCGCCATCGGATCGGGCGGGGAATTTAGTCACAGGCGGGCAAGGCACGCGGCTTCAATAGTCTGTGATCAATTGATCGGGGTCATTCTCATGCCCGGGGAGGGGCGCAATGATGGCGGCCGTCGAACCAGGAAAAGAGACCTTGGGCCCCCTTGCCATCGCGCAACGGCAATGGAAGGATCTGGCCCAAGGGGACGGTTGGAAAGGCCGGATTCGGGGAGATCATGCCATTCAGCGTGGCGATCATTGGCGCTGGGCCGAGCGGCTTCTATGCCGCTGAGGCTTTGTTGCGGTCCAGCCTGGATTTCCGTATCGATCTGATCGAGGGTCTGCCGACCCCTTTTGGGCTGATACGGTTCGGCGTCGCGCCGGACCATCAGTCGACCAAGCGGGTCGTCCGCGCCTATGAGCGCACCGCGAAAGACGAGGCGGTCCACTACTACGGCAACGTCGAAGTGGGACGGGATGTGGCACTGAGCGAACTGCGCCGCATCTATGACGCCGTCATCATCGCCATCGGCGCCCCCCTGGACCGGGAGCTCAAGATCCCCGGCGGCGACAAGCCGGGGGTCTACGGATCGGCGGCCTTCGTCGGCTGGTACAACGGCCATCCGGCCCACCGCGACCTGGCCCCCGACCTGGAGACCGAGAGTGTCGCCATCATCGGCAACGGCAACGTCGCCCTGGACATCGCCCGCGTGCTGGTCAAGACGCCCGGTGAAATGGCGACCACCGATCTGCCGGACTACGCCGGCGAGGCGGTGCACGCAGCGCCGATCAAGGACGTCTACCTGATCGGGCGCCGCGGTCCCCTGGAGGCGAAGTTCACCAATGTCGAACTGCGCGAGATGGCGCAGCTTGCCGACTGCCTGCCGGTCGTCGATCCCGGCCAATTGCCCGAGGAGCCGGCGGCGGAGGCCAGCGAACGCGACCGCCGCCTTCAGGCGAAGAACCTGGACACCCTGCGCAGCTTTGCCGCCCTGTCCGGCGCCGGAAAGCGCAAACGCCTGCACTTCAAGTTCTTCAGCCGTCCGGTGGAGGTTCTGGGGGAGAGCCGCGTGGAGGGGCTGCGATTGGAGCGGACGCGCCTGGAAGCCGGCAACGTCGTCGGCACCGGGGAGACCTTCGACCTGCCCTGCGGCGCCATCGTGGCGGCCATCGGGACCCGCTCGCGGCCCCTGAACGGGCTGCCCTTCGATGCCAACCGCGGCGTCGTCACCAACCGCCGCGGCCGGGTGGCCAAGGGGCTTTACGTCGTCGGCTGGGCGCGCCGTGGCCCCACCGGCGTGATCGGCACCAACAAGCCCGATGCCGACGAGATCGCCGCCCACATCGAAGCCGACCTGACGGAGGCAGGCCCCTCGCGGACCTCCGGGTCCGGGCGGCTGGCCCTGGAGGATTTGCTGGACGAACGTGGTGTCGCCTGGATCAGCTACGAAGATTGGAAAGCCATCGAGGCGGCGGAGGAGGCGGCGGCCGAGCCCGGGATGCCGCGCAAAAAACTGATCCGGGTGGCGGAAATGCTGGCCGTCCTGAACGAGCCCCGCGCCGCCCAGCGGGACGAGGCCGACTGACCGATACACATACAGAAATTGTGATTTTAAAGCATTCTACCGCTGCCTATGATCTTTTAGGAGAGATGGCGATGGCCAAACCGGGGTTCCGGGGCCATAGTCTCGCCGTGGCAGCGGGCCGGCGCGGCATCGCGTCTTTATTCAGTGAGAGGTCATGGGAATGGAAGGTTCGACGGCGCTAAAGGCCGAACCCTCGGGGCGTCGGGTCCTCGAATCGGCGGTCGTGCGCTTTGCCGGTGATTCCGGCGACGGGATGCAGCTGACAGGCAGTCAGTTCACCCTATCGACGGCGCTGGCCGGCAACGACCTGGCGACCTTTCCCGACTTTCCGGCGGAGATTCGCGCGCCCGTCGGCACCACCTTCGGCGTCTCTGCCTTTCAGATCAATTTCGGCGCGCGCCTGATCAAGACCTCCGGCGATGCCCTCGACGTGCTGGTCGCCATGAACCCGGCGGCCCTCAAGGTCGACCTGCCGGATTTGATGCCGGGCGGCCTGTTGATCCTCGATTCCGGGGCCTTCAGCGAGCGCAACCTCACCAAGGCCGGCTACGCCGCCGACCCCCGCAAGGACGGTAGCCTGGAGACCTACCGGGTCGTCGAGGTCGACATGTCGCAGATGACCCTCGATGCGGTGAAGGACTCCGGCCTCAGCAAGAAGGAGGCCCTGCGCTGCAAGAACATGTGGGCGCTGGGCCTCGTCTATTGGATGTTCGGGCGCAAGCGCAAGGCGACCCAGGACTGGCTGCAGACGAAGTTCGCCAAGCGCCCCGAGTTGGCCGAGGCCAACATCGCCGCCCTCAATGCCGGCCATGCCTTCGGCGAGACCGCGGAGATGGGCGAGGACCTGGCCGCCTTCGAGGTGCCCGAGGCGAAGATCGCCCCGGGCCTCTACCGCAACATCACCGGCGCCGAGGCGCTGTCCTGGGGCCTCGTGGCGGGGGCCGAGGCGGCGGCGCTGAAGCTGGTCTTCTGCTCCTATCCCATCACCCCGGCCTCCTCCCTGCTGCATTCTCTGGCCGGGCTGAAGGACATGGGCGTGGTGACCTTTCAGGCCGAAGACGAGATTGCCGCCGTCTGCGCAGCCATCGGCGCTTCCTATGCCGGCGGCATCGGCGTCACCTCCAGTTCCGGCCCGGGCGTCGCCTTGAAGACCGAGGCCCTGGGCCTGGCGATCTCGGCGGAGCTGCCGCTCGTGGTGGTGAATTCCCAGCGCGCCGGGCCCTCGACCGGCATGCCGACCAAGACCGAGCAGTCCGATCTGTACCAGTCCGTCTTCGGGCGCAACGGCGACAGCCCGCTGGTGGTGCTCGCCGCCCGCTCGCCGGCCGACTGCTTCGAGGTGGCCATCGAGGCGGTGCGCATCGCCACCCACTACATGACCCCGGTGATCCTGCTCAGCGACGGCTACATCGCCAACGCGGCCGAGCCCTGGGCCATTCCGGATGCCGAAACGCTGCCGCGCTTTCCGGTGGCCTTCGAACGGGAGCCGGAGGGCTTCCATCCCTTCAAGCGGGATCCGGAGACCCTGGCCCGCACCTGGGCGGTGCCGGGCACGCCGGATCTGGAGCACCGCATCGGCGGCATCGAAAAGGCCAGCGACAGCGGCAACATCTCCTACGATGCGCTGAACCACCAGCGCATGACCGACCTGCGCCGCGACAAGGTGTTGCGGGTCGCCGAGGACGTGCCGGAGCAGAGGCTCGAGCAGGGCGGGCCGGATGAAGAACTGGTCGTGGTAGGCTGGGGCTCGACCTACGGCCCCATCAGCCGGGCCGTCGACAACCTGCGCAACGAAGGGCTCTCGGTGGCCCATCTGCACCTGCGCCACATCTGGCCATTACCGCGCAACCTGGGTGGCTTGCTGGGCGGCTTTGAGCAGATCCTGGTGCCGGAGATGAACGACGGCCAATTGGTCACCCTGCTGCGCAGCGAGTTCCTGGTGCCGGCCGAAAGCCTCAGCAAGGTGACCGGCAAGCCCTTCAAGATCGTCGAGATAGAGGCGGCGGTGCGCGCCCGCCTGGAGGCCTGAGATGAACATCGCAACGGCGCCGGCCAAGACGGCCAAGACAGCCAAGGACTACGCCTCGGATCAGGAAGTGCGCTGGTGTCCGGGCTGCGGCGACTACGCCATCCTGAAGGCGGTGCAGAAGACTCTGGCGGATTTGGAGGCCGATACCGCCAAGACCGTCTTCATCTCGGGGATCGGCTGTGCGGCGCGCTTTCCCTATTACCTCTCCACCTACGGCTTTCACACCATCCACGGCCGCGCCCCGGCCATCGCCACCGGCGTGAAGCTGACCAATCCCGAACTCGATGTCTGGGTGGTTTCCGGCGACGGCGACTCGCTCTCCATCGGCGGCAATCATCTGCTTCACGTCCTGCGGCGCAACGTCGATCTGCAGCTTCTCCTGTTCAACAACGAGATCTACGGCCTGACCAAGGGGCAGTACTCGCCCACCTCCCGGGTCGGCACCCGCTCTCCCTCCACCCCCGGGGGCTCGCTGGACACGCCGGTCTCCGCCGGTTCCTTCGCGCTGGGCGCGGGTGCGCGCTTCTTCGCCCGTTCCGTCGACACCCTGCAGAAGCATCTGCCGGAGGTCCTGAAGCGCGCGCGTGCGCACCGCGGCGCCTCCCTGGTGGAGATTTTCCAGAACTGCCTGGTCTACAACGACAACGCTTTCGGCGACTTCACCGACCGTGCCGTGGCGGCCGACGCACAGATCCATCTGGAGCACGGCAAGCCGATGCTCTTCGGCAAGGAGGGCAACCGGGGCCTCAGGCTGAAGCCGGGCCGGCTGGCCCTGGAAGCGGTCACCCTGGGCGAGGACGGTATCGGCGAGGCGGACATCCTGGTGCACGACGAAACCGACCGTGCCATGGCAGGCTTGCTGGCCGCCATGCAGCCACCCCACCTACCGGTCGCCCTCGGCGTGCTGTTCTGCGATCCGGCGCCGAGCAGCTATGAAGCCAGCGTGGTGGAAGAGGTGAAGGCGGTGCACCGCGCGCGCCCCGCGAGCCTGGCTGACCTGCTGCACAAGGGCCACACCTGGACGGTTGGGTGATCGGTTCGGCCAGTTCCGTCAGACCAGTTTTTTCAGCAGGCTGAGGAAGGTCCGCCGCTGTTCGGCATCGAGCGGCGAGAGAATCTCCTCGCCGATGCTCTGGGCGTCGGCGAGCAATGCCGCCACGGTCTCCTGCCCCAGCGGCGAAAGGCTGAGGACCATGCGCCGGCGGTCGTTGGGATCGGGCAGGCGCTCGATGAAGCCACGCTCCTGCAGGCGCCGGATGACGCCCTGAATGGTCGCCGGGTCCATGGCCGCCAGGCGGCCGAGGCGGTTCTGCGAGAGCTTGCCGGTCTCATAAAGCCGCGCCAGAGCGAAGAACTGGGTCGGTGTCAGTTGCGCATCGGCTAGGACGGACAGGAAGATCGCCGAGGCGCGCTGGTGGGCCCGGCGCAGCAGGTGCTGAACCTGGTCGTCGAGAATGAAGCTGGCCGCCGCCGCCGGCGGCATCTCACTTCGGGACTGTTCGGAAAGGCTGGACAAGTTGGTCACCCCTGGGGAGTTCGAAACCTTGGGAAAGCCACCCGCCGGCCGTCTTGCGCGGTCCGTTTGAGTGCCAACAAATCCTCTGCCACGAACAGTATATAGGCGCTTTTCGGCGTGCGTCCAGCGGCGATGGCCGGCGCTGACCTGACGGACCTCGAGGGCGCCTTAGAGGTCAGTCAGGCAGTCGCCCATCAGCAGGTGCTTGGAGAACCAGCCGCTGTTGGCCAGCTCTGCCAGGGCGGCGATGTCCGGGGCCAGCAGGCGGTCGTCGCCCAGGAAATCCGCCCGCTCGCGGATCGCGCCCATGGCCTGAGCCAGCTTCGGAGAGGTCTTCAGCGGCTTGCGCAGGTCGATGCCCTGGGCGCCCGCCATCAGTTCCACGGCCAGGATGTGGGCCACGTTGTCGGCGATCTCGGAAAGCCGGCGGGCGCCGTGGGTGGCCATGGAGACGTGGTCCTCCTGATTGGCCGAGGTCGGCAGGCTGTCGACGCTGGCCGGGTGGCTCAGCATCTTGTTCTCCGAGGCCAGGGCGGCGGCGGTCACATGGGCGATCATGAAGCCGGAGTTGAGCCCCGGCTCGGCCACCAGAAAGGCGGGTAGGGCGCTCATGGTGGCATCGACCAGCAGGGCGATGCGGCGCTCCGAGAGCGCCCCGATTTCCGACAGCGCCATGGCGGTCGTGTCGGCGGCGAAGGCCACCGGCTCGGCATGGAAGTTGCCGCCGGAGAGCACCTCGCCGCTGTCGGGAAAGACCAGCGGATTGTCGGAGACGGCATTGGCCTCCACCGCCAGGGTCGCCGCGGCGTTGCGCAGCAGGTCCATGACCGCGCCCATGACCTGGGGCTGGCAGCGCAGGGAATAGGGGTCCTGCACCCGGTCGCAGTCGAGGTGGGAGTGGCGGATCTCGCTGTCGGCCAGGAGCTCACGCAGCCAGGCCGCCACCTGGATCTGGCCGGCATGGCCGCGCAGCGCGTGGATGCGCGGATCGAAGGGCGTGTCGCTGCCTAGGGCGGCGTCGACCGACAGGGCGCCCGCAGTCAGCGCCGCGCTGAAGAGGTCCGCGGCCATGAACAGTCCATGCAAGGCCAGGGCGGTGGAGACCTGGGTGCCGTTCAGGAGGGCCAGCCCTTCCTTGGCCGCCAGTTCGATGGGCGGCAACCCGCGCTCCGCCATCACCGCCCCCGCCGGGCGGATCTCTCCCTGGTGGCGGATTTCGCCCTCGCCCAGCAGGACCGATGAGAGATGGGCCAGGGGCGCGAGATCGCCGGAGGCGCCCACCGATCCCTTCGCCGGGATCACCGGGTAGAGCTCTTCGTTGAGATGGAGGATCAGGCGGTCGAGGACCTCGGCACGGATGCCGGAATGGCCGCGCGCCAGGGCGTTGACCTTCATCAGCAGGATGAGGCGCACGACGCGGTCGTCCAGCGGCGCCCCGACGCCGGTGCTGTGCGACCTGACCAGCCGGCTTTGCAGTTCGCTCACCTGGTCGCGGCCGATGGTCTGCCGCGCCAGGCTGCCGAAGCCAGTGGTGATGCCGTAGACGGTGCGGCCTTCGGCCACGACCGCCGCGACGCTGTCCGCCGACCGCCGGATGGCCTCATAGCTGGCCGGATCGAGGGCGAGAGGACGGGCCTCCGCCCAGAAGCCGCGCAGGTCCTGCAGCGTCAGGGCGCCGGCTCTCAGCGCAAAGCGGTCCCCCGGCACAGCCATGATCTCTGGTCCCCCGAAGTTGTATATACAACTTGGTCAGTCATAGCATCCTTTTGGCGGACCATAAAGCCACTCCTTGATCGCCTTGCTGTTCGGGCGACGGCGCGGGCAGGGGCAGAAAGCCATCCCGTGCTTTACCCTTTCGGGGTTCAGAAGAGGGTCGGCGGGACGCTCTGATCCGCTCGATTTCGAGCGACACAGGCAAACATGGAGTCGGCCCTGTTTCTTATTCAACTGAAGCGAGCGGTATAGTAGAAACTTCGAAAAAACAATGAGTTAGCTTAAACGTTTGCTTAAGGTCCACGTGGTTAGGGTCCGCCCCGGGTAGGCACGCTTGATGAGGAGAGGGCTCCATGCCGCTCAAGGTTCTTCGGTCTTTCCGGATCGTCCACCGCATATCGATGTTGATTGCGCTTTCGGCGCTCGGGTTGGCCATCGTCGCCGGCGTCATGCTGGTCGACCTGCGCGGCTCTCTGGTGGATCAGAAGCGCAACGAACTGCGGCAGCTGGTCGAAAGCGCCGTGGCCATCGCCGCGGCGAACCACCAGCGTGCCGAGGCCGGCGAGATCACCGAGGAGGAGGCACAGCGGTTGGCGCTGACCGCCATCGGCGACATCCGCTACAACGGCTCCGACTATTTCTGGGTCAACGACATGCAGCCGGCCATGGTCATGCATCCGATCAAGCCGGAGCTGAACGGCAAGGATCTCTCTGGCTTCAAGGACAAGGCCGGAAACCTCTTGTTCATGGAGTTCGTCGAGGTGGTGCGCGACCGGCAGGCCGGTTTCGTCGGTTACCTCTGGCCGAAACCGGATAGGGAAGAGCCGGTGGCCAAGGAGTCCTACGTCAAGGGCTTCGAGCCCTGGGGCTGGATCATCGGCACCGGCGTCTACATCGACGACCTGGACGCCATCTTCTGGCGCAAGGCGGTGGTCACTGCCGGCACCATCGCCGCCATTCTGGTCGTCATCGCCCTGACGTCGGTGTTGATTGCGCGCAGCATCACCCGGCCGATCACCGGCATGATCGACTGTATGCGCAAACTGGCCGCCGGCGATCTGGAGGTCGAGATCCACGGGGTCGGCCGTCACGACGAGATCGGCGCCATGGCGGATACGGTCCAGGTCTTCCGCGCTAATGCCCAGGAGCAACGGCGCCTGGAACAGGAAAAGCGCGAAGCTGCCGCGCGGGCGGAGGAAGAAAAGCGGGCGGCCATGCACCGGCTCGCCGACAGCTTCGAGTCCAGCGTCAAATCCGTCGTCGAGTCCGTCTCCGCCACCGCCGGGGCCATGCAGACGACAGCGAAGTCCATGTCCGGCGCCGCGGACAAGACCGAGGAACAGGCCCACGCCGCCGCGGAGGCCTCGGAAGAAGCCTCGACCAACGTGCAGACCGTCGCTTCGGCGGCCGAGGAGCTGTCGTCCTCGATCGAGGAAATCTCCCGCCAGGTCACCCGCTCCTCCGACACGGCAAACCAGGCCGTGGAAGACGCGCGGGGCACCAACAGCAAGGTGGAGGGGCTGGTCGACGCGGCCCAGAAGATCGGTGAGGTGGTCAGCCTGATCTCCGATATCGCCGAGCAGACCAACCTGCTGGCCCTCAATGCCACCATCGAGGCTGCCCGCGCCGGCGAGGCCGGCAAGGGCTTTGCCGTGGTCGCCAACGAGGTGAAGTCCCTGGCGACGCAAACGGCCAAAGCGACCGAGGAGATCTCTCAGCAGATCGGTGAGATCCAGTCTGCGACCACGGATGCGGCTTCGGCGATCAAGGCAATCGCCGAGACCGTCGAACACATCAACGAGATCGCCGGCTCCATCTCCGCGGCGGTGGAGGAACAGGGGGCGGCGACCCAGGAAATCGCCCGCAATGCGCAACAGGCCTCCGCCGGCACGCAGCAGGTCGCCGGCAACGTCGCCTCGGTCACCCAGACGGCCGGGGAGTCCGGGGCATCGGCCGGCGCGGTGCTCAGCGCCGCCGGAGACCTCGCGGCACAGTCCGAGACCCTGCGGCGCGAGGTCGAGCAGTTCATCGCCGAGGTGCGCGCCGCCTAACCCTGCGAGGCTTCGGTCTGCCGCCGCGACACTAACTGTCGGATCGGGGACAGCGCGGCCCGGGCAAAGCGCCAAGCTTGGCGCGGTGACGACACAAGGCGGGCACGGCGGGCATGGCGGCTGAAAGAAGAGCGGGCGGACGGCGGACCAGGGCCGGCGGGCGCCAGGGGGCGGCCAGCCGCAGACAGCGCTCCGCCGAACGCACCGTCGATCCGGTCGCCCCGGCCGGGCTGGCCGGCGGGACCTACCGGCCGCTGCGCGAAGCCGACATCCCACGCATTGTCGATGCGGCCATCGAGGTGCTGGAGCGCACCGGCATCGAGGTCGCGCCAAGTCCCTGCCGGGAGGTCTTTCGGGCCGCCGGCTGCCGTATCGACGAGGATGCCAACCGCGTTTACATCGGCCAGAAGCTCATCGAGCAGGGCCTGGAGACCACGGTCAGCGAGGTGCTGCTGGCCGGCCGCAATGCGGATCACGACCTGCATCTGGGCGGACGGCGGGTCTATATGGGGACCGGCGGCCAGGCGGTGAAGATCCTGGATCTGGACGGCCGGGTCCGCGAAACGCGCCTGGCCGACAACTACGACATCGGGCGGCTCTGCGACACGCTGGAGCACATTCACTTCTACATGCGCCCGGTGGTGCCGCGGGACCTGCCCAACGAACAGATCGACATCAATCAGTTCTATGCCTGCCTGGCCGCCACTGAAAAGCACGTCATGGCCAATGCCTATCTGCCGGAGAAGGTGGCCGAGCAGAGGGCGATGGCGGAGATCCTGGCCGGCGGGCCTGAGTCCCTGGACCGCCGCCCCATCATCTCCTACAGCAACTGCTGGACCGTGAGCCCGCTGCGCTACGCGACGGAGACGGTGGAGATCCTCGACCAGATCGTCGCCCACAAGCTGCCGGTGGCGATTTCCTCAGCGCCCCAGGCGGGGGCGACCTCGCCGGCGGCGCTGGCCGGCACCCTGGTGCAGATCACCGCCGAGCAGCTTTCCGGCATCGTCTACGTGAACCTGTTGAACCCGGGCCATCCGCTGATGATGGGCTGCGTGCCGGCGCAGGCGGATCTGCGCAGCGGCGCCTTCGTCGGCGGCTCGGCGGAGTTCGCCCTGCTGCACGCCGCCTGTGCCCAGATCGCCCAGCACGTGCGTATCCCGATCTACAACTCCTCGGGCATCTCCGATGCCAAGGTGCCCGATGCCCAGGCCGGCGCGGAGAAGGCGATCACCGGCCTGGCGGCGGCGCTCGCCGGCTCCAACTACATCCACCACTCCGCCGGCTTCCTGGAGAGCTTGCTGACCGTCGCCTATGAGCAGTTCGTCATCGACAACGACGTGAACGGCGGGATCATGCGCATGCTGAAAGGCATCGAGGTGAGTGCGGACTCGCTCTCCGTCGCGGTGATCGACGAGGTCTGCAAGGGCCCCGGCCACTTCCTCGGCCATGCGCAGACCCTGGCGCTGATGAACAGCGAATACCTCTATCCCAGCCTTCTGGACCGGGATAACCGCGACGATTGGGAACTGAAGGGCGGCCGCGACATCCGCGAGGCGGCGCGGGAACGGGCCCGCAAGGTGCTGGCCGAACACTGGCCTGAGGCCATCTCCCCGGATCTCGACGCGGAGATCCGCCGCCGTTTCGACATCCAGCTTCCCGCCCAGGCCATGCGCCCGGCAGCCTGAGGCCGAGCCACCCGTACCCTCGCGCGGCTTGGAAGCAGCGCAGCGCGGCGCTAGGTTTTCTCCATGGACATGGATCGGCGCCCCTTCTGGCAGCGCAAGGCGCTGGCCGAGATGACCACGGCGGAGTGGGAGGCCCTCTGCGACGGCTGCGGGCGCTGTTGCCTGATCAAGCTGGAAGACCCGGACGACGGCGCCATCGAGCACACCGATGTTGCCTGCCATCTGCTGAACGAAAAGACCTGCCGTTGCCGCGACTATGCCAATCGCAAGGCGCGGGTGCCGGACTGCGTTCAGCTTTCGCCGGAGAATATCGCCGGGCTGAACTTCATGCCGCCGAGCTGTGCCTACCGGCGGCTGGCGGAAGGGCGAGACCTCGCCTGGTGGCATCCCCTGGTGTCTGGCGATCCCAACAGCGTGCATGAGGCGGGCATCTCGGTGCGTGGCCGCGTGATCTGCGAGACCGAGGTCCCGGACGAAGACCTGGAAGACCACATCGTCGAATGGCCGGGCGAAGACGGTACGGAACCGTGAACGCGCGCGGTCCCGCACTCGATGCTGTCCGGAACGCGGCCGAGGCGAGCGGCCTGCGGCTGCGCGGCGCCTTTCTCTGCGAGCCGGGTGACGGCGTACCGGCCCAGCGCGACGGCGGCGAGAGCCGCACCCTGATCCTGCTCGGCAACCTCGGGGGCAGCCTCTGGCCAAGCTTCAGCCGTTCGACAGAGGCCCGGGACGGGCGGCCGGACCCGATGAACCGCTGGAGCGCCCGGGTGATCGGCGAACTCGCGGCGCGCTTCGGCGGGCTTGCGCTCTTTCCCTTCGGCGGGCCGCCCTACCATCCCTTCTTGCGCTGGGCGCAAAGGGCGGAAGGGCTCGCTGCCTCCCCGCTCGGCATGCTGATCCATCCGGTCTACGGCCTCTGGCACGCCTATCGCGGTGCCATCGCGCTGGGCCCGGCCCTGGATCTGCCGAGGCTTGCGGCGGCCGCTTCGCCTTGCGAGAGTTGCGCCGAACGGCCTTGCCTGAGCGCCTGTCCGGTGGACGCCTTTTCCGAGTCCGGCTATGACGTGGCGGCCTGCGCAGACCATCTGCTCGACCCGGCCGGGGAGGATTGCCTGTCGGGCGGCTGCCTGGCGCGGCGGGCCTGCCCGGTGGGCCGCGAACACCACTACGATGCCCCGCAGGCGGCCTTTCACATGGAGGCCTTTCTGACGGCCCAAACCGCCCGGACGAAGACGGTGACGAAGACGGCGACAAAGACGGAGCCTCGATGAAGCAGTCGGTTCTTTTGATCGATCACCCCGTGGGCCAGCGCGACGACCGCGCCTCCCAGATGATTCAGGACCTGGGATACCGCATCGAGTGGTGTTCGCCCGGGCGCGGCGATGCCTTGCCGCCGCTCGACAGCGATTACAGGGCCGCGGTGGTCTACGGCGGTGCCGAGAGCGCCAACGACGGGGAGAACAGCGCGCACATCCGCGCCGAGATCGACTGGATCGGCGCCTGGGCGGAGGCCGGCCGCCCCTTTCTCGGCATCTGCCTGGGCGGGCAGATGCTGGCCCGGGCCCTGGGCGCGCCGGTCTTCCGGCACGACGAGGGTCTGCACGAGATCGGCTATGTCAGGATCGAACCGACGCCGGCGGCGGACGGTTTCCTCGGCGCGCCCATGCAGGTCTATCAGTGGCACAACGAAGGCTTTGTGGTGCCGGACTCTGCGGAACTACTGGCCACCGGAACGGTCTTCCCGCACCAGGCCTTTCGCTATGGTGCCAACGCCTACGCCATCCAATTCCATCCCGAGGTGAACCGCCCGATGATGGAGCGCTGGATGCGCGACGCCGCCCACATGCTGGAGGAGCCCGGCGCCCAGGCGAAGGGCTCCCAACTGGCCGACGCCCGGCGCTTCGATGCGCCGATGGAGGACTGGCTGCGCGGCTTTCTGGCGCGCTGGCTGGCTTGAAGAAGGCTTGACGCGATTTCGACTTGCGTCGAAGCGGGCTGGCGCCGCCAAAACACACATCGCGTTAGCGGACCGGCTTCAAGACGGAGAGGCTTGTGGAATCGAGCGGCGGTTCGGCCCAGCGCCGCCCGAGCCGCAAGGCATGCCCGCCCAGGTCCAGCAGCCGGCGCCCGGCAAAGCGGCGCAGACGGGTCCAGCCCTTGGCAAGACGCCCGGGCCGCCGGGGGCGCACCGGGCGAAACTGTGGGGCGAAGGGTTCGCTGATGCCGGGGGGCAGCATCCTGACGCTGGCGCGCAGCATGCAGAAATGTTGGATCTCAGACATAATTTTCCTCACTCTTTGCTGGACTCCGGGGAGCTGAAAGATCCAAGGAGTGCTTGAAAAATTATCTAGATCAATAAAGTATAGTTGGCTACCCACGGCGACAAACGACACTTTCTCATCTATCGAATTAATCAGACTAAGGTATGGGATCGTGAAAGACCTGCCCCCCTTGAATGCCTTGCGGGCCTTCGAAGCCGGTGCCCGTCATCTCAGCTTCACCAAGGCCGCGGAGGAACTCCACGTTACCCAGGCGGCGGTGAGCCACCAGGTGAAGGCGCTGGAGACCCATCTTGGGGCGTCCCTCTTCAAGCGCCTGACCCGCAAGCTGGTGCTGACGGATCAGGGGGCGATGCTCTATCCCGTGGTGAACGAGTGCTTCGCCCAGATCGCCGAGACCGCCGGCCGCCTGCGCGGCCAGGGCGAGTCGCGGACGCTGACCGTTTCCATCACGCCGTCCTTCGGGGCGAAGTGGCTGATCCACCATCTGCCGCGCTTCTGGGCGGACCACCCGGAGATCGACCTGCGCCTGCACCACTCCTACCAGATGGCCGATCTGCGCCGCGACGATGTGGACATGGCGGTGCGTTTCGGGGCCGGTCCCTGGGACGGCGTGACCACGGAGTTCCTGCTGCGGGTGGACTACACGCCGGTCTGCGCGCCCTCCCTGCTGCAGGGCGACAAGCCGCTGCGTCAACCCGGCGACCTGCGGCATCACACCCTGTTGCACGAAGACGACCACGACGGCTGGATCCAGTGGCTGGCGGTGGCCGGGGTCACCGACATCGACCCGCGCCGCGGGCCGATCATCGACGATTCGACGGTGATCCTGCATGCCGCGGCGGAAGGGCAGGGGGTGGCGCTCGGGCGCAGCTCCCTGGTCGCCGAGGACCTGGCTTCCGGGCGCCTCGTGAAACCCTTCGACGTGACGGTGCTGAGCGATCTCGCCTACCACCTGGTCTATCTGCCCGACGCCCTGGAGCGGGCGAAGGTCAAGACCTTTCGCGATTTCCTTTTCGACGCCGCCCAGGCGACAGGACTGGAGCTCTAAGTCCGTCCCCGTCAGCGGTCTTGCCGAAGGCTGCCGTGGCGTTCGCCGCCGGGCGCGGCGGCGACGGGGGCGCCGACGATCTCGAAGTAGAGCTTGCGGCGCATCGCCTCGGCGAAGTCGTGAAAGTCGTTGGCGGTCAGCAGGAAGCTGCCCGGCCCGCCGACCACCCAGGCCTGGTAATAGTCCGTCAGGTCCGGCTCCTCGTTGAGGATCGCCAGGCCGTTGATCGTAATGCCGATCCGGTTGGCATAGGCCCTGGCGTGGGCCGGCGACTCGCCTTCGTTGGCGCGGCCGTCGCCGGAGACATCGATCACCTGACGTTCGCCAAGGAAGCCGTTGCGCTCGATCGCCGTCACCGCCTGGGTCAGGGCGCCGCTGAGCGAGGTGGCGCCGCCCGGGATGAGGCGGTCTGTGCGTCTGACCGCCTTTGCGAAGGCCAGGGCGCCGCCGACCCCGTCGATGCGGGTCCAGTCGATGGCCATGGTCTGGGCGCCGCTGCTGGACCACTGCAGAAGGCCGACGGCGATGCCCCGGCCGCCGATCTGTTCGATGGCGGCGAGGACCGGCGGGTCCTCGAAAGCGCGGGCGATTCCCTGCATCTGCAGAGAGAACTCCTCGTCGCTGACACTGGACGAGCAGTCGACGGCCAACAGCAGTTCCAGGTTCACGGCCTCAGTTTGCGCGGCCGCGGCCACGGGGCGAAGAAGGATGACGAGTGTCAGGGCCAAGGCCAGGACCGGGGCGAAAAGGAGCACTGTGGGCGTCGGCATGCCGGTAATCTAGCGGTCATCGCGATCGGCGGATAGCGCGCCTCGCCCCGTGCGTACGGCATTGTCATCGTCACGCCTGCGCACACGCCCGCGACTTTGGCTGCCGTCCGAAATCCCGCCAATGGTTCATCGCATTTAAAGGCCGGGCGCGGCATAGTGCGCAGCGCCGCTTCTGTCATCGAGTCGGATTCGGGGGGACGCCCGTGGGCAGGCAGGGTTCGTTGAGTTTCGTGATGTCGCTGATCGCCGTCCTGGCGGTGGGGGTTGTTGTTTCGACGACGGGGGTTGCCGCGCAGGGCGCCGCGGAGTCCGGACAGGGAGGCACGGAGGACGGGCTTGGCTGGGTGCGGCTGCAGGTGGTGCCCCATGGTGGCGCGGCGCCCCTGACCTCCGCGGTCGACTGGCAGATCCTGACCTTTGCGCGCGATGCCACAGGGCGGCGGCAACTGGTCGCCGAGACCAAGAACGCCCAGCCCGAGCTGGCGTTGCCGGAAGGTTTCTACCTGGCCCAGGCGCAAACCCGGGACGCGCTGGTCAAACACACCATCGAGGTCGCCGCCGGGCGAAGCTACAGCTATACCCTGGACATGAACGCAGGTGCCGTCGCCGTTTCCGCGGTGCGTGGGCGCGGCGGGCCCTCGGTGCGGGAAACCGTCGACTGGCAGGTCTTCAAGGCCAGCGACACTGCCTTCAGCAAACCGGTGACTACACGCCAGGCCGCCGACGGCCGCTTCCTGCTGCGCCAGGGGCGCTATGTCATCCTGGCCCGGCAGGGGCCGTGGCGGGGTCGCGCGAACGTCGAGGTGCGCGCCGGCAACGAGCGGCGGCTGACCGTAGAACTGAACTGACGAGATCTAGACTGAGGCCGGGGTCAATCGAGGCGACGGAGTTTCTCGGCCGTTTCCTTGCGCCACTCGGCCTCCGCGCGCAGGGTCTCCAGGGTGACGATGCGGCCGGTGTTCGGGTCGATCAGGGGTTCGCCGTGCGCTGCCGTCCCGAAGATCCGGTCCAAGGTGTGCTGACCCTGATCGCTTTGCACGAACGCGACGATGACGACCAACGCGGCAAGGGCGCAAAGGGTAGCGATCCTACGTGGCATGGGGGACCCGGTCCCTCCTTGGTGACCTGAAGTCTGCGGTGCAGATCTACTGCCTGGCAATGTAGAGACGTCCCTCACAGTGGCTCATGACATTTCTGTGGCATTACAACAATCGGTCACTTTAAGCAACCGATTTAAACTGCTGATTTTGTTGATCTGTGACCGATCCCCAACGCTCTAGAAGAGCCACTCCGGAAGCACTGTCGCCAGCGGTTGCCAGAACCAAAGAACCGCCATGCCGAGGACCTGCAGCCCGATGAACGGCAGCACCCCGGCATAGATCTGGCCGGTGGTGATCTCCTTGGGCGCGGCGCCGCGCAGGTAGAACAGGGAGAAGCCGAAGGGCGGTGTGAGGAAGGAGGTCTGCAGGTTGATGGCGATGAGGATCGACAGCCAGACCGGGTCGTGGCCCAGCAGGATCAGGGCCGGGGCCACCAGCGGCAGGATGATGACCGAGATCTCCACGAAATCGAGGAAGAAGCCGAGCACGAAGATCAGCGCCATGACGAACAGCAGCGCCCCGTCGGCGCCGCCGGGCATGGCGGCGATGATCTCCTCGACATGGGCATCGCCGCCGAGGCCGCGGAAGACGAGGGAGAAGACGCTGGCGGTGAGGATGGTGGCGAAGATCATCGCCGTCACCGTCATGGTGGAGGTCATGACCGGCTTCAGAATCCCGGCCCGCCAGGCGCGGCGCAGGGCCAGGCCGACGGCGGCAAGGGCCAGGACCACCAGAGCGACGGCCAGGAGGCCGAGCAGCCAGTCGATGGCGCCGACGTCCGCGCGCTGCAGGCGCACCGGCGCGAGGCGGGAGAGCACGGCCAGCGCCAGCAGCGCGGCGCCGCCGGCATAGATCAGCCGCGGCGATCCGTCCTGCCGCAACGCGGCCAGGAGCAGTGCGCCGATGGCCCCCACCGAGGCCGCTTCGCTGGGGGTCGCGACGCCGCCGAGGATCGAGCCCAGCACGGCGATGATCAGCACCGAGGGCGGCACCAGGGCCGAGAGCACCACGGCGCGCGACGGCGCGGCCTCCGGGCGGGCGAGGGCCGGGGCCGCCTCCGGCGATGTCCAGGCCTTGACCAGCATGTAGCCAACGTAGATGGCGACCAGCATCAGGCCCGGCAGCAGCGCGGCGGCGAAGGTCTGGCCCACCGAGATGGTGTCGATGGTGAACAGGCCCTGGCGGAACTGCGCCTGCTGATAGGCGTTGGACATGACGTCGGAGAGGATGATCAGCAGGGTCGAGGGCGGGATGATCTGGCCCAGGGTGCCGGCGGTGCAGACCACCCCGGAAGCGAGACGCGGGTTGTAGCCGTTGCGTAGCATGGTGGGCAGCGCGATGAGGCCCATGGCGACCACGGTGGCGCCGACGATGCCGGTGGAGGCGGCCAGCAGGGCGCCCACCAGGATCACCGACACGCCGAGGCCGCCGCGCAGGCTGCCGAACAGCCGCCCCATGGTCTCCAGCAGGTCCTCGGCGATGCGGCTCTTTTCCAGCACCACGCCCATGAAGACGAAGAGCGGAATGGCGATCAGCACGTCGTTGGTCAGCAGGCCGAAGACGCGTTGACCCAGCGCGCCCAAGAGGCTGACGTCGAAGACCCCGAAGGCCCAGCCGAGCCCGGCGAAGATCACGGCGATGCCGGTCAGCGTAAAGGCAACGGGGTAGCCCAGCAGGATCGCCCCGATGAGCGCCGCGAACATCAGAACGTCGAGGTAGGCGGTCACGCCGGGTCGTCGGCGCCGCGCAGGCGCAGCAGGTCGCGCAGGGCGCAGGCCAGGCCCTGGACGATCAGCAGGATGCAGAAGGCGGGGATCAGCGACTTCATGAGAAAGGAGGCGGGGATGCCGCCCACCGAGATCGGCCCTTCGAGCACAGCCCAGGAGTTGCGCACCGAGGGCCAGGTGACCCAGAGCAGCATCAGCATGGAGGGCAGCAGGAAGCCGAAGGCGCCGAACAGATCGGTGAGGGCCCGGCCGCGCCTGGACCGGCGGCTGTAGAAGATGTCGACCCGCACATGGGCGTCGACCAGCAGGGTGTAGCCGGCGCCCAGCATGAACAGCGCGGCGTGCATGTAGAGCACGCCCTCGTTCAGGAAGATGAAGGAGATGCCGAAGACATAGCGCAGCAGCACCACGGCGAACTGCAGCAGCACCATGGCCAGCGTCAGCCAGCGCACCGTCGAGCCGACGGCCTGGTTCACCGCCTCAAGCCGGTCGATCCATGGCTGCATGGTCGCCTCTTGTTAATCCCCCAAGCCGTCAGGCAACGCCGTTGCCATTCTCCCCACTGTCATGCTCGGGCTTGTCCCGAGCATCCATGGTTCGACCGGGTCGCCGCGGTGCCATGGACCCTCGGAACAAGTCCGAGGGTGACGGATCGAGAATGGCCTTAGCGATGCCGTCGCGCCAGCCCCTTAGTCAGTTTCTCAGTACGTGTAGTCCAGCGCGCGGGCGTTCATCTGGCCGTTGTCGGCGAAGACCATGTAATCGGAGATCGAGTTCCGGTAGGCGAGGAAGCTCTCGACGATGCGCTTGACGAGTTCGTCGTCGCTTTCGCGCAGTTCCGTCATCACCTCGCCGGCGGCATTGCCCATGGCGACGAGCACGCTCTCCGGCAGCATCTTCACCTGCACGCCCTGTTCGGCGACGAGCTTCTGCAGGGCGAGCGCGTGCTTGGTGGTGTACTCGGTCCAGACCGGGTTGTAGAGCGACTCGCAGGCCAGCGCGACGGCCTGCTTCAGGTCGTCAGGCAGCTCCTCGTAGGCCTTCAGATTGACGCCGCATTCCTCGGCGGAGGAGGGCTCGCCGACGCCGGGCCAGTAGTAGTTCTTGGCCACCTGGTAGTAGCCGAGGGCGGAATCGGTCCAGGGGCCGATGAACTCGCCGGCATCCAGGGCGCCGGACTGCAGCGCCTGGAACATGTCGCGCCCGCCCATGGCCTGCACCGCCATGCCCAGCTTGGCGCACATTTCCGAAGCCAGCCCCGTGGTGCGGAAGCGTAGGCCCTTGAGGTCGTCGACGGAGTTGATCTCGCTGCGGAACCAGCCGGCCCACTGCGGCCCGGAGTTGCCGCAGAGGAAGGGCTTCAGCCCGAAGCGCGCGTACATCTCGTCGTAGAGCGCCTGGCCGCCGCCGTGAGTCAGCCAGCCGACCTGCTCGTCGGCGCGCAGGCCGAAGGGCTGCGAACCGAAGACCAGGATGCCCTTGGACTTGGAGCCCCAGTAGGCGGGAACCGCGTGGTAGAGCTCGGCGGTGCCCTCGGAGACCGCGTCGAAGACGCCGCGCCCCGGCACCAGTTCGCCGGCGGCGAAGAGCTTCACCTCGATGCGCCCGCCCGACAGCGCGGTGATGCGGTCGGCGAGAAGCTGCGCGGCGACGCCGGGCCCCGGCAGGTTCTTGGGCCAGGCGGTCACCATCTTCCACTGCATCTTGCCCTGGGCGACGGCGGGCGCGGCCAGGCCGGTCGTGGCGACAGCGGCGGCACCGGCCCCGCCGGCTTTCAGAAAGGCACGTCTTTTCATCGCGGTTCTCCCTCTTGATTGCCCTTATGCAACAGTTCTACGCGGGCGCCTCGGGTTCCGTCCAGCAGCGGCAGGTTGTGGTCCCGCATTCCCCCCATTTGGGCGCCCGACGCGATGCGGTCAGCCCGGTTTGCGGCAGAAGACTTCGATGGGAAGGATGGCCTCTTCCGCAAAGCCGCGGTTCATGTTCGCCGCCATGGTGGCGGCGCCATCGCCGTGAATCATCTGTACCGCGCGGTGGGGCGGCTTCTCGCCGCGTTCGACCATGGCCCGCGAGCGCGCGCCGAAGGCCAGCGCCTCTTCCCGGGTATCGCGCCATGTGATGTCTGCGAAGCCACCGGCTCGCAGGTCCTCCGCGGTCTGTTCCGGCGTCGTCAGAAAGCTGGCGTCGGCGCTCTCCGCCCAGGGGGTCGGATAGTCGAGAGGGCCGCCGGGCCCAAGGGCGATCTCCGACAGCACCAGCCAGCCCCCGGGCTTGAGGACGCGCCGGATCTCGCCGTAGAGGGCGGCCCTGTCGGCGATGTTCATGGAGACGTTCATGGAATAGACGCCGTCGAAGGACGCCGCCTCGAAGGGCATGGCCAGGGCATCGCCCTGGTGGATGCGCACCCGCTCCTCCAGCCCCACAAGCGCGTTCAGACGCTGGGCGACCTGGCAGAACTCCTCGGTCAGGTCGATGCCCGTGACCCGGCAGCCGAAGCGCTCGGCGAAGTAGCGGGCGGGCCCGCCGATGCCGCTGCCGACGTCCAGCAGGTGGTCGTTCGGCGCGACGGAAAGCGTTCCGGCAATCTCCTCCGTCACCTCCAGGCCCCGGCCGTGGAACTGATCGTAGGGCGCCAGGGCGGCGACGCCGGCAGCATCCGGGTCGACGCCGTCGTCGCGCAGGGCGGCCTGGATCCGCGTGAGGAGATCGCCCTTGGTGTAGTGGTCCGCGATGTCAGGCCGGCTGCTCACACTGTGCAATCCTTCTCCTGTGTTCGGCTGCAAGCAGTGTCGTCTCAGATCCGCCTTCAGTCCAGCATGGGCAGCTTCAGGCCCTGTTCTCTGGCGCAGTCGATGGCGATCTCATAGCCGGCATCGGCATGGCGCATCACGCCGGTGCCCGGATCGTTCCACAGCACCCGGGCGATGCGCCTGGACGCGGCTTCCGTGCCGTCGCAGACGATGACCATGCCGGAGTGCTGGGAGTAGCCCATGCCGACGCCGCCACCGTGGTGCAGGGAGACCCAGGTGGCACCGCCCGCGGTGTTCAGCATTGCGTTCAACAGCGGCCAGTCGGAGACGGCGTCGGAGCCGTCGCGCATGCCCTCGGTCTCCCGGTTGGGGCTGGCGACGGAGCCGGAGTCCAGATGGTCGCGGCCGATCACCACCGGGGCCGAGAGCTCGCCGCTGGCCACCATCTCGTTGAAGGCGAGGCCCAGGCGGTGGCGCTGGCCGAGGCCGACCCAGCAGATGCGCGCCGGCAGGCCCTGGAACTGGATGCGCTCGCGGGCCATGTCCAGCCAGGTGTGCAGATGCGGATCGTCGGGGATCAGCTCCTTCACCTTGGCGTCGGTCTTGTAGATGTCCTCCGGATCGCCGGAGAGCGCCGCCCAGCGGAACGGGCCGATGCCGCGGCAGAAGAGGGGACGGATATAGGCCGGGACGAAACCGGGGAAGTCGAAGGCCTGCTCGACCCCCATGTCCTTGGCCATCTGGCGGATGTTGTTGCCGTAGTCCAGGGTCGGCACGCCCTGGGCGTGGAAGTCCAGCATGGCCTGGACCTGGACCGCCATGGACTCCTTGGCCGCCTGCACCACGCCGGCCGGGTCCTTGATCTTCTCCTGCTCCCAGCGCTCCAGGCTCCAGCCCGCCGGCAGGTAGCCGTTCAGCGGGTCGTGGGCGGAGGTCTGGTCGGTCACCGCGTCGGGGTGGATGCGCCGCTTCACCAGTTCCGGGAAGATCTCCGCGGCGTTGCCCAGCAGACCGACGGAAACGGCCTCGCCCCTGACCTTGGCCTCGTTGATGATCTCCAGCGCCTCTTCCAGGTTATCGGCGCGGCGGTCGAGATAGCCGGTGGTCAGGCGCATCTCGATGCGGCTGGGCTGGCATTCGACCGCCAGCATGGAGGCGCCGGCCATGGTCGCCGCCAGCGGCTGGGCGCCGCCCATGCCGCCGAGGCCGCCGGTCAGGATCCAGCGCCCCTTGAGGTCGCCGCCGTAGTGCTGGCGGCCCACCTCCACGAAGGTTTCGTAGGTGCCCTGCACGATGCCCTGGCTGCCGATGTAGATCCAGGAGCCGGCGGTCATCTGGCCGTACATCATCAGGCCCAGCTTATCGAGCCGCCCGAAGTGCTCCCAGTCGGCCCAGTGGGGCACCAGGTTGGAGTTGGCGATCAGCACCCGCGGCGCGTCGGC